>NZ_JBFUDW010000001.1:0-1052369 GCF_056404515.1 Mesorhizobium sp. P2_C7 | reverse complement strand
GGACGGCACCACCGTCATTCGCTACCGCTCCATATTCAACCTCAGCCTGACGCGCTACGACCTCTATGTCAGCGGGCAGAAGCAATGCGGTCCTGGCGAGGTGGCTACTGGCGCAGGCGTGCCGACGACCGACACAGATTATTGCCCGGTCCATAAATGCATTGCGAGCAATCTCTTCGTGGCAAGGTAGCCGGCCAGGTCGAGAAGCTGAAATATCGACCGGCTCGGCCCAGGTCACGGCTCCATGCATATAGACGCCGCCGGCAGGCAGAGCTACATTTTAGCGATGCCTGATAAGCTTGGGACAACCTACGTCGTGAGCGTCTTTGAGAAGCCGCACTGGCGCACCGTGCTGACCACCAAGGACAAAGACAAGGCCTTGGCCATGGCGAAGGAGATCGGCGACAAGGTACGGATTGAGGAGATCACGCCGAAGGTGAAGAGGCGCTAGCGCAACAGCAAGTAGCCGCCCATGCCGGCCATCAGGAGGCAAGCAGCCATCCCGATCATGTCGCGCTGCCGGTAGCGCCAGACAGCGCCAGCGAGCATGGTGGCCGCTATGGCGGCGATGTAGAGCGTAATCATGCCGCTTACACTTTAAGGTCGAAGGTCCGGGACCGCAAAAAGGCGAAACCTATCAATAGACCTTCAAGCTGCACTCCACCGCCGGATGGCCGCCGGTTTTATGTTCGCCAGTCTTCTCGCCGTTCGCAAAGTTGGAAAATTGCACGTTGAACGTACGGGCATCGTCCTTCTGATATTCATACTGTGGTGAGCGGGTCTCTTGGGGCTGCGTGCCCTGGTTTTCCACCTTCGACCGGGTATCTTGAGCCATAGGAAACCTCCGAGGGGTTAAGGTGCGATGCGAAAAAATGCTTACGTCGGACCCATTTGAATCCTTCGTGCTTGGTAATGACCGCGATGTCAGTCTCGCCGCCAACCGTATCGGCGCCAGGCAGGAAGCGGACGAAGCGTTTGGTTGTCTCCACCAGAAAGTCCGCCAGATCGATGGCGTCCTGTACCGGCATTGCAGCATGAACGAACGGAACCTGCATCTGGTTCAATAGGGCGGTCGAAGCCGCGTCAACTTGAGCCGCGTCGAGGCCGGCGGCAGCGAGGACTGCTCTATGCTGCATGCTGACGCCCATCAACAGGCGGTAAATTGCCTCAGGCTGACCTCCCCAACAAACGCCTGCTTCGTCTCCTATCATGACCGGCGCTGCGCAGTCATGCGTAGTGCCGTCAATCTTCATCAGCCAACGTTCTGGCGTTTCAGCCCCGGACGAATATCCCCCAAGATAGAACGAAAAGTCCGAACTCGGTTTGTCGACAAGAGTCTGATAGCGTTCTTCGAAAAGAAACTTTCGTGCCTTGATGGCGACTTCTTCGATCGAGTATTTTTCAGGATTGAGCTTGTAAGGATCATCGCGCATAAGCGCTATCCTAAAGTCCTTAGCTAAGCTCGACATCGACGCAGCCCCGATATTGCCTAAGCCACAAAACATGGCACAAACTGGCAGCTCTCGATGGAGGTTAAAAACCTTATGTCCGTGCGGTAGCACGTTGATGATCTCTCTGCCGGATGGGTCAGTGCCGTAGTGCAAAGTTACCGCGCTGTCGGCAGCAAACACCAAGCATTCGTTGACCTGTACTCCCACGCAAATTGTCATTCTGCGAGCCCCCACCCCGAGCAAGAATGAGAATCTAGTTCGCTAATGATGTCAAATTACTTTTAACGAAAGTTATACACGTAGGGTTTCAATGACTTAGCTGCCGAATATGCGATGGGTTTGGGTGGGAATTTGTTCTCGCTGGCCGCGGTTTCTCGGCGGCTGGGCAAAATGAAAAGCCCGCCACCGTGAGGCAGCGGGCTCGATCGTTTCGTGTGCGGAATGATTAGGCTCGGCCGGCCGTGTGGACGGACTTCGTTTCCTCGGCCACGCCACGGTTGAGTTGTTCCCGCAMTGGCTTGAGGATGTCCATCGCATAGATCAGGACATAACTGATGGCATCCATGTCCTCGTTCGAAGCATTCGATGGCTCGGACTGGTGTGCGCAGATAGCGAGGCGCGCCACGCGAATTAGGTCCATGGCATGATCGACCTCGTCGACCGCTTCCGAGCCGGGATACTTGGGATTGAGCGGCGTCATCATATCCCGCTCTCCACCAGTGTTTCCTGAGATTCCAGATCGTCGGGCCACATGATGCGCTCGCCATAGATATCCGGGCAAGGCTCGGCATCCCCGCCGTCTTCGTCGTCACAGGTATCCTGCTCCAGATCATCAAGGCAGCCTAGCGACGGCTCTTCGTCGGCGCCGTCTTCCAGATCGCAATCTACCTCCATCAGGTCGAGCGCTGTGATCAGGGACATGGCGCGGTCTAGGAGGTCATTCAGCCGTTTCTCTACCGACTGGCGCCATTCGCGCGGGTCCATGCCCTTCGGCATTCCAAGGGGCTTCAGAATGGGCGTGTGGGCGTTCATGACAAGCCCCTATCGTGGTTTTCAAAGCAGATGCCGAGGCCAGTTGAGGCCGGCCAGACATGCGCCTTCCACAAGGCACGGGGATCGTCAGGGTGGCTGATGTCGGCCATCCAGTCGTCCATTGCATAGGCAAGTTCCCGAGCGAGGCGGTTTACCCGCTGGACCGGCAATTCACGCGGCAGGACGGGCGATGCCGAAGCCGCCGAAGCGATGGCCGGAACGGACGCGATTGCTCCAACAAATAGGCTTTCAGGCTGGTTAGAAAAGCGGTGCATAATCCAGTCTCCTTCGGTTGCATTTTCCTTGGGAAACACATTGGGAAGGCGACAAGCTATCGAAGCGATAATAACGCAAAATCAACGCTGTAGACGGCAAACAGACCGGTTCGGTAGTCCGGTCTCTTCCGTTGTTGAACGGAGGCCTGTTCACCGCATGATTTGCGGGAGAACCCACGGCCGGCAAGCGAGGCCAAAGCCCGCGAGCCGGTTGGGTCATGTCCGGATTTCCTGATGCCACGGCCCGCCGGTTCACGTCTGCAGCCACGCCTGTCCGCGCTTGAATCAACGACAGGACAAAGGACCATGAAACTGAACCATGCCAATCTCATTGCCACCGAAGTCGCGGCTCTTGCCGGCTTCTTCACCAGCCATTTCGGCTTCGAGCTTGTCGCCATGCGCGGCAAGGATGCCTTCGCGGTTCTACGCGGCACCGACGGTTTTTCCCTCAACCTGATGACACCAGGCAAGGGACGGGCAGCCAGCTATCCCGATGGTTTTCACGTCGGCTTCTTCGTCGGCAAACCGGACATCGTGCACGCAAAGCAGGCCGAGCTTGCCGATGCGGGCCTCGCGCCTGGCGAAGTCCAGGAGCTGACGCGAGGCGGCGTCAATTCGACCACCTTCTACTGCCTTGCGCCAGGCGGAATACTGATCGAGGTGAGTTCCTCGCCAGCCTGAAAGAAAGACCCCGGGCGAACGGGCCCGGGGTCCTTGAATGAATGCACTGGAGTCGTTTGCAGGGCCTACAGCTTGCCGTTGCGCTGCTGGACCATCATGAAGGTGTCGTAATTGTATTCGGCCACCTGCGCCCAGAGATAGTGCTCCTTGCGAAAGCCCTTGATCGATTCCCAGATCTTCTTGAACGGCGCGTTGGAGGCTTCCATTTCGGCATAGACCTCGTTGGCCTTTTCGAAGCAGGCGGCCATGATGTCCTGGCTGAATGGGCGCAGCTTCGCACCACCGGCCACCAGCCGCTTCACCGCTGCCGGGTTCAGATAATCGTACTTCTGCAGCATGTTGGCATCGGCAGCCTGGGCGGCGGTGCGCAGCAGTGACTTGTAAGCCGGCGAAAGCTCGTCGTATTTCGCCTTGTTGAACATCAGGTGGACGGTCGGACCGCCTTCCCACCAACCGGGATAGTAGTAGTAGGGCGCGACCTTGTAGAAGCCGAGCTTCTCGTCGTCATACGGGCCGACCCATTCGGCGGCGTCGATGGTGCCTTTTTCCAGCGCCGGATAGATGTCGCCGCCGGCGATCTGCTGCGGCACGACGCCGAGCTTCTGCACCACCTTGCCGGCAAAGCCGCCGATGCGCATCTTGAGGCCGGACAGGTCGGCAACCGTGTTGATCTCCTTGCGGAACCAGCCACCCATCTGCACGCCGGTGTTGCCGCCCGGCAGGCCGAAAAGGCCCTGCGTGGCGAGAAACTCGTTGAACAGGTCAATGCCGCCGCCATGGTAGTGCCAGGCGTTCATGCCGCGCGCGTTGAGCGAAAAGGGAACCGCCGCACCGAGCGCCCATGTCGGGTCCTTGCCCCAGTAATAATATGCCACCGTGTGGCAGGCCTCGACCGTGCCGGCCGTGGTGGCGTCGGCGGCCTGCAGGCCTGGAACGAGCTCGCCGGCGGCAAAGACCTGGACCTGGAAGTTGCCATCGGTGGCTTCCGACAGCATTTTGGAGAACACCTCGGCGCCGCCATAGATGGTGTCGAGCGACTTCGGGAAGGACGACGCCAGCCGCCACGTCACCTTGGGATTGGACTGGGCTATTGCCGGCGCTGCCAGAGTGGCCGCCGCCGCTGCAGCACCGACGCCGGTAACACCAGCCTTGCGAATGAATGAACGACGATCCATGAAGTTCCTCCCTTTTGGACCAATAGACCGACGTTCGGAAAATCCTCGCTTCCGTGCCGGTTGGCGCGAAACAATACACAGGCAAGAGGTCGAGTCCAGCGCGGCGGCCCGATTTGACGGCGAAGCCCAGCCGCCTTGCAACTATAGTCTAACAGGCTGTTTCGTGGCCCATGCGACACGTGAAACTTGTCATGGAAAAATGGCGGCGGATCGCCTATTTTGGAAGCAGGACACCCTTTGCAGATGGAAAACAGAGCCAAAATGCATCAGCCGCTCGTCGCCATATCGACCGACGTACGTCAGTTCGACAACTACACCTGGCATGCCGCCCCGCGGCAATATCTGGAGGCGGCGATTGCCGGTGCCGGCGTGTTTCCGGTGCTGGTGCCATCGTTCGGCGACAGGCTCGACTTCGACGAACTTCTGTCGTCGGTCGACGGGGTCATGGTCACCGGGTCGAAATCCAATGTGCACCCCTCGCTCTATGGCGGCGACGCCAGTGAGGCCAATGGCCCCTACGACACGGCGCGCGACGCCACCACGCTGCCGCTGATTCGCAGGGCGATAGAGCGCGGCGTACCGCTGCTTGCCATCTGCCGCGGTATCCAGGAGATGAACGTGGCGCTCGGTGGCACGCTGGGCACCGAGATCCAGGAGCGCGAGGGTTCGTTCGACCACCGCGCGCCGGTGAGCGACAATCAGGATGAGCGCTTCGCCATCCACCAGACCATTTCGATCAAGCCGGGCAGCTGCCTGGCTGGCGTGTTCGGTGCCGGCGACATCAAGGTCAATTCGTTGCACCGTCAGGCGATCGACCGGTTAGGCCCGAAACTGCAGATCGAGGCGGTCGCCGGCGACGGCACGGTTGAGGCGGTTTCAGTGCGCGACTCCCGCGCCTTCGCCGTCGGCGTGCAATGGCATCCGGAATATTGGGTCAACTCGGACAGCAACTCGGTCAAGATTTTCCGTGCCTTCGGCGATGCCGTGCGACTGCACGCCGTGGCGAAAGCTGGTGCGCGCGCCGCCGCGGAATAATCAGTCCCTAAAATCACCTGTCGCCGCCAGCGACAGCAATGGTGCGGCCGGCGCATAGGATTTGTAGCAACCGCGAAGGTGACGATCGGATCGACGCCATTGGCGCTGAAGGCGACCGTGCCGTCCTGTTCCTGGCGCCAGAACTTTGCCCGCTCGATACCGGGCAAGAGCCGGCGGCAGTTCGGCCCCATCGTCAACAGCGACAGGTCATCCGAAACCGACGCACCGCGCGTGACCGCGCAGTTGCCTTGGTCGCCATTGGCCACCAGCCTGTAGCTGTTGGATGGTGCGACCGCATCGGCGGCACTTTCACCGCCGCCGTCGTGAAGCAGATGAAAGCTCCCAAACAGCGCGGCGGCAGCTGTCACGAGGGAAAGCGTTTTTATCATTCTTCATCCTCGAACACGGACAGGATGAAGAATGATTTCAGATGGTTAAGCGGACGTTAATAAGTGTGGCAACCTGCCGCCTGTCCGGACGGAAAGGCGCTTCACGCTTTTCCTGGAATAGCTTTGGCCTTCACATTCACAGTCTCCGGCACCGGCGTCAGCGGCCGCCGTTCGGTGAACCAGGAGACCAGATTGTCGACGCAAAGATCCGCCATTGCGCGCCGTGTATGGTCCGAGGCCGAGCCGACATGCGGCAACAGCGAGGTGTTCGGTGCGTGGAGCAGCGCCTTGGGCACGTTCGGCTCGTCGGCAAAGACATCGAGCCCTGCGGCGGCGATGGTGCCATTGGCGAGCGCTGCCGCCAGCGCTGTCTCGTCGACCGTGCTGCCGCGGCCGATGTTGACGAAGACGCCGTTGGCGCCGAGCGCCGACAGGATTTCGGCATTGACCGCCTTCTCCGTCGAGGCGCCGCCGGGCGCCACCGAAATCAGCGTGTCGACCGCTTCGGCGAGGCCCTTCAATGTCGGGTGGTACTGGTAGCTCAAGCCTTCGACCCGGCGCCGATTGTGATAGGCGACCGACAGGCCAAAAGCTTCCAGCCGCCGGGCAACCGCTTGGCCGATGCGGCCCATGCCGAAAATACCGACCTTGCGGCCACGCAAGGTCAGCCGGCTCAGCGGATAGTTGCCCTTGCGCAGCCAGCTGCCGTCACGCAGCCAGGTCTCGGCGCGCGGCAGGTCGCGGATGGTGTTGATCAGCAGCCCGATGGTGGTGTCGGCAACCTCTTCGGTCAACACGTCGGGCGTGTTGGTGACCATGATGTTTTTGGCGGCCGCATGGCCGACATCAACCGAATCATAGCCGACGCCGAAGGAGGCGATGAGTTCGAGATTGGGCAATGCATCCATCATCGCCGCATTGATGCCGGCGAACGAGGCAATGCCACGCACGTTGCTGCGCATCTCGTCGGTGACCAGCGCCGGATCGGCTCGTTCGATCTTGACTCGCTTGAAGGTGCTGTCGATGCGCTTGATTGCATGATCGTTGAAATCGCCCGGCACCAGAATGGCGACGGTCTGCAATTGCTCGGCCTTGGTCATGCACGCTCCACCGGCTTGCCGGTCGACTGGCGCACATGCAGTTCCGGCTTGATCAGTTCCTGCGACGGCCGCACCGTCTGCCCGTTCAACTTGTCCAGCAGCGCGCTGGCGGCGCGGCGTCCAACCTCGCGCTGGCCGTTCCAGACGGTGGTCAGCGCAGGCGTCGCAATTGCCGCCTCTTCGAGATCGTCATAGCCGGTGACCGAGATGTCGACGCCCGGCACCAGGCCGGCACGCGCGATGCCGTTCATCAGGCCGATGGCGACAAGGTCGTTCCAGCAACAGGCGGCCGTCGGCTTGTCCTTCAGCGCCAGGAACTGCCCGGCGGCCTCGAAGCCGGCCTGCTTGGTGCGCGGGCCGGCGATGCGCCAGGACGGCCTGACCTCCAGCCCAGCCGCCTCCATGGCGTTGATATAGCCCTGGTAGCGATCGCGGCCGGTCGAGGTCTGGTCGGTGCCGCCGATCATGGCGATGCGCTTGTGGCCGAGCGAGATCAGATGGTTGGTGGCGAGCCCGGTGCCATAGGCATCGTCGCCGCGAAAGACCGGCACGTCGGCGCCCTCGACCGTGCGTGCGATCAGCACCGCCGGCAGGCCGTTCTCCTCGGCCATCAGGATGTCGGAAGCCGGCGTGCCGATGGCCGGCGACATGATGACGCCGTCGGCACCGAGCTGCAGCAACGTATCGATGAAGGTGCGCTGCTTCTCGAGCTGGTCATAATGGTTGGACAGGATGAAGGTCTGGCGGCTGCGGTCGAGCTCGCTTTCGATCGAGCGCAGGATCTCGGCGAAGAACGGGTTCATGATGTCGTGGACGACGACCCCGACAATGCCCGAACGCGAGGTGCGCAGGCTGGCGGCGCGTCGGTTGTAGATATAGCCGATGGCGCGGGCATGTTCCTTGATGCGGTCGCGGGTGGTGCCGGCGACCAGCGGGCTGTCGCGCAGCGCCAGTGACACCGTGGCCGTGGAGACGCCGAGCGCATCCGCGATCGTCGAAAGCTTGATTTTCTGTGCCAGCGACCTGTGCTCCCCGACCGGCTTCAGTCCTTATGCACGTCGTTGTCCCGAAACTGGTTCCCACTTTTGGGCGACATGCATTAAACAGTTTAAAGGCGGCGTTATGCCATCGATCGGCAGTAAATCAAAGTTTTTTTGCCAACGCCTCCGCTTCGACATCGGAGGCCGCGCGGCTCTGCAGCCGAAGCCGATGCTCGCGATGAACGATGTAGAGGCCGCTGGCGACGATGATGGCGGCGCCGACCAATGTCCAACGGTCGGGAAACTGCTTGAAGACGATCCAGCCGGAAATGATCATCCACACCATCTGCGAATAGGGATAGGGCGCCAATGCGGTGGTCGTCGCAAGCCGGTAGGCCTGGACCAGCAGCCAGTGGCCGACGCCGCCGAACACGCCCAGCATGAGCAGGACGAACCAGTGCCAGCCATCATGCGGCAGGGAAAACGAAAACGGCAGCAGGGGCAAAAGCAGCACCGCCGGCGCCAGTGCCGAGAACAGGATCAGGCTTTCCGACGTCTCGCTCGCCGACATGCGGCGCGTCATGATGACGTAGAAGCAGTTCGACAGCATTGAACCGAGCGCGAAGAGATGCCCGATGCCGAAAACGCCGACGCCTGGCCGGGTGATGATCAGAACCCCGGCGAAGGCGGCCAGGATCGCCAGCCAGCGCCGCCAGCCGGCCCATTCGCCAAGCAGCGGGCCGGCAAGTGCGGTGATCACCATCGGCCCGAAGAAATAGATCGAGGTGGTTTCGGCCAGTTGCAGGGAGCGTAGCGCCAGGATGTTGAACATGGTCGATCCGAACAGGAACAGACCACGCAGAACATGGGCCGGCAGGTTGACCGGGCGAAACCGCACCGGTTGCCGCCAGCCGCGCAAAAGCGTGCCGACCAGCACCACATGCACGGCAAATCGCACCCAGGCGACGATCAGTACGGATACGCCGGCCAGGACGAGATATTTGCTGCTGGTGTCGAGGAAGGTGAAGAAGATGTAGGTGGAAAGCATGCAGAGAATCGCCACCGGGGGCGTTGCGCTTTCTGGATGTCTTTGGGGAGCACTCACTTGCAGGCCGGATGGGAAGCTGGGCTGGAGCCCACCTTTGCGGGAAATGCCGCTTGCCGGCAAGCCAATTGTCGGCTGCCACCACGCCAAAGCCGGCTGGCACAACAACTGCAGCCGGTAGGCTTAGTTCCAGCTCTCCGGAACTAAGGGTGCATGCGGGCGCCCTTGGTGATCTTGTCGACCACCTTCTTCTCGGCGCGAAGCGCGATACCGACCACCCTGGCGTCTTCAGGTGCGAATTCGGCGAAGACTGCACGGTTGGCCGCGTCGTGGCCGGTCGCGAACATCTCCTCGACATAGAGCGAGGTCGTCACGCCACGCTCCAGCGTGCGCCGGTTGATTGTGGCCAACGTTGCCTGGTCGGCGGACAGCACGATGACCGGCTGGATCGACAGCGGATTGTAGAGATTGCCGGCGCGGTCGCGGTAGGGTTCGCCGATGATGTCCGGGAATTGGGCGACGATGCCGCTGGTCAGGAAGGCGGTGACGTTGAGTTTCTGCCAGACCGGCAGATCCTGCCTGAGCACGATTGCAAATTTCGTATCGAACATGAGACATTGACCATTCGAGCTGTGCCCCGATACGAGGCTGAAGGAGAAGATGTCGCACGATCTAAACAGCAGGGCATTCGAGGGTCTTGGACGTTTGTGCGTTGACGCGGCGGAGAACTGCATCATCTCCGCCTCCGATCCGGCCGGCATGGAGCGGATCGAGGCGCGGTTCCATGGCAGCGCCTTCGACCTGCATCGCCACGACACCTATGCGATCGGGGTGACGCTGCATGGCGTGCAGCGGTTTCGCTACCTCGGCGCGACGCGCCACAGCCTGCCTGGCCAGATCATCGTGCTGCATCCCGACGAATTGCATGACGGTGGTGCTGGCACCGAGGACGGATTGCGCTACAGCATGCTCTACCTGGAACCGTCGTTGATGCTCGACTGCCTTGGCGGCGCGTCTTTGCCCTTTGTCAGGGACGGCGTGCTGACGGACGATAGCTTCTGCACGACGCTGCTTTCGGCGCTGGGGCCGCTGGAGGAGGAACTCGACGAGCTGTTCGTTGCCGACTTCCTCACCCAGTTGATGCAAAGCCTGACCCGGCATGCCGGCCAGCCGGCGAAGCCGATTGCCAGGACGGCGTGGCGGGCGGCTGCGCTGGCCCGCGACTATCTCACGGAGAATTTCGGCCGCCCCGTCTGCTCGGGCGAACTGGAGGCGATCACCGGGCTCGACCGCTATGCCTTGTCACGGCATTTCCGGGCCGCCTTCTGCACCAGCCCGCATCGCTTCCTGGTGATGCGCCGGCTTCAGAGCGCGCGGCAGATGATTGCCGCCGGCGAGCCCTTGGCGCAGATCGCCATCGAGGCCGGCTTCAGCGACCAAAGCCATTTTATCAGGCAATTCAAGAAGGCTTATGGCATGACGCCGGGGCGCTGGTCATCGCTGATCCAAGGCGCTGCAACGGAGGCGGCTTGATTGTCGCGCCGGGACCAGGCGATCAGTCGTCCGTCTCGGCGTCGTCGTCGATCAACACCAATTCCTCGTTCGAGAGGTTGGCCTCGATACGGGCAAGCAGCTTGAACAGTGCCTTCTGGTCCTTCTTGTCGAGGCCCTTCAGCGCCTGCTTTTCGGTCTTCTTCACCGATTTCTCGATAGCGTGGATGATGTCGCGGCCCGTGTCGGTGAGGAAAATATGGGCTTGGCGAGCATCGGCCGAGGAGGCGCGCTTTTCCAGAAAGCCCTGCGCCTGCAGGCGGTTGATGGTCTTGGTGATGGTCGGCGGGCGCACGCCGAGGCGTCCGGCGAGATTACCCGGCGTCTGGCCGTCTTCACGGTCGAGCGCCAGCATGATCTGGTCCTGGCCGGCATAGAAGCCGTGTGCCAGAAGCCGCGCCGCGAGCGCGGTTCTTGCCAACCTTGCTGCCGAATGCAGCCGGCTCATTGTTGCAGTCTTGTCCGCCTTGGCCATGGTCATCCCTCTTCGGCCGTACCGGTGCGGTCAGCATAGACTCAGCCGGCCGGTTGGCAATCGACTATCAAAAAGATTCCGGCGCTCCAAACAGCTTTGCCGGCAAGCATTGCGGTGTCCGCCGTGGCTAATGCCAGATGTTTATTTCAGTTAGATGACAAACGACTTTTCGCGAGCGGAGTTTTCGCCGCGGACCAGATGCGTGAGGGAATGCCGCTCAGCCGGGCTTCACCGCCACGATCATCAGCGCCTGATAGGCATCCTCAACCTCGTGCAGTGCGGCCCGCAACAGCGGTCCGGCCTGCCTGGCGATGCCGTCGCCAGCGTTCGAGGTGTCACGGTTGCCGGGCCTGTCGTTGTATGGCGCGACAGTGGTGAAGATCTGGTCGCTGACGCTGTCGGGGAAGAACAACTGCCCGGTCATCACGGAATTCTCGTCAGGGAAGACCTTGAAATGGATATGGGTAGTGCGGCCGTGATACCAGCCGGGATAGATTGTGGCGAAGGAAACGATGCCGCTTGCATCGGTCTTCTGCCAGCCACGCAGGAACGTCTGGCCCGACGTGTCGACATCACGGCCGTCACCTTGTCCCGCGTACCCCGAATAGGCACCTTGCGCATCGCAATGCCAGATGTCGACGCGGGCGCCGGCAAGCGGCCGGCAGGTCGCGTCGACGACCTGCAGCCTTACGGTGAGGGCAACGCCCTTCTTGCCTTCAGTGACGTCGGCACGTTCGAGTTTCGGGTCGAAATAGAACGGCCCTTCGGTCACCTCGGGCGTGATGGCGCAAACGCCGGCGCCGGATTGGAACAGGGTCAGCCCGGCATAGGACGAAGACTGGGCGGCGATTGCCGCGGCCGGCAGGAAGGCACCACCTCCGGCAGTCACCGCGATCAAGCCGAGCGCCTTACGCCGGCTCAATGAGATGGAGAATGGCTTTCCGGACATATCGTGCCTCTCGAATTGGCCCCCGTCTCCTGATCTAGGCTGTGACGGCGGCTACCGCCAATGAAAATTCGGCAATGCCGGCAAGCCGGTTTGGCCCATCGGTTTGCCTCGTGCAAAAGCCCGGCACACGTCCTATATGGATCCGACAATCCCTTTTCGAGGCCTTTCAAGGCTCAGATTTTTCGAGGCAAGTCATGAGCGACGTACAGACGCAGATCCCCGTAACCGTTCTCACCGGCTATCTCGGCGCCGGCAAGACGACGCTGCTCAACCGCATCCTGTCGGAAAACCACGGCAAGCGCTACGCCGTCATCGTCAACGAGTTCGGCGAAATCGGCATCGACAACGAACTGATCGTCGAATCCGACGAGGAAATCTACGAGATGAACAATGGCTGCGTCTGCTGCACGGTGCGCGGCGACCTGATCCGCGTCGTCGAAGGCCTGATGCGCCGGCCCGGCCGTTTCGACGCCATCGTGGTCGAGACCACCGGCCTCGCCGATCCGGTGCCGGTGGCGCAGACCTTCTTCATGGACGACGATGTGCGCTCCAAGACCAGGCTCGACGCGGTGGTGGCGCTGGTCGATGCCAAGCATCTGCCGCTGCGGCTCAAGGATTCCAGGGAAGCCGAGGACCAGATCGCCTTCGCCGACGTCGTCGTGCTCAACAAGACCGACCTCGTCACCCCCGAAGAACTCGCCAAGGTCGAAGCGACGATCCGTGCCATCAATCCGGCGGCGAAGATCCATCGCACGACGCGCGCCGGCGTCGCCTTGACGGAAGTGCTCGACCGCGGCGCCTTCGACCTTTCAAGGGCGCTGGAAAACGATCCGCATTTCCTCGAGGCGCATGACGATCACGACCATCACGACCATGACCACGACCACGACCACGACCATCATGATCATGACCATAATGGGCATGACCACCACCATCACGCGCATCCGTCCGACATCCATGACGTGACGGTGCAGTCGGTGTCGCTGCGCGGCGGCGAGATGGACCCGAAAAAGTTCTTCCCGTGGATCGAGAAGATCACCCAGATGGAAGGCCCCAACATCCTGCGGCTGAAGGGCATCATCGCGCTCAAGGGCGATGACGAGCGCTACGTCATCCAGGGCGTGCACATGATCATCGAGGGTGATCACCAGCGCGCCTGGAAGGACGGCGAGAAGCATGAGAGCCGGCTGGTCTTCATCGGCCGCGAACTCGATGCCGAGCGGCTGAAGAAGAGTTTTGACGCCTGCCAGGCTGCCTAATTTTCCAATCAGTTTCTGGCGCTAGCGCTGGCCTTCCTTCTCCCCTTGTGGGAGAAGGTGGCCGAGCGAAGCTCGGTCGGATGAGGGGTGCTCCAGCTTGGCAAACCGCAATCCGTGCAGCACCCCTCAACCGTCTTGGCGCTGCGCCAATCCACCTTCTCCCACAAGGGGAGAAGGAAACGAGCGCGGTCGCCCGTGATTGAGACGGAAGAGGCGCAAACAGAAATCTCGAATGGAATAGTTGTAGATGCCCACCGTCGCCCCGCTTGATCTCGAAGGCCATTGCGTCGCCGCCGTCTTCCTCGGCGACGTGCCGCATTTCGCGCTGGCCGATGGTGCCGTCCATCGGCTCGACCATGGCCACAAGACAATTCAAGCCAATGACGGGCTGCTCGCCGCCTTCCACGATGCGGCCAATGACCGGCTGATCACCGGCGGCGAGGATGGCAAGATTTTTTCTGTCACCGCGGGCGGTAGCTTCCAGGAACTGGCGAGAGCCGGGAAAAAATGGATCACCAGCGTCGCCGCCGGACCGCAGGGCGCCATCGCCTATGCCTCAAGCAAGAACGCCTTCGTGCGTTTCGCCGACGGCAAGACCAGGGAATTTGCCCATCCGCGTTCGGTCGAGGGGTTGGCGTTCTCGCCCAAGGGCATGCGCTTTGGTGTTGCCCGCTACAATGGCGCGACGCTGCATTTCCCGGCCACCGAAGGCAAGCCGGCGGAGCTCGAATGGGCCGGCGCCCATACTGGCATCACCTTCTCGCCCGACGGTGCGTTCCTAGTCACCACGATGCAGGAGAACGCCCTGCACGGCTGGAAGCTTGCCGACGGCAAACACATGCGTATGAGCGGCTATCCCGGTAAGGTCAAAAGCCTGTCATGGAGCGCGAAAGGCAAGTGGCTGGCGAGTTCCGGTGCACCGGCGGCGATCGTCTGGCCGTTTTCAGGCAAGGACGGCCCGATGGGCAAGGCGCCCCTGGAACTCGGCACGCGCGGCAACGCCATGGTGACGGCGGTCGCCTGCCACCCGAGCCAGGATGTCGTCGCCGTCGGCTATGATGACGGCATGGTGATGGCAGTGCGCTTCAGCGACGCCAAGGAAGTGCTGTTGCGGCGACCGGGCAAGGGCGCCATCACCTCGATGATGTGGGACAAGGAAGAGCGCCGCGTCGCCTTCGGCAGCGCGGCCGGCGATTGCGGCGTCATCGACATCACGGCGTAATTTCAAAACGGCGGATCACTCGGCGCCGCAGGATACCTTGCCGGTCAGATCGGTGGTCTTGCCATCGCCGTCCTTGTCGGCGGTGCTGTCATAGACGGCAAGCGTGTACTGCCCGTCATAGACACCTTCATCGCTGGCCTTGGTCAGGATCGTCAGTTCGACGGAACTGAAGGTCTGGGCCACCTCGTGCTCATGATAGATGTTCAGCCGCAGATCCTTGTCGTCGAGCCAGTACTGGGTGAGGTTGGCATCCTCGAACACGGTCTTGCGCAGATGGTCGTCAGCGGGCCTTGCCTTGATTTCGAGGTCGCCGCGAAAGTTGAAAGTCGGGCCGCCCATGCCTCTGGTGACACCGGCGCCGACCTCGAATGCCACCGCCGCATCGTCGACGTTGCACCAGATGCCACCGGAGGCGCAGGCCATACTGGCCGACAAAAGCAGCCCCGTCGCGCAAATGATCGTCCGCATTTTTCCCCCCGCGTAGGCCCAATGCCGCCCACATTTGGCGCTGACTTCCGGATCAGCGTCAAGCGCTGTCACCACCGGCTGAGCCAATGCAGGACAGACGCGCGGCCGATTGCGGTCGCGGACATGGATTGGCTAAGAGGGACGACCAGAGGGGTTTTCATGCATAGCGGCAGTTCAAGGACATCCATCGGCGGCATCGATCGCGATCGCATTGCCGACCTGCTGGAGATCGAGGCGGCAGCCTTCCGCAAGGCGCGGCCGAAATCGCAGGCGAAGGTCGGCAATGGCCTGCCCGGCTTCTTCGGCGGCGTGCCGATGCACTGGATGAACGACTGGCCGACGCCGTTTCCGATCCTGGTCGACAGAGCCAGGGGCGCCACCATCACCGATATCGACGGTATCAGGCTCGACGATTTCTGTCTGGGCGACACCGGTTCGATGTTCGGCCATTCGCCACCGCCGGTGGCGCGCGCCATTCGCCGCCAGGCCGGGCGGGGCCTGACCTATATGCTACCCTCCGAAGACGCACTCGCCATCGGCCCGCTGCTGCAGCAGCATTTCGGCCTGCCGTTCTGGCAGATCGCGACGACGGCGACCGATGCCAACCGCTTTGCGCTGCGGGTCGCCCGCGCCGTCACCGGACGCGAAAAGATCCTGGTCTTCAACGGCTGCTATCACGGCTCGGTCGATGAGACGATGGTGCGGCTGGTGGATGGTGTTCCGGTCAACCGGCCGGGACTGGCGGGCGAATTCCGCGACCTGACCCGCACGGCGAAGGTAATCGAGTTCAACGATGTCGCCGCACTGGAGGCAGCGCTTGGGGACAAGGATGTCGCCTGCGTCATCGCCGAGCCGGTACTGACCAATTCCTGCATGGTGCTGGCCGATCCGGGCTTCCATGACGCGTTGCGCAGGTTGACGCGCGAAGCCGGTACGCTGCTGCTGATTGACGAGACGCACACCATCTCGACAGGCCTGGGCGGTTACACCAGGAAATACGGGCTGGACCCGGACTTCTTCGTGCTGGGCAAGCCGATCGCCGGCGGTGTGCCCGCCAGTGTGTGGGGCATGAGCGACGGTGTCGCCTCGCGCTATGCGGCCTACAACAGGGCGAAGGAGCCGGGTTATTCCGGCATGGGCACGACGCTCTCAGCCAATCCGCTGCAGTTTGCGGCGATGCGCGCCACGCTCGAAGAGGTGATGACCGAAGAAAATTATGCCCGCATGGACCATCTGGCGCGGCGGCTCGACGCCGGGCTGACCGGCGTCATCGACCGTTATCGCTTGCCCTGGCATGTTGCCCGCGTCGGCGCCCGCGTCGAGTTCATCTGTGCGCCCGGCCCGCTGCGGAATGGCGCCGAGGCCGAGACGGCGCATGCGCCGGAACTGGAAGCGGCCATCCATGTCGCGCTGGTCAATCGCGGCGTGCTGATCGCGCCCTTCCACAACATGATGCTGATCTCGCCGGCGACTACCGCTGCTCAGGTCAACCGGCTGATCACCGCCTTCGGCGCGGTTGCGGCAAAGCTTGCGGCATGAGACAAGCGGCTAACACATGGGCGCGCCAAGCAAAGCCGGACAGATCATGACCTCACCTTCGGGCTCGACGCCCACCGAGGCGCAAGCCTTCCTCGAGGTTCATCCCGAGATCGAGGCGTTCGATATCGTGCTGACCGACGCCAATGGCGTCGGCCGCGGCAAGATCGTGCGCCGGCATGAGCTGAAAAGCATCTTCGAGGGCGGCCGGCACATGCCGATCTCGATCCTCGGCCTCGATATCACCGGCGAGGATGTGCACGAAACCGGGCTGATCTGGACGACCGGTGACGGCGACCTCAGGGCCTGGCCTATCCCCGGCACGCTGGTGCCGCTCTACGGCACGAACCCGCCACGCGGCCAGCTGCTGATGGAGATGTATCACCTCGACGGCCAGCCGATGTCGTCGGATCCTCGCCTGGCGCTGGCACGGCAAGTGGAGATCCTGGCCGCCAAGGGTCTTCATCCCGCCGGCGCCTTCGAGCTGGAATTCTTTCTCCTGGCCAACGAGCGCGATGCCGACGGCAAGGTGCAGCCGGCGCGCGCCGTGCTCGACGGCCGCGTCTCGGGCAAGACGGAAGTCTATTCCGTCGATCACCTGCACGGCATGGAGCCGCTGTTTTCCGACATCTATGCGGCTGCCAAGGCACAAGGTATTCCGGCCGAGACGGTGATCTCCGAATATGCGCCTGGCCAGTACGAATTGACGCTGAATTACCGCAAGGACGTGATGCGGGCGGCAGACGACCTGGTCATGCTGAAGCGGCTGGTGCGGGCACAGGCGCGCCGACACGGCGTCACCGCCTGTTTCATGGCCAAGCCAATCGAAAAATATGCCGGCTCGGGCATGCATTTCCACGTCTCGCTGCAGGACAGAGCGGGCCGAAACGTCTTTGCCGAAGCCGGCGGCGAGAGCTGGTCGCTGCCGCTGCTGCGCGGCCTTGGCGGCCTGATCCAGACGATGGCCGAATCGATGCTGGTGTTTGCGCCGCATGCCAATTCCTGGCGGCGCTTCGTGTCGCAATCCTATGCGCCGGTGGCGCCGACCTGGGGCGTCAACAACCGCTCGGTGGCGCTGCGCGTGCCGGCCGGCGACGCGAAGAACCGGCGCATCGAGCACCGGCCGTCGGGCGTCGACGCCAACCCCTATCTGATCGCCGCGACAGTGCTCGCCGGCATCATCAAAGGTCTCGACGAAGGTCTCGATCCCGGCCCGGAAACCACCGGCAACGGTTATGAGGCAGCGGTGACGCGCACGACGATGCCGGTCGACTGGCGCGCAGCGATCGAGGCCGCCAGGGCATCCAGCTTCCTGAAGGGCGCGCTCGGCGAAGACCTGCACCGCACGTTCGTGGCGATCAAGCAGTCCGAGTACCTGCGCGTGGCGCGCACGGTGAGCGAACTGGATTATCACCTCTACCTGCACGAGGTCTGAGAGCCTTGCGATCAGGTGGCGATCACTTTTTCGCCGCCTCCATCAAATGAGATGGCGCGTTCTCTCTGGAGAACATACCATGAACAGATGAGCGCACTTACCGTCCGCGAAAAGCTAGCGATCCTGTCCGATGCCGCCAAGTACGACGCCTCCTGCGCCTCATCCGGCGCGGCGAAAAAGGATTCACTGAAATCCGGCGGGATCGGCTCCACCGAAGGCATGGGCATCTGCCATTCCTATGCGCCGGATGGGCGCTGCATTTCACTGCTGAAAATCCTGCTGACCAATTTCTGCATCTACGATTGCAGCTACTGCATCAACCGCTCGTCGTCGAATGTGCGGCGCGCCCGTTTCACCGTTGACGAGGTGGTGAAGCTGACCATGGATTTCTACCGGCGCAACTACATCGAGGGCCTTTTCCTGTCCTCAGGCGTCATCCGCTCGCCCGACGAGACGATGGGCGAGATGGTCGAGGTGGCGCGGAGGCTGCGGCTGGAAGAGAAGTTCTCCGGCTATATCCATTTGAAGACCATTCCGGCAAGTTCAGCGGAACTGGTCGAGAAAGCAGGCCTCTACGCCGACCGGTTGTCGATCAATGTCGAACTGCCCACCGACGAAGGGGTGAAGAGACTGGCGCCGGAAAAGAAGCCGGAAACGATCCGGCTTTCCATGGCCAGGCTGCGCCAGAAGATGGAGGAAAAGGCCGAGCCGACGCTGAGGACCAAAAAGCGCGAACGCTTCGCGCCGGGTGGGCAGTCGACGCAGATGATCGTCGGCGCCGACAGCACCACCGATGACGGCATCCTTCATACCAGCGCGCGGCTCTATGGCAGTTACCATCTGCGGCGCGTCTATTATTCCGCGTTCAGCCCGATCCCGGACTCGTCGTCGTCCCTGCCCTTGCAGAAGCCGCCGCTGATGCGCGAACACCGGCTCTACCAAGCCGACTGGCTGATACGGTTTTACGGATTTTCGCAGCCGGAGATCCTGGCCGGCAGCAGCGACGGCATGCTCGACCTCGCCATCGATCCGAAACTGGCGTGGGCGCTGCGCAACCGGGGACGGTTCCCCGTGGATATCAACCGCGCTGATCGAGAGGCATTGTTGCGCGTGCCCGGTCTCGGCACCAAGGTGATCGCCAAAATCCTGGAGACCCGACGTCACCGGCGGCTGCGGCTGGAAGATATCGGCCGTCTCTGCCAGTCGATCGCCAAGCTCAGGCCATTCATCGTCGCCGAAGGCTGGTCGCCGGGCGCGCTCACCGACAAAGCCGGTTTGCGCGGCAAGATCGTGCGTTCCTGCGAACAACTGTCCCTGTTTTGACCATGCGACCCGCACGGCTCGATCTTGCCAGATATACGGTGCGGCTCGACGCGGAGACCGACTTTTCCGGATGGCGCGACGCGGCACGCCGGCTGGCCCTGAATGCAGTCCGGCCCGAAGACATCAGCTGGCATGTCGAGCCGGGCTCCAATCAAACCGATTTGCCGGACGTGCCTGCGGGCGTGCAACTGGTGGTGCCGCGCGACTTCGTCGAGCATGCCGAAATCGCCTTCTGCCATTCAGACCCCGGCCGGTTCGCTTTTCTCTACCGGTTGCTCTGGCGGCTGCGCACAGAGCCGAAGCTGCTGGCAATTGCATCGGATCCAGACATCAGGCGTCTCGAAACCATGGAGAAAGCGGTGCGGCGCGACATCCACAAGATGCGCGCCTTCGTACGCTTCCGGAAGATCGGCGACGGTGACGAGGAGCGCTATGTCGCCTGGTTCGAGCCGGATCATTCATCGTCGAGCGCAACGCGGCTTTCTTCGTCAGGCGCTTCACCGGCATGCGCTGGACCATTTTGACGCCGCATGCCTCCGCCGACTGGGATGGCGACAGGCTGGCGATCGGGCCTGGCGCCGTCAAGAGCGATGCGCCGGCGCAGGACGATACCGAAGCCCTGTGGCGCACCTATTTCGAGAACATCTTCAACCCGGCGCGGCTGAAGGTGAAAGCCATGCAGAAGGAGATGCCTAAGAAGTACTGGCGGAACCTTCCCGAGGCCTCGCTCATTCCAGAACTGATCTCGGGAGCGGACAAGGCCGCCAAGGACATGATTGCGAGAATGCCAACGACACCCGCGCCGTACCACGCCAGGCTGCAGGCAAAGCATTGGCCGAAGAATGAGCCGGCTGAGGCCCTGGAAGATCAGGCCGCCAACACCATTTCCGAATTGCGAGAGGCAGCAAAAGGTTGCCGGCGCTGCCCGCTTTGGCGCGACGCCACACAAACCGTGTTCGGCGAAGGGCCTGACGGCGCCAAGGTGATCTTCGTCGGCGAACAGCCCGGCGACCAGGAGGATCTGGCCGGCAAACCTTTCGTCGGCCCGGCGGGCAAGGTGTTCGATGCCATCCTCGACGACGCCGGGGTTGATCGCCAGAAGGTCTACGTCACCAATGCAGTCAAGCACTTCAAGTTCGAGCCGCGCGGCAAGCGGCGCATCCATTCCAAACCGAATGCCGGCGAGGTTCAAGCCTGCCGCTGGTGGATCGACAAGGAGTTCGAGCTGATCAAGCCGAATCTGGCCGTGGCACTCGGCGCAACGGCGGCATTGTCGCTGCTGGGCAAGGCGATCCCGGTGACACAAATGCGCGGCCAGGTGATCGAACGCGAGGACGGCTTGCGTGTCTTCATCACCATCCACCCCTCCTTTATCCTGCGCATCCAAGAGCCCGCGGACAAGGAAGCGGAGCGTGAACGGTTTCTCAGAGATATGAAAGAGGTGAAGCGGCTTATGGCCGCCTGAACCGGTCGCCTACCGGATCAGGATCGCCCTCAAATCGTTGACGTTCGTGCCGGTCGGGCCAGGCACAAACAGATCGCCAACCGCATTGAACGCCGTCCAGGCATTGTTGCCGGCCAGCATCGCCTTGGCGTCGACGCCCGCCGCCCTCATGCGCGACACGGTCGAACTATCGGCGAAAGCGCCGGCATTGTCTTCCGAACCGTCGATGCCGTCGGTGTCAGCGGCCAGGGCGTGAATGCCTTGCGCTCCGTTGATGCCGATGGCGAAGGCGAGCAGGAATTCCGAATTGCGGCCGCCCTTGCCTTTTGCGCGCAAGGTCACTGTCGTCTCGCCACCGGACAGGATCAGCACTGGCTTTGCGAATGGCCGGTTGCGCGTCGCCACTTCGCGCGCGATGGCCGCATGGACGCCGCCGACCTCACGCGCCTCGCCTTCGATGGCATCGGAAAGGATGACGGCTTCGATGCCTTGCTGTTTCGCCTCAGTGGCCGCTGCTTCGAGCGAGACGCCGGCCGAGGCAATCAGATGTACCTCGTTGCGTGAAAAGCGCGGATCATCGGGGTTTGGTGCATCGGCGGCAGGCGTGCTGATATGAGCCATTACCGCAGCCGGCAGTTTCATCCCATAGGCTGCAATCGACGCCAACGCGTCTTGACGGCTGCCGGTATCCGGCACGGTCGGACCGGAGGCAACCAGGGCAGGATTGTCGCCGGGAATGTCGGAAACGACCAGGGACACCACCTTGGCCGGCCAGGCGGCGGCAGCCAGCCGTCCACCCTTGATGGTGGAAAGATGTTTGCGGATGGTGTTCATCGCTGCGATCGGCGCACCAGACGCGAGCAGCGCCTCGTTGACGGCAATCTCGTCGGCCAGCGTCAGGCTGCCGGCGGGCGATGGCAGGAGCGCCGAACCCCCGCCGGAAATCAGCGCCACGACCAGATCATCCGCTGTCAGCCCTTGGACCTTGGCGAGCAGGCGTTGCGAGGCTTCCAGGCCCGCGGCGTCCGGCACCGGATGCGCCGCTTCGATGATCTCGATGCGCTCGCATGTCGCGCCATAACCGTAGCGGGTGACGACCAGCCCCTCGATCGACCCGTCCCAGACCTTCTCGAAGGCCGCTGCCATCTGCGCGGAGCCTTTTCCCGCGCCAATGACGATGGTGCGGCCCTTGGGCTTCGCCGGCAAATGATCCCGGATGGTTCGCTCCGGATCGGCGGCGGCGACGGCGGCGTTGAAGATGGAGGTGAGGAACGTCTTGGGGTCGCTCATTGTTCTTCCGGGGGCAGTGCCAGACCGCGCTTGTCGATGCCCAAATGATCGCAAAGTGCCTCGACGACGACGCCGTGATCCTGGCGCTCCGGCAGGCCGGAAACGGCGATCACACCGATGACGCCGGCGCCCTTGACCGTGACCGGGAAACCACCTCCGGCCAGCACATAATCAGCAATATCCAGCCCTTCGCCGATCTTGAAGGTCCGATCGGGGCGCTGTTGTTCCAGCACCATGCGGTAGGTGCTTTTCAGGAACCGCTTGACCACATTGATCTTGCGCCGCGCCCAGTCGGGATTGGAGGCGTTCGAACCTGGCATCGCGGCATAGAACAGTGGGCGGTCGAAAGTCCTGATGTCGACGATAACAGGCAGGTTCTCGGCCAAGGCTCGATCACGGATGGCCGAGCCGATCTTGAAGGCCACGGCCTCATCGAAGGCGGGAAAGACAAGAACGTCTTCCTGTCTCTTGATCAGAGCGATGTCTTCGGCAACGGCCATGTCGTTCCCCTGTCAACTTCGCCGCACGCTTTGACCGATGGCTGCCGCCGGGTCAAGCAAGGAAACACATCGGAGGGTGCCTAAGTCGCCATGTCGGATTTGGCGGCCCGCCCGGCCACATAGACCTCGCGCACGGCGCGATCGTCGCCCAGCGTCTGCAAGAGAAACAATTCCTGTGCCAGCGTCTCGACCGTCTCCATCCTGAGCCGCATCGCCGGTGTAGCCCTGGCATCGAGTACGACGATGTCGGCGTCGCTGCCTTCATCCAGCGAGCCGACCTTTTCCACCACCGACAGCGCCTCGGCATTGCCGCGCGTCATCTGCCAGAAGGACTGGAAGGGATTGAGCTTCTCGCCGTTCAGCGCGATCACCTTGTAGCCTTCGTCCATGGTGCGCAGCATGGAATAGTTCGTGCCGCCGCCGACATCGGTGGCGGCGGCGATCCTGACCGGCTTGCCGCGGCGGCGAAGGCGCTGGTAGTCGAACAGGCCGGAGCCGAGGAACAGGTTCGAGGTCGGGCAGAACACTGCCACCGAGCCGCTGTCCGACAACGCATCCGCCTCACGGTCCGACAGATGGATGCAATGACCGAACAGGCTCTTTTTCCCCAGTAGCCCGTAACGCTCGTAGACGTCGGTGTAGTCGCGCGACCACGGATAGAGTTCCTGGGTGAAGGCGATTTCGGCGTGGTTTTCCGACAGGTGCGTCTGCATGTGCAGGTCGGGGTACTCCAGGCACAGCGCGCCGGCCATCTCCATCTGTTCCGGTGACGAGGTGATGGCGAAGCGCGGTGTGATCGCATAGTGCTGGCGGCCCTTGCCGTGCCATTGCGCGATCAGGGCCTTGCTGTCGTCGTAGCCGGATTGCGGCGTGTCGAGCACACCGTCGGGCGCATTGCGGTCCATCATCACCTTGCCGGCGATGTTGAGCATGTTGCGGTCATGCGATTCGGCAAAGAAGGCCTCGACGGATGCCTTGTGCACCGAGCAGTAGGCAGCCACCGTCGTGGTGCCGTGGCGCACCATCTCGTCGAGGAACAGCCGTGCGACGCGGCGGCCATGCTGCGCATTGGCGAATTTCGTCTCTTCCGGGAAGGTATAGGTGTTCAACCAGTCGAGCAGTTCGGCGCCATAGGAGGCGATGATCTGCATCTGCGGGAAATGCACATGCGCGTCGATGAAGCCCGGCAGCAGCAGATGCGGCCGATGGTCGATCTTTTTCGCTGCTTCGCCTGCCTGCTTGGCAATTTCAGCGTAGGCGCCGGCGGCGACGATTCGGCCGTCGCGGATCAGCAGGCCGCCATCCTCCTCGTAGCGCCAGGCGGAATGGTCATCGATGGTTTGCGGCCAGCGCACGAAGGACAGTGTGCGGCCGCGCAGAAGTATCGAGGTCATGCTATTTCCCTGCGCCTTCGAACCAGGCCACCAGCAGCGCCCGTTCCTTGTCGGTAATCTGCGAGACGTTGGCCGGCGGCATGGCGTGGCTGCGGCCGGCCTGCAGATAGATCTCGCGGGCATGGTTGGCGATGTCGGCGTCGGTGTCGAGCATCACCCCCTTTGGCGCGTGGTAGATGCCCTCATAGACCGGCTCCGCCGCGTGGCACATCGAGCAGCGGCCGAGCACCGTATCGCGCACGGCCGGGAAATGCGCCGAGGCGACATAGACTTGCGCCGCGGCCGATTCTTTCGGTTCGCCGGTCAGCACCTTCGGCGCGGTCGACAGCCATATGATGATGATGAACAGGACAACGGCTCCCAGCCAGGTCCAGGTCGGGTTGCCCTTGCGCGCATGGACGCTGTTGAAATAGTGCCTGATCAGCACGCCGATGATGAACACCAGCGAGGCGATGACCCAGTTGAACTGCGTGCCGAACGCCAGCGGATAGTGGTTCGACAGCATCAGGAACAGCACAGGCAGCGTCAGGTAGTTGTTGTGCAGGGAGCGCTGCTTGGCGATCTTGCCGTATTTCGGATCGGGCTTGCGGCCGGCAATGAGGTCGGCAACGACGATCTTCTGGTTGGGGATGATGACCATGAAGACGTTGGCCGACATGATCGTCGCGGTGATGGCGCCCAGATGCAGGAAGGCGGCGCGTCCGGTGAACAGATGGGTGAGCCCCCAAGCGATGAACACCAGAACACAGTAGAGCACCAGCATCAGGCCGGTGTCGCTTTTTCCCAGCGGCGAACGGCACAAAAGATCATAGACCACCCAGCCGACGCCGATCGTCGCCAGCGACAGCAAGATGCCGACCGGCACCGACATTGGCAACACATTGGGATCGATCAGGAACAGATCGGCTCCGGCATAATAGACGACGCACAGCATCGCAAAACCGGACAGCCAGGTGGCGTACGATTCCCATTTGAACCAGGTCAGGTGCTCAGGCATCTCGGCCGGCGCCACCAGATATTTCTGGATGTGATAGAAGCCGCCGCCATGCACCTGCCATTCCTCGCCAAAGGCGCCGACAGGCATGCCAGGTCGCTGCCGCAGGCCGAGATCAAGCGCGACGAAGTAGAAAGACGAACCGATCCAGGCGATGCCGGTGATGACATGCAGCCAACGCACGGCGAAGCTCAGCCAGTCCCAGAAAATCGCGAAATCCATCATTGAAGTCGTCCCTGCCGATGACGCGACTTTACGGTGTCGCACGCAAACGGAAAGAGGCGAGGTGCGCGATGACTTTCAAAAAAAAATGGAAAATACTAGGGTTGCTGGACGCAGCTGGATGAGAGCCACGAAACCGCATGGCCTATCTCGACAACATCGCCGTCTTCGTTCGCGTCGTCGAGCTCGGCAATCTGTCGGCGGCAGGCCGCGACATGCGCATTTCGCCGGCGGTCGCCTCCAACCGCATCAAGGAGCTGGAGAAGCATCTGGGCGTGCGGCTGTTCAACCGGACCACACGGCAATTGATGCCGACCGAGCATGGCACGGTTTTCTATTCGGGCGCCAAGCAGGTGCTGGAGGCGATCACCGAAGCGGAAGCCGCCGTTTCGGCACTGTCCGGACAACCGCGCGGCACCATCCGCGTGACGGCGCCGCTCGGCCTCGGCCGCCGGCTGCTGGCCTCTGGCATCCCCGACTTCCACGACAAATATCCCGATATCGAGGTGCGGCTGAGGCTCTCGGACCACAATGTCGATATCATGAAGGAAGGCATCGACGTCGCCTTCCGGCTCGGCATCATCGAGGATTCCAGCCTCAGGATGCGCGGCATCATGGAATGCGAACGCGTGCTGGTGGCAGCGCCGAAATATCTGGAAGCGCGCGGCGAACCCGTTGAGCCGCAGGAACTGATCGGCAAGAAGCACGACTGTCTGATGCTGCGCTATTCCGGCGCGCGAGAGTATGTGTGGACGTTGCAGACCCCCACCGGCCAGCAGAAATTCGAGGTGCACGGGCCCTACGACACCGACGATGGCGACGTGCTGACCGGCTGGGCGCTGTCCGGCCGCGGCATCATCAACAAGCCGCGCTTCGAGGTCGAGCCGTTCATCCGCGACCGGCGGCTGAAGGTGATCCTGAGCAACACGCCGCCGACGCCGGTGCAGTTCGCCGCCGTCTATCCGCACAAGAAGCTGCAGGACCCCAAGGTGCGGCTGCTGCTCGACTTCATGGCCGAGCGCTGCCAGCGACTGATCAAAGATCTTCTCGCTGGCAAGTAATGGCTGGCAAGCAAGGGCTGGCTAGCAAGTGATGGCTGGCTGGCAAGTGACCGGCCGTTGGCCCAGCGCCAGCGGTTGCCATCGCTGGACGTGACGAACATAGTTCCGATGGTATTTCGCCTTGCAGGGACCATCGATGGACAACGGCGCCATAATGCATCTTGCCGTTTCACCGCTTCCGGGAATCTCCGAGCCATCGCCAGGAGCCGAGCCGGACTTCAGCCTTCTGGCGCGGTTTGTCCAAAGGGCCGAAGCGGCCGGTCTGGACATGGTGATTTTCGCCGATTCCGCGCCGGCTTCCGGCAGCGATGCCGCGACGATGCCCTTCGAAGCGACGACCTTGGTGGCCGCGCTGGCGACGGTGACAAGTAGGATCGGGCTGGTCGCGGCGGCCTCGACTGTTGCCCACCAGCCCTACAATCTGGCGCGCCGTTTTGCTTCGCTCGACATCATCAGCCATGGCCGCGCCGGCTGGAACGCGACGATGGCGCAGGCCCCGCGCGAGGCTGCCAATTTCAGCCGCCCGGACGGGTTTTCCGCTGACGATTTTCGCCGCCGCAGCGAGGAGTATATCGGCATCGTTCAGGGCTTGTGGCAAGGCTGGGACGAAGACGCGCTCAAGTTCGACAAGAGCGGCGGCCGCTTCCACGATCCCGAAAAGATGCACCTGCTCGACCACAAGGGCGAATTCTTTTCAGTGCGCGGGCCGCTGAACGTCGCGCGCTCGCCACAGGACAGGCCGGTGCTGGTGCTGTCCGGCCTGGCGGCATCAGACATGGATATTGCCGCCCGCAGCGCCGATGTCGTCCTGCTGGACGACGAACCGATCGAGAGCGCGAAAACACGTTATGACGACTTGAAGCGCCGCGTTGCCGCCTGCGGACGCGACCCGGATGTCGTGAAGGTGCTGATGAATGTCTCGCACGTCATTGATGAAAAGCCTGCCGTCACCGACGACAGGCTTGAAGACCTGTTCCGGGGGAAAAGCTGCGATGGGTTCAACATGAAGATGCCGGCGCAGCTTTCGGCACTCGACAGTTTTGTCGATCTGGTTTTGCCGGCGCTGCGGCGACGCGGCCTGTTTCGAGAAAGCTATCGCGGGACAAATCTACGCTCGCATCTTGGGATTGCCGGTGGAGGTGACCTGTGACCGCCGCTTCCCGCCAGATGAAGCTTGGCGCCTTCTTGTGGGCGACAGGCCATCATATCGCCGCCTGGCGCCATCCCAAGGCACATGTGACGGCGGGCATCGACATCGACCATTACATCCAGCTGGCGCGCACCGCGGAGGGCGCGAAGTTCGATATGGTCTTTTGCGAGGATGCCGCCGGCCTGCGCGAAGCCAATGTCGCCATCGCCAGCCAGACCTCGCGTTCGATCGGCTTCGAGCCGATCAGCCTGCTGTCGGCGCTGGCCGTCCAGACCAGCCGCATCGGCCTCGTCTCCACCGCGTCGACAAGCTACAACGAGCCCTACGGGCTGGCGCGGACCTTTCTGTCGCTCGACCATTTGAGCGGGGGGCGGGCCGGCTGGAACCTGGTCACCTCGGCTAGTCCTATTGAAGCCGCCAATTTCGGCTCGACGGGCTTGCGGCCGCATGCCGATCGTTATGAGCGGGCGCGTGAGTTTGCCGAGGTGGTCACCGGGCTTTGGCGCGACAAGCCCGGCGGTGCTTCCGGTTCCGGTCATGATGGCCAGAGCTTTTCGGTTCGAGACCCGCTCGACCTGCCGCGTTCGCCGCAGGGCGCACCGGTGCTGGTTCAGGCCGGCGCCTCGGATGTCGGCCGCGACCTTGCCGCCCGCACCGCCGATGTTGTGTTCACGGCGGCGCAGACCTTCGAGGAGGCGAAGGCCTTCTACGACGATCTCAAGGGGCGCCTGGCGGCCTATGGGCGCGAGCCTGACGACATCAAGATCATGCCCGGCGTCGCACCCGTGGTGGCTGAAACCGCGGCGCAAGCCCAGGAAAAATATGAGGAACTGCAGGAGCTGATCCCTGACGATGTCGGCGTTGCACTGCTGTCCAGCTACCTCAGCATCGCCGATCTGTGGCGCTATCCGATCGATGGGCCGCTGCCCGAGCTGCCGCCCAGCGAAGGCATGCAGAGCCGGCAAGCGCTGGTCATCGAGCAGTCGCGCCGCGACAACCTCTCCATCCGCCAGCTGGCGCGGCATTTCGCCGGCGCGCGTGGCCATTGGCGCATCGTCGGAACGGCGGCCGAGATCGCCGACGAGCTGCAGGCGCGGTTCGAAGGAGGTGCTGCCGACGGCTTCAACGTCATGCCCTCATATTTCCCCGGCGAACTCGATGCCTTTGCGACACTCGTCGTGCCGGAACTGCAGAGGCGTGGCCTTTTTCGCAAGGATTATGAAGGCCGCACGCTGCGCGACCATCTGGGCTTGAAGCGGCCGATGTAGCTGTGATGTAAGATCAGCCGGCTAACACCTTGTCACGCTGGACCTGACGACCGGCGTTTGACGCTGCGCTGTGAATGACCATCGCGGTTATGATTTCTGCGGCCGCGAGTACGGCGATGACGGGCGGGCGCTTGTCCTTGACGGCATCGCCGCCGATCGGCGAGACGAGGCGGGCAAACTCGGCCTCGCTGCCGTCCGCCGATTTCAGGAACCAGTTCTTGAACGTCGCTTTCTTGGTCTTCGAGCCGATCATGCCGACATAGGCGGTATCGTTGCGCTTCAACGCTTCGGCGACGATCAGGAAATCCAGCGCATGGTCGTGGGTGAGGATGGCGAAAGCGGTGCCGGCCGGCGCATCGCGCACCATCGCTTCGGGCATCGGCGTCAACCGGGTCTCGACGGTTTCCGGCATGCCTTCGAGCGCCTCGGCCCGCGTCTCGATGACGACGGCGTGCACAGGGAGAAGGGCCACCGCGGAGGCCAGCGCCTGGCCGACATGGCCGCCGCCGAAGATATAGACATAGGGCAGGTGTGCCTCTTCTGTCTCAGCCGATGCAACCAGCTCGGCTGCCAGCCCTGCGTCAACGAGCCGGATCAACACTTCGACGCGCCCGCCACAGCATTGGCCGATCTCGGGGCCGAGCGGCACGTCTAAGGTCGCGCAGACCTCGTCAACCTCGATGCGGGCATCCCTTGAGGGGGAGACAAGCATCTGCCGCGCCTTGTCGATCGCCATGTATTCGAGCTGGCCGCCGCCGATCGTGCCAAAGATCGTCGCCTGCGAGACGAGCATCAAGGCGCCCTTCTCGCGTGGCGTCGAGCCTTTGGTGCCCGCCACTTCGACCAGGGCAACCCGGCCGGCGGTGCTGAGAAAGGCTTTCAGACTTTGCACTTTCGAGTTCATTTCTCACGTTCCCGAATGGGAAATGTAGGCTTTTTCGGTCTGAATTGCACGTTTTGCCGGTTTCAGGCGCCGGCCTTGACCTCGTTCTTCAGCCTCTCGATCGCCATCAGAACCCGTTCCGGCGTTGCCGGCGCATCGAGACGCGGACAGATCTTGTGGTCGGCGACGCTGGCCACCGCGTCCGACAGCGCGTGCAGCACCGACATGCCGAGCGGGAACGGCGGTTCGCCGACCGCCTTGGAGCGGTGGATCGTCGGCTCGCTGGCTTCCGGCCAGTCGGCCAAGGTGACGTTGAATATCTTCGGCCGGTCCGACGCCAGGGGGATCTTGTAGGTCGACGGCGCGTGCGTGCGCAGCCGGCCCTTGCCGTCCCACCACAGTTCCTCGGTGGTCAGCCAGCCCATGCCCTGGATGAAGCCGCCCTCGATCTGGCCGATATCGATGGCGCGGTTCAGCGAGCGGCCCGTGTCATGCAATATGTCGGTGCGCTCGACCATGTACTCGCCGGTCAGCGTGTCGACCGAGACTTCCGAGCACGAGGCGCCATAAGCGAAGTAGTAGAAGGGGCGGCCCTGGCCCTTGTCACGGTTCCAGTGGATCTTTGGCGTTTTGTAAAAGCCGGCCGCCGAAAGCTGGATACGGGCCATATATGCCTGTTTGACGAGGTCGGCGAAGGCGATCTCCTGGTTGCCGATGCGCACCCGGTTGGGCAGGAAAAGCACCTGATCGCGCGGCACCTGATATTTTTCGGCGGCGAAATCGGTCAACCGCTCCTTGATCTGGCGAGCGCCATTCTGCGCCGCCATGCCGTTGAGATCGGAACCGGATGACGCTGCGGTGGCCGAGGTGTTCGGCACCTTGCCGGTCGTCGTCGCGGTGATCTTCACCTGATCGAGATCGATCTGGAACTCTTCCGCCACCACCTGCGCCACCTTGACGTAGAGGCCCTGCCCCATCTCCGTGCCGCCGTGGTTCAGATGCACCGAGCCATCGGTGTAGACATGCACCAGCGCGCCGGCCTGGTTGTAGTGCGTGGCCGTGAACGAGATGCCGAACTTGACCGGCGTCAGCGCCAGGCCACGCTTGATGAAACGGCTGTTGGCATTGAAGGCCGATATCTCGCGCCGCCGCCGCGCATAGCTGGCGCTTTGCTCAAGCTCGGCGACGATGCGCTGGATGATGTTGTCCTCGACCGTCTGGTGGTAGGGCGTGATATTGCGGTCGCTTGTGCCGTAAAAATTCTTCTTGCGGATTTCGAGCGGATCCTTGCCGACGGCAAAGGCAACCTCGTCGATGACGCGCTCGGCGCCGACCATGCCTTGGGGACCGCCGAAACCGCGGAAGGCGGTGTTCGACACGGTGTTGGTGTAGAGAGGTGCCGACTGGGCATGCACCGCCGGCCAGAAATAGGTGTTGTCGCAGTGGAACAGCGCGCGATCGGTCACCGGACCTGACAGGTCCGAGGAGAAACCACAGCGCGCCGCGAACATGAAATCGACGCCGAGAATGTTGCCCTCGTCATCGAAGCCGACTTCGTAGTCGACGAGGAAGTCATGACGCTTGCCGGTGGCGATCATGTCGTCGTCGCGGTCGGGCCGGATTTTCACGGCGCGATGGTGCTTTTTCGCGGCGATGGCGGCCAATGCCGCAAACTGGTTGCCTTGCGTTTCCTTGCCGCCGAACCCGCCGCCCATGCGGCGGATTTCCACCGTGATGGCGTTGCTCGGCACGCCGAGCGCATGGCTGACCATGTGCTGGACTTCGCTCGGATGCTGGGTCGAGGAATAGATGGTGACGTCCTCGTCCTCGCCGGGCACGGCCATGGCGATATGGCCCTCGAGATAGAAATGCTCCTGACCGCCAACGCGCATCTGCCCTTTGAGCCGGCGGGGCGCGGCCTTGATCGCTGCCGCGGCGTCGCCGCGCTTCAGCGTCAGTGGCGGCGTGACCAGCTTGTCCTTACGGGGATCAAGTTCGCCGATGTCGGTGACGAAAGGCAATTCCTTGTATTCGACCTTGGCCAGCCTGGTGGCGCGGCGTGCCTGCTCGCGCGTCTCGGCAATGACGCAGAAGATCGGCTGGCCGTAGAACTGCACCTTGCCGTCAGCCAGCACCGGCTCATCATGGCGCCCCGTCGGCGAAATGTCGTTTTCGCCAGGCACATCTTTGGCCGTCAGCACGTCGACGACCCCGGGGGCGGTGCGCACAGCCGACAGGTCCATGCTGGTGATGGTGGCATGGGTGGCAGCCGAAAGCCCAAGGCAGCCATGCAGCGTGCCGGCCGGTTCTGGCATGTCGTCGATGTAGACGGCGGTGCCGCTGACATGCTTGTGGCCAGAATCATGCCGCTGGTCGGTGGCGACGCCGCCGGTGATCTTTTCGGCCTTGGGATTGGGGGTGGCGTGCTTGTTCATCATGCCGCCTCGTGCCTTGAAACCTGGATCGGCTCCCTGGTGCCGCTGGTCTCGGCGAAGAAGCGCAGCAAAAGATTGCGCGCCGCCAGGGCGCGATACTCGGCCGAGGCCCGCATGTCTGTCAGCGGGGTGAAATCTTCAGCATACTTCGCCATGGCAGTCACAACCGTCTGTTCGGTCCACGGCTTGCCGAGCAGCGCTTTTTCGACAGCCGACGCCCGCTTCGGTATCGCCGCCATGCCGCCATAGGCGATGCGCAGATCCGCGACCGTGCCATCCTTGGCCAGGTTCAGGAAGAAGGCGCCAAGGGCAGCCGTGATGTCCTCATCGCGGCGCTTGGTGATCTTGTGGACGGCGAATTTCGTGCCCTTGGCGGGGACGGGAACGTGCACCGCCTCGACGAACTCGCCAGGCTGCCGGTCCTGCTTGCCATAGGCGACAAAGAAGGTTTCCAGCGGGATCGTCCGCCGTTTCTTGCCCTTGCGCAGCGTCAGGCGCGCGCCGAGCGCGATCAAGGGCGGTGGCGTATCGCCGATCGGTGAACCGTTGGCGATGTTGCCGCCGATGGTGCCCATGTTGCGCACCTGTTCGCCACCAATGCGGTCGAACAACGGCCCCATCACCGGGATGCGCTTGGCGAGCGTCGAGAACGCCTCGGTGTAGGTGACGCCGGCGCCGATGGTGATGACGCCGTTTGCTTCGGCGATGGTGCAAAGCCCGTCGAGATCACCGATGAATATCGCCGGCGAAATATCGCGCATGTGCTTGGTCACCCACAGGCCGACATCGGTCGAGCCGGCAACGATGGTGGCGCCGGGTTCCTTGTCAAGCACGGCGGCGAAATCGTCGACATTGGCCGGCACGACGAGCCGCTCCTTGCCGGCGCCGATCTCGATCCGCGCGCCGTCATGCATGGCCTGGAGTCTTGCCGTGATTGCCTTGCGCTCGACCGCCAGCGGGTCCTTCGCCGCCTTGCCGTAGCTGGAGATGGCGCGGGCCGCGCGCATGATCGCCTCGTAGCCGGTGCAGCGGCAGAGATTGCCTTGCAGCGCCTTTTCGATGGCTTCATTCGACGGGTCTGATGATCTCATCCACAGGCCATAGAGCGACATGACGAAGCCCGGCGTGCAGAAGCCGCACTGCGAGCCATGGAAATCGACCATCGCCTGCTGCACCGGGTGCAACTGGCCAGGAAGACCGCGCAAATGCTCGACGGTCACGACATGGGTACCGTCCAGCGAGCCGAGGAAGCGGATGCAGGCGTTGACGCCTTCATAGACGAGACCGCCTGCCGAGAGCTTTCCGACCAGCACGGTGCAGGCGCCGCAATCACCCTCGGCGCAGCCTTCCTTGGTGCCGCGCAGCGAACGGTCGAGCCGCAGCCAGTCGAGCAAGGTCGCGTCTGGCGCCACCGACGAAAGCGCGACGTCCCTGCCATTGAGAATGAAGCGTATCTCGTTGCGGATACGGACCTTGGCCATGCGTCAGCTCCCCCTGTAGGTCGAATAGCCGTAGGGCGAGACGAGCAGCGGCACATGATAGTGCACCGGTTCGGCCATGCCGAAGCGGATCGGTATCACGTCGAGAAAGGCCGGTTTGGGCAAGTTCGTCCCGTGCTGGCGCAAATAGTCGCCTGCGGCAAAGATCAGTTCATATTCGCCGGTGCGGAACTCGGCGCCGGCAAGCAGCGGTGCGTCGCAACGGCCATCATCATTGGTGACAACGGTCTTCAGATGTGTCCGGGCGTCGCCCTCGAGGTGATAGAGCGCGATCGACAATCCCGCCGCCGGCATGCCGGTCGCGGTGTCGAGGACATGGGTCGTCAGACGCCCGCCATCGGCTTTCGACGTTTCTGCCACTGGCCGCCTCCCATTTCCTGTACGAGCGAACTGGCCCGGTACAGTCGAACATTGCTGATGAATTGTGCGCCAATTAAAGGCGATGCATAAGTCCCGGTCGAGCGGAGTGCGACAAAAACACTTTCAAAAATTTTCGGGGGAATGCGCGAGCAGCCCTTTCGATATCCTGATCATACATCGGGCAATGCCCGGCGGGAGGGACGATGCGTTATATCAGAGACATGCGCGGCTATGGAGCCAATCCGCCGGATCCGAAATGGCCTGGTGGTGCGCATGTCGCCGTGCAGTTCGTCGTCAACTACGAAGAGGGCGGCGAGAACTGCGTGCTGCATGGCGACAAGGCGTCGGAAGCCTTCCTGTCGGAGATCGTCGGCGCCGCACCCTGGGTGGGCCAGCGCCACTGGAACATGGAATCAATCTACGAATACGGCGCCCGCGCCGGTTTCTGGCGGCTGCTCAGATTGTTCACCGAGGCCGAGGTGCCGGTGACCTGCTACGGCGTCGCCACCGCGCTCGCCCGCTCGCCCGACCAGGTCACGGCGATGCAGGAAGCCGGCTGGGAGATCGCGTCGCACGGACTGAAATGGATCGACTATCGCGACCACAGCGCCGAGGACGAGCGCCGCGACCTCGAAGCGGCGATCCGCCTGCACTATGAGGTGACCGGCCAGCGCCCGACCGGCTGGTACACGGGCCGCACATCGGTCAACACGGTGCGGCTGGTGGCTGAGGAAGGCGGCTTCGCCTATGTGTCGGACACCTATGACGACGAACTGCCCTACTGGTTCGAGCATGAGGGCGGCGCCCAGCTGATCATCCCCTACACGCTCGACGCCAACGACATGCGCTTCGCGACGCCACAAGGCTTCAATTCAGGCGACCAGTTCTTTGCCTATCTGAAGGACAGTTTCGACACGCTCTATGCCGAGGGCAAGGCCGGCCGGCCGCGCATGATGAACATCGGCCTGCATTGCCGCCTCGTCGGGCGGCCGGGCCGGGTGGCGGCGCTGAAGCGCTTCGTCGACTACGTGAAGTCGCACGACAAGGTCTGGCTGGCACGGCGCATCGATATCGCCCGCCACTGGCAAGAAAACCACCCCTATCGACCCGCAGCACTCAGACCGTCCAAGATGGAATTCGAGACGTTCGTCCACACTTTCGGCGGTGTCTTCGAGCATTCGCCCTGGATCGCCGAACGCGCCTTCGAGCTGGAGCTGGGCCCGGCGCATGACACATCCGGCGGCCTGCACAACGCGCTTTGCCGCATCTTCCGTTCCGCCAGCGAGGCCGAGCGGCTTTCAGTGCTCAACGCCCATCCCGACCTTGCCGGCAAACTGGCCAAGGCCAAACGGCTGACGGCGGAATCGACCAAGGAACAGGCCTCAGCCGGCCTCGACGCGCTGACCGACAAGGAGCGCGAACTGTTCTCCAAGCTCAATGCCGCCTACGTCACCACCTTCGGCTTCCCGTTCATCATCGCGGTGAAGGGCAAGACCAAAGAGGAGATCCTGGCGGAATTCGAGGCACGCATCGGCAACAGCCGCGGCGTTGAATTCGAGACCGCCTGCAAACAGGTCGAGCGCATCGCGCTGCTCCGCCTCAAGGACATGCTTCCGCAATAGGTTTAACCCATGGATACGATCAGGATGCCCGACCGAACCTATTACGCGCCGCATGGCGGCCACCCCGGCCAGAGTGAGCTGCTGACCGGCCGCGCCGTCTTCACCGACGCCTATGCCGTCATCCCCAGGGGGGTGATGCAGGACATCGTCACCAGCGCCTTGCCGTTCTGGGACAAGACCCGCGTCTGGATATTGTCGCGGCCGCTGTCCGGCTTTGCCGAGACGTTTTCGCAATACATTGTCGAGGTCGCGCCCGGTGGCGGCAGCGAGAGGCCGGAGCCCGATGCAGGCGCCGAAGGGGCCTTGTTCGTGGTCGAAGGCGAGTTGACCGTTCTGCTTGCCGGCAAGAAGCATGTGCTGAGACCGGGCGGCTTCGCCTTCCTACCGCCGGCCAGCGCCTGGACGGTTCGCAACGAGAGCAAGACCGAGGTCCGCTTCCATTGGATCCGCAAGGCTTACGAGGCGGTCGACGGTCTAGAGGCGCCGGAAGCCTTCTTCACCAACGAACAGGACATCGCGCCAACGCCGATGCCTGGCACCGAAGGCCGCTGGGCGACGACCCGTTTCGTCGATCCTGCCGATTTGCGCCACGACATGCACATGACCATCGTGACGCTCGAGCCCGGCGCGGTCATTCCCTTCGCCGAGACGCATGTCATGGAGCACGGGCTTTATGTGCTGGAAGGCAAGGCGGTCTACCGCCTCAACCAGGACTGGGTCGAGGTCGAGGCCGGCGACTTCATGTGGCTGCGCGCCTTCTGCCCCCAGGCCTGCTATGCCGGCGGCCCGGGCAAATTCCGCTATCTGCTCTACAAGGACGTCAACCGCCACGCCAAGCTCGGCGGTGCCGGCATTGCTAGGCGGGCGCCGTGACCCGCATCGTCGCGCGGCCGCTGACCCGCGAGAGCTTTGCCGCCTTCGGCGACGTCATCGACATGGGCGGCGACAATCACTACCCGATCAATGGCGGCAAGGCCGAGCGCTACCACGATCTTGCCACGGCGCAAGCGACAGGGCCGAACGCCCGCGTGCTGATCTCGATGGTGCGCGGCACGCCTTACGAATTGCCGCTGAAGCTGACCATGGTCGAGCGCCATCCATTCGGCAGCCAGGCTTTCATTCCGCTGTCGCCCCGGCCGTTCCTTGTCGTCGTCTGCCACGACGGCGATGGGGGACCGGGTGAACCGCAGGCCTTCATCACCGCGCCCGGACAAGGCATCAACTATTCCCGCAACCTGTGGCACGGCGTGCTGACGCCGCTCGGCGAGGCGCAGGATTTCCTGATCGTCGACCGCGGCGGCGACGGTTCCAACCTGGAAGAATTCCATTTCTCGCACGCCTACGAGATCCATCTCCCCGACGAGAGCTTGTAATGACCGACATTTCCCTGATCGACCGCCTGCTCGACGTGATCGAGCACGACATCGTGCCGAAGACGGCCGACGGTGTTGCCCATGGCAACAAGCTGTTCGGCGCGGCGATCCTGCGCAAGGACGACCGTTCGTTGGTGCTGGCCGAGACCAACAACGAGATGGAAAACCCGCTCTGGCACGGCGAGGTGCATTGCCTGAAGCGCTTCTACGAAATGCCGAAGGCCGAGCGCGTCGACACGAAAGACGCCATCTTCATCGCCACGCACGAACCCTGCTCGCTCTGCCTGTCGGCGATCACCTGGACCGGCTTCGACAATTTCTACTATCTGTTCAGCCATGAGGATTCGCGCGACAGCTTCGCCATCCCGCACGATCTGAATATCCTGAAGGAGGTCTTCACCCTCGATCCAGGCGGCTACAATGCCGAGAACGCCTACTGGAGGAGCTTTTCGATCCGCAGATTGGTACGGTCAATGCCCGAGGCCGAGCGCCAGCGGCTGGAAACGCGCATCGGCGAGATCTCGGCACGCTATGACGACCTGTCCGGCGCCTACCAGGCGAGCAAGGGCGACAACGACATTCCGCTGAATTGACGCGGACTGACCAGCCGAATTCGTTGGCTGGCCCACGACGCGATGCCACAGGCTCCATCATCTGGCGATCTTGGAGTCCCGCATGAAAATCGTCACCGAGTTCCCCCGCAAAGTCGTCGAATTTCCGGTAATGGGGATTGTCATGCCGGACGGCTGCCGGCTGTCGGCGAGGGTGTGGATGCCGGAAGACGCCGGCGACGACCCGGTGCCGGCGATCCTCGAGCACCTGCCCTACCGCAAGCGTGACGGCACCATTTTCCGCGATCAGCTGACGCATCCCTATTTCGCCGGCCACGGCTACGCCTCGATCCGCGTCGACATGCGCGGCAATGGCGATTCCGAAGGGCTGATGGACGACGAATATTCCGAACAGGAATTGCAGGACGCCTGCGACGTCATCGCATGGGCGGCTTCGCAGCCCTGGTGCAACGGCAATGTTGGCATGATGGGTATTTCCTGGGGCGGCTTCAACTGCCTGCAGGTGGCGGCCAAGCAGCCGCCGGCGCTGAAGGCGGTTATCAGCCTGTGCTCGACCTCCGACCGCTATGCCGACGATATCCACTACAAGGGCGGTTGCCTGCTGATCGAGAATTTCGGCTGGGCGTCGACCATGCTGTCCTATTCGTCGCGGCCGCCGGACCCGCTCTTCACCGGCGACAAAAGGTGGCGCGACCTTTGGCTGACCCGGCTGGAGAACCAGCCTTTTCTCGCGCCGCTGTGGCTGAAGCACCAGCACCGCGACGCCTATTGGAAGCGCGGCTCAATCTGCGAGGATTATTCGGCCATCCAGGCCGCGGTGCTGTCGATCGGCGGCTGGCACGACGGCTACCGCAACACCGTCTCGCATCTGGCCACCAACATCGAAGCGCCGGTGAAGGGCATCATCGGACCGTGGATCCACAAATACCCGCATTACGCGGCACCCGCACCGCGCATCGGTTTCCTGCAGGAGGCCCTGCGCTGGTGGGACCGCTGGCTGAAGGATATCGACACCGGTGTCGAGGCCGATCCAGCCTATCGTGCCTATGTCATGGACAGTGTCCGCCCCGCGCGCTGGCATCCCAAGCGGCCCGGTCGCTGGGTGGCTGAGCAGGAATGGCCGTCGCCTGCCATCAAGACGCAATCGATCGAGCTTGTCGCCGACGGTGGCAAGCCCGCCATCGTTGCCTCGCCGCAGAGCTGCGGCCTTGCCGGCGGCGAGTATTTTCCGTTCACCTTCGGCCCCGAACTGCCCGGCGACCAGCGCCCCGACGACGCTTTGTCGGTGTGTTTCGACCAGCCGGAACTCACTGAGGCGATCGACATCGTCGGCGCGCCCGAAGTCGAGGTGCGGCTGTCCTCCGACCGCCCGCAGGCCAACATCGCGATCCGGCTGTGCGACGTGCACCCTGACGGTGCCTCGGAACTGATTTCCTACGGCGTGCTCAATCTGACGCATCGCAATTCGCACGAATTCCCCGAGGCGCTGGTACCGGGTGAAACCGTGTCTGCGCGCGTGGTGCTCGATCAATGCGCCTATCGCGTGCCGGCAGGCCACCATCTGCGCATCGCCGTGTCGAATGCCTATTGGCCGATGATCTGGCCGTCGCCGGAGCCGGTCCGGCTTGCCTTGTCGGCCGCCGTGCTGGCCCTGCCGCTGCGGCCGCTGGCGACAGGCAACGAAGTGACGTTTGCCGAGCCGGAAAGCGCCACTCCCTGGGCGACCGAGACGATCCGCGCCGCCAATTCCGAGCGTCATGTCGATCGCGACGAAAAGACCGGAATTGTGACGCTTTCCATAACGGATGATTTCGGCAAGGTGCGCGATCTTGCCCATGGCCTGGCCAATGGCAGCATCGCCCGCGAGATCTGGACAATCCATCCGGACGATCCCCTGGCGGCCTCGGGAAAAACGCACTGGACACAGACCCTGTCGCGAAATGGATGGTCGGTGCGCACCGAGACATTCGCCGAAATGCTATCGGACGCGCAAAACTTCATCCTCAGCGCCAGAATCGAGGCCTATGAGGGCGAAACTCTCGTTTTCGAGCGTAACTTCGAGGAAAGGGTGCCGCGCGTCCTCCTGTGACCACGGATTTGGTTGGTCCAAATGCGACGTACGATTTACGCCACGGCATGTCGCATTCGGTCTTGCTTACCGCTTTCCCTTGCGGTCATTATTCTCCTCACAAGAAACAAGAAAAACGACCGCAGAGTCGAACCAACAGAGTGAGGAACTCAACATGTCAAACGAACTGGAATTCCTTAGCCGGCGAGTCGCTTCCGGCAAATTGAGCCGTCGCGATTTTCTCGGTCGGGCGGCAGCACTCGGCGTCACCGCGACCTTCGCCAACTCGCTGCTTTCAGGTGCGGCGCGCGCTGCCGGCCCGGTCAAGGGCGGCACATTGAAGGCCGGCCTCGTCGGCGGCGAATCCACCAACAGCCTCGATCCGGCGCTGATGATGACGCAGGTGCCGTTCGCCTTCGGCAAGTGTTGGGGCGAAATGATCGTCGAGCTGTCGCCGGAAGGCAAGCTCGAGAACCGCATCGCCGAGGAGATCGGCTCCTCGGACGACGCCAAGGTGTGGACGTTGAAGATCCGCGACGGCGTCGAATTCCACAATGGCAAGACGGTGACCGCGGCAGACGTCGCCGCGACCCTTGAGCGCCATTCGGACGAAAAGTCGAAATCCGGCGCGCTCGGCTACATGAAGGGCATCGAGACCATCAAGGCGAGCGGCAAGGAAGTGGTGCTGACGCTGAAGGAGGCCAACGCCGACCTGCCCTATCTGCTCAGCGACTATCACCTGATCGTGCAGCCGAACGGCGGCAAGGATAAGCCCGATGCCGGCATCTCGGCCGGCCCGTACGTGGTCAAGACCAACGAGCCCGGCGTCCGCCATGGCGGCGAGCGCTTCGCCAACTACTGGCAGGGCGACAAGATGGGCCATGCCGACCAGATCGAAGTCATCGTCATCAACGATGCGACCGCACGCACGGCGGCCCTGCAGGGCGGCCAGGTCAACATGATCAACCGCGTCGAGCCGAAGATCGTCGACCTGATCAAGCGCCTGCCGGGCGTCACCATCCGCAACCACGCGGGTCCTGGCCATTACGTGTTCATCATGCATTGCAACACGGCACCGTTCGACAACAACGATCTGCGCATGGCACTCAAGCTGGCCATCGACCGCGAGGAAATGCTGGACAAGATCCTGCGCGGCTACGGCTCGCTCGGCAACGACTTCCCGATCAATTCGTCCTATCCGCTGTTCACCGAGATCGAGCAGCGCAAGTACGATCCCGACAAGGCCAAGTTCCACTACAAGAAGTCGGGTCACGACGGCACCGTGCTGCTGAGGACCTCGGACGTCGCCTTCCCGGGCGCTGTCGATGCCTCGCAGCTGTTCCAGCAGAGCGCGGCCAAGGCCGGCATCAAGATCGAGCTCAAGCGCGAGCCCGGCGACGGCTACTGGAACGAGGTCTGGAACAAGCAGCCCTTCTGCGCCTCCTACTGGGGCGGCCGCTCGACGCAGGACCAGATGTACTCCACCGCCTATCTGTCGACCGCCGACTGGAACGACACGCGTTTCAAGCGTCCGGACTTCGACAAGATGGTGCTGGCGGCGCGCGCCGAACTCGACGAGACCAAGCGCAAGCAGATGTACCACGACATGGCTGTCCTGGTGCGCGACGAGGGCGGCCTGATCCTGCCGATGTTCAACCAGTTCATCGATGCGACCGGCGCCAAGGTCGATGGCTGGGTCGATGATCCGCATCAGGAATTGATGAACGGCTACGCCCTGGCGAAGTGCTGGCTCCAGGCCTGAGCCCGGCTTTGCGGATATGTCTTCACCCATCCTGAAGCTAATTGCCCAGCGCGTTGCGCTGGGCATCGTCCTGTTGTTGGCCGTTTCGGTCCTGATCTTCGCCGGCACCCAGATCCTGCCCGGCGACGTTGCACAAGCCATTCTCGGGCAATCGGCAACACCGGAGTCACTCGCCAATTTGCGCGAGCAGCTCGGCCTCAACGATCCGGCCTATATCAGGTATTTCCGCTGGCTCGGCGGCGTGCTCACCGGCGATCTTGGCACAGCCATGTCGAGCGGCCAGGATATCGCGACGTCGATCAAGGACCGGCTGTGGAACACGCTGTTTCTCGCCTTCTGGGCGGCGATCGTCGCCGTGCCGCTGGCGATTATCCTCGGGCTGATCGCGGTGCGCTACCGCAATGGTTGGGTCGACAAGCTGATCTCCGGACTGGCGCTGGCCTCGACCTCGTTTCCCGAATTCTTCATCGGCTATGTGTTGGTCTATTTCTTTGCCGTGAAATGGCAGATCTTCCCCGGCATTTCGACCGTCTATGACGGCATGCCGTTCGGCGAGCGCATGCAGGCGATCGCCTTGCCGGCGACGGCGCTGACGCTGGTGGTGCTTGCCCACATGATGCGCATGACGCGCGCGGCTATCCTCAACGTCATGCAGTCGGCCTATGTCGAGACGGCCGAACTGAAAGGCCTCTCGGCATTCAACGTCATCCGCAGGCACGCCTTTCCCAACGCGATCGCGCCGATCATCAACGTCGTGATGCTCAACCTCGCCTATCTCATCGTCGGCGTTGTCGTGGTCGAGGTGATCTTCGTCTACCCGGGCATGGGGCAGTATCTCGTTGACCACGTCACCAAGCGCGACGTGCCGGTGGTGCAAGCGGTCGGCCTGATCTTCGCCGCCGTCTACATCAGCCTGAACATCATTGCGGACATAGGGGCTATCGTCGCCAATCCGCGTCTCAGACATCCAAAATAGGGGGCGGATATGCTCGATATCAAACGCATCCCCATCCCCGCGCTGATCGGCATCGTGCTGACGTCACTATTCGTGCTGGCGGCGCTCTTCGCACCCTGGATCGCGCCACACGGCAATGGCGAAATCGTCGGCGACGTCTGGGAGCCGATGTCGGCAACGCATTGGCTGGGCACCGACAATCTTGGCCGCGATCTCCTGTCGCGCATGATCTACGGCGCTCGCATCACGCTCTTCATCGCCGTGCTTGCCACCGCCCTGTCGTTCTCGCTCGGCGCCATCCTCGGCTTCTCCGCGGCGGTGTTCGGCGGCTGGTTCGACACGCTTTTGTCGCGCCTCGTCGATCTCCTGATGTCGATCCCGACGCTGATCATGGCCCTCGTCGTGCTCTCCGTGCTGCCGACCAACCTGGTGACGCTGATCCTGGTGATGGGCGTTCTGGACTCGACCCGCGTCTATCGCCTGTCACGGGCCGTCGCCGTCGACATCAACGTCATGGACTATGTCGAGGCGGCGAAGCTGCGCGGCGAAGGCAGCGCCTGGATCATTTTCCGCGAGATCCTGCCCAACGCGCTGTCGCCGCTGGTTTCGGAACTCGGCCTGCGTTTCATCTATGCCGTGCTGTTCCTGTCGACGCTGTCGTTCCTCGGCCTTGGCGTCCAGCCGCCGGATGCGGACTGGGGCGGCATGGTCAAGGAAAACAAGGACGGTATCGTCTTCGGCATCGCAGCCGCGCTCATCCCGGCGGCGGCAATCGCCATGCTGGCGATTTCCGTCAACCTGGTTGCCGACTGGGTGCTCAACCGGACGACCAGCCTGAAGGGAGGACGCGGGTGATGGCTGACAGCAAAGCGAACTCTGGCCTCCTGCTCGACATCCGCAATCTGCGCATCGAGGCCACTGTCTTCCCGCCAGGCGAGCCGCCGAAGAACATCGTGCTGGTGCACGATGTCTCGCTGACCCTGCAGAAGGGCAAGGTGCTTGGCCTGATCGGCGAATCCGGCGCCGGCAAGTCGACCATCGGCCTCTCGTCCATGGGCTATGGCCGCGGTGGCGTGCGCATCACCGGCGGCGAGGTGATCCTCAACGGCCGCGACATCCTCAAGGGCGGCAAGGACGGCTTCCGCAAGCTTCGCGGCCGTGAGGTCTGCTACGTCGCGCAATCGGCGGCCGCCGCCTTCAACCCGGCGCACAAGCTGATGGACCAGGTGGTGGAAGCCACCCTGCTGCACGGTACGGCGACACGCGCCGAGGCGGAGAAGCGCGCCGTTGCGCTGTTCAAGAAGCTCAGCCTGCCCAACCCCGAAACCATCGGCGAGCGCTTTCCGCACCAGGTCTCGGGCGGCCAGCTGCAGCGCGTGATGACGGCGATGGCGCTCTGCTCCGAGCCGGACCTGATCGTCTTCGACGAACCGACCACGGCGCTCGACGTGACGACGCAGATCGACGTGCTGGCTGCGATCAAGGACGCCATCCGCGACACGCATGTGGCGGCGCTCTACATCACCCACGACCTTGCCGTCGTCGCTCAGGTCTCGGACGAGATCATGGTGCTGCGCCATGGCCGGCTGGTCGAATGGGGTGGCACGCGCCAGATCATCAAGGAGCCTCGCCAGGAGTACACCAACGCGCTGGTGTCGGTGCATGAGATCGAGCACGCCGAGCAGAAGCCCGGCACGACGCCGTTCCTGTCGGTGAAGAACGTCACCGCCGCCTATGGCCGCAGCCATATCAAGGTGCTGAAGAACGTCTCGGTCGACATCTATCCGGGCCAGACGCTGGCCGTGGTCGGCGAATCCGGCTCCGGCAAGTCGACGCTGGCGCGCGCCATCACCGGGCTTTTGCCGCCGGAAGAAGGAACCGTCACCTTCGATGGGCGCCCGCTGGCAAACCGGCTGGCCGACCGGCCGAAGGAGGATCTGCGTCAGTTGCAGATGATCTACCAGATGGCCGACGTGGCGATGAACCCGCGCCAGACCGTCGGCACCATTATCGGCCGGCCGCTGGAATTCTATTTCGGCATACGCGGCCGCGAGCGCGACAAACGCGTCGCCGAACTGCTCGACAAGATCGAGATGGGAAAGGGCTTTTCCGATCGCTACCCGGCCGAGCTTTCCGGCGGCCAGAAGCAGCGCGTCTGCATCGCCCGTTCGCTCGCCGCCAAGCCGAAGCTGATCATCTGCGACGAGGTGACATCGGCGCTCGACCCGCTGGTTGCGCATGGCATCCTGAAGCTGCTGCTCGAGCTGCAGAAGGAGGAGAACGTCGCCTATCTGTTCATCACCCATGACCTCGCCACGGTGAAGTCGATCGCCGATTCGATCGCGGTGATGTATCGCGGCGAAGTGGTGCGCTATGGCCCGAAGAGCAAGGTGTTGAGCCCGCCCTTCGACGACTATACCGACCTTCTCCTGTCGTCGGTGCCAGAGATGGAGATCGGCTGGCTGGAAAAGGCGATCAAGGGACGGCGCATGGCGAGCGCGGGGAACTAGGGCAATTCCGGGAAAAGTGTGCGCCGTTTCCCGTCCGGAACTGCGTCAGAGCAGGGATAGACCCGACCCGCTGGTCCAGGCACGCCTGCCGTCATCCGCATGCAACACTAGATTGCCACACGTCCCTTTGGACGGGCGCCGCCCGTGTGACGTTGTTTTAGAAAAGGGGGTAGGACATGAACACTGAACTCGACCATCTCGCTGAACTCGCCGGACAGGGCCGGATATCGCGTCGCGACTTCCTCGGCCGTACCGCGGCACTTGGCGTCTCGGCGGCACTGGCCACGACGTTGGCCGGCAAGGCCTTCGCCCAGACGCCGGTCAAGGGCGGCATCATCAAGGCCGGACTGCAAGGCGGCGAATCGACCAACAGCCTCGACCCGGCGCTGAACCTCAGCCAGGTCACCTACAATTTCGGCAAGCAGTGGGGCGAATTCCTCGTGCGCCTGACACCCGAAGGCGGCGTCCAGAACCTGATCGCCGAGGAGATCGGTGCTTCCGATGACGCCAAGACCTGGACCATCAAGGTGCGCGACGGCATCGAATTCCACAACGGCAAATCCGTAACCGCCGAGGATGTCGCGGCCACGCTTGAGCGCCACGCCGACGAAAAATCGAAATCGGGCGCGCTCGGCGTGCTGAAGAACATCAAAGCCATCAAGCCGAGCGGCAAGGAAGTGATCGTCACGCTCGGCGACGCCGATGCCGACTTCCCCTATCTGATGGCCGACTACCACCTTGTCATCCAGCCGAATGGCGGCAAGGACAATCCCAACGCCGGCATCAGCGCCGGGCCTTACAAGGTCACCGTCAACCAGCCCGGCGTGCGCCATGGCGGCGAGCGCTTCGCCAATTACTGGCAGGGCGACAAGCTGGGCCATGCCGACCAGATCGAGATCGTCGTCATCAACGACGCGACCGCGCGGCTGGCTGCCTTGCAAGGCGGACAGGTGCAGCTGATCAACCGCGTCGAGCCGAAAGTGGTCGATCTGGTCAAGCGCATCCCCGGCGTCACCATCGAGAACGTGTCGGGCCGAGGCTACTATCCGTTCAACATGTTCTGCGACACCGCGCCCTTCGACAACAGCGACCTGAGGATGGCGCTGAAGCTGGCCATGGACCGCGATGAATTGCTGGAGAAGATCCTGCGCGGCTATGGCTCGGTCGGTAACGACTTCCCGATCAACGAAGCCTATCCGCTGTTTTCGAGCGATATCGAACAGCGTAAGTTCGACCCGGAAAAGGCTGCGGCAGCCTACAAGAAGTCCGGCCACAGCGGCTCGATCCTGCTGCGCACCTCCGACGTCGCCTTCCCAGGCGCCGTCGATGCGGCCCAGCTCTACCAGCAGTCCTGCGCCAAGGCCGGCATCAAGATCGAGATCAAGCGAGAGCCCGGCGACGGCTACTGGTCGGAGGTCTGGAACAAGCAGCCCTTCTCGCTCTCCTATTGGGGTGGGCGGCCGACGCAGGACCAGATGTATTCCACCGGTTATGTCTCGACCGCCGACTGGAACGACACGCGTTTCAAGCGGCCGGAATTCGACAAGATGCTGTTCACCGCCCGCGCCGAACTCGACCAGGCCAAGCGCAAGGCGATCTACCACGACATGGCGGTGCTGATGCGCGACGAAGGCGGGCTGATCGTGCCGTTCTTCAACCAGTTCATCGACGCTGCCGCCACCAACAAGATCGCCGGCTACGTCAAGAACCCGAACGGCGAGATGATGGACGGTTATGCCCTTGGCGCGTGCTGGCTGACCGCCTAGCCTATCCTGCCTATTGGTTCATCAACGGAACGCCGTGTGCCCAGCGGTGCGCGGCGTTCTGATTTCAACTGGTCAATCGCAGGGAGCCGCCCGTGGCGCTCAAGACAAAACTTTTGCTGATCATCCTCGATGGCGTCCCCTACAGGAACTGGCGCCGACTGATGGGCAATCTCGAGGGCTGGGTGCAATCGGGCGAGGCAAGCGTCTGGAAGATGCGCTCGGTGCTGCCGTCGACCTCCGCCTGCTGCTACGCCTCGATCCACACCGGGGTTTCGCCGCAGGTGCATGGCATCCTGTCCAACGAGAACCGGTTCCGCGTCGAACAGCCCGACATCTTCTCCGAAGTCAGCAAGGCTGGCGGCAAGACGGGTGCGGTGACCCATTCCTATTGGTCGGAATTCTTCCGTGCCTATCCCTTCGACCTGGTCGAGGACATGGAATTCGACGAGCCGGGCGGGCCGATCACGCATGGCCGGTTCCACACCATGACCGGCTACAATCTTCGCAACCAGATGACGCCAAGCGACGTCGATTTGTTCGCGACGCTGACCATGCTGACCAGGCGCCACGGCATCGATTACGGCATCCTGCACACCTGCACGCTGGACTCGATGGGCCACCGCTTCGGCCATGACTGTCACGAGATGGATCATGCCGTCTATGCGATGGACGGCATGCTGGCGGCCTTCCTGCCGCGCTGGATCGAGGCTGGCTACGAGGTGATGGTCACCGCCGACCACGGCCAGACCGATCGCGGCCATCATGGCGGCCATGACGACGAGATGCAGGATTTCGCGCTGTATTATTTCGGGCCCGCCAAGGGGCCGCAGGCCGAGACGCTGCTCGACCAGCTGCAACTGGCGCCGACCATCTTGAGCCGCCTCGGCGTGCCGGTGCCGACGACAATGAAGGCGAAGTCTTTCCTGGACTGAAGGGGTGCCGGCGACGCACGCCAACATTGAAAATAAATAGCGAACGCCGACGCCGCCCCTCATCCGCCTGCCGACACCTTCTCCCGGTACAGGAACGTGGAGAAGGGATGGTCTGGCAACCGCCCGACTCTTCGGTTAGCCTCCGCGAATTCCTTGGCGGAGGATGAACCTTTTTGGACCGATCGGCGACAGAGCAGACAGGAGCCAGGCGGCTCGACCGGCCATGACGGCAGCGACGGAGACCGATCGCGCGCTTGTCGACCGGGTCGCGAAGGGCGACCGTGCCGCCGTGCGGCTCCTGTTCATGCGTCACCACGCGCGGGTCTACCGCTTCGTGGCGCGCCAGACGGGATCGGAAATGATGGCAGACGACATCGCCAACGAGGTGTTCCTCGAACTCTGGCGGCAGGCGCCAGGCTTCGAAGGACGCTCCGAAGTCTCGACATGGCTGYTCGGCATCGCCCGGTTCAAGGCGCTGTCTTCGCTGCGCAAGAAAAAGGAAGACTGGATCGACGACGAGGCTGCCGCCGCGGTGCCCGACAGCGCCGACACGCCGGAAGTCGTCACCATGAAGGAAGACAAGGCTGCCGCCTTGCGGCGCTTCGTCGACGCCTTGCCGGAAGAGCACCGCACGGTGATCGACCTTGCCTATTATCATGGGCAGTCGGTGGGCGAGATCGGCGAGGTGCTCGGCATTCCGGTCGCGACCGTCAAGACCCGGATGTTCTACGCCCGCAAGAAACTCGGCGAGGCCCTGAAGGCCGCCGGTTACGACAGGGGGTGGCCATGAGCGCCGCTGAAAAGATGTCGCGCCGCGATGAAATGGAAACGCTGCTGCCGTTCTATCTGAACGGCTCGCTGGAAGGCTCGGACCTGGAAGCCGTCGAGGAGTGGCTGGCCAGCGATCCCGCTGCGCTGGCCGCCCTTGGCGAGGCCGAGGCCGAATTTTCCGGCACGACGGCCGCCAACGAAGCGATCCGCCCGCCTGCCGATGCGTTGAGCCGCTTCGCCAAGGCGCTCGACGCCGAAGCCGGACCTGCGCGCGCGCCGGCGGGCGCGTCCTGGCTGGCGCAGGCATGGGGCCGCTTCATGGCGGTGCCGGTCGGTGTTGCCTGGGCGGCGGCCGCGGTCCTGCTGGCGCTGATCATGGTCCAGTCGTTTGTTCAGCCCGGCGGCAAGGGCAAGGATTTCGAAATTGCCGGGGCGGAAGGCGATCTGGCGAAAATGCCGTTCGCCCTGGTCAAGTTCAAGCCGGATGCGAAGATGTCGGACATTTCGGGCTTTCTGGGCAGCAACGGGCTGAAGATCATCGGCGGACCGACCGCCGATGGCGTGTTCCGGCTTGGCATTCCCGCCGCCAACGCAGCCGACTACACCAAACAGCTCGGCCTTATTGCCGCCCAGCCCTTCACCGAGACTGTGATCGAGGGAAGGAAACCGGTTGATGGCGGCTGAGGCGGCGGTCATTCGATTTGCGGCAATCCTGGCGGCGGCGATGACAATCGCCGCCGTGCCTGCGTCGGCGCAGACCAACGCCCCCAACCCCGATCCGGCGAAAGTCGACTGCAGCAACGCAACCAATGCGGCAGGCGCCGACTGCGCCAAGGATGGCAGCGACACAAAGAACGGATCGGGCGCGGCGCAGCCCGGCGCTGTCTTCCTGCCAGCCCTGATCGTTGACCTGTTCCCCAATCCGGTTGCGGCACCGCCGCCGATGCCACGGCCGGACCCGGCGACGCTGCCTGCCAACAGCCAGGCCGGCCCACCGCCTGGCGGCCCGATTGTCTCGCCGACCGATCTCATCGCCGTTCTGCCGCCGCGCGCGGTGGCCGGCGATTTCGTGCCCGACGAGGTGCTGGTGACGGTCGACGGCGATGCCGGCGCCGTGCAGCAGATCGCCGCGTCCTTCGGCCTCCAGGTGCGCTCGCAGCGCCAGTCGCTGCTGCTTGGCACCACGCTGGTGCGGTTCGGAATCCCCGATGGCCGCCCCGTCGGCGTCGTGCTGGCGCAATTGGCCGCCGACGGCCGCACGCAGCGGCGCGAACCCAACCATGTCTATTCGCTGCAGCAGGCCGCCAGCATCGTCAATTATGCCTTCGAGCGCATCGCGCTCGATTCCAAACAGGCCAGCGGCGAAAACGTTCGCATCGCGGTGATCGACACCGGTATCGACGACAGCAATCCGGCGCTCTCGGGCGTCATTGCCGGGCAATTCGACGCCATGCCCGACGTGCCGATCGAAAAACGCGATCACGGCACTTCTGTCGACGGGCTGATCGCCGGCGTCGGCGCGCTCGAGGGCATGGCGCCCGGCGCCAGGATCTATCACGCCCGCGCCTTCGAGGGCGGCAAGTCGACCATGGACGTCATCCTGTCGGCGCTCGACTGGGCGGCGAGCCAGGACGTGCGCATCATCAACATGAGCTTCGTCGGACCGAAGAACGACCTGCTCGGCGTTGCCTGCCGCAATGCGCGGGCGCTCGGCATCGTGCTGGTCGCCGCCGCCGGCAACAACGGGCCGAAGGCGCCCTATGGCTACCCGGCGGCCTTCGACGGCGTCATCGCGGTAACCGCCACCGACGCCAAGGATGGGCTGATGCCGCAGGCCAATCGCGGAGCCTATGTCTTCATCTCGGCGCCTGGCGTCGAGATGGTGGCGCCGAGCGGCGCCGGCTCGGACGTGGTCACCGGCACCTCGTTCGCGGCAGCGATCGTGACCGGCGCCATTGCCAATCTCATCCATGCCGCGCCCGACCGCTCGGCCGACGGCATCGAGAAGGCGCTGGCGGCAACGGCCAGGGATCTCGGCCCCAAGGGGCGCGACAATGATTTCGGCTACGGCCTGCTCGACATCAAGGCCGCCGAGGCGGCGAAGGAGTAGTCCGCGACGGCTCAAGTCGCGGTTTGGGACGCGCCAGAAAATAGAATGCGGCGATGTGCGTGATCATCAGCAGCGGAACATAGATGACCGGGATCGCGTAGGTGGCGCCCAATTCCCCCGCGCGAGCGGGAAGGTCGATCTGGACGGCATGGTAATAGTCGATGATGAGGTCAACTATCCCGACGAGATTGAAGGCGACGACGAACGCCCAGAACAGCTGAGGTATCCTCACCGTGAGCAGCGACAGCATGGCCAGCACCCCGGTTGCGAAGTCGCCATAGGCGGCGAACACGGCGAAGCTGGCCGGCAGATCGGGGCTGACGACGCCCGGGACGAGGAAGACGAGCCCGAAGAAGCGGAAGCTGTGCAAGGTAGCAATAGCGCGTTGCGCCGCGACCCTGTCCATCGATCTCAGCCACGGCAGACCGTAGGCACGGAGGCAAAGCAGCCACGCGACATAGCCCAGAACGAGATGGGTTTGGAACAGGACTTCTGTAGACATTTGACCTCCTCAACGGTTGGTTCACACAACCTCGAACACCGCGGTCAGGACGCCGAGCCGCCCTTCCATGAGATTTCGTCCCAGGTTGGCCGCAAGCTCCGCGAAGTCCTGCCCCATCACCACGCCGAGATTTGGCGAAGGCGGGGGTCCCGAAACGCGGAGCTGTGCGAACCAGGCCTTGGCGACCTCGGTGTCGTCTTGCCATGCCAATATGCGGAAGCCGGCTGGTTCGATCGCTTCGCGCGTCGCACTGATTGTCAGGAGAAAGCTCGTCGCCGGCGTTCGCGCCCAGGGGAGCGGATAGCGTGGCTCGCCGACGCCCGACACGACGTCGAAGGTGGCAAACCTGCCGCCTGGCTTCAGCACGCGCCGTATCTGGCGATAGAGCTGCGCCCGGTCGGAGATGTTCATCGCCACATGCTGCAGCAGCACGATGTCGAAACCGCCATCATCGGATGGGAGCTCCAGTGCACTGGCGGTCTGGAACGACAGCTGCCCGCTCTGTCCCGTGCGGTCGGTCAGATAACGCGCGGCATCCACGAAAGGCTCGCTGATATCCACGCCAGTGACCCGGCAACCATAGGTCGCGGCCAGGAAGCGCGCCGGCCCGCCGATGCCCGAACCGACGTCCAGTACTGACATGCCGGCGGCGATCCCCGTCAATTGGGCGAGCTCGGCGGTGGCGGCGAGCCCACGGGTATGAAATTGGTCAAGGGCGCCCAATTGCTGGGGCGTGAGAAGCTGATCATCCGGACCAAGGGCGGCCAGCACCGTCTTCAGCCGCTCAGTCAGGCCGGTCGCGCGATAGTGGTCGCGCACCCCATCAAGTTCATCGGTCATTGCAAGATGTCTCCTGGCTTCACCTCATACCTAAGCCCGCTTCCATAATTCGACTATCCGCTGTAATCACAACAACCCATGAAGCAGAACTACACAGTCCGACACGGTGCACTGGAGGGCGTCAAGGCGTTCCTGGCTGTCGCCAGGCACCGCAACTTCCGCCGTGCCGCCGCGGACCTCGGCGTGACACCGTCCGCCGTGAGCCAGGCGGTGCGCGCGCTGGAAGCGCGTATGGGCACGGCGCTGTTCGTCCGCACGACGCGCAGCGTCGGCTTGACCGAGCCTGGCCAACGGTTCCTCGACCGTGCCGGCCCTGCCTTCGAGGAACTCGTCGCTGCCGGCGAGGCGGTGCGCGACGCCAGCCAGCGGCCGACCGGGCTGCTGCGCCTGTCCGTGCCCCGCGCCGTCGTGCCGTTGATCCTGGAGCCGATGATCGCATCGTTCTGCCGAGCCTATCCCGAGATCGAGCTGGAGATCGCCGCGAGCGACGAGATGGTCGATCTCGCGACCGGCGGGTTCGATGCCGGTATCCGCCTTGGCCAGTTCATCGCGGCTGACATGGTGGCGGTGCGGCTCACGCCGCCGTTCGCGTTCGTGGTCGTCGGCAGCCCTGGCTATCTCGAGCGCCACGGCCGCCCCGAGCGTGTCGACGACTTGCGCCACCACGCCTGCTTGCGCTTGCGCCGTTCGAACGGCGCGATCGCGCCCTGGTCCTTCGTCGACGGCAACGAGGCGATCGAGGCGATGGTCTCAGGCCCGCTGATCGCACACGACTATCCGACGTTGCTTGGGGCCGCCATGCAGGGTGTCGGGCTGGCGCAGACGCCTCGACCCGTCGCCGAAGGTCCTATAGCCGAAGGAAAACTCAAGTCGGTACTGGACGACGTTGCCGGCTCGACGCCGGGCGTCTTCCTCTATCATCCCGGCAAGCGCCAGGTCTTGCCGAAGCTGCGCGCCTTCATCGATCACCTCAAATCCCCGGCCTGAGACGCCGGCCAACCGTCGTTCGGAGTTGTCCGGTCCCTAGGCCGGCGCGCCGGCGACCGATCCCCTGACCACCAGGTCGACCGGCCAGACCTCGCCGCGGGCGCCCTCTTCCAGCCCCGAGATCCGTGCCGCCAGCCGTTCGGCGACGCGCGCGCCGGCGAGACGGATCGACGAGCGCGTCGTCGACAGCGGCACGGAGAAGTTCTCCGGCCTCAGCCAGGGGAAAACGTCGTCATGGGCAATCAGCGACATGTCGCCTGGAATGGTAAGGCCGAGATCGCGCACAGCGCGCACGACGCCCAGCGCCATGATCAGGCTGGAGCAGACGATTGCTGTCGGCGCATCGCCCGCCTCCAGCAAGCGCCTGGTGGCGCGATAGCCGTTCTCCTCGGTCATGACCACCGAGCAGACATGGCGTTCGCCCAATGCCAGCCCGCTCGCCGCCAGCGCCCGACGAACGCCGCGCTCGCGATGGATGGCAAAGGTCTCGCGGTCGTCACCGTTGATCAGGGCCAGCCGCCGGTGGCCGAGCTGGATCAGCAGCCGCGACGCCTCGTGAAAGGCGCCTTCATTGTCGATGTCGGTGAACGGATAGTCGAAATCGAAGCCTTCGCTGCGGCCATGGACGATGAAGGGAATGCCGAGCGTGTTCACCAGCGCCACGCGGCGGTCGGCGGGTCTCGGCGAGGAGATATAGACGGCGTCGACCTGCCGGTTGGCGACGATGCGCCGGTAGGTCGTTTCCTGGTCGTCGGCGTCGGCCGGCGACAGCACCAGGTCCAATTCATGCGAGCGGGCATAGTCGCCGAGGCCGGACAGGAACTCGACGAAATGCGGATCGATGTCGACGGACGCACCGGTCGGCAGGACATAGCCGATCATGCCGGTCTTGCCGGTCGCCAGCCGGCGTGCGCTGGGGTTGGGACGATAGCCGTGGCGCTTGGCGGCATCCATCACCCGCCGGCGCGTCTCTTCGTTGACCTCGGGATAGCCGTTCAAGGCACGACTTACCGTGGTCTGCGAAAGCGCCAGCATATGGGCGAGCTGCTTGAGGTTCACAGGAGGCCTCCGCGCCTCAAAGCGCTTTAATTCGATTGGATCCGAGCGCCACGCGGGACGCAGCGATATGAAGACAAGCATAGGCGCGCTTTAGGCGAGTTTGAAACAAAAATTGCTGCTGCACCGCCATAAATACATGTTGCAGCGCACTTTTTACACGTCGCCAGCTCAAAATCAAATCGATTAGCCGGTCACCCTCTTGACTTCCGAGCGATTCAATGGCGAGATCAAAAAAGCCAAAGCGCTTTGGAAGACTCTTCGAAAGGTTGCGGTTCCTTTCCGACTGAGTCACAGTCCTGCGGCGTCGGCGGGCGGAATGGAGGTTCCGTCCGGTGTTTGTGGCCCACTGGGAGGAATACCGATGAAGAAAATGCTTTTGCTGGGTGCTGCGTTTGCCACGCTCGCCCTGAACGCGCCCGCGTATGCCGAACTGAAGTTCAAGCCGGGCGAGGATCCCCGCTTCAACTGGGCGAATTACGAAGAGCTCAAGAAAGTCGATCTCAAGGGTGAGACGCTGTCGATCTTCGGACCGTGGCGCGGTGAGGACGAAGGCCTGGTGCGCGGCGTTCTCGACTATTTCTCTGAAGCCACCGGCGTCGAGATCAAATACTCCTCCTCGGAGAACTATGAGCAGCAGATCGTCATCGACACGCAGGCCGGCAGTCCGCCCAACATCGCCGTGTTGCCGCAGCCGGGCCTGATCCAGGACCTGGCATCGAAGGGCCTGCTGACGCCACTGGGCGACGACACCGCCAAATGGGTCAAGGACAATTACGGCGCGGGCCAGTCGTGGGTCGACCTCGGCACCTTCAAGGACAAGGACGGCAAGCCGGGCTTCTTCGCCTTCCCCTACAAGGCCGACGTGAAGTCGCTGGTCTGGTACTCGCCCGATAATTTCGAGGAAGCCGGCTACAAGGTGCCGAAGACGCAGGAAGAACTCGCCGATCTCGAAAAGAAGATCATCGCCGATGGCGGCAAGCCGTGGTGCATCGGCCTCGGCTCCGGCGGCGCCACCGGCTGGCCGGCGACCGACTGGGTCGAAGACCTGATGCTGCGGACCCAGGCGCCTGACGTCTACGACAAATGGGTGAAGAACGAGATCCCGTTCAACGATCCCGCCGTGGTGAACGCCATCGACATCTTCGGCAAGATCGCGACCGACGACAAGATGGTCGACGGCGGCGCCAAGGCGGTTGCGGCGACCGATTTCCGCGACAGCCCGAAGGGCCTCTTCTCAGTGCCGCCGAAGTGCTACCTGCACCATCAGGCGTCGTTCATCCCGACCTTCTTCCCGGAAGGCACCAAGGTCGGCCAGGATGCGGACTTCTTCTACTTCCCGCCCTATGCCTCCAAGCCTGAACTGGGCACGCCCGTGCTCGGCGCCGGTACGCTGGCGATGATCACCAAGGACTCAAAGGCCGCGCGCGCCTTCATCGAATTCCTGAAGATGCCGCTCGCTCACGAGATCTGGATGGCCGAGGGCGGTTTCGTGACGCCGTTCAAGGGTGTCAACAAGGCTGCCTATGCCAGCGACGCTCTGAGGAAGCAGGGCGAAATCCTCGCCAATGCCTCGACCTTCCGCTTCGACGGTTCCGACCTGATGCCGGGCAAGATCGGCGCCGGCGCCTTCTGGACCGGCATGATCGACCTGGTCGGCGGCAAGTCCGCGCAGGATGTCGCCACCGACATTCAGAAGAGCTGGGACGCGATCAAGTAGCGGCCGGCAAGCAGGGGCCTGTCCGGCTCGGCGATCAAACGGCCGAGCCTGCCATTCTCGCACTGGATCCGGACCCTACCGGCCCGGATCCGACGGCGGCCTGTGCCGCAGCCATTCGTCATGAGCGCATTGACATAAAGCGCGATCGGCATGCGAGCAGGTTTCCGCCGCCGACGACGCTCCAACAACTGAATCGGCGCCTGGTCCCGTCACCAAGGTCATTCCTTGTCGGGATCATGCGCAGGGAGAGGGACCCATGGCGGCTCAGATTTTCTCGGCCATATTCGTCATCATCGTCGGGGTCGGCGGTTGCGTCGCCTATTTCTGGGGCGCCAACAAGCTGGTCGACCTGATATTCCCGTCGCGCGGCGTCGCCGGCGCTGCTGCCATCGACAATCTGCGCCGGCAAGGGCTGGTCAGGCCGTGGCTGTTCGTCGGTCCGGCGATGATCATCCTGACCATCTACCTCATCTATCCAGTGGTCGAGACGCTGCGGCTGTCGTTCCTCGATCGCGGCGGCATAAACTTCGTCGGCCTCGCCAACTATGAATGGGCCTTCGGCGATCGCGAGTTCCGCAACTCGATCCTCAACAACATCGTCTGGCTGGCTGTGGTGCCGGCCGCCTGCACCTTCCTCGGGCTGATCATCGCCGTGCTCACCGACAAGATCGGGTGGGGCACGGTCGCCAAGAGCCTGATCTTCCTGCCTTTGGCGATCTCCTTCGTCGGCGCCAGCGTCATCTGGAAATTCATCTACGAGTACCGTGGCGAGGGCCAGACCCAGATCGGCCTGCTCAACGCCATCATCCAGCATTTCGGCGGCCAGCCGCAGGTCTGGATATCACTGCCGTTCTGGAACAATTTCTTCCTGATGGTGATCCTGATCTGGATCCAGACCGGCTTTGCCATGGTCATCCTGTCTTCGGCCTTGCGCGGCATCCCGGAAGAAACTCTGGAAGCCGCCGTCATCGACGGCGCCAATCCGTTCCAGATCTTCTGGAAGATCATGGTACCGCAGATCTGGGGCACCATCGCCGTCGTCTGGACGACGATCACCATCCTGGTGCTCAAAGTGTTCGACATCGTGCTGACCATGACCAACGGCCAGTGGAACAGCCAGGTGCTGGCCAACCTGATGTTCGACTGGATGTTCCGTGGCGGCGGCGATTTCGGCCGCGGCGCCACCATCGCCATCATCATCATGATCGCGGTCATTCCGATCATGGTCTGGAACATCCGCCAGGCGAACAAAGAGACGGGAGGACATTGAGATGGCCGTTGCGACCGGAAATTCCTTCGCCAGCCGCTTCGGCGTCCATATTGCCGTCCTCATCTTCGTCGCCATCTGGACCATACCGACGCTCGGCATCCTGGTCTCGTCGCTGCGCGACAAGGACCAGATCATCGCCTCGGGCTGGTGGAATTCGTTCTCCAGTTCCACCCAGACGGAAGCCAGCCGGCTGCCGGCGGCCTCGATGCAAGTCGAAAAGGACGGCAAGTTCGTCCTTCAAGGCAACATCTTCGGCAACAGCCCTGTCCGCAACATCAGCGCTTTCGGCGTCAAGTCGGCAGCACCAACGCAATACCCCGCCGGCACATCGGCCGATCTCGGCGACGGCGTCACCCTGCAGCTCAATGCCGACGGCAGTTTCATCATGCAATCGCCGAAGGCCTTCGAAGGCGATCGCGGCCAGCGCGTCTATTATGCCTCGTCGGCGCCACCTAAATTCACCACCGACAACTACAAGACTGTGCTGTTCTCGGAAGGCATCGGACGGTCGTTCATGAATTCGCTGACTGTCACCATACCGGCGACCGTCATCCCGATCCTGATCGCCGCCTTTGCCGCCTATGCACTGGCCTGGATGCGCTTTCCCGGCCGAGCGCTGCTGATCGCGGTCATCATCGGCCTGCTGGTGGTGCCGCTGCAGATGTCGCTGATCCCGCTGTTGAAGCTCTACAACGGCGTCGGCGCCTTCTTCGGCATGCCGTCGAAAACCTATCTAGGCATCTGGCTGGCGCATACCGGCTTCGGCCTGCCCTTCGCCATCTACCTGTTGCGCAGCTACATTGCCGGCCTGCCGCGCGAAATCATGGAATCGGCGCGCATCGACGGCGCCAGCGATTTCGAGATCTTCGTCAAGATCGTGCTGCCGCTGTCGTTCCCGGTGCTGGCCTCGTTTGCCATCTTCCAATTCCTGTGGGTATGGAACGATCTGCTGGTCGCGATGGTTTTCCTGGGTACGGAGGCAGACCAGATCGTGCTGACCGCCAAGCTCAACGCGCTGCTTGGCTCACGTGGCGGCGACTGGGAGATCCTTACGACATCGGCTTTCGTGACCATCATCGTGCCGCTGATCGTGTTCTTCTCGCTGCAGCGCTATTTTGTCCGCGGGCTGCTTGCCGGCTCGGTGAAAGGAGGCTGAGACCATGCAATCCGCTTTGAAGGCCAGTTCGAAGCCTGACCTCGCCGTCGATCGCGACTGGTGGCGAGGTGCGGTGATCTACCAGATCTATCCGCGCAGCTACCAGGACTCGAACGGCGACGGCATCGGCGACCTGAAGGGCATCATCGGCCGGCTCCCCTACATCGCGGCACTCGGTGCGGATGCCATCTGGATCTCGCCGTTCTTCAAATCGCCGATGAAGGATTTCGGTTACGACGTCACCGATTACTGCGACGTCGATCCGATGTTCGGCACGCTGGCCGACTTCGACGCGCTGACCGCCGAGGCACACAGGCTGGGCTTGAAGGTGATGATCGACGAGGTGCTGTCGCACACTGCCGACAACCACCCATGGTTCAAGGAAAGCCGTTCGAGCCGCACCAACGCGAAGGCAGACTGGTATGTCTGGGCGGACGCCAGGCCGGACGGCACGCCGCCCAACAACTGGCTGTCGATCTTCGGCGGCTCGGCCTGGCAATGGGACACCAGCCGCCAGCAATATTACCTGCACAACTTCCTGGCCGAGCAGCCCGATCTCAACTTCCACAACCATGAGGTCCAGAACGCGCTGCTCGACGTCACCCGCTTCTGGCTGGAGCGCGGCGTCGACGGCTTCCGGCTCGACACCATCAATTTCTACTTCCACAGCCAGGGCCTGGAGAACAATCCGCCGCTGCCGCCCGAGCAGCGCAACGACCAGACCGCACCCGCGGTCAATCCCTACAACTACCAGGACCATCTCTACGACAAGAGCCGTCCGGAAAACCTCGGCTTCCTCGAACGCTTCCGCGCCCTGCTCGATGAGTATCCGGCCACCGCGGCGGTCGGCGAAGTCGGCGATTCGCAACGTGGGTTGGAAGTGGTGGCGGCCTATACCGCCGGCGGCAAGCGCGTGCACATGTGCTACTCGTTCGACTTCCTGGCGCCGGAAAAGATCAGCGCGGCCAAGGTCCGCTCGGTGCTGGAATCGTTCGGCAAGGTCGCCAGCGACGGCTGGTCGTGCTGGGCCTTTTCCAACCATGACGTGATGCGCCCGGCCTCGCGCTGGGCGGCAGGCGAAGCCGACACGACCGCCTATCTCAAGGTCATCTCGGCGCTGCTGATGTCGCTGCGTGGCTCGGTCTGCATCTACCAGGGCGAGGAGCTTGGGCTCGGTGAGGCCGACCTCCACTTCGAGGATTTGCAGGACCCCTACGGCATCCGCTTCTGGCCGGAATTCAAGGGCCGCGACGGCTGCCGCACGCCGATGGTGTGGGACGGCAGCGCCAGGAATGGCGGCTTCTCCTCGGCCAAGCCATGGCTGCCGGTGCCGGCCAAGCACCTGTCGCAAGCGGTCAATGTCCAGCAGGGCGACGAGAGCTCGCTGCTCGAGCACTACCGGCGCTTTCTCACCTTCCGCCGTGCCCATCCGGCGCTGGCCAAGGGCGACATCACATTCATCGAAAGCGAGGGCGACACCGTCGCCTTCACACGCCGCGCAGGCAATGAGCAGGTCGTCTGCGTCTTCAATCTGGCAGCCAAGCCAACCAGGATTGAGCTTGGCAACCGATCGCTGCAACCTTTGCCGGGACACGGATTTTCGGGGCAGGCGAGCAGCGGTTCCATACAGCTCAACGGCTACGGCGCCTGGTTTGGGCGCATCGACTGAACTTCAGATCACTTGAATTTCAAATCACTGGGAGGAAACCAATGGCCGATGTCACGCTAAGACAAGTGAAGAAGTCCTACGGCAATCTGAACATTCTCCACGGCATCGACCTCGATATAAAGTCGGGCGAGTTCATCGTCTTTGTCGGCCCGTCGGGCTGCGGCAAGTCGACATTGCTGAGGTCGATCGCCGGGCTGGAGGAAATCACCTCCGGCGAACTCAAGATCGCCGGCGAGGTCGTCAACGACGTGCCGCCGTCGAAGCGGGGCATCGCCATGGTGTTCCAGTCCTACGCGCTCTACCCGCACATGACGGTGTACGACAACATGGCGTTCTCGATGAAGATCGGCAAGGAGAACAAGGCCGAGATCGACCGCCGCGTGAAGCAGGCCGCGGAAATCCTGCAGCTGACCAAATATCTCGATCGCCTGCCCAAGGCCATGTCGGGCGGCCAGCGCCAGCGCGTCGCCATCGGCCGCGCCATCGTGCGCAACCCGAAGGTGTTCCTGTTCGACGAGCCGCTGTCGAACCTTGACGCGGCGCTGCGTGTCGCCACCCGCATCGAGATCGCCAAACTCAAGGAATCGATGCCCAACACGACCATGATCTACGTCACCCACGACCAGGTCGAGGCGATGACGCTGGCCGATCGCATCGTGGTGCTCAAGGAAGGCCATATCGAGCAGGTCGGCACGCCGATGGACCTCTACAAGAAGCCCGGCAATTTGTTTGTCGCCCAGTTCATCGGCTCGCCGGCCATGAACATCCTGCCGGCGACCATCGACAAGACCGGAAACCCGACCGTCGTCAGCCATGTCGGCGGCCGCAAGGCAAGCGTGCCGATCGCAACGCCGGCTTCGGCAAAGGGTGCCGCGGTGAGTTTCGGCGTGCGGCCGGAAGATCTGATCATCGCCAGCGGCACGGAGTATCTGTTCGAGGGAACGGTCGACTATGTCGAACAACTCGGCGAAGTCCAGCTTGTCTATGTCGACATCGGCCGCGCCGACCTGCCGCTGGTGACCAAGCTGCCTGGCAATGTCGAGGTCAAGCGCGGTGCGACGCTGCGGCTGAGCGCGGACGCCAACGACCTTCACATCTTCGACGCGGACGGGCACTCCTTCTCGCTCCGTCAGCCGGAAGTAAAGGCGGCTTGAGACAGAACCAAGTCTCGACACGAAAAGAGCGGCGGGCCAGGCCCGCCGCTCTTTTTTGGAAATCAACTTCGGCTGTTAGCGATTGCCGAAGAGGTCGCGGTCGGCGCTCTGAGGGGCGGACTTCTCTACGTCACCCGACGAATTGAGCAGCTTGCCGACGAAACCACCGCTGTTGCGGATCGAGCCCGTTTGAGAGTTGTCAACCGAACCGACGGCAGGCTGGTTGGCGCCATTCGAACCGTAGTTGTCGCTGGCGGCGAAAGCGCTGCCGGAGATCGCCACGACGGCGGCGGCAGCAAGCATGATCTTCTTCATTTCAAATCTCCTGAATTCTGGATTTCGCCAGGACGGCGGGAGAGCCCGCCGCCTTCTGGGAATCGGCTGTTAGTTATTGCCGAAGAGGTTACGGTTGCTACCCTGGGCAGGCGTCTGAGCAGCCGGCTCCGACTTCTTGGTCGAAGCAGTGTACGAGCTGTCGACAGCAGCGGTGGCTGCCGGGGCATTCGAACCATAGTGGTCGCTGTTCGCGAAGGCGCTGCCGGAAATGGCCAGAAGGGCGGCGGCAGTGAGGATGATCTTTTTCATTTTTTGGTACTCCAGTATTTCTTATTTTTGCCGTCCGTCTAGCGGCGTGTCTTGGGAAGAAATCGCGTCGTTCGGACAGCCCCGATGTGGGAGAGCCATCCAGCCATTTCCAATCACGAAGTTGTTCCGCGTGGACCAAGAATCCACCACTTGAAATTGCGCCAGGGGTTTCCACACTCAATGTTTTTCTAATTCATATCAAAGAGTTGTACGAAACAGGTACCCCGATCACCAACTGTGTCGGAGGCCCAGCGTTCACAAGTCCTGCACGCACAGTCAACAGAAACGAACCGTTCGGTTCGATTTTTGCGGCAGCTAATAGTCACTTTTCGATACCGTTAACCTTTTCTGCTTCCTGGCAAGGGGTCGGTTTCGGCGAGATTGGAGCCGGCTATGGTTGCCCAAGAGAAAGGCTTCCGCTTCGCGATCACCGACCGGAACGTTTCGCAAGCGTGTCGCGCCGCATGGATACGATGTCGTTTTCATGCCGATGACGCGCCCGCGATCGTGATTAGATCATGTCATCTCAGGTGCCGCTTCGTGACGACGAGGCGGAGAATTGGGAAGCCGGTCAGAATCCGGCGCTGCCCCCGCAACGGTGGTGGAGTTCAAGTCGCAACGGGAGACCACTGGGCGTCAGCCTGGGAAGGTGTCGCGATGGTCCGCAAGGACAACTCCAGAGCCCGGAAACCAGCCCGAGATGTCTAGACTCGACTGATCGCGGTGGGCGGTCAAGAGGCGGATAGTGCATGTCCGGCGCATCGCCGGCCTGCGTCCAATCCTTCCTCCGTCACCACCAGTTCAGTCCTTAGAAACGAGGACAGGACATGGATGCTCGCAACGACATGCTGAGGCTCTTGAGTGGCCGGCGGCAAGGCTTTTCGCTAGGACAGCCCTTCTACACCGATCCAGACTATTTCAAGCTCGACATGGAGCTGATCTGGTATCGCGACTGGCTGTTCATCGGTCATGATTGCGAGCTGCCGAAGCCGGGCAGCTACATCACGGCGCAGATTGGCGACTATCCAGTCGTGCTTGTCCGCGACCAGAAGGGCAATATCAACGCCTTCCACAATTCCTGCCGCCATCGCGGCAGCCGCGTCTGCAATTCCGACAAGGGCACGGCGGCAAAGCTGGTCTGCCCCTATCACCAATGGACCTACGAGTTGGACGGAAGGCTCTTGTTTGCCAGGCAGATGGCCGACGGTTTCGACAAGAGCCAGTTCGGCTTAAAGCCCGTCGCCTGTGAAAGCGTCGGCGGCTACATTTTCATCTGCCTGGCCAAGGAGCCGGCGGATTTCGCACCGATGCGCGCGATGATCGAGCCCTACCTTTTGCCGCACCGGCTGCGCGAGGCCAAGGTGGCGTTCGAATCGACCATTGTTGAGAAGGGCAACTGGAAGCTGGTCTGGGAAAACAACCGCGAGTGCTATCATTGCGCCGGCAATCATCCGGAGCTCTGCAAGACTTTTCCAGAGGCACCCACGGTGACCGGCGTGCAAGGCGCCGACAGCGACCCGGAAATGCTTGCGCACTGGGCGAAATGCGAAGCGGCCGGCCTGCCGAGCAAATTCCGCATCGATCCGGCCGGACAGTACCGCGCCACCCGCGCGCCGCTGCTGCGCGATGCCGTCAGCTACACGATGACGGGAAAGCGTGCGGTCAAGAAGAACCTGTCCGACAGCGTTTCGACCGACCGCATCGGTTCCTTGCTGCTCTATCACTATCCGACGACCTGGAACCACATTCTGGGCGACCACGCCGTCACCTTCCGGGTGTTGCCGATCAGCGCCACGGAGACCGCGGTGACGACCAAATGGCTGGTTCACAAGGATGCGGTCGAAGGCATCGATTACGATCTCGACGAACTCACCCACGTCTGGACCGAGACCAACGACCAGGACCGGCGGATCGTCGAGGAAAACGCCTTCGGCATCCTGTCGCCTGCCTACGAGCCCGGCCCTTATTCGGAGCTGCATGAGGGTGGCGTCATCCAGTTCGTCGAGTGGTACGCGTCGTTCATCGGCCCGCGCCTTGCCGAAGGCGGCCGGCCGGCGCTGCGCAGCGTTGCATAGTGCATGTCGCCCAAAAGTGCGCAGCGGTTTTGGGAACTCGACATGCACAGGGCAAGAGTGAGGACAAGAGGATGAATGCGATGACGGATCTCGGCCTCTATCGCCATCTCGACCAGATGACGCCCTGGAACGACCGGCTCCAGGTGCTGGAGGTGATCGGCGTCAGCGACGAAGCGCCTGATGTGAAGACCTTCACCTTCCGCTCCGACAACCAGACCTGGTTCCGCTACAAGCCCGGCCAGTTCGTGACGCTGGAACTGCCGACCGCCGACGGGCCGCTGATGCGCACCTATACGCTGTCGTCGTCGCCATCGCGGCCGTTCTCGATCGCGGTGACGATCAAGGCTCAAGCGGGCAGCATCGGCACACGCTGGATGTTCGACCATCTGACGCCGGGCTCGCACGTCAAGGCCTATGGGCCGACAGGCGACTTTTCGCTGCACAGCCACCCGGCCGCCAAGTACCTGTTCATTTCAGCCGGCTCGGGCGTGACGCCGATGATGTCGATGCTGCGCTGGCTGAACGACTGCGCGCCATGGACCGATGTCGGCTTCGTCAATTGCGCGCGGCGCCCGGAAGAGATCATTTTCCGCAAGGAACTCGAACTGCTCGGCAGCCGCATGCCGGGCCTGTCGCTCGGCTTCATGATCGAGGAGCGGTCCAGCCGCGAGGGCTGGTTCGGCCATATGGGCCGCATCGACGCGATCCGGCTGCCCTTGCTGGCGCCCGATTTCCGCGAGCGTGAAATCTTCTGCTGCGGCCCCGATCCCTTCATGCGCGCCGTGCGCGGCATGCTGGACGCCGCCGGCTTCGACATGACGAAATACCATCAGGAGAGCTTTGCGGCGCCTGTCGTGGAGGAGATCCCGGCACCATTCACCTCGCCGGCGGAAGACGGCGCCGCGATTGTCGTCGAAGCCGCGACGCCGATCCGGTTTTCGCTCTCGGATGTCGAGGCCGAATGCGTCGCCGGCCAGACCGTGCTGCAGACGGCTCGCGCCTCGGGCGTGCGGATACCCGCCGCCTGCGAGTTCGGCCTCTGCGGAACCTGCAAGGTGAAGAAGGTCGCCGGCGATGTCGAGATGAGCCACAATGGTGGCATCCTCGATCACGAAATCGACGACGGCTTTATCCTCGCCTGCTGCTCGAAGCCGCTTTCTGCGCTCGAAATCGAGGCGTGACCGCCGGGCGATGCCAAGGCTCAGAACGACGACACGGGAAACCTCTCGAAATGCCGTGTCCGTTCAAACTCCGTAGCGCTCGGTGCGGATGATCTCCGCTGCGACGCCGGCATCGATCAGCGCTTGGGCGGCGGCCGAAACGAAGGCGTTGGAGCCGCAGACGAAGGCGATATCAGGCGGTCCGGGCAGGTGCGCCATGGATTGCACCATCATGGCAACGTCCACCCGCCGCGAATAATCGGCTGGACGGCGTGCGGCTTCGCGCGTCAGGGTCAGCACCAGGTCGAAGCCGTCCTTGCGATCGTCGAGGGCAACCAGTTCGTCACGAAAAATCACCTCGTCCCAGATCCGCGCTGAAAAGACCAGGGTGACGGGCACTACCGAATTGCGCCTGGCGCGGTGACGGACCATCGCCATCAAAGGCACGACGCCCGAACCACCCCCGACCAGCAAAACCGGCCCGCTATCGACATCGGGCCAGATGAAATGCCCGCCGAGCGGCCCGCGCAGTTCGACCTCGTCGCCAATTGCTGCGACGTCGTGGAAAAAGGGCGAGACCTCGCCATCGTCGAGTTTTTCGATCGCCAGTTCGATCACCCCGCCATCTCCGGGCGCGGAGGCAATGGAATAAGAGCGGCGCGCCTGATAGCCGTCCGGCGCCGTCAGCCTGACGTCGACATGCTGACCGGCAAGATAGGTGAAAGGCCGCGATGGCTGGAAAAAGAAGCTGGTGACACGCGGCGTGCGCTTTTCGATACGGACGATCCTGACTGTCTGCCAGGGCGATTGCACTGCCGCAGCGTCGCTCATGGATCGTTCGTGTAGCGCTGCTCGCGCCAAGGGTCGCCATAGATGTGATAGCCGCGCAATTCCCAGAAACCCGGCTCATCGCGCTCGGTGAACTGCAGGCCGTTCAGCCATTTGGCCGATTTCCAGAAATAGAGATGCGGCACCAGCAGCCGCGCCGGGCCGCCATGGTCAGGCGTGATCGGCTTGCCTTCGTAAAGCAGAGCCACCATCGCCTTGCCGGCGGTGAGGTCCTTGGTCGGCACGTTGGTGGAATAGCCGTCGAAGGAATGCGCCAGCGTGAAGGCGGTCGGCGGCTCGATGCCGGCATCGGCGAGGATGTCGTCAACAAGCACGCCTTGCCATGGCGTGTCGAATTTTGTCCATGCGGTCACGCAATGGATGTCGCGCGTCATCTTGGTCAAGGGCAGCGCGTTGAACTCGGCCCAGTTCCATTTCTTGATCGGCCGCGGCCCGTGCTTCAGCGTGAACGACCAGTCCTCGGTGCGCACCCGCGGCGTCGGGCCGGCTGACAGGACCGGAAATCCCTGCTCGAGATATTGCCCGGGCGGGATGCGCGCATCGCCGTCGATCGGCGGGCGCCGTCCTGAAGAAAACCCTCGGGTGACCATCGCGGCAATCCCCCCTGCATCGGGCCACTATCGGCCTTATGCAATGTTCTCGAAGATGACGTGGCGGGCAACCGAAATCTTGATGGACAGGATCGGCGGGCCGGCGTCGCCGCGCCCGCCGATCGCTGCCTTCACGTCAGCGCCCCGGCGTCAGCCATTGGCAAACGGCACCGCGACATAGATCTGGCTGCCCTCGCGCTCGACCAGCAGAAGCACCGATTTGCGGCCGGACTTGCCGGCTTGGGCGATCGCCTGCGTCACTTGCCTGGCGGTTTTCACCGGCGCCTGATTGACGGCAACGATGATGTCGCCGGGCTGGATGCCCGAGGCCGAGGCCGGTTTGTCGGGATTGACGCTTGCGACCAGGGCGCCATGCTGATTGGCCGCCAGGTTCAACTCCTGGCGGACATCAGGGGTGATGTCCATCAGGCCAAGCCCGATTGCCGGGACGCGCGAGCCCTGCTCGGTACTCGGCGCGCCGGACCCGTCGGTCACGGATGCGGTCTTAACATCGTCGCCGTTGAGCCCGACGTCGACGGAAATATCCATGGCCTTGCCCTTGCGCCAGATATCCAGCGTCTCCCTGGCGCCCGGCGCGACATCGGCGACGGCCCGCGACAGGTCCTTGGGATCCTTCACATCCTGTCCGGCAAAGCTGGTGATGACGTCGCCGGTCTCGACGCCGGCCTTCGCAGCCGGCGAGCCTTCATTGACCTGCGAAACCAGCGCGCCGCCAGGATGGTCGAGCCCGATGGCGCTGGCCACATCCGGCGTCACCGGCTGTATCTCGACACCGAGGTAGCCATACTGGATGGAGCCATCCTTCATCAGCTTGGCGACCACCTTCTGGGCCTGGTCGGACGGGATGGCGAAGCCGACGCCGACACTGCCGCCATTGGGCGAATAGATCGCCGTGTTGATGCCGACGACATTGCCGCTGACATCGACCAGCGGACCGCCGGAATTGCCATGATTGATCGGCGCGTCGATCTGAATGAAGTCGTCGAACGGCCCGCTGTGCAGATCGCGGCCGCGTGCTGACACAATGCCCGCCGTGACTGTGGTGCCGATGCCGAACGGATTGCCGATTGCCAGCACTTGGTCGCCGGTCATCAGCCTGTCGGAATCGCCCCATTTGACGGTCGGCAAGGGCTTGTCGGATTTGATCTTGAGCACGGCGAGATCGTTCTTGGCATCGCGGCCGACGAGCTTGGCGGGAAGCTCGGTGCCGTCGTCGAGCGTTACCTTGATGGAAGAGGCGCCATCGACGACGTGATTGTTGGTGACGATGGTGCCATCGGCAGCGACGATGAAGCCTGAACCGAGCGCCTCGGCACGCGGAGCCTGCTGCGGCGGGGCCTGTGGAGCGGGCATGCCCTGGTCGCCGAAGAACTGACGGAAATACTCGTCGAACGGCGAGTTGCCGAGAGGCATGCCGTCGTCCGTGCTTTCCGGCTGCGCCTTCATGACGGTGGTAACTGTCACCACCGCGGGCTTGTCGGCGGCCACGATGGGAGCGAACGAGCCGTTGGGTGCAGCGATGCCGGCGACAGGTGTCTGGGTTGTCGGAACGGCGTTGCTCGCACTTTGAGCGAAAGAGATGACAAAGGGAGATATTATCAGCGCAGCGCCCAGCGAGGCCGCGACGCGATGTCTGCGAATGATATCTGACATGGTCGTTTGTCCGGGCGAGAGTTGATCCTGCGCTGTGGCCGCCTCTCTTGGAAACTGGCCATCCCGCGTGTCGAGGGTCGCGATTGCCCGTCTCGCCTTGCATGGCAGCCGACCGGATCGACAGCCCTGCATCTAGGGTGCCGATTGGCCCGATTTAGGGTTTTCAGGCGACCTTACGAAGATTTAATTTCCAGACGGCGGCCGGTCACAATGTCGTGGGGTGGCGGCAAGACGGTCTTCCCAGCCCCGCAGAGGGATCAGATCGCGTCGGTTCGCCCGAGATATGCTGTGGCGATGTCGTGCATGCGCTTGCCGTCGAAGCTCGGCCCGTGGCCGCCATGGCCGATGCGGATCGGGACGTCGAGCAGGCGCTGCATCGTGCGGCGATAGGCTGTTCGATCGGAGTCCGGCAGGTCGTCGATCAACGTGTCGTCGTAGATGGCGTCGCCGCTGAAGAACAGGCCATCGGCCTCGTCGAGCAGCGCGATCGAATCCGGCGAATGTCCGGGCAGGTGCAGCACGCGAAACTGACGGTCGCCGAGATCGATCACGTCGCCCTCGTCAAGGGTTCGCGTCAATGGCGCTGAGGGGATCCTGTAATCGGCTGCCTTCCAGCCCGGCGCGGGCAGTTTCGAGACGGCACCTTCAAGGTCGTGGAGCATGTAGGCATAGGTCGCGGCGTCATCCATGGTCTCGAACTGCGCGGCACTCATCCTTGGCCCGGCCCGCAACGGGAACTCGTGCAGCGATCCGACATGGTCGAGATGGATATGGGTTGCGACGACGAGCAGCGGCTTGCCGTCGGACAACTCGATCTCCGGCGCCAGCGGACAGATGCCCATGCCGGTGTCGACCAGAAGGTCGACATCGCGGCCGCGCAGATGCCAGATGTTGGCGCGCACGTATTCGTGCACGAACGGCTCGGTCAGCATCGACGTCTTCTCGTCGACGATGCTCTTGCTAAACCAGCCCGGCATCAAGTGTGAGCCCGGCATCACGTGTGAGCCCGGCATCACGTACAAGCCGGCATCAGACGAACGGCTTCCCGACCTTGTATTTTTCCGGCACCAGCCGCTTGAGATAGGCCATGCCGGCCTCGGACAGCTGATTGACATCGGGCTTCATGAAATCGTCGGGCATATGGCGGGTCTTGCCGGCGACGTTCTTCAACGGCACCTTCTTCAGCACCGTTTTGGCGCCGTCATATTGCAGCGCCACCGAGCCGCCACCCTGTTCAGCGACGCTGACCGCAAAAGCGCCGGCATCAAACGCCTCCTGCGCGTCGACAGCGCTGATGGCGCCGATATAGCCGCGCGGCATGTAGCCGAGTGCATCGACGCGGGCCCGCTTGCCGGGCAGGCCTTCGGCCAGCGCGCGCTCAAGTGCGGCCGGCAGGTCGCTGCCCGACAGCTTGACGTTGCCGTGCGCGTCGCGCTCGAGCTTCTCCGGCGGCACCAGGCTTTCGACCAGCGCCTTGCCATCGGCGGTGCTGACACCCTTCCGACACGGCGACGATACAGCGCTTGTGGCGGTCGAGCGTGGCGCGCACGTCGTCGATGAAGCCGGCCGCGGAGAATGGGCGCTCCGGCACGTAGACGAGGTGTGGGCCGCTGTCGGGGTCGAGTTGCCAGGCCGCGGCAGCGGCCGTGAGGAAGCCGGCGTGACGGCCCATGACGATGCCGACATAGATGCCGGGCAGAGCGCGGAAATCGAGGTCGACGGACAGGAAGGCGCCAGCGACGAACTCGGCCGCCGAGATGAAGCCCGGCGTGTGATCGTTCTCCTCGAGATCATTGTCGATGGTTTTCGGTGCATGGACGAAAGCGATCGTGCCGCCGGCGGCGTCGGTCAGGATCTGCTGCGTGCCGGACGTGTCATTGCCGCCGATGTAGATGAAGGCGTCGGCGCCGGCCTTCTTCAGCCCGTTCAGGATAACCTCGCAATAGGCGGCGTCCGGCTTGTCGCGAGTCGAGCCAAGGGCCGCACTTGGCGTGCCGGCGATCAGCCGCAGCCGGTCTTCCGGGATGGCGGAGAGGTCAACATAGTTGCCGTCACGAATGCCGCGCACGCCGTGAATGGAGCCGAGCACCTTGGCGCCGGGATGCCGCTTGCGGATCTCCAACGTCGCCCCGACCACTGTCTGGTTGATGACGGCGGTCGGGCCGCCGCCCTGCGCGATAACGAAAGTTCCGGCCATTCCTGACGTCTCCCGAGCGATGAAATTCGCAGGCACATTCGCCTGTCTTTCGCCATCGCGCAACGGGAGAACCAGAGCATGATCCCGAAAAGCATGCCCCCGGCCCGAGGGTGGGAACCGGCTTTCGCCAGAGATCATGCTCGAACAGAAAGAGAAGCGGCCGCACCGGCGGCCGGCAGAGTCACATGACGACGACCGGGTTTTTCTTGGAGACGCGGCTGTAGAGGTCGATGATGTCCTGGTTGATCAGGCGCACGCAGCCCGACGACATCGCCTGGCCGATGCTCCACCATTCGGGCGAACCGTGGATGCGATAGCCTGTGTCCTTGCCATCCTGATAGATATAGAGCGCCCGGGCGCCAAGCGGGTTGGTGAGGCCGCCGGGCTGGCCGGACTGCCATTTCACCAGCTCCGGCTTGCGGGCAATCATTTCGGGCGGCGGCGTCCAGGTCGGCCATTCCCTGCCGTACTGGATGTTGGCGCGGCCGGACCAGCGGAAGCCGTCCTTGCCAATGCCGACTCCGTAGCGGATGGCTTCACCGCCCGGCTGGACGAGATAGAGCATGCGCTCCTGCAGATGGACGACGATGGTGCCGGGCGCCTCGCCGGTCGTGTCGACGACGATCTGGCGGCGGAATTCCGGCTTGACCTTCAGATAGGGCACTTCCGGCACGTTGAAACCGCCATCGGTCAGCCCCGCATACATCAGGTCGGGGCTGGTGATGTGCTTGTCAACGCTGATGCTCGGCCGGATCGGCACTGAGCCGGTGACCGTATCGTCGAGATCCAGCACCGGCAGACCGCCGCCCGAGGTCGAGCAGCCGGCAGCGCTGAGCAGAGCCAATGCCCCTGCGCCGGACAGGATGGTGCGACGGGAAAGATGATGATCGGTTTCGATTGCGTCGCCGTTTCGCGGCGGCGTCAGACCTTGCGGCAACTCACGCATATACCCAAACCCTACGCTGTCGGCGGGAAGCACGGTCCGGCCGGATGAAACGCATTTTCATCATTCATGGTTGATAAAGCGTGAAGGCCTTGCGCTGCCTGCGTTTGCGCATTGCCTTTCTGGCGTTCGAGCTGCCGCCCGACCGTCGACCGAAGGGCTGCTGCACAAAAAGGTCTCCGTCAGGTCATATTCCCGGCGCCGGCGCTTCCTACCCCTGCAGGCGGCTACCGAGGGGGACCCATGTGCAAGACCTTAAGAACCGACATCAAGCTTTTTGCCGCGGCCATTGCCGCAGCAGCAATCGTTCTCGGTGCCGATGTCAGCCTGGCCGATATCGTGAACACGCTGAGCGGCGCGAACTGACACCGACCTGCCGTTGGCGAAATTAGGGAAATCGCCCTTTACATTCTCCCGCTGCCAAGGATTTATCCTCTTCTTTACGCTCAAAGGAGACGAGCATGTCCTTCGAAAACTGGGCCGCCTTCACTGCCGCATCGACGATCCTTCTCATCATTCCAGGTCCGACCATCCTTCTGGTCGTGTCCTACGCGCTGGGCCAAGGCTGGCGTACCGCCTTGCCTATGGCGGTCGGCGTGGCGCTCGGCGACTTCACCGCCATGACGCTGTCGATGCTGGGCATCGGCGCGCTGCTGGCCGCTTCGGCGACCGTCTTCACCGTCCTGAAGCTGATCGGCGCCGGCTATCTGATCTATCTCGGCGTGAAACTGTTTCGCGCCGGCGGCGCGCTGAAAGCCGAACCGCGCACCGACGTGGTGTCCTCGGCCAAGATGATGGCGCATGCCTGGCTGGTCACCGCGCTCAACCCGAAAAGCATCACCTTCTTCGTCGCCTTCCTGCCGCAGTTCCTCGACCGGCATGCCGATTTCTGGACGCAGATGCTGATCTTCGAGACGACCTTCCTGGCGCTCGCCTTCGCCAATGCTTTCGGCTATGCGCTGATCGCGGCGCGCGCACGTAACGTCGTGCGCAATCCCAAGGCGATCCGCATCTTCAACCGCACCGGCGGCACGCTGCTGGTCGGCGCCGGCATCGCCACGGTGGCGATGCGTTCGGGCAATTAGGGACAATGGAGAATTTCGGCTTCACCGTTTGACGCTGAAGCCGAGATTGCCTTGGAAAATGTACCGGTTGGCGAGTCTGTGGCCCATGCTTTAGGATCGCCTTGGGCCGAAGGATCGAGGCTCATCGCAAGCCGATCAAAGGACATTGCATGGCCATCAGGGACGCATTGGATCTAACACTTTCGGGCGCAACGGAGGCGGGGTTCACGCCCTACAGCCAGGCCGTGCGTGAACTGCTGTGCTTCATCGGCGATCCCGTCGCCTCCATCGACCGTGCCATATCGGCGGATCCCGGTTTCGTCATGGCGCATGTCTTCAAAGGCTATCTCTTCGGCCTCGCCACCGAGCGCGAGGCGACGGCGGTAGCCAGGGCTTGCCACGAGGCGGCGCTGCCGCTTGCCGCGACGACGCGCGAAGAGGCGCATGTCTTGGCCCTAGGCCACCTCGCCAACGGGCGCTGGCATGACGCCGCCAGGATTCTCGAGGATATCGCCATCGAGACCCCGCTCGACGCGCTGGCGCTGCAGGTCGGGCACCAGATCGACTTCTTCACAGGCAATGCGCGCATGTTGCGTGATCGCATCGCCCGCGCTTTGCCGTCCTGGCGGAGCGATATGCCCGGTTATCATGGCATTCTCGGCATGCAAGCCTTCGGGCTGGAGGAAATGGGCGACTACACCAGGGCCGAAAAGCTTGGCCGCGCGGCGGTCGAGATCGAGCCGCGCGACGGCTGGGCGCAGCATGCGGTCGCGCATGTCATGGAAATGCAAAGCCGGCAAAGGGACGGCATCGCCTGGATGCGCGCCAATCCCGAGGCCTGGACAAGGGAGAGCTTCCTGCAGGTGCACAATTGGTGGCACCTGGCGCTGTTCCACTACGATCTCGGTGAGACCGACCAGGTGCTGGCGCTCTATGATGGACCGATCTATGGCACGCCATCGGCCATGGCGCTGAACATGGTCGATGCGTCGGCGATCCTGTGGCGGCTGCATCTCGGCGGCATCGATGTCGGTGACCGCTGGACGGCGCTCGCCGCCAATTGGCCCAAGGTCGGCGCCGGCGATTATGCCTTCAACGATGCGCATGCGATGATGGCCTTCGTTGGCGCCGGGCTCGGCACCCCAGCGCGGACCTTGCTCGAGGCGCAGCGCGAGGCGATGCATGGCAGCGGCGACAACGCCGCCTTCACGCGGGATGTCGGCCATCCGCTGACGCTGGCAATCAAGGCATTCGGCGAGGCCAACTACACCGAGACCGTGCAGCTGATACGGCCGATCCGGGCGATCGCCAACCGCTTCGGCGGCAGCCACGCACAGCGCGACGTCATCGACCTGACGCTGATCGAAGCGGCATTGCGGGCCGGCGACGGCGCGCTCGCCAGGGCGCTCACGGCCGAGCGTTCGATGGCGCGGCCGGACAGTCCGCTGTCAGTGCTGCTTTCGCGGCGCGCCGCCGATTTGTCAGAGAATTGACCCGAAGCGGATCTTGTCTTAAAAACTGGCCAAGCCAGATTTTTTCGAGATCCGAAAAAATTAATGGCATGGGAGGAAATCATGTATCTCGGCCTCGATCTCGGGACATCGGGCGTCAAGGCGCTGCTGATCGATGCCGGGCAGACTGTCATCGGCTCCGGTCACGCATCGCTCGACGTGTCGCGGCCGCATCCGGGCTGGTCGGAACAGGATCCGTGTCACTGGATACGCGCTTGCGAAGAAGCAATTGCCGAACTGAAGGCTTCCCACCCAAGCCAGCTCGCCGCGGTGAAGGGCATCGGCCTGTCGGGACACATGCATGGCGCGACCTTGCTCGATTCCGCCGACGAGGTGCTGCGGCCCTGCATCCTGTGGAACGACACGCGCAGCCATGCCGAGGCGGCGGCGCTGGACGCCGACCCGCGCTTTCGCCAGCTGACCGGCAACATCGTCTTTCCAGGCTTCACCGCGCCGAAACTTGCCTGGGTGAAGAACAACGAGCCCGCGGTCTTCGCCAAGGTCGCAAAAGTGCTGCTGCCCAAGGATTTCCTTCGGCTCTGGCTTTCAGGCGAACACATTTCGGAAATGTCGGATTCGGCCGGCACCTCCTGGCTCGATGTCGGCAAGCGGCACTGGAGTGCCGATTTACTCGCAGCGACCTCGCTCGACGAGAAGCAGATGCCGTCGCTGGTCGAGGGCACTGAGAAGGCTGGAGCCCTGCGCAGCGAACTGGCCTCGAAATGGGGCATGCAGGCCGGCATCCCGATCGCCGGCGGCGCTGGCGACAATGCGGCTTCGGCATGCGGCATGGGCACGGTCGGTGCAGGCCACGCCTTTGTCTCGCTCGGCACATCGGGTGTGCTGTTTGCCGCCAATGCTTCCTATCTGCCCAACCCGGCAAGCGCGGTCCACACGTTCTGCCATGCGCTTCCGAACACCTGGCATCAGATGGGCGTCATCCTGTCGGCGACCGATTCGCTGAATTGGCTGGCGGAGATCACCGGCAAAGGCGCGGGCGAACTGACCGCCGAGCTCGGCGATACGCTGAAGGCGCCGAGCGGCGCGTCCTTCCTGCCGTATCTGTCGGGCGAGCGCACGCCCTACAATGATGCCGCCATCCGTGGCGCGTTCACCGGATTGGCGCATGAATCGAGCCGCGTGGTGCTGACGCAGGCCGTGCTCGAAGGCGTCGCCTTTGCCTTCCGCGACAGTCTCGAAGCCCTCGCCACCGCGGGCACGACCTTGACGCGGGTGACGGCGATCGGCGGCGGTTCGCGGTCGCGCTACTGGCTGAAAGCGATCGCCACCGCGCTTGGCCTGCCCGTCGATATTCCCGCCGATGGCGATTTCGGCGCCGCCTTCGGCGCGGCGCGGCTTGGCCTGCTCGCGGCGACGGGTGCCGATCCACTCAGCATCTGCACGGCACCCAGGACGGATGCCACCATCGAACCGGATGCGGCACTCGGCAGCGTCTATGCCGATGCCTATCAGCGCTACCGGGCGCTGTATCCGGCGATCAAGGTGGCCACGGCGTGACTGCGTTCTCGCCCACGCCGCGGTCTGCCAGGGCGGCGTTATTGCGCCGGCACCTTGTCGAGAAAGCCGGTGACGTTCTTCAGGCGGCCGTTCTCGATGACGCCGATGTCAGTGCCTTCGATGATGGAGGGAGTGCCTTCCGGGCCGAGGTTCCACGAGAAGCGGATGGTGTCGGCAAAACCGTCCGGCGTGCCCTTCAGCGAGAACCGGAAGCCGGCAAAGCGCTGCTGCACGCCGTCGATCAGCGCCTGGACGCCTGCATGGCCGTCGCCCTGCATCAGCGGATCGCGATAGCTGACGTCTTCGGTGAAGGCCGCCTTGAGCAATTCGGCCCTGCGGTCCGCGTCGCTCTCGTTCCAGGCGCTGATGTAGCCTTCGGCGATCTTGATGAGGTCGGTCATGGTCTGTCTCCTTCGTTTGACGGTTTTGACGTGAGCCTTTTCGACCAGCGGAAGAACGAAACCAATTACGCCTGAGGTAACCAGGGCGAACTATTCGAGAGAGGACAAAGATCATGAGCAGCGGATTTTTCGGCGACATCAAACAGATCAAGTATGAGGGGCCGGATTCGACCAATCCGCTGGCCTACCGGTTCTACAATCCCGACGAGGTGGTGGCCGGCAAGCGGCTGGAAGACCATCTGCGTTTCGCCGTCGCCTACTGGCATTCCTTCGCCTGGCCGGGCGGCGACCCGTTCGGTGGCCAGACCTTCGATCGTCCGTGGTTCCCGAAAGCGGGCGGCGTCGACACGATGGAACTGGCGAAGCTCAAGGCCGATGTCGCCTTCGAAATGTTCTCGCTGCTCGGCGCGCCCTATTTCTGCTTCCACGACGCCGATGTGCGGCCGGAGGGCAAGGACTTTTCCGAAAGTGCAGCACGCCTCGACGAGATCGCGGACTATTTCGCCACCAAGATGAAGCAGACCGGTGTCAAGCTCTTGTGGGGCACGGCGAACCTGTTCTCCAATCGCCGCTTCATGTCGGGCGCCGCCACCAATCCCGATCCGGATGTGTTTGCCTATGCGGCGGCGACGGTGAAAAGCTGCATCGACGTCACCAAGCGGCTGAAAGGCGAGAATTACGTGCTGTGGGGTGGCCGCGAGGGCTATGAGACACTGCTCAACACCGACCTCGCCCGCGAGCAGGAACAGGCCGGCCGCTTCCTCAGCCTGGTCGTCGACTACAAGCACAAGATAGGCTTCAAGGGCACGATCCTGATCGAGCCGAAGCCGCAGGAGCCGACCAAGCACCAGTACGACTATGATGTCGCGACGGTCTATGGCTTCCTCAAGCGCTTCGGGCTGGAGAAGGAGGTCAAGGTCAACATCGAGCAGGGCCACGCCATCCTGGCCGGCCATTCCTTCGAGCACGAGCTGGCGCTGGCCAATGCGCTCGGTATTTTCGGTTCGATCGACATGAACCGCAACGACTACCAGTCGGGCTGGGACACCGACCAGTTCCCCAACAACGTGCCGGAAATGGCATTGGCCTATTACCAGGTCCTACAGGCCGGCGGCTTCAAGACTGGTGGCACCAATTTCGACGCCAAGCTGCGGCGCCAGTCGCTCGACCCCCAGGATCTGCTGATCGGCCACATCGGCGGCATGGATTCGTGCGCGCGCGGCCTGAAAGCCGCGGCTCGCATGGTCGAGGACAAGGCGCTGTCCGCACCTCTGGCAGAACGCTACGCCGGCTGGAACACGGCCGAGGGCAAGGCGATGCTTGCCGGCAAGCGCACGCTGGAAGAGATCGCCGAGCGCGTCGTCAAGAAGAAGATCGAGCCGCAGCCAAGGTCCGGCCGCCAGGAACTGCTGGAAAACATCGTCAACCGGTACGTGTGAAGCCTGATCTCTGGACGGACATCCACCACCTCTGGCTGAAAGCAGCCGTGGTCGCCTTCTGCTAGTCACGGATCTTTGTTGGCCTGTGCGAGTTCAAGGTGCCGCGCCGCCGAAAAGGCGACGCGGCGGCTGGCAGGAGGAGCAGATGGCAGAGGATCGAATCATCGTGCGCCGGGCGCAGGCAACCGACATCCCGGCGTTGAAGCAGGTGCTACAGGAGACATTCCAAGGCACCTGGCTGCCGAACATCACCCAGAAATCGGCGCAGCGCTACGTCGAATTGGATACTGGCGGGCGCTACGTCGACCAGAGCTGGCCGGAATTTGCCGTTGCTGAGATCGATGGCGACGCCGCAGGCCTGATCCATTGGCGTGCGGACTTTATCGAACCCCTGCACGTCATGGCGTCGCGCCAAGGGCAAGGCGTCGGCCGCAAGCTGCTTTCCCATGCCGAACAGGCGATCGCTGCCGCCGGATTTGCGCAGGCGCGGCTGGAAACCGACACACGTTCAATCTGCGCAGCCAGACGCTCTACAAAGCGGTTGGCTATGTCGAGAAAGATCGCTACCCCGACGACGAATGGGACAGCGGCTTCACCACCGTGCTGTTCGAGAAGCGGCTGTAGACGTCTCCGACCTGGCCTGGCCAGACGCGGGAACGACTTTGCGCAAGGCTGGCTCCGACGACACGGTTCTGCCCTCTACCGCCCTTCAATGACCTCGCTCTTGCCTTCAAACTGCCGTCACGTATCTCGTATAAGACTGGCTCGTGGCGGGAAGGAAGAAGGAGGCGAACCGATATGCAGAACGAACGTGAAATCGACGCCCTGCTCTCACCTGGCGAGGCCGGATCGATCATCGACCGGCTGATGGCAATGCCGCATCCGAAAGACGGCACGCAGCGCACAAACGAATGGGATCGCGCGGTTGCTGCGCGACTTGAAACAGTGCTGGCCAAGAGCATGCGCTCGCGCATTGTCCACGAAAGCCGCGATGTCGCTTGAAGGTCCGTGTGGTTTGACGAACGGAGCCTGTTTCGTCATCCTTCGCCTATGGTACGCGCGGTGCTTCTGGACGTTTTGGGTGTCGTCTACAATGGCGACACCCCGATAGCGGGCGCTGTCTCGGCAATCGATCGCCTGCGCAATGCGGGCTTGCCGCTCCGCTTTGTCAGCAACACAACTCGCTCACCACACAAGGCAATCATCGCGCAACTTACCACCCTCGGCGTCGAGGTTGGAGAAGAGGAATTGCTGACGCCGGCGCGTGCCGCCGTCGAATGGCTGCGCGGGCGCGGCCTCACACCGCATTTGCTCGTCCATCCCAACCTGGAGCCTGAGTTTTCCGGACTGGACGGCGCAAATGGGCGGGCCGTCATCGTCGGAGATGCAGGCGAAGCCTTCGATCATGCCAGGCTCAACCGGGCGTTCCGCGAGCTGGTGGCCGGCGCCGATTTTGTGGCGCTCGCCACCAATCGCACCTTCAAGGATGCGGACGGTCTGCTTAGCCTCGACACCGGCGCCTTCGTTGCCGCCCTCGAATTCGCCAGTGGCCGAAGCCCTGTCGTGCTCGGCAAGCCGTCACCGGACTTCTTTCTTTCGGCGCTTGCCAATATGAACTGCCCGGCCGCCGATGCGGTCATGGTCGGCGACGATGCCGAGAGCGATGTCGCCGGCGCGCTGCGCGCCGGGCTTGGTGCGGCGCTGCTTGTGCGGACAGGCAAGTATCGCCCAAACGACGAAACACGTTTCAATCCGGCGCCCACGGCGGTGGTAGATGACCTCGCCGCCGCGACCGACTGGATACTCACCAACCGCGCCGTACTCTGACTGGCGCCTCGCCGAAAGCTCTCGAAAACGCTCTGGAAAACGCAGCGGCGGACGAAAATCCGGTCCGCCCGGCAATATCGGCCATAGCCACTCGGGTGTCGACCACCAGCCGGCGCGCCGCCCCCAGCCGAAGCCTGAGATAGTAGGCACCCGGCGTCTCGCCGATCGACTTGCGAAAGATGCTTTCCAGTGTCCGCGCCGTCACGCCGGCGCGCTTGGCCACCGCTTCTATGGTCAGCGGCTGGTCGACATGCGATTCCATCAATCGGATGGCTTGCGCCAGCCGTGGATCGTAGCCATCGAGCCGGCCGAGCGAGACCAACGGCTGGGCATCGGTGGCGGCGCGTGCCTGGTCGTAGATGAAGACGCTGGCGACATCGAGCGCCACCGCCATGCCAAGGCGCGTGCGAATGAGATGCAGCATCAGGTCGAAGGTCGGCGACGCGCCGCCTGAGGTGAAGACCGGTCCGTCGATGACATAGCGGTCCGGGCGGACATCGACGCCGGGAAAGGCCGACGAAAAATCCTCCATATCCTCCCAGTGGGTGGTGGCGCTGCGCCCTTCCAGCAGGCCGGCGCGCGCTACCAGCCAGGTACCGGCCTCGACGCCGCCGCAGGCACGCGCCGTCCGTGCCGCCCGGCGCAGGCCTGATAACAGAGCCGACGTTGCGTAGTTCTGTGTGCCGAAGCCGGCGACGACGACAAGCACGTCGGTTGGATCGGCCGCGTCGAAGCGGCCACTGACCGCCACCGGCAGGCCGCACGTGGTGACTGGAGCCTCGCCGGTGACCGAGACCAGCTTGAAATCGAAGAGGGTCTCGCCGGAGATGCGGTTGGCGGCGCGCAAGGGATCGACTGCCGACGCGACGCACATGATCGACGAGCCGGAAAACACCAGCAGCGTCACCTTGAGCGGCAGGCGCTCCGCGCGAAAGATGTCAGGTTTTTCGCTTTTTATCATATGCCCTTCGTAAAAGGCAAAACAGTTTCCGGCAAGTCAGGCAATGTTGGTTGGTTCTTATGCATGTCGGTGTCCCAAAACCGGTTGCCACTTTTGGGCGGCATGCATGGTTGTTTCGATTGGGAGGAGAATTCGATGCCGCTCGCGATGAACCGTGAGGTCTTCATTACCTGTGCCGTGACCGGGTCCGGTGGCTCGCAGGACCGCAGCCCGCATGTGCCGCGCTCGCCCAAGCAGATCGCCGATTCGGCCATCGACGCGGCCAAGGCGGGTGCCGCGATCGTGCATTGTCATGTGCGCGACCCCGAAACAGGCAAACCTCGTCGCGACGTGCATCTCTACCGCGAAGTGACCGAGCGCATCCGCGCGGCAAACGTCGACGTCATCCTGAACCTGACCGCCGGCATGGGCGGCGACATGGTGTTCGGCTCGCCCGAAGCACCGCTGCCGTTGAATGAAAAAGGCACCGACATGGGCGGTGCCACCAACCGCATGGAACATGTACGCCAGTGCCTGCCGGAAATCTGCACGCTCGACTGCGGCACCATGAATTTCGCAGAGGCCGACTATGTCATGACCAACACGCCCGGCATGCTGCGCGCCATGGGAGGCATGATGACGGCGCTCGGCGTCAAGCCGGAGATCGAGGCCTTCGACACCGGTCATCTGTGGTTCGCCAAGCAGCTGGTCGAGGAAAAGGTGCTGAACCCGGATGCCCTGGTGCAGCTCTGCATGGGCGTGCCGTGGGGTGCGCCTGACGATCTCAACACCTTCATGGCCATGGTCAACAATGTGCCGTCGACCTGGAACTGGTCGGCCTTTGCCATCGGCCGCAACCAGATGGCCTATGCAGCTGCAGCAGTGCTTGCCGGCGGCAATGTCCGCGTCGGGCTGGAAGACAATCTCTGGCTCGACAAGGGCGTGCTGGCAACCAATGCACAGCTAGTAGAGCGTGCCGCCAGCATCGTCACCAATCTGGGCGCCAGGATTCTCGGGCCCGAAGAAGTGCGCAAGAAGCTGAACCTGACCAAGCGGGCGCCGATAGCGGCATAACTCAATCGCTGGGAGGTCGGCATGACTACCGTCAAGTTCACGGCGATGAAGGACGGCGACAGGCAGGACTACGAGTTCCTGACCGCGCATGAGATCGACTATGCGGCGAAGACCGGCGAGCGGCTGCTCGACGCGCTGGTCCAGCTCGATGAAGGCCTGTCGGGGTACAAGATCACCCGACTCGGCCATTCGCTGCAGGCGGCGACGCGCGCCTGGCGCGATGGCGCCGACACCGACTGGATCGCCTGCGCGCTTCTGCACGACATCGGCGACATCTACGCGCCCTACAATCACGATGAATACGCCGCTTCGATCCTGAAACCCTTCGTGCGCGAGCAATGCACCTGGGTGGTGGAGAAGCATGGCGACTTCCAGCGGCTCTACTATGCCCATCATCTCGGCGGCGACCGCCACGCCCGCGACCGCTTTGCCGGCCACGCCTATTTCGACGATTGCGATGCGTTTTGCGAACGCTGGGACCAGTCGAGTTTCGACCCCGACTATGACACGCTGCCAATCGAATTCTTCCGACCGTTCGTGCTCGACGTCTTTGCCCGCAAGGCCTACGACGCTTCCGTGATCCGCGCCGGCGAGCGCGTGCCCCTCCTCGATCCCGAAACTGCCACCAAGAGAACCGGAGCCCCAGCATGAGCATCATCAACAAGGCGGCCGCCATCGGCGGCGGTGTCATCGGCGCCGGCTGGGTGGCGCGCCTGCTGCTCAACGGCATTGACGTTTCGATCTTCGATCCCGATCCGGAGGCGTCGCGCAAGGTCAGCGAAGTGATGACGGGTGCGCGCCGTGCCTACAAGCAGATGGTGCCCGGCGGCCTGCCGAAAGAGGGCAGACTGACCTTTGCCAAGACCATCGCCGAGGCGGTCGCCGACGCAGATTTCATCCAGGAAAGCGTGCCGGAACGGCTCGACCTCAAGCACCGCGTGCTGGCCGAGATCGATGCCCATGCGCCGGCCAACGCCATTGTCGGCTCCTCGACCTCCGGCATCAAGCCGACCGACATGCAGGTGGCGATGAAGAAGCACCCTGAGCGGCTGGTCGTCGGCCATCCGTTCAACCCGGTCTATCTGCTGCCGCTGGTCGAGATCGTCGGCGGCGAGCAGACCTTTCCCGAAGCAATCGAAGTCGCCAAGGAGATCTACGCCTCGATCGGCATGAAGTCTGTCGTCATTCGCAAGGAGATCGAGGCTTTCGTCGGTGACCGCCTGCTCGAAGCGGCATGGCGCGAGGCGCTGTGGCTGATCAAGGACGGCATCTGCACGGTCGAGGAACTCGACGACATCATGCGCTATGGCTTCGGCCTGCGCTGGGCGCAGATGGGCATGTTCCAGGTCTATCGCGTCGCCGGCGGCGAGGCCGGCATGCGCCACTTCATGGCGCAGTTCGGCCCGTGCCTGAAATGGCCGTGGACCAAGCTGATGGACGTGCCAGAGTTCAACGATGAGCTCGTCGACCTGATCGCAACGCAATCGGACGACCAGGCGCATGGGCTGTCGATCCGCGAGCTGGAAAAGATCCGCGACGACAATCTGGTCGCGATCATGGACGCGCTGTCGAAGCAAAACAAAGGCAAGGGCTGGGGCGCCGGCGCCTTGCACAAGGACTATACCAAGCAGTTGGCCAAGCTGGCGGCGAAGAAGCCGACCGCCTCCAAGGCGGCAGAGAAGGCCAAAGCAAGCAAGCCGAAGAAAAAGACCGGCAAGAAGAAGGGCTAACCCCATGGATTTCGGGCTGTCGGAGGAACAGAAACTCATCGTCGAGACGACGCGTGCCTTCGTCGAGAACGAGCTTTATCCGCATGAGCGCGAGGTCGAGCGCACCGGCGTGCTGCGCCGCGAACTCATCGAGGAGATCAAGGTCAAGGCGATCGAAGCCGGCCTGTACGCCGCCAACATGCCGGCGGACGTCGGTGGCGCCGGGCTCGATACGGTGACTTGGCTGCTTTATGAAAAGGAGCTCGGCCGCGCCAACTATGCCCTGCATTGGACCTGCGTGGCGCGGCCTTCCAACATCCTTTTGGCCGGTACGCCGGAGCAGCGCGAAAAATATCTGTTCCCTTGCATCCGTGGCGAGAAATGGGACTGCCTGGCGATGACCGAGCCGGGCGCCGGTTCCGATCTGCGCGGCATGAAGGCGACCGCGGTGCAGGATGGCGACGACTGGGTGCTGAACGGCACCAAGCACTTCATCAGCCATGCCGATCTCGCTGATTTCGCCATCGTCTTCATGGCCTCGGGCGAAGAGGATTCACCGCGCGGCAAGCGCAAGAAGATCACCGCCTTTTTCGTCGACAAGGGCACCAAGGGCTTTGCCGTGCGCGACGGCTATCGCAACGTCTCGCATCGCGGCTACACCAACGCCATCCTCGAATTCGATGATTGCCGGCTTCCCGCCAGCCAAGTGCTCGGCGAGGTCCACAAGGGATTTGACGTCGCCAATTCCTGGCTCGGCGCCACCCGGCTGCAGGTCGGCGCCACTTGTCTCGGCCGCGCCGAGCGGGCGCTGGGCCATGCTGTCGAATATGCCGCCCAGCGCCAGCAGTTCGGCCAGCAGATCGGCAAGTTCCAGGGCGTGTCGTTCAAGCTTGCCGACATGGCGACGGAACTGAAGGCCGCTGACCTGATGGTGTTCGAAGCCGGCTGGAAGTACGATCAGGGCACCGTCACCGATCAGGACATGGCCATGGCCAAACTGAAGGCCACCGAAATGCTTGCTTTCGTCGCCGACGAAGCAATCCAGATCCATGGCGGCATGGGGCTGATGGACGACCTGCCGCTGGAGCGTATCTGGCGCGACGCGCGCGTCGAGCGTATCTGGGAAGGCACGTCCGAGATCCAGCGCCACATCATTTCACGGGCGCTGCTGCGCCCGTTTGGAGCCTGAGCATGATCGCGAAAAGTGGTATCCGGTTTTCTCGGACGAACGATCTCGTTTGTCCCGAGATCATGCTCCAACGAGAAAACCATCATGCATAAACTCGAACGTCTCCTGCGGCCGAAGTCGATCGCCGTCTTCGGCGGTGCGCAGGCTGCCGCCGTCGTCGCGCAATCGATCAAGATGGGCTTTGCCGGCGGGATCTGGCCGGTACACCCGACCAAGGACGAGGTGGCCGGCCGCAAGGCCTATCGTTCGGTGGCCGATCTGCCCGGCGCACCTGACGCCGCCTTTGTCGGCGTCAACCGCCATCTGACCATCGAGGTGGTCAAGGCGCTGGCCGAACGCGGCGCCGGCGGCGCCGTCTGCTTTGCCGCAGGCTTCCTCGAAACCGAGGCCTATGACGACGACGGCGAGCGGCTGCAGGCCGAGCTGGTCGCCGCGGCGGGCCAGATGCCAATCATCGGGCCGAACTGCTATGGCCTGATCAACTATGCCGATGGCGCACTGCTGTGGCCCGACCAGCATGGCGGCATCAGGCTGGCCGAGGGCGGCAAGGGCGTCGCCATCATCACCCAATCGTCCAACATCGCCATCAACATGACGATGCAGAAGCGCGGCCTGCCGATCGCCTTCCTCATGACCGCCGGCAACCAGGCGCAGACCGGTCTGTCCGAAATGGCGCTTGGCCTGATCGAGGACGAGCGGGTCACGTCGCTCGGACTGCATATCGAGGCCTTCGATTCGGTAGCCGGTTTCGAACGGCTGGCGGCCCGGGCGCGCGAGCTGAAGAAGCCGATCATCGCGATGAAAGTCGGACGTTCCGAACAGGCGCGGCAGGCGACAGTCTCGCACACCGCCTCGCTGGCCGGCTCGGACGCGGCCTCGGGAGCCTTCCTGAAGCGCCTCGGCATTGCCCGCGTCGATTCCATCCCCGCCTTCATCGAGGCGCTGAAGCTGCTGCACGTCACTGGTCCGCTTCCCGGCTATCGTCTGTCGTCGATGAGCTGCTCGGGCGGCGAGGCCTCCGTCATGGCCGACAGTGCCGAAGGACGCTGGGTCAATTTCCCTGACCTGACCGGTTCGCACCGCGCGCACGTCAAATCGACGCTCGGGCCGCTGGTGGCGGTGGCCAACCCGCTCGATTACCACACCTTCATCTGGAACAACGAACCGGCGATGACCGCCACCTTCACCGCCATGGTGTCGGGCGGTTTCGACCTCAACATGCTGGTGCTGGACTTTCCGCGCCCCGACCGCTGCTCGGACACCGACTGGTGGGCGACATTGCGCGCCTTCGAATCAGCGCTGAAGACCAACAAGGCACAAGGCGCCATCGTCTCCTCGCTGCCCGAGAACCTGCCGGAAGAATACACGGCCGGACTGATGGCGCGGGGCATGGTGCCGTTGTTCGGCATTTCCGAGGCCATGGACGCCGCCCAGGCGGCAGCCTTCATCGGCTGGGCATGGCGCGAACCGCAGGCGCAGCCGATCGACACGTCCGCCTCCGGTGCGCCCGGTGGCGACCACATCACGCCCGACGAGGCCGAGGCGAAATCGCGGCTGATCAAGGCCGGCCTGCCAGTGCCCAAGGGCGAACGCGCCGCCAATGCCGTCGAGGCGGTGATCTCCTCGATGGCGCTCGGCTTTCCGGTGGCGCTGAAGGCGCTGGGCGTCACCCACAAATCCGAGGTCGGTGCTGTCAGGCTCAACCTCAAGGACGCCGAATCCGTCAGCACGGCAGCGCATGACCTGCTGCCGCTCGGCACCGGTCTCTATGTCGAGCGCATGGTGCGCGACGGTGTCGCAGAACTGATCGTCGGCTTCACCCGTGATCCAATGTTCGGCGCGGTGATGACGCTGGGCACCGGCGGCGTGTTGGTCGAGTTGTTGCGCGACAGCGTCACGCTGATGCTGCCGGCAACCCGCGACGACATCGAGGCAGCGTTGCGCGGCCTCAAACTGTTCCCGCTGCTCGAAGGCTATCGTGGCCGGCCGAAAGCCGATGTCGCCGCGGCCATCGAGGCTATCTCGGGCATTGCAGCCTTTGTGCAGGAGAATGCCGGCGAGATCGAGGAACTCGACATCAACCCGCTGATCGTCTGCACAGAGGGCAAGGGCGCCTGGATCGCCGACGCGCTGCTGGTGCTGGGAGACAAGAAGAATGTCTGACGTCATTTCGACCCGCCGCGAGGGCACCATCCTCGAGGTCACGCTCGACCGGCCCAAGGCCAACGCCATCGACCTCAAGACCTCTCGGCTGATGGGCGAGACGTTCAAGGCATTCCGCGACGATCCTGATCTGCGCGTTGCCATCGTCAAGACCGCCGGCGACAAGTTCTTCTGCGCCGGCTGGGATCTGAAAGCGGCTGCCGGCGGCGATGCGGTCGACGGCGACTATGGCGTCGGCGGCTTTGCCGGCCTGCAGGAGCTGCGCGACCTCAACAAGCCCGTCATCGCTTGCGTCAACGGCATGGCGGTCGGGGGCGGCTTCGAGCTGGCGCTGTCGTGCGATCTGATCTACGCCTCCGATCATTCCTCCTTCGCGCTGCCCGAGATCCGCGCCGGCACGCTGGCCGATGCCGCGACGATCAAGCTGCCGAAGCGCATCCCCTATCACGTGGCCATGGACCTTTTGCTCACCGGCCGGTGGATGGATGTCGCGGAGGCGCATCGCTGGGGTCTGGTCAACGAAGTGCTGCCGAAGGAGAAGCTCGAGGACCGTGTCTGGGAGATCGCCCGGTTGCTCGCCGGCGGCCCGCCGCTGGTGTTTGCCGCGATCAAGGAGACAGCGCGGGTGGCCGAGGCGCTCACCTTCCAGGACGCGATGAACAAGGTAACGCGCCGCCAGTTGCCGACCGTCGATGCCCTCTATGGCTCCGAGGACAATATGGAAGGTTTTCGCGCTTTCGCCGAGAAACGCGAGCCGGTGTGGAAGGGGAAGTAGTGAGCATCCCTGGAACGATGGCGTTCTGTCACACCCCCCTCTGCCCTGCCGGGCATCTCCCCCTCAAGGGGGGAGATCGGCTGTCGCAGCGGCGTTCGCCAATCTTCACCATTTCAGGAACGGCAACTGGGCCGAAGCTGCTAATCTCCCCCCTTGAGGGGGAGATGGCCGGCAGGCCAGAGGGGGGTGCCCAGGCTCAACCTTGGCAGCCCTTCCAGCGCCCATGACCGACTACAAAACCCTCATCGACGCCGAGACCTGGGCCTTCATCGAGCGGACCAATTCCTATTATCCGCCTGATACGATCGACTACACGATCGCGCAGCAGCGCTTAATCTATGACCGGATGTGCCGCGAATTCTTTGCCGGCTACCCCGAGGGGGTTGCAGTCGAAACCTCCGCCATTGCCGCGCCCACGCACGACATCCCGATCCGCGTCTACCGAAGCGCGCCGCAACCGGCGGCGACGGTTCTGTATTTCCATGGCGGCGGCTTCATCCTCGGCGGGCTGGACAGCCATGACGATGTCTGCGCCGAACTCTGCGCCCGTACCGGCTATGAGGTCGTCTCGGTCGACTACCGGCTGGCGCCGGAACACCTGCATCCGGCGGCCTTCGACGACGTGATGAGCGCCTTCGAATGGGCCACCGCCAATCGCGAGCATCCCATTGTGCTTTGCGGCGACAGCGCCGGCGGCAATCTTGCCGCTGCCGTCAGCCATGCGACACGCGGCCATCAGCGCAAGCCGATCGGCCAGGTGCTGATCTATCCCGGGCTCGGCGGCGACCGCTCGCGCGGCTCTTATGTGACGCATGCCGAGGCGCCGATGCTGACCGTGCGCGATCTCGAGTTCTACAAGAACATCCGCACCGGCGGCGTGGATAGGACCGGTGACATCACGCTGTCGCCGCTCGCCGATGGCGACTTCGCCAATCTGCCGCCGACAGTGCTGATCACTGCCGAGTGCGACCCGCTGTCATCAGACGGCGAAGCCTATCGCGCACGCGTCGCCGCCGCCGGCGGACGGGCATATTGGTTCGAGGAACCTGGGCTGGTGCATGGCTATCTGCGAGCCCGGCACACGGTCGGCCGCGCCCGCGCCAGCTTTACGCGGATCGTCGATGCGGTAGCCGCTTTGGGAACGGGCGAATGGGTCCCCTGAGCGCCGTCATCCATATGCGGCGTATATAATTCAGGCCAAAACCTGCTCTCGAATTCCTATGCGGCGAGCGATTAAGTACTTCCGGGCCGCCGCTCGACGGCGGCCGGAACGACAGACTGGCTTCAAGGACCATGAGAACACATTCAGTCTGGCTGACCTCCAGGGTCAGCCGCAGGGTGCCTACGGAATATTTCGTCCTGGCAAACCTCAGAGAACAGGGCGCGATCATCGGCCGGCTCGCCGGCCATCCGATCGCCGATACGGTCATCGATGCGAGCGGATCCCGATATCGCTATGTCGGCGTTGCAACGCGCGACGCCGATGGGCGTTTCGATGTCGAAGCGCTGCGGACTGGCGAATGGATCGTCCAACCGGGCCTGGTTTATGCCGCCGACGGCAAGGCCGCTCCGTCAAAACCGCTGCTGAGCAGGCGCGACCGCAATCCGTCCTGATTGCATTGCGCTGGGTCCACCCTCGTTCAAAGTCACCATCGCCTCTCGAATTGCCGTCGCGGTTTCAAGACGGACAGGGGTCATTGGCAAGCGGACGTCCGGGCTCAGCCCCAGCGCCAGATGCAGGGCGTATTTGACCGGCACCGGATTGCTCTCCAGCTCGAGCGCCGCGATGAGTGGCCGCAAGCGATGATGGATGGCCCGAGCGGTGTGGTGGTCGTCTTGCCGGCAGGCATCATGCATCTCGACGCACAGTCGCGGGGCGACGTTGGAGACCACGGAGATCGTGCCACGCCCGCCCATCGAGTTGAAGCCGAAAGACGTGGCGTCGTGGCCGGACAGGCAGATGAAACGACGCCTCAGCACGGCGGGCAGCGAGGACAGGCGGTTCACATCGCCAGTAGCGTCCTTGATGCCGACGATGGTTGGAATCTGCGCCAGGCGTTCGACCGTCTCCTGCGACAGGTCGACACCGGTACGGGCCGGGACGTTGTAGACGATAATCGGTATCTTGACCTTGCCGGCGATGGCTTCGAAGTGGCGGAAAATCCCCTCCTGGCTCGGCCTGTTGTAGTAGGGCGTGACGATGAGGGCAGCGTCGGCCCCGAAAGCCTCGGCGGCTGTCGAGAGGGCAATCGTCGTCTCGGTGCTGTTCGTCCCTGTGCCGGCGATGATTGGCACCCTGCCCGCGGCAATTTTCACGCAGAGCGCGATGATGTCGAGGCGCTCCTCCCACGATAAGGTCGGGGACTCACCGGTGGTGCCGCACGGCACCAGCCCGTTGATCCCTTGTTCGATCTGCCAGCGCAGCAGCGTGGTCAGTTGCTTCAGGTCGACCTCGCCGTCGGTGAATGGCGTTACCAACGCGGTCATCGCTCCGGTCAGGCGCGTTCGTGATTGTTCGGGTGTCATGGGAATCAAATTCTCCTTGGTGATTGTTTGGGGACGCCGCCCGTTCGAGGTGCGAAAGAAGCAAAGCCGAGAGCACCGCTACAGCCAGATCGGTGTGATCCGCTTCGGCTATGCAGGCGTTGCCCTGCGTCCCTGCAGGCGGGGTTTGAATGGTGCAAACCCATCGCTCGCCGGTCGTGTTGAGCGACGAAACCGAGCGCTCCGGTTTCGACAGGGCGACGAGCAGGAGGACGGCGTCGAGCGTGGCGCCGGCCTCGACCAGGCCGGCAAACCGCCGGCCTTGCCTAGACGATTTGTCGAGCGACAGGCCGCGTGCGGCCTCCCACAGCTGGTGCTCGAGCAGCCTGCCAACATGCGGGAGACGATCGAACAATCCGGCCAGATCGGCAGTGTTGGACGTGTCCATGGTCAGACCGTTTCGGAAGGTGAAAGCAGCCGGAAACAGGATCAGTTGAACAGGGAAAGGCACACGCTTGCCGGGGCGAAGCGTATCGCCCCGGCCTGATGACCGCTTTCCATCGTGGCGAAACGAACAGCCGAGGTCCTGTCGGCGAAAACACCGCCGGTCATGCCTTCTTCGTCGCGCGCGATCCAGTGGCCTTCGCCGTCGCGCCCAACCACGAAGCGGTGAAGGGCGTTTCCGTCAGGGGGGATATGAGAACGTTGCATGATAATCTTCTGCTTTGCGATCAGGAAACTTGAGCAGCGATGGTGGCCGCGACCAGCAAGCCGCCGGCGACCAGGAGCCACCATGTCGGAGTGAAGGGCGCGACCGGGCTGACCGGCCGGCGATTGTTGTTGGCGGCCCGCCTGATTTGTTCGAGCTGCGACGCCGGCAGCGGACGATGGGTGGGCAGATAGAGCGCGTCCGAGAGGAACATCGAAGACTTCCTTCTTTCTTAACTGTCGCCACGAGGTGGTGACTGCCTGCAGCGGCTCAGGACCGGCTGCACTCAGAAAGATAAAAGCATCCGCATTTGTATTCGAGGCGGCCGAAAACTGAAAAATATAAAAAAGTCATATGTTTATCGCCTGGGCGTATGTGGCCCCCAAGCGGGAAATCGGACCGCCGCGGCGCTGTTTCACGCCACCGCGGCGGCCGCCGCCCGGCCGGCGCTGCGGCCGGAAAAGATGCAGCCGCCGAGGAACGTGCCTTCGAGCGCCGCATAGCCATGCACGCCGCCGCCACCGAAACCTGCGGCCTCGCCAACGGCATAAAGCCCGGCCACCGGCTGGCCGTCGGCACCCAGTACACGGCTGTCGAGATCGGTCTCCAGGCCGCCCAGCGTCTTGCGGGTCAGGATGTTGAGGCGGACCGCGATCAGCGGACCGTTTGCCGGGTCGAGCATTTTATGTGGCTTGGCCGTGCGGATCAGTTTGTCGCCAAGGTAAGCACGCGCACCACGCAACGCGGTGATCTGCATGTCCTTGGAGAACGGATTGTCGAGCTGTCGGTCGCGGGCGCGGATCTCGCGTTCGACCTTTGCGAGTTCGAGCAGCGGCTCGCCGCCGGCCAGTGCGTTCATGCGGGCGACCAGCTTCGGCAGGTCGGCCTCGACGATGAAATCCTCGCCCTTCTCCATAAACGCCTTCACCGGGCCCGGAATGCCCGACGTGGCGCGGCCGAGCACCTGGCGCCAGCTCTTGCCCGTCAGGTCGGGGTTCTGTTCGGAGCCCGACAGCGCGAACTCCTTCTGGATGATCTTCCTGGTCAGGATAAACCAGGAATAATCGAAGCCGGTGCTCATGATGTGGTTGAGCGTGCCCAGCGTGTCGAAGCCGGGATAGAGTGGCACCGGCAGGCGCTTGCCCTTGGCATCGAGCCACAGCGATGACGGGCCGGGCAGGATGCGGATCGCATGATCGGTCCAGATCGGTGCCCAGTTCTTGATGCCCTCGACATAGTGCCACATGCGGTCGCGATTGATGATGCTGCCGCCGACCGCTTCGGTGATCGCCAGCATCCGCCCGTCGACATGGTCGGGCACGCCCGTGATCATGCGCTTGGGTGCCGCGCCCAGCCGTTGCGGCCAGTTTTCCCGGACAAGCCGGTGATTGGCGCCAATGCCGCCGGAGGCGACGATCACCGCCTGCGCATGAAGCTCGAAATCGCCTGAAATGTCGCGCGAGCTCTTGTGGCCACGCTCGACGGTGCTCGGCTGCAGGATGTCGCCGCGCACGCCGTCGACGATGGCACCCGTGCGGGTCAATTCGTTGACCCTGTGGCGGAATTTGAAGCGGATCAGCCCGCTTTTCTCGGCTTCGCGCACGCGCTGGACGAAGGGTTCAAGCACGCCGGGGCCGGTGCCCCAGGTGACGTGAAAGCGCGGCACCGAATTGCCATGGCCGATGGCATTGCCACCTCCACGCTCGGCCCAGCCGACGACGGGAAAGAATTTCAAGCCGCGCTGCGTCAGCCATGAGCGCTTCTCGCCGGCGGCGAAGCCGACATAGGCTTCGGCCCATTTGCGCGGCCAGTGATCTTCCGGGCGGTCGAAAGCGGCGGTGCCCAGCCAGTCCTCGAGCGCCAGGTCATGCGAATCGCGGATGCGCATGCGCCGCTGCTCGGGCGAATCGACGAGGAAGAGCCCGCCAAACGACCAGAACGCCTGGCCGCCGAGCGACTGTTCCGGTTCCTGGTCGACGATGACGGCTCTCTTGCCGGCCTCGGCAAGCTCGGCGGCGGCGACCAGCCCGGCAAGGCCTGCGCCGACAATGATCACGTCCGCATCGTCAGCCATCTTTCCCCTCCCCATTTGCCGGCTAAAGCAATTCCAGCGTGAACGGTTTTCCCTCCGGAATTGCGTCGAACAAAGGGCTGGCTAGACGGCTTCCCAACCTTCCTTGCCGCCAGCGCGGAAGATGGCGTCGATGACCTTCTGGTTGAGCACGGATTCCTCCAGCGTGAAGACCCGCTCCTTGCCACCCTGTGCGGCCCGAGCGAAGGTCTCGACCTCCAGCCGGTACTGCTGGGTGCCGGGAAAGCGGAATACCTGCGCCTCCGTGTGGTTCTGGTTGTGCAGTTCGACGCGGTGATGGTCGTAGAGCCCGGCGTTGAAGGGCGAAAACACCTCGATGAACCCCTTCTCGCCATGGAACACCATGACCTGGCGCGCCGCCATCTGCGTCGACAGGTAGAAGGACAGCTCGAAGTCGCCGAAATCGGCGCGGATCGAGGAATAGATGTCGGTGCCGAATGTCTTGTCGCGCTCTATCGTCGCTTGGACGCGCAGCGGCTCCTTGCCGGTGGAAAAGCGCGTCGAGACGGTCGGGTACACGCCGATGTCGGGCAGCGCGCCGCCGCCGAGATCGAGCTTGTTGCGCATGTTGTCGGGGTCGACATTGTAATAGGAGAAGGCGCCCTGGACGTGGCGCAGGCGGCCGATCGCGCCGCTGGCGATGAGATCGCGCACCTTGATCCATTGCGGGTGGTAGATGACCATGAAGGCCTCGCAGACCTGCACCTTCTTGGCATCGCGCAGCTTGATTAGCGGCAGGATKTCCTTGGCGTCGAGCGCCAGCGGCTTTTCGACCAGCACGTGCTTGCCGGCCTCGATCGCCTTGGCCGTCCATTCGACGTGTTGGGAGGTCGGCAGCGGGATGTAGACGCCGTCGACCTCGCTGGAGGCGAGCAGGTCCTCATAGGAGCCGAATGCATGGCGCGCGCCGAAGCGCTCAGCCAAGGCCTTGGCCTTCGACAGGTCGCGGCTGGCGATCGCCGACAGAACGCCGTTCTCCGCGTCGACCATTGCCGGCAACAACTGCTCGCGGCCGATCTTGGCCGTTGACAACACACCCCATCGGAACATCAGGCTTCTCCATAGCGATTGCAGGCGACGAGGTTTGCCCGAAATCTCAGGAAAAGCCAATTGGAGACTGGTTTCCTCGCCCCACAAAGTGGGGAGAGGTGGCCCGGCGAAGCCGGGACGGAGAGGGGCCTTCGTGGCGGGCTGGGAGTTTGCTGTTCAAGCGCTCCTTGTTGGCCCTCCATAGCCCGTCTCGTGCTCAGTCCCTTGAAGGGTCCTGGCTTCGCGACCGTCGTCCCCCTCTCCGTCCCGGCTTCGCCGGACCACCTCCCCCGCTTTGCGGGGACGAGGAAACCGCATCCTGCAAGCTCAGCTCCGTTTGCCAGTCAGCGTCATGTCGAAGGCGACGATGTTGGAATAGATCGGCGTGCCGACATCCATGCCGTAGCGTGACCTGAGCACCTTGCCGGTGACATGGAATTTTATCGTGCCGGCCTTGAGGTCGCCAAGCTGGGCCGTGAACTCTTCCGGAAACGTCTTGCCGCGCGCCGTCAGGCGGCCGCTGACGAGGGCCGTGGTGTCGCTGGTGCGGGTCACGCTGGTCGAGCGGAACCGGATCTCGGGGCTGTCGGCGGCGTCGAACACCGCGTCCGAGCGCAGGAAGGCATCGATGCGGCCCTGGCCGGTGCCGACGCTTTCGGGAAATATGGTGAAATTGACTTGCGAGCGGGCGACGTCGCTGTTGTCGATGCGGATCGAGCCCTTGAAGCGGCCGAAGGCGCCATCGAGGCCGCCGCCACCGACCTTGCCGATGGAAAAGTGGATCGAGGAGTTGGCCGGGCTGATCGCGTAGCTGCCGGCGGCATCACCAAGCGCGATTGCCGCTGAAGCCGGCATGGCAAAGCAAACGGCGACCGCCGCAAATCCGAGGATACGCGTGTACATTGAGGTGTTCCTTGTTGTAGGCAGCGCATTTCCTGCGCGCCCTCACCCAATGAACGAATGGCCCGGCCGCTCTATTCCGCACTGTCCTCTGACGAAGGCGTGATCATGCGTGTGAGCACGCCATCCCTGAGCTGGAAATGATGACGCAACGCCGCCGCGACATGCAGCACCACCAGGGCCATGCCGGCATAGGCGAGATACCAATGCGCTGACGTCCAGAAGCTTTCGGCCGCATCCGATTCGGCCAGCGGCAGGTTCGGCATGAGGAAAAGGTTGAACGGCAGGCTGGGGATCTCCAGCATCGACACCGACACCAGCGCCCAGCCGGACAAGGGCAGGGCCAGTTGAAACGCGTAGAGCGCAATGTGGGCGAGCGGCGCGGCCCGCCGCTCCAAGGTTCCGACTGTGCCCGGCAGCGCCGGCGCCGCATTGCCGAAGCGCCAGGCGATGCGCAGGATCACCAGTCCGAGCAGCAGAAAGCCGAAGGATTTGTGCAGCTGGATCAGTTCGAAGGCAGTGCGCTGGCTGGTCAGCCGCACCATGATGAAGCCGAGCCCGAACTGGCCGATGAAGATCAGCGCAATAAGCCAGTGAAGAATGATCGCACCCCAGCCATACCGGGTCGTGCTGTTGGTAATCGATGCCTGCATGGGACGTGAACGAATGCCGGTGGGACTTTCTTCCGGCGCACTTTACCCTCCCCCCTTGTGGGGAGGGTCGCGCAGCAAATGCCGCAGGGCGGCTTTTGCGGAGCGGGGTGGGGGTCTCGTAGGGCGCACCCCCACCCCGTCTCGCAACCTCCGCTTCGCTCCGATTGCGAGCCGACCCTCCCCACAAGGGGGAGGGTGATCGCGCTACCCACTCATCTTGAAGAAATCCACAAAAGCCCTGAGCGCCGGCCGCATCTGGCGGCGGCTGGGATAGTAGACGAAGAACCCATCGAAAGGCGGGCACCAGTCCTCCAGCACGCGGATCAGTCGGCCGTCGGCGAGCGGCGTGGCGACATAATCCTCGAAGACAAAGGCTAGCCCGGCACCATCGACGGCCGTTTGGGCGATCAGATGGTCCTCATCGAGGACAAGCGGTCCCTGCACGGCCATCTCGATCGCCTCGCCGCCCTTCTCGAACTCCCACCGGTAGAGGATGCCACTGGAGAAGCGGAAGCGGATGCAGCGATGACCGGCAAGCTCACGCGGGTGGTGTGGCCTGGGCATGGTTTTGAAATAAGACGGCGCGCCGACCACCGCGCCACGAATGTCCGGCCCGATGCGCACCGCGATCATGTCGCGCTGCAAGCTCTCACCAAGTCGCACACCGGCGTCGAAACCACCTTCGACGACATCGGTGAAACGATCCTCGATGACGATCTCCAACACGATGTCGGGATAGACCGCCGCGAACGCACCGAGCCGTGGCGTCAACACCAGATGGGCGGCGGTGCGCGGTACGCTGAGCCGAAGATTGCCGGCCGGCCGGTCGCGCGCCTCGACCGCCGTCTCCAGTGCAAGGTCGATCTCGGAAAGTGCCGGCCGCAACCGTTCAAGCAGCTGCGCGCCCTCCTCGGTCGGGGCGACGCTGCGGGTGCTGCGGGCCAGAAGACGAACGCCCAGCCTCGCCTCCAGGCTGGACACCGCATGGCTGACCGCCGAAGGCGCGATGCCAAGTTCGCGGGCGGCCCCGCGAAAGCTGGCGCATCGGGCGACGGTGGCCAACACCACGAGTTGGGAGAGGTTCGTTCGATTCATTGATCTATTTCTTGGAACAAGCCGTGCAAAAGAGAGACGATTATCGAACGGAAAGCAAGGCGCTATCTCCCCATGCATGTCGCCCAAAAGCGCGCAGCGGTTTTGGGGGCAACGACATGCTTAAGACTTAAAGCGCGTTGTCGACGCGTTAAGCATCGCAACAAGGAGACGCGTGATGCAAACCCGCAAGCTAGGAACTGAATTGAACGTCTATCCCGTCGGCCTCGGCTGCATGGGCATGAGTTTTGTCTATGGCGGCCAGGCGGAGGCCGAGGCGATCGCCACCCTGCACCGCGCCGTCGAGATCGGCGTCAACTTCTTCGATACGGCGGAAGTCTATGGCCCCTACGAGAACGAGATCCTGCTCGGCAAGGCGCTGAAGTCGGTTCGTGACAAGGTGACCATCGCCACCAAATTCGGCTTCAAGATTTTGGAGGAAGGCACCGGCATCGACCGCATGGCCGGCGTCGACAGCCGCCCCGAACATGTCAAGGCGGTCGCCGAGGCGTCGCTGAAGCGGCTTGGCACCGATGTCATCGACCTCTACTACCAGCATCGCGTCGATCCCAACGTGCCGATCGAGGACACGGTCGGCGCCATGGCCGAACTGGTGCGCGAAGGCAAGGTGCGGGCGCTCGGCCTGTCGGAGGCGAGTGCGGCAACCATCCGCCGGGCGCATGCCGTGCATCCGATATCGGCCGTGCAAAGCGAATACTCGCTGTGGAGCCGTGATCCGGAAGACGAGGTGCTCGCCGTCTGCCGCGAACTCGGCATCGGCTTCGTCCCCTACAGCCCGCTCGGCCGTGGTCTGTTGACCGGCACGATCGCCAAGCCCGAGACTTTGAGCGACGACGACTGGCGCCGTGGCCAGCCGCGCTTCCAGGCCGACGCCATGGCGGCCAACGCCGCTGTCATCGCCACGCTGGAGAAAATGGCGGCTGAAAAGGGCGTGACCTCGGCGCAGCTGGCGCTGGCGTGGGTGCTGCACCAGGGCGATTTCATCGTGCCGATCCCCGGCGCGCGGAAAATCCGCCATCTGGAACAGAACACGGCGGCGGCCGGGATCGAGCTGAGCGCGGCCGAAGTGCAAACGATCGGCGAGGCGCTGTCGCCGGATAAGGTGACCGGCAAGCGCTACACCGAGGAGTTGCTGGCGCTTGTTAATGGGTGAGCTTGGTCACCGCCGGATAGTTGAAAGGGGGCGCTGCGGCGCCTCCTTTTTGCACCGCGTGGAGGTGCGAGACGTTGGCGCGAAACACCCCCTCTGTCCCGCCGACATCACCAAGGATAGACAGTGATCTCCGGCCAGCAGGCCTTCGCACGCGCGCCCTTGGCCTCATGCGTCTGGCGGTTGTCCATCATCCGGTTCGGTGTGATGCGAAACGAGAAGATGTCGTCGAGGCCAAACGGCGCCACGAGGTCAAGCTGCCCATCCGCGTCGAAACGGACGCCGACCGCGTGGGTTTTGGAGGCGAAGTGGCGGACCGAGTCGCTGGAACTCGTGTAGCGCGGGCACGGCTGTCCGAACTTCAGGGGATACCAGAGATGGACGCGAGCCTGGTTGCGCACCTCGACCGGCAGCGGCAGTCCAGCAAAGACCGGAGCGACAGCGGCGATCACGCCATCCTCAGCCTCATAGGACAGGTCGCTGTCATCGAAATAGAACAGGTCGACATCCCTGATGCCGTAACCCGACGGCTTGCCGGTAAGCTCGTTCCAGACGGTGTTGTAGAGCGCGCCGGAGACCAGCAGCCAGTCGGGCAAGGCAAGACGCCGCGCCCGACCCAGAGCATCACTCAGCAACGCATCTCTCGACACAATGTCCAGAAACGCCGCGCGTTGTGCCTCGAACGGGAGCCCGGAATAGCGCAAATGGTCCATCGCCCTTTGGAGGGCGATTCGCCACTTGCCTGCAATCCCTTAGCTCATTGCGCTGTCATTGGCGCTTGTACATCACGTCAGTCCGGATGACATATTTGCACCCCGAAAGCACCTCGTCGCCGCGATGCTCGATCGGGTGATAGAAGGCCAACGCCATGCCTTTCCTGGGTTTCACCACGAGGTTCGTGCCGTCATAGCCCGGCATCTCGCCCCGAAACGAAGTCCCGCCGCCATCAAATCCATCCGAGAGATAGATCATGAAGGTGAACTGGCTGCGCTCCGACGCATTGCGCTCGAAATAGCCGTCATTGTGCCAATCGAACTTCTGGCCCGGACCGTAGCGGTAGAACCGGAAACGCTCATTCAGTCCCGTCAACCGCCAGTCGCCGAGGCCGCGATAGAGAAGTGGGCGCGCCCGCGCAAAGAGCAGATCCGCAAGGTCCTCGTCGTCAAAGACAACCCGGTCGTTGTTGCGAAGCTCCTTCATGACGGTCGCACCGCCGGAGCTGTTCACCCTGGCTGCCTCGAAAACCGCGCCGTTCGCTGTCAGCGATCAGGTCGGCGCATTCGTGATCATCCAGGAAGCCGTCGATCGTCCCGATATGCGTTGCCAGCCAAGTGATGGAAAGCTCGTTGGTGTGACCCATCATAGCATCAGTTCTAGGTCCTGAGCACGCCACCCGTCTGCTTGCCGACATTCTCGATGATGCGCTTGGCCAAGGCTTCGAAATCCTCGTCGGTCAGCGTCTTTTCGACAGGCTGGATCGACACCTCGATGGCGATCGACTTCTTGCCTTCGCCGAGTGACGCCCCTTCGAAAATATCGAAGACCGAGACAGCGGTGATCAGCTTCTTGTCGGCGGCGAGGCCGGCGCGCACCAGCGTGCCGGCCTCGACCGTCCTGTCGACGACGAAAGCGAAATCGCGCTTGACCGCCTGGAAGGCAGACAGTTCGAGCTTCGGCTTGGTCTTGGTCGGCTTGGCCTTGGGCTCGGGCACGGCGTCGACGAACACTTCGAAGCCGCAGAGCGGGCCGGAGACATCCAGCCCTTCAAGCGTCTTAGGGTGGAATTCGCCGAAGGTGCCGAGGACGGTTTTCGGCCCAAGCTTGATCGTGCCGGAGCGGCCGGGATGATACCAGGACGGACCGCCGGCCTCGACCTGCAATCGGTCGACCGGTGCACCGCAGGCTTCGAGTGCGGCGATCGCATCGGCCTTGGCGTCGAACACGCCCACGGCGCCTGAATTGCCGGCCCAGTTGCGGCCGGAGCCGTCGAGCTTGGCGGTGCCGCGCCGGACGCCGGCAGCAACGCGCCGCTGCTGGTCGGCGCCGTCGCCCTCATAGGTGCCCGACACTTCGAACAAAGCGACGTCGCCGATGCCCCTGTCGGCGTTGCGCTGGGCAGCGGCGATCAGCCCCGGCAGCAGCGACGGCCGCATGTCGGACATGTCGGCAGCGATCGGGTTGGCAAGCTTCAGTGCCGTCTGGCCGCCGCCGAACAGTTCGGCGTGCCTGGCCGGAATGAACGACCAGGTGACCGCCTCCATCATCCCGCGCACGGCAAGCGCGCGCTTGGCCGTGCGGGTGCGGACCTGCAGCGTGGTGAGGATCCTCGCATTGACAGCGTCATGCGCGCCAAGCGGCTGCGGCGCGATGTTGTCGACGCCGTGGATGCGCATGACCTCTTCGACCAGGTCGGCCTTGCCATCGACATCGGGGCGCCAGGACGGCACGGCGACGTCAACAACATCGCCCGAGCCCTGCGGCTTGAAGCCGAGGCGCGACAGGATATCAAGGCTTTCCGCCCTTGGCACCTCGATGCCCGTCAGCCGCTTCACTTCCGACAGCGGGAAAGAAACAATCCTCGGTTGGTAGCCGGCATAGCCGGTCACTTCGATCTCTGTCGGCGTGCCGCCGCAGAAATCGAGCACCAGCCTGGTCGCCAGCTCGACGCCGGGCACCATGAATTCAGGGTCGACGCCGCGCTCGAAGCGGTAGCGCGCGTCGGTGATGATGCCGAGCGTACGGCCGGTGCGGGCAGTGGTGATCGGATCCCAAAGGGCCGATTCGATCAGCACGTCTGACGTGTTTTCGTCGCAGCCCGAATGCTCGCCGCCCATGATGCCGGCGATCGACTCGACGCCGTCCTCGTCAGCGATAACGCACATCTCCGGCGTCAGCGTGTATTCGCGGCCGTCGAGCGCCAGCACCTTTTCGCCATCGCGTGCGCGGCGCACGGTCAGGTTGCCGGCGACCTTCCTCGTGTCGAAGACATGCAGCGGCCGGCCGCGATCGAAGGTGACATAGTTGGTGATGTCGACCAGCGCACTGATCGGACGCAGCCCAATGGCGATCAACCGCTGCTGCAGCCATTTCGGCGATGGGCCGTTCTTGACGCCACGCACCAGCCGTAGCGCGAAACCAGGGCAGAGCTCTGGTGCTTCGATCGTGACCTTGACCGGCGTCTCGCCCTTGCCCGGGATCGCGTCGATCGCAGGGCTCTTCAACGTGCCAAGCCCGCTCGCCGCCAGGTCCCTGGCGATGCCGTAGACGCTGGTCGCGTCCGGCCGGTTCGGCGTCAGGTTGATCTCGATGACCGGATCGTCGAGATGCGCATAGCTGGCGAAGCTGGTGCCGACAGGCGCATCTTCAGGCAGGTCGATGATGCCGTTGTGCTCGTCGGAAAGCTCCAACTCGCGCTCCGAACACATCATGCCGTGGCTTTCGACGCCCCTGATCTTACCGACCGTCAGCGTCACGTCGATGCCGGGCACATAGGCGCCGGGCGCGGCAAAGGCGCCGATCAGGCCCGCGCGGGCGTTCGGCGCGCCGCAGACGACTTGCACCGGTGGCTTGCCGTCGCCTGTGTCGACGGTGAGCACGCGCAGCCGGTCGGCATCGGGATGCTGCACCGCCGTCAACACCTTGGCGATGACGAACGGTTTCAGGCTCGACTTGTCGTCGACATGCTCGACTTCGAGGCCGATCGAAGTCAGCCGCTCGACGATCTCGTCGAGGGTGGCGTCGGTCTCGAGGTGGTCCTTGAGCCAGGAGAGGGTGAATTTCATTGGACTGTTCCGTCTGGTCTTTTGACGCTTGTTTTCAGATATCTCGGCAGATCGTCTGATATGTGCAGGAATGGAAGCTGCTCGCTGACATAGGCATGCAGCGTCGGCGGGAAATCGGCCGGCATATCCATGGCGCCGAGCGTGAAATAGATGACGTCCTCCAGCCGCTCGTCGACATAGGCGATCGGCGAGCCGCAGACGCCGCAGAACGAGCGCGTCACCGGCCCGTTCTCATACATCTTCAGCGCCTTGCCGGTGAACGCCACCTGACCGACCAGGAAGCCGACAAAGGCCGATACAGGCGCGCCGCTCGCCCGCCGGCAATCGCCGCAATGACAATAGCTGACGTGGTGCGGTCCGGCCGAGGCCTCGAACCGCACGGCGCCGCAGCGGCAGCCGCCGGCGTGGGCGGCTGTCATGCGCTCAAGCCTCCGAACAGCGTCGGCATGTCGAGCGGCCTGAATCCGTAATGTGACAGCCAGCGCACGTCGGCATCGAAGAAGGCGCGCAGGTCCGGCATGCCGTATTTCAGCATGGCGATGCGGTCGATGCCCATGCCCCAGGCAAAGCCCTGGTATTCGTCCGGGTCGAGCCCGCCATGGCGCAGCACATTGGGATGCACCATGCCGCAGCCGAGGATCTCCATCCAGTCGGAGCCTTCGCCGAAGCGCACCTCGCCGGGCCGCGAACGGTCGCATTGGATGTCGACCTCGAGGCTCGGTTCGGTGAACGGGAAGAAGGACGGCCGGAACCGCATCTTGACCGAGGGCACTTCGAAGAAGGCTTTGCAGAACTCCTCCAGCACCCACTTCATGTTGGCGACGTTGGCCGTCTTGTCGATCACCAGCCCCTCGACCTGATGGAACATCGGCGAGTGGGTGGCGTCCGAATCCTGCCGGTAGGTCTTGCCCGGAATGACGATGCGGATCGGCGGCTTCTTCGTCTCCATGGTGCGGATCTGCACCGGCGAGGTGTGGGTACGCAAAAGCTTGCGCTCGCCCTTCTCGTCCGGCTGGAAGAAGAAAGTGTCGTGCATCTCGCGCGCCGGATGGCCTTCGGGGAAATTCAGCGCGGTGAAATTGTAATAGTCGGTCTCGATGTCCGGGCCTTCGGCGATCGAAAAGCCGAGGTCGCCGAAGATCGCCGCGATCTCGTCGATGACCTGGCTGATCGGATGGATGCGGCCGCGCTCGGCGGGCGACTGCCGCACCGGCAGCGTCACGTCGACCTTTTCGGCGGCCAGGCGGGCGGTGATCGCCACATCCTTCAGCTCGGCCCGACGCAGCGAGAGTGCATCGGTGACGCGGTTCTTGAGGCCGTTGATAACAGGGCCCTTGAGCTGGCGCTCCTCGGCGCTCATCGCGCCAAGCGTCTTCAGCATCTCGGAAACCGAGCCCTTCTTGCCCAGCGCCGAAACGCGTACCGCCTCGATCGAGGCCTCGTCCGCGGCCGATGCGATATCAGCCATCAGGGAATTTTCGAGAGTTTCCATGTCACTCATGTTCCAGACCCGACAAAAGGCATAAGAAAAACCCGCGCCAGCCGTGCCAGCGCGGGTTCCCAAATCAGAATTTCGAATGCTTGGGAAGCGCTGGCTTAGGCGACAGCGCTTTCAAAAGCGTTCGGCGTGGTGTTCTTCAGATATTCGAGCGCAACCTTGGCCTTGGCCACGAGTGCGGCGAAAGCCTGCGGCTCATGGATGGCCATGTCCGACAGGATCTTGCGATCGATCTCGATGCCGGCCTTGTTGAGTCCGTCGATGAAGCGGCCATAGGTCAGGCCGTGCTCATGGGTCGCGGCGTTGATGCGCTGGATCCACAGGGCGCGGAACGAGCGCTTGCGGTTCTTGCGGTCGCGGTAAGCGTACTGCAGCGACTTTTCCACCGCCTGCTTGGCGATGCGGATGGTGTTCTTGCGGCGGCCGTAGAAGCCTTTGGCGGCTTTCAGGACCTTCTTGTGCTTGGCGTGCGAGGTGACGCCTCTCTTTACGCGTGCCATGTCATGATCTCCTTAAAAGCAATTCCAGGAAAAGTGCCTATCGGTTTTCCGTTCGGAATTGCGTAAAACAAATGCGTGTCCGGACCGAATGCCTTAGAGGCCGTTCGGCAGAAAATTCTTGATGACCTTCTTGCCATCCGGTTCAGCCAGAACCATCGTGCCGCGGGCATTTCGAATGAACTTGTTGGAACGCTTGATCATGCCGTGACGCTTGCCGGCCGCAGCCGACAGGACTTTACCCGTACCTGTGATCTTGAACCGCTTTTTGGCGGCGGACTTGGTCTTCATCTTGGGCATTTTGCTACTCCGTTTCTATGAGGTCGCTGTCCGTGCCTCTGGCACGCAGCACCTCTTGTTTTGTTCGCTTCAGGCCGACCAAAGCCCGAAAAGCAAATGAAACCGCCACGGCATGCCCTGCCGGGCGGTTTTTTGGAACGCGGTCCTATACGTCAAAGCAGGCGGCTGTGCAACACCCACTGCGCCGCTCGTTCGCGGAATGCTCCGCCCTCGATCAGGGAAGTGTGAACCAGACCGGCAGCATGCCCGACTGCTGGGCGCCGTCGATCAGTTCGAAGGCCGGCAGCGCCATCAGGAACACCAGGCCATCGAGCAGCGTGGTCAACAGCAGGCGCGGCTTGAAGCTGCCCGTGTCACCCTCCTGGTAAAGGGAAAGGTTCGGAAAGAAGCGCGGCACCCTCGCCAGATAGGCCTGATAGGGTGCACCAAGCGCTTCCTTGAGGAATTTCTCCTCGCGCAGGATGACGATATGGAAGGCACCCGCGCACAGCACAGCAAAGAGAATGATGCCGGAGAACGAACCGATCTGCGCGCCGACGCCGGCCGCGGCCACGGTCGAGAACACATAGAGCGGATTGCGGGTCATCGAATAGGGTCCGCCCGTCACAACTTCGGAAGATTTGCGCCCGCCTATGTAGAGCGTCGACCAAAGGCGGCCGACGATGCCTAGAAAAATCAGCAGCACGCCGAACATCTCGATCGTCTCATGCATCGCGGTATCGGGCGGGAAGGTCGATTGGCCAAACAGCAGCGCGGCGAACAACACGACCACGAGCACGGCAAGCACTATTCTGCGCGTGCGCTGGTAGTTACCCAGCCCGTATTTGAGTTCTTTGTCCAAGGGAGGAATCCGATCGTCGAGGAGCCTAATGCATGTCGTCCAAAAGTGGCCCCGGTTTTGGGAGGACGACATACATGAAAACAGAACCGGCGATCGCAGCTGTGGCCAGGAAGCAGGCGTCCCGCCGATCGCCGGGACGCCCTGTACTACAATTCAGGCGGATTTAGAGCGCGGTGACCAAGCCTGACGTCATCGTGATCTCGATGTGTTGACGTTCAGGTGATGCCGGCCTGCAAACGGCGCCTGACCACAATCTCACTGCACCCCTAGCGCGGCGCCAGCACCATCATCATCTGGCGGCCTTCGAGCTTCGGTTCCGCTTCGACCTTGGCAATGGTCGCCACTTCCTCGCGAACCTTGTTCAAAAGCTGCATGCCGAGTTCCATATGCGCCATCTCGCGGCCACGGAAACGCAAAGTCAGCTTGACCTTGTCGCCCTCCTCGAAGAAGCGGCGAACCGCCTTCATCTTGGTCTCGTAGTCATGGCTGTCGATGTTGGGGCGCATCTTGATCTCCTTGATCTCGATGACCTTCTGATTCTTGCGCGCCTCGGCCGCCTTCTTCTGGTTGGCGTATTTCAACTTGCCGAGATCGAGGATTTTTACGACGGGGGGCACCGCATTGGGCGATATCTCGACGAGATCGAGCCCAGCCTCTTCGGCGAGCAGCAATGCGTCGTTGATTGAAACATCGCCGCGGTTCTGGCCTTCGGCGTCGATAAGCTGGACCCGGGGAACCCGGATGTCACGGTTGGAGCGCGGGCCATCCTTGGTCGGCGCCGCTGCTTTGAAAGGTCTGCGAATGGTCGTGGTCTCCTTGGCCGTTTCGTTCAGGGTTTGCGGATATTGATGCGTGGACGCGCCAATGTGGTAAGCGCGCGGGCGAAGTCAATAGCACAGCATTGACAGGAAATCACCCTGATCGCTGCCCTGCACCAAACAAAGAACCATCGCGAGCACTTTTCGCCACGCCACTGGCTGTGCCACAAGACGCCGTGCGCCAAAAGACGGGCGCGAGGAAGCAACCATGACCGACACGCCTCCTGTCTTTCTGGATGTCGACGGATCGAGCATCGCGGTGCGCCATACGACAGGTGCCGCGCCCGGCATCGTCTGGCTCGGCGGCTACAAGTCCGACATGCTGGGCACGAAGGCGCAGACGCTGTCGGACTGGACGGCAAGAGAAGGCCGCGCCTTCGTGCGCCACGACTATTCCGGTCATGGCGAATCCGGTGGCGCCTTTGCGGACGGCACCATTTCGAAATGGCTTTCGCAGAGCCTCGCCGTGTTCCGGCATTTCACCCAGGGCAAGCAGATCCTGGTCGGCTCCTCGATGGGCGCCTGGATTGCGCTGCGCATGGTGCAGGAATTGCACAAGGCGGGCGACAGCAATGTCGCGGGTCTGGTGCTGCTGGCGCCGGCGCCCGATTTTACCGCTGAGCTGGTCGAGCCGGCGCTGACCAAGGCGCAGAAACGCGCGCTCGCCGAAAAAGGCTTCTTCGAGGAGCCGTCGGACTATTCCGCCGAGCCTTACATCTACACAAGCGCGCTGATCGAGGATGGACGCAACAACCTGGTGATGACGGGCCCGATCGACACGCATTGCCCGGTGCACATATTGCAGGGGCTGGCCGATGCGGACGTGCCGGCAAGCCACGCGCTGAAGCTGGTCAGCCGGCTGCCGTCCGACGACGTGACCCTGTCGCTGATCCCCGAGGGCGACCACCGCCTGTCGCGTCCCCAGGATCTCGACATGTTGGTGCGGGCAGTCGACGCCATGGCGCAGAGGGGAAACTGATGCGCCTTTCCATTCCGATATCCGCTTTTGTCGCGGCAATCGTCGGCTTCGGCGGCACGCTGGCCATCGTCATCGCCGCCGCCAAGGCGGTCGGCGCGACACAGATCGAGACCGCGAGCTGGGTGACGGCGATCTGCCTGGCGATGGCAATCGAATGCCTGTGGCTGTCCTGGCGCACGAAGATGCCGGTCATCACCGCCTGGTCGACACCAGGCCTGGCGCTGATCGCCGCGTCGAGCAGCTTCTCGATGGGCGAAGCGGTCGGCGCCTTCATCGTCACCGGCATCCTCTTGATCGCCACCGGCCTGTTCGGACCGCTGACACGGCTGATCGCCAGGATCCCGCCGTCAGTGGCATCGGGCATGCTGGCCGGCATCCTCGTCAGCTTCGCCATCAACGCGATTAAGGCCATCCCCGCCGATCCCTGGCTGATCCTGCCGCTGATCGCGGCCTTCTTCGTCATTCGCCTGTTCAATCCGGCGGTGTCGGTGCTGGTGGTGCTGATCGGCGGCGGCCTCGCCGCTTTCTTGACCGGCCGCGTCGGCGGCTTGCCGACACCGGAACTGTCGACGCTGACGCTGATCGCGCCGCACTTCAGCATCGCCGCGACCATCGGCCTGGCGCTGCCGCTCTACCTCGTCACCATGGCTTCCCAAAACCTGTCCGGCCTCGCCGTGCTGCGCGCCGCCGGCTATCAACCCGAGCCCGGCCCGCTGATCGGCGTCACCGGCCTGCTTTCGCTGCTGTCGGCGCCGTTTGGCGGCTCGACCACAAATCTGGCTGCGATCTCGGCGGCGATCTGCACCGGGCCGGACGTCCACCCCGACCCCGCCGAACGCTGGAAGACCGGCCCATTCTATGCGCTCGCCTATCTTGTCTTCGCCATCTTCGGTGCGTCGCTGGTGGCGATCTTCGCCGTTCTGCCACAGAGCCTGATCGTGCTGGTGGCGGGTCTCGCGTTGATGGCGCCACTTGCCAACGCCCTGTCGATCGCGCTCAAGGACGAAGATCACCGTATGGCCGCCACTGTCACCTTTGCCGTCACCGCTTCGGGTTTGACGCTGTTCGGCGTCGGTGCGGCATTCTGGGGCCTGGTCGCCGGGATGGTCGTGCTTTTCCTCGAAGAACTCAAAAAGCGGCAATCATTTCAGCCGCTTGTCCGGATTTGGCGGACATTGTCCTGAATCGCCGCTTTTCCCTTCCGATTCCACGCAGCCGGAACTGGCTGTCCCTGGATGCCGGCGACCGCACCAAGGATCAGGACGAGTTCGACCGCTTCGTGGCCCACCGCAACATGCTGCGCCGGACGGGATAGTCGTCAGAGGTCACCTGCCACGCCCTGAGGGCATTCAGCCGTTGCGAAACGTATAAGCATAGCCGTTGATGGCTGGAGCGCCGCCAAGGTGGGCGTAAAGCACCTTCGACCCTTCGGGGAAATAGCCCTTCCTAACGAGGTCGATCATGCCCTGCATGGATTTTCCCTCGTAGACAGGATCGGTGATCATGCCTTCAAGGCGCGCGCAGAGACGGATCGCTTCTTTCGTCTCCTGCGAGGGCACGCCGTAGACCGGATAGGCATAATCCTCGATGAGGATCACATCGTCTTCACTGAGTTCCTTGCCGAGTTCGACCAGCGTCGCCGTGGTCCGCACGATGTCCAGCACTTGCGCCTTGGTCTGCGCTGGGGTGCAGGATGCGTCGATGCCGATTACCTTGCGCTCGCGACCGTCCTTGGCGAAGCCGACCACCATGCCTGCATGGGTCGAGCCGGTGACGGTACAGACGACGATGTAGTCGAAGGCAAGGCCGAGTTCCTTCTCCTGCGCGCGCACCTCTTCGGCGAAGCCAACATAGCCCAGGCCGCCATATTTATGCACCGAAGCGCCGGCCGGAATCGGATAAGGTTTGCCGCCTTTGGCTTTCACATCGGCGATCGCCTGTTCCCAGCTTTCCCTGATTCCGATGTCGAAGCCCTCATCGACCATCTGGACATCGGCGCCCATGATCCGGCTCAAAAGGATGTTGCCGACGCGATCATAGACGGCGTCCTCGTGGGGTACCCAGCTTTCCTGCACGAGGCGGCATTTCATGCCGATTTTCGCCGCCACGGCTGCCACCATGCGCGTATGGTTGGATTGTACGCCGCCGATCGAAACCAGCGTGTCGGCGTTTGAGGCGATCGCGTCAGGAATGATGTATTCGAGCTTGCGCAGCTTGTTGCCGCCGAAGGCGAGGCCGGAATTGCAATCTTCCCGCTTGGCGTAGAGATCGACCTTGCCGCCGAGATGAGCGCTGAGCCGATCCAGTTTCTCGATATGGGTCGGTCCAAATGTGAGCGGATAGCGTTCGAACTTCTCCAACATGAGAGATCCTCCTCTGATTGTGATTTTGATGCTGGAAACACTATCAGTTTTCTCCTGAAAGGTGCTCTCTAAGAACGATCAGAAAATGCCTGAAATCTAACTTTCTGGCGCCGAAATGCTATATTGCTTCGATGAACTCTCTTAATAACGGAAGAATCTTCCATGAAAGCATCGCTCGATCGGATCGACCTCAAAATGTTGCGCCTGCTCCAGGACAATGGGCGGCTGACCAATGCGGAGCTGGCGCAGTCGGTTGCTGTCAGCCCGGCGACGTGCCACCGCCGCACGCAACGCTTGTTCGATGAAGGCTACATCAGCCATGTCAGGGCAGTGGTGACGCCGCAGAAGGTCGACAGAGGCGCTCTGGTGATGGTTGGCGTCGTCCTCGACCGCTCGACCCCGGAAAGTTTCGCGGAATTCGAGAAGGCAGTCGCGAAGCTGAAGTTCATTCTCGATTGCCATCTGGTGGCAGGCGACTTCGACTATTTTCTGAAGATCAGGGTCGGCGACATGGCGGACTTCAACCGGATCCACGGGGATCAGTTGATCGCATTGCCCGGCGTTCGCCAGACGAGGACGTTCTTCGTCATGAAGGAGGTCGTCGACAACGCGCCACTGGATTTTTGAAAGGAATGGGTTCCCCGCCGATGCATCAAACCATAGCACCGCCGGCGGCATTGCCACCGTTCCTCATGGCTGGTCGTGCTTTTCTTCGATACGCTCGAAAAGCGATAATCATTTCATGAGCTTGTCCGGTTTTGGCCGATATTGTCTTGAATCGTCGTTTTCTCCTTCCCATTTCGATTCCACGCAGCCGGATCTTGGCTGTCTCCAACCGAAGGAATGGGAGAAAATGAACACATCTGCATTGATCCGTCCGGCCTGGACGCCGGCAACCATCGCGTTGATGGTGATCGGTTTCATGGTGTTCTGGCCACTCGGCTTCGCCATGCTTGCCTACATCATCTGGGGCGACCGCCTCGATGGTTTCAAGCGTGACGTCAACCGCGCCACCGACGGCATCTTCGCCGGCTGCCGCCGCGGTTCCGACAAGGCGGCGCGCTGGGGCCACGGCTCCGCCCGCACCGGCAACGTCGCTTTCGACGACTGGCGCGAAAAGGAACTGGAGCGCCTCGCCGAGGAACGCCGCAAGCTCGACGAGATGCTGACCGAGTTCGACGACTACGCCCGCGAATTGCGCCGCGCCAAGGACCAGGACGAGTTCGACCGCTTCATGGCCAACCGCAACAAGTCGACGGCGCCGACGAAGACCGACCCGAGCACCGGGACGACCACCACCAAGCGTGGCAAGGGCTCGAACCTGCTTGACGACTGAGGCCCGGCGACAGGCCAAGGTATGATGACGGCGTCGCGCGAGCGGCGCCGTTTCTTTTTTGTTCTATTCGTTTTTCTCGAATCGCGTATCGTCCCGCCATGACCCTCGGATTCTTCCGCAATCTGACAAAGCCCAAGGCCACGCCCGTCGTGGAGCGCGAATATTGCGTCGCCGGCCGTACCTTGCCGCTCAAGATCGTCGAGAACGACCGCGCAAGGCGGCTGACGCTGCGCATCGATTCGGGCGGTAAGGGCCTGCGCATCACCGTGCCGCCGGGCCTGCGCCGCGGCGAGGTGGAAAAGTTCCTCGACCGTCACCAGGACTGGCTGGAGCAGCGGCTGGCCAAGGTGCCGGCCCGGCCGCAGGTGCGGCCGGGCATCAAGATCCCCGTACGCGGCGTGCCGCACCGCATCGTCCATGAGCCTTCGAAGCGCGGCACGGTGACCATATCGAGCGACGAGCGCGGTCCGCTGCTGATCGTGCATGGCGACCGCGTGCACCTGCCGCGCCGCATCGCCGATTTCCTCAAGCGCGAGGCCAAGCGCGAGATCGAGAAGCTGGTGGGCAAACACACGCTGGCGCTGGGCAAGCGCGCCAAGGCGATCCGCTTCAAGGACACGTCGAGCCGCTGGGGCTCCTGCACCTCCGACGGCAATCTGTCGTTTTCCTGGCGCATCATGATGGCGCCGTCGCCAGTCATAAACTACCTCGTCGCGCATGAAGTGGCGCATCTCAAGGAGATGAACCACGGCCCGAAATTCTGGAAACTGTGCGAACAGCTTTGCCCGGACACCGAGCGCTGCAAGGCCTGGCTGAAGCGCAATGGCGGCGCGCTGCAAGCAATTGCGTTCGAATAGGGCCCTGCGCAAGGGCGGCGGAGAAAGAAGGTCGTCTGTAGCGATCCTTCCCACCCTCCCTCTGGCCTGCCGGCGACTACGCTCTTGCTGGCCGCACGAGCTCAATCGTCATTCGCCGCGTTGAGCTCCTCCGGTCGCAGTCCCTCATCACCATGATGCGGCCACGGCAGGAAGTTGCTGTCGAACGTATCGCCGCCGAAATAATCCAGCGCGCGATGGGCTTCGGCGCCGTTGAAGGCGGCCTTGTCCATCAGATGGGCGATGACCTCGCGCGCCTGCGCGATCTTCTGCCTGAGTTCGGCAACGGTTCTGTCAGCCATGGTCTTGCTCCCGCCTTGTGTCCCTGTCCTTCAATAGGTAGCGCCTTTGGCCTTGCCGGCAAACAGCATGCTTTTTCTCGACTCTTGGCGCTTTTCATGCCAATCCCCGCGCCATGGCGCTCGACATCAAGATTTGCGGCTTGAAGACCGACGTGGCAATAGCCGCGGCGCTGACCGGCGGCGCCAGCCATGTCGGGTTTATCTTCTTCGCCAAAAGCCCGCGCTATGTCGAGCCGGCCGAGGCTGGCCGCTTGCGCGAGGCGGCGCGCGGCAAGGCAAAAGCGGTGGCCGTCACCGTGGATGCCAGCGACGCCTTCCTGGATGAGATCGTGGCAGCGATGCAGCCCGACATGCTGCAGTTGCACGGCTCGGAAACGCCGGAGCGCGTGGCCGAGGTGAAAGCCCGCTACGGCTTGCCGGTGATGAAGGCGCTGTCGGTCAGCGAGGTTGCCGACCTCGAGCGGATAAAGCCGTTTATCGGCATTGCGGACCACTTCCTGTTCGACGCCAAGCCCCCCAAGGGCTCCGAGCTGCCCGGCGGCAATGGCGTGGCCTACGACTGGCGCATCCTCACCGGCCTTGACGCCGGCGTCGATTACATGCTTTCCGGTGGGCTCAACGCCGCCAATATCGGCGATGCCTTTCGGCTTGCCAACCCGCCCGGAATAGACATTTCCTCAGGCGTGGAAAGCGCGCCGGGCGTCAAGGATCCGGCGCTGATCGAACAGTTTTTCCGGGCCGTCAGGGCAGCGCGCGACAACCGCGCCGCCTGACCGGCTCAAACCAGAGCATGTCCCGGAAAAGTGGGAACCGGTTTTCCGGCAAGGACATGCCCCCACATCGAGACCAGGAGATCGGCGATGGACAAGCCGGCGACACCCAATTCCTTCCGTACCGGACCCGACGAACAGGGCATGTTCGGCATTTTTGGCGGTCGTTTCGTCGCCGAAACGCTGATGCCGCTGATCCTCGACCTCGAGCGGCACTGGAACGAGGTCAAGAACGATCCGGATTTCAAGGCTGAACTCACCGACCTTTCGACCCACTATGCCGGGCGGCCGTCGAAGCTCTATTTCGCGGAAGGGCTGACCAGGCATCTCGGTGGTGCAAAAGTCTACTTCAAGCGCGAGGATCTGAACCACACCGGCTCGCACAAGATCAACAACTGCCTCGGCCAGATCCTGCTGGCCAAGCGCATGGGCAAGAAGCGCATCATCGCCGAGACGGGCGCCGGCCAGCATGGCGTGGCGTCGGCCACGGTCGCGGCCCGCTTCGGCTTTCCCTGCGTCGTCTATATGGGCGCGACCGACGTCGCCCGCCAAAGCCCGAACGTCTTCCGCATGAAGCTGCTCGGCGCCGAAGTGCGGCCGGTGACCGCCGGCCACGGCACGCTGAAGGACGCCATGAACGAGGCGTTGCGTGACTGGGTGACCAATGTCGAGGACACCTATTACCTGATCGGCACCGCCGCCGGGCCGCATCCCTATCCGGAGCTGGTGCGCGACTTCCAGTCGGTGATCGGCACCGAAGCGCGCGCCCAGATCCTCGAGCAGGAAGGCCGGCTGCCGGACACCATTATCGCCGCGGTCGGCGGCGGCTCCAATGCCATCGGCCTGTTCCATCCCTTCCTCGACGACAAGGATGTTCGCATCATCGGCATCGAGGCCGGCGGCCGTGGTCTCGACGGCATCGAGCACTGTGCCTCGATGAGCGCCGGCGCGCCTGGCGTGCTGCACGGCAACCGCACCTATCTCCTGCAGAATTCCGACGGCCAGATCATGGACGGCCATTCGATCTCTGCCGGTCTCGATTATCCCGGCGTCGGGCCGGAGCATTCCTGGCTGCGCGATTCCGGCCGCGTCGAATATGTGCCGATCCTCGACGACGAGGCGCTGGAGGCCTTCAAGCTGACGACGCGCGTCGAAGGCATCATCCCGGCGCTGGAATCGGCGCACGCCATTGCGCACGCGGTGAAGATCGTGCCGGCCATGGACAAGGACCAGATCGTCATCGTCAACCTGTCCGGCCGTGGCGACAAGGACGTGCACACGGTTGCCAGCATGCTGGGCATGGAGATCTGATCATGACCACCCGCATTGACCGCCGCATGGCCAAGCTGAAGACCGAAGGCCGCCCGGCCCTCGTCACCTATTTCATGGGCGGCGACCCCGACTATGAGACGTCGCTGTCAATCATGAAGGCACTGCCTGGAGCAGGCGCCGACATCATTGAACTCGGCATGCCATTCTCCGATCCGATGGCGGACGGCCCGGCGATCCAGGCGGCGGGCCTGAGGGCGCTGAAAGGCGGCCAGACGCTGGTCAAGACGCTAAAGATGGCCTCGGAATTCCGCACCGGCGACAATGAGACGCCGATCGTGCTGATGGGCTATTACAATCCGATCTACATCTATGGCGTCGACCGCTTCCTCAAGGACGCGATCGCCAGCGGCATCGATGGGCTGATCGTCGTCGACCTGCCGCCGGAAATGGACGAGGAATTGTGCATTCCGGCGCTCAAGGCCGGCATCAACTTCATCCGGCTGGCAACGCCGACCACCGATGACAAGCGCCTGCCCAAGGTGCTGCAGAACACGTCGGGTTTTGTCTACTATGTGTCGATGACCGGCATCACCGGTTCGGCGCTGGCCGACACCGGCAAGGTGGCGGCGGCCGTGCAACGCATCAAGCGTCACACCGATCTGCCGGTCTGCGTCGGCTTCGGCGTCAAGACCGCCGAGCAGGCCCGCGTGATCGGCGCCAATGCAGATGGCGTCGTCGTCGGCACCGCGATCGTCAACGCGGTGGCCAATGTGCTGGGGCCGAAAGGCGAAAAGACCGCCGACCCGGCCGAAGCCGTCGCCACGCTGGTCAGCGGCCTTGCGCAAGGTGTGCGCTCGGCCCGCCTTGCTGCCGCCGAATAGTTTTCCTACGTCTCTTCCCAAATCTTCGTCAGGACAGGAGCCGAAGCGATGAACTGGATCACCAATTACGTTCGCCCGAAGATCAATTCGATGCTCGGCCGGCGCACCGACATGCCCGAGAATCTCTGGATCAAGGATCCGGAGACCGGCGAGATGGTGTTCCACAAGGATCTGGAATCCAACCAGTTCGTCATTCCGTCCTCCGGCCACCATATGAAGATCTCGGCCAAGGAGCGGCTGAAGTTCTTCTTCGACAACGGCAAGTACGAGACCCTGGACAACCCCAAGGTCATGCAAGATCCGCTGAAGTTCCGCGACGAGAAGCGCTATGTCGACCGGCTGAAGGACGCAAAGGCCAAGACCGGCTTGGAAGACGCCATCATCAACGCGCTGGGGACCGTCGAAGGCCTGCCGGTGGTGGTGACCGTGCAGGACTTCGCCTTCATGGGCGGCTCGCTCGGCATGGCCGCGGGTGACGCCATCGTGCACGGTTTCGAAGTCGCCTTGCAGCGCAAGCGGCCGCTGATCCTGTTCGCCGCCTCTGGCGGCGCCCGCATGCAGGAAGGCATCCTGTCGCTGATGCAGTTGCCACGCACCACGGTCGGTGTCGATCGGCTGAAGGAAGCCGGCCTGCCCTATATCGTCGTCTTGACCAATCCGACCACCGGGGGCGTCACCGCCTCCTACGCCATGCTGGGCGACGTGCACATCGCCGAGCCGGGCGCGCTGATCGGCTTTGCCGGGCCGCGTGTCATCGAACAGACCATCCGGGAAAAGCTGCCCGACGGGTTCCAGCGCTCCGAATATCTCATGGAACACGGCATGGTCGACATGGTGGTGTCGCGCCTGGAGATGCGCCAGACCATCGCACGGCTGCTGAGGATGCTGCTCAAGCTGCCGGAGGAGCAAAAGCCGCTTGAGCCGGAAATCCTGCCGCCGGCGACAATTCCGGCCGAGGCGCGGCCACAAGCCTGACGCGACACTCTTCGCCGCGAACCGCGATTGCGCCGTGTCCGTGGCGCGCTGTAGCTTTTTGATTGCCATGGCCATTGTGAAACCGATTCTGGTTCCCGGGCCATGGGCCAGGATTGTGCCATGAAAACGCTTGCCGCCGACCGCGAAATCGAAGCCCTGATGGCGCTTCACCCGAAAGGCTTCGACCTTTCGCTCGACCGCATTTCACGGTTGCTGAAGCGGCTCGACGACCCGCAGGAACGGCTGCCGCCTGTGATCCATATCGCCGGCACCAACGGTAAAGGCTCGTGCGCCGCGTTTTCGCGCGCTCTGCTCGAGGCGGCGGACTACCGCGTCCATGTCCACACCTCGCCGCATCTGGTGAACTGGCACGAGCGTTACCGGCTGGCCGCCGATGGCGGCGGCAGGCTGGTCGACGACCGGGTGTTCGCTGATGCCATCGCCCGTGTCGCCAGGGCCAATGAAGGCGAGCATATCACCGTCTTCGAGATCCTCACCGCCGTCACCTTCCTGCTGTTTTCCGAACACCAGGCCGATGCCGCCATCATCGAGGTCGGGCTCGGCGGCCGTTTCGATGCCACCAATGTCATCAAAGAGCCGGCCGTGTCGGTGATCATGCCGGTGTCGCTCGACCACGAGGCCTATCTCGGCGACCGTGTCGAACTGATCGCAGCCGAAAAGGCCGGCATCATCAAGCGCGGCTGCCCGGTGGTCATCGGCGCACAGGAAAGCGAGACGGCGCTGCAGGTGCTGATCGAGACCGCCGAGCGGCTTGAATGTCCGACCTTCGTCTACGGCCAGGATTTCCTCGCCTTCGAGGAGAACGGCCGCATGGTCTACCAGGACGAGGACGGCTTGATGGACCTGCCGCCACCACGGCTGCCCGGGCGCCACCAGTTCGCCAATGCGGCGGCGGCGATCGCGGCGGTCAAAGCGGCCGGCTTCGAGATCAGCCATCGCGCCGCCGAGAAGGCGATGACCAACGTCGCCTGGCCCGGCCGCATGCAGAAGCTGGCGCAGGGCCGGCTGGCCGAACTGGCGCCGAAGGGCGCCGACATCTGGCTCGACGGCGGCCACAATCCGGGCGCCGGCGTGGTGGTTGCCGAAGCGCTGGCGGAACAGGAAGAAAAGAACCCGCGACCACTCTTCCTCATCTCGGGCATGATCAACACCAAGGACCAGAGCGGCTATTTCCGCGCCTTCAAGGGCCTCGCCCGGCATGTTTACACGGTGCCGGTGAGCCTCAGCGACGCCGGTGTGCCGAACGACGAACTGGCGATACGCGCGACGGAAGCCGGGCTGACGGCCGAACCGGTGAGTTCCGTCGCCAGCGCGCTGATGTTGCTGCGCGACACCTGGGACGGCCCGGCGCCGCGCATCCTGATCGGCGGTTCGCTCTATCTGGCCGGTGCGGTGCTCGCCGAAAACGGCACGCCCCCGACCTGAGGTCGGCTTTCGGCGATCACCGCAAGGAGCAGTCATGATCAAGGTCCAGCAGCTCGCTCACGTCTGCATCTTCGCCAATGATCTGGAGGCGACGCGAAGCTTCTATCGCGATGTCCTCGGCATGGACACCCAGTTCAATTTCCTGCGCGACGGCAAGATTTTCGGGTTCTACCTCGATTGCGGCGGTCGCAGCCACGTCGAGGTGTTCCAGAAGGACGGGGCCAGCTATGGCGACCTGAACCAGATCAACCACTTCTGCCTCGAAGTGGAAAGCATCGACGCAGCGGTCGCCCATATCAGGTCGAAGGGCGTCGACGTCACGGCAAAGAAACTCGCCTGCGACGACACCTACCAAGCCTGGATTCGCGACCCCAACGGCGTGAAGATAGAACTGTTCGAGTATACCGAAAAAAGTGCGCAATTCGCCGGAGGCGATCGTATCGCCGACTGGTAATGGCGCCTGCCGCCCGATGGCCTTCGCCGTTACTTCAACTCGATCTCGATGAAGGCGTATTCGCCCTCATTGGCGTTGATGACGTCGTGTTCGACGCCCTCCTTGCGGAAATAGGGCGCGCCCTTCTTCATTTCGGCGAAGGATTCGCCGTCCTTGGTCAACAGCTTCACCTTGCCGTCCATCAGCGGCACGACGACATAGTCGTGGCCGTGGCGGTGCCAGCCGGTGTTGTCGCCGGGCGCAAAGCGATACTCTGTGACGATGACACGCTCATTGTCGATGAAGACGGTGGCCTTGGCGGATCCGGTCATGGGCGTTCTCCTTGCTTCTCGTGACAACAGAAGACATGGAGTGCGCAGGCGTGAGGGCCAGAACCACCCACCGATGACGCCAACAAAAAGCCCGGCGCGAGGCCGGGCTTGATGTCAGGAATTTGGGACGGATCAGGCGAGGCTGCCATTGATCCAGTGCGACAGCGCGGTCTTGGGTGCGGCGCCAACCTTCATGTCGGCCACTTCGCCGCCCTTGAAGATCATCAGCGTTGGGATCGAGCGCACGCCGAACTGCGCGGCGAGCTCGGGATTCTCGTCGATGTTCAGCTTGGCGATCTTAACCTTCGCGCCGAGTTCGGTGGCGATGTCTTCGAGCGCCGGAGCGATCATCTTGCACGGACCGCACCATTCCGCCCAGAAATCGACGACGACCGGTACGTTGGCGTTAAGTACATCGGCCTGGAAATTGCTCTTGTCGACCTTGACGGTGGTCATGCGGAAAATCCTTTCGAAAGTTTTTGTCGCACCAAATGTGGTGGTGATCGCGCCCTTCTTCAAGCAGGTGTTGTGTCACGCTCCTGTGAGTCGAGCAAGGGCGTCATCCATGGCACTGGCTGGCAGTTCGATCAGCCGCGGCGCTTCGGTGAACAGCAAGGCCGCCTTCACCGCGCATCCGGGATAAAGCGGCTGCAGCAGGGCGCGATAGAGGGCGAGTTGCAGGACGTAAGCCTGCGGGACCTCGGCCAGGGAGGCGGGTGCCGGCCGGTTGGTCTTGTAGTCGACGATAGAGACCGCGTCCGACGTCACCGCCAGCCGGTCGATCTTGCCCGAAATCGAGCGCTTTTTGCCCTTGACCTCCAGGCTGCCCATGATCGCGACCTCGGCGCGCGACGATGGCGCAAACAGCGGACCGAAGCCGGGATCGGCGAGAATGGCGGTGACTGAGGCCAGGGCCTTTTCGCGCTCGCCGGCAGGCCATTGGCCTCCGGTGCGCGCGAGGTAGCGTTGCGCCGCGCCCTCGCGTTCGACCTCGGCAATGCCCGGCAACATCTGCAGCAATTTGTGCAGGGCGAGCCCGCGCAGCACGGCAAAGCCTGGCTCGGCATCGGCATCGAGCACCGGCGAAGCCTTGGCGACCACCGCTTCCTTGCCTTCGTCGATGAGCGCCGAGGCGCCGGATGGCGACAGCGGACGCGGCAAATCCTCGAAAGGCGGCAGGGGCCGGAACAGGGTCGCCGGCAATGGCCCGAAACTGTGCGCCTGCCGCGCCTGCTCGCTGGAAACCAACGCGACTGGCGGCAGCTTGGTGACGTGGAAACGATGCACCGGACCGGCGCCGGCTGGATGCGGGCGCTCCACGCTCTCAGGCGCGCCGATCAACGCGCGGCTGACGATCGAATGCCAGGTGCCGGTGCTCGGCGCCCGCTTGCCGTGGTAGCCGCAGACGATCAGCCGGTCCTCGGCGCGGGTCATGCCGACATAGAGCAGCCGGCGGTATTCGTCGTCGGCGAGTTCCCGTGCCCGCACCGCCGCAGCCTTGGAAAACCCATTGGCGACGTCGCTGGCCGAGCGCCAGAGATAGCCCTTGCCGTCCCAGCCCGAGCCTTCGAAAGGCATCAGCCGCGGCAGATGCTGGTCGCTGAACGGCGCCGAACCGCCGTCGACCAGGAACACGACCGGCGCTTCCAGGCCCTTGGCCGCGTGCACGGTCATGACGCGGACCTCGTCGCGGGTCTGGTCCATCTCACGCTTGATCTCGGGGCCGGCGTTCTCCAGCGTCGACAGGAAGGCTTCCAGCCCGGGCAGGCCGGTTCGCTCCTCGGCAAGGCAGAAGCTCAGGAACTCGTCGAGAATGTCGCCGGCCTCAGGACCGAGCCGCGCGATCATCCTCTTGCGCACGCCATCGCGTGCCAACAGGCCGGCGTAAAACTCGAACACCGGCTTGAAGGCGGCCTCGTTCGTCCAGATGTCGAGCTGGGCGACGACCGCCGCCAAAGCCTCGCTCTCGCCGGCATGGGCGCGCAGCGATGCCAACAGCGACAGGCCGGTCGGCCTCTCCGCCGCAAGCGCAAAAAGCCCCTCCTCCGGCAGATCGAAGATCGGGCTGCGCAGGACGGCGGCGAGCGACAGATCGTCCTGCGGCTGGATGAGGAGATGGCCGAGCGCGATCAGGTCCTTGACCGCAATGTGTCCGGGCAGGCTCAGCCGGTCGGCGCCGGCGACCGGAATGTCGCGGCGTTTGAGCGCCCGGGTCAACGCGTGGACGAATCGATCGCGCTTGCGCACCAGCACCAGCACGTCGCCCGGCCGCAGCCGCTTGCCGCGGCCCTCGACGATCTCGCCGGCGCCGATCCAGCCGGCAATGGTGGCCGCGACATGCTCGGCAACGCGCACCGCCGGCGCATGCGCATGGTCGATGGCTTGCGTCCAGTCGTCGGGCTCGTCGACGACGTCGGCACCGACTGACGGCCAGACCTCGACATAGCCCGGCGCATCGGTGCGGATGGCCTGGTGGCGCAGCGGATCGGGGTCATGGCTGATGCCGCGCCGCACGGCAGGATCGGCAAAGACGCGGTCGACCGCGGTCAGAACGTCATCGGTCGAGCGGAACGACCAGGTCAGCTTGAGGTCGGCGAAGGACGCCTCGGCATCACGCACCCTTCCCGCAAACAACAGCCGGCTGTCGGCGAAGGAGTCCGGCGCGGCGCCCTGAAAGGAATAGATCGACTGCTTTTCGTCACCGACGGCAAAGACCGTGCGATGGACCCTGTCGCGGGCGCCGAAGCCGGCAAAGAATTCTTCCGCCAGTCGCTTCACCACCTCCCATTGATCCGGGCTGGTGTCCTGTGCCTCGTCGAGCAAGATGTGGTCGATGCCCTGGTCGAGCTTGTACTGCACCCAGGGACCGGCATCGGGCCGCGCCAGAAGATTGACCGTGCGGGTGATCAGGTCGTTGAAGTCGAGAAAGCCGCGGCTGCGCTTCAACACCTCGTAGCGAGCAATCAGCCAGTCGGCGATGGTCAGCGCCGCGCGCGTGCCTTCCAACATCCGGAACAGCGCCAGCCTGTCGACCGTTTCGACGATGGCATTGGCCGTCGAGAGATAGCGTTCCGCCAGATCCGGCAGTCGGTCGACCAGGGCTTTCTTGAAGGCATTGGCCGGATCGTAAGCGCTGCCATCGGTCTTGAGGAAGGCTCTCGCAAGCTGTTGCAGACGGCGAACCGGGTCGGCCTCAGTGAAAGCCTGACGCGCATAGGGCAGGATGTTGTTCAACACCGTCCTGGCATCGGTGGCATCCGCAGCCTGGGCGAAGCCGGCAAAATAGTCGGGCAGGAAACCCGGCAACGGCCAGACCGATGCCGCTATGCCTTCGGCGGTCTGACCGGGGCGGAAATGGAATTCATCGAACAGCGCCTGGAACCGCGTACCGTCGCGCCCGACGGCGTCGATGAAATTGCGCAAGCCGTCGCGCTTGCGCACGATCTCGGCCAGCAAGGCATCGAGCCCGGCTTCGCCGCCACGGTCGAGAATGGTGGCAAACGCCTCGGCCAGGTCCATGTCGCCGGCGGCCGTTCCGGAAATCATGTCTCGGCGCGCGGTAGCAAACAGCGATGCCTCCATCGGAGGATCGAGCATCTCGAAATGGGCCGGGATATTGGCCTCCAGCGGGAACTGGTGAAGCACCGATTCGCAAAAGGCATGGATGGTCTGGATCTTCAGCCCGCCGGGCGTTTCCAGCGCCTCGGCAAACAGGCGCCGCGCCCGGCGCATGGTCTCAAGATCGGGCCGGCGGCCTTCCAACGTTTCGATCCTTGCCGCCAATTCCGGGTCGCCGAGTGCCGTCCACTCCGACAGCGTCGAAAACACCCGGTTCGACATGTTGGCGGCGGCGGCGCGTGTATAGGTCAGGCACAGGATCTTCGACGGATCGGTGCCGCGCAGAAGTAGCCGGATGACGCGCTGGGCCAGCACATGCGTCTTGCCGGAGCCAGCATTGGCCGACACCCAGGCGGAATTCTGGGGGTCGGCGGCGCGGGCCTGGCTGGTCGCGGTGTCGCTGGGGATGGGATAGGCCTTCTTCATGCCTCCCCTCCCTCGTCGCCGGCATCGCCGCCGGCGGACCATTCGAGCACGCGGGCAAGATGGTCGTAATCGCCATCGGTCTCGCCTTCGCGAAACGGCAGCGCGCGCGACAGATAGCCGGTCGCCGGGTCGGCATAGTGGATCAGGAGCTTTTCCAGCCGCGCCCAGGCTTCTTCGGCGAGATCGGTGGCGGTGCGCGGCTGGCGATTGTGTTCGAGGATCGATTCCTCGAACACCTCGCCATTCGGCTTCAGCCGCACGAACGCCAGTTGCGAAGGATCGCGCGCGCCCAAATCCTTGAAGGCGCCGCGCCTGAGCAGCGCGCCCTCCAGCGCCAGTTGCGGCGCAAGCAGGGTGTGCGCCTGCGCCTTGGACGGCGAGGAGCCTGTCTTGTAATCCAGTATGTCGGCCATGCCGCCGGCCAGCAGGTCGACGCGGTCGGCATAGCCGGACAGCGTCACGCCGGACTGGCCGACGACGGTCTTGCCGGCGCGTTCCTCGGCATGCCGCCGTATCACCGCGTCGGCGCGCGTGCGCTCCCACTCGATGATGTTGGCGGCGAGTTTTTCGAAACGTGGCCACCACACCGCCTCGACATCGGCCGGAAGTGCGGCTTCGGCAAAGCAGGCGCGGCCGGCAGCGATGAGGCCGGCGAGCGCGTCGGCTGCGCGCGGATCGGCAACGCGCGCCGAGAACAGATGCAGGATGGCGTGAAACAGCGTGCCGCGCTCGGCCGCACCGGGATCGCGAATGACCGGATCGAGCGGCATCAGGCCGAGAATTTTTCGTGCATAGACGGCGTAGGGATCACGGCGCAGGGTCTCGATCTCGGTGACCGAGAAATGGCTCGGGCGAACAGACAAAGGCGGCGTCGGCTGCGGCCGTGGCGCGAAATCCTGCCTTGGGCCGGTGTCGAGCGCGCGTGCCCAGGCGAGCAATTCTTCGCCGCGCCTGCGCAGTTCAACCGTCTGGTCGTTGCCTATGAATGTGAGCAGGCGCTGCAGCCACCGCGACGGTACGGCAGGGGCGTCGCCGGCACGCGCCGAACGGGCCAGCACCACTATCTTCGCGCCCATGGCCATCTGGAAGTCATGCGCGGCAAGGCCGATGCGCCGTTCGGGTGGTTCGAGATCGATGCCGGTCTTCATTAGCCGCGACATGAAGCGGTCGCTCTCGGGCTTGCGCGGCCACACGCCCTCGTTGAGCCCGCCGATGACCAGCGTGTCGACATCCTGCAAGCGGGCTTCCAGCGCGCCCCAGATGGCGATGTTCCTGTCGGTTCCCTGTGCCGGCTTGACCGTTTCGGGCGCGATCAGCGCCGCCATCACGTCGGGCCACTCGTCCGCGGCGAATGAGAGCGGCGCGGAAGCCGCGACCAGCCCACGCAGCAATTCGGCAAGCTTCTCGCCGGCGTCACCCGCATAGAGCAAGCCAAGGCCGCCATCGGCGGTGCGGCCGAGACTTTCGAGCGCCACGACGCTGGCTCCGACCAGCGCTGCAAGGTCGGCGTCCGCCTGGCCGCGAAACCCCGCGAGCGGCGCCAGCGCCTGTGTGAGACGTTCGAGCAAATTCTTCGCGGCTTCGATGGAACGCAGGGTGAGACGGGAAAACCAGAAGGGCTGCCGGCTGCCGCTGGCAAGGCCGGTGAGACGGGTTTCGAACAGTTCCGGAAGCGAAACGATGTCGGGGCGGCCGGTGCCGCCGCGCAGCGCCACCAGTTCGACCAGCTCCGCCGCGTGGCGCACATCGGCCCGTTCGAGGCCAAGCCCAAGCAGCGGATGTTTGAGCAGCGACAGCAGGCCGACCGGATCGCCTGGCCGGTACACCGCCTCGAGCGCCAGGCCGAGCAGACTGGCCGCCGGGGTGTTGGCGAGCGGCGTGCCACCGGAATCGTCGGCGACAACGCCGAACCGCAGGAGCTCGACCGAGACGCGCCGCGCCAGCGCGCGGTCGCCGGTGACAAGAGCCGCCCTTTGGCCCGGCTCTTCGACCGCGCGCTTGAGCGCAACAGCGATCGCGACGGCTTCATCGCGTTCGCTGGCGGCTTCGAGCAGCGTCACACCGGCAAAGGCCCCGGCAATGTCGGAGGTTGAAAAGCCCTCGCGCGTCTCGGCCCACAATTCGGTGGTTTCGGCCGGCCGCAGCGCTTCGCCGACCAGGGCGGCGCGGAGCGCAAGCCGCGGCTCGGCCGTGCCGATCTCCTCGACATCGCCGCGCAGCACGCCGATCTTGCCGATCAGCCTGGCGAGACCGTATTGCGGGTGGCCGAGCACGGCCGGACGCGCGCCGGGCGCCGCGATTGCCTCGAACGACGCTTCGTCCAGCGTCCGGTCGAGACCGGGCAACACGATGGCGCCACCGGGCAAGCGGGCAATCGCGGCAAGCAACTCGGCCGTGGCCGGTATCGAGCCGGTCGAGCCCGCAGCGATGACCGGCCCGGCTGGCGGATTGCGCTGCAGCCGTGCGGCTTCAGCGCGGATCAACGCGCTGCGATGTGCGGCCGGGTTGGAGCGATCGCGTTCTTCAAGGAATTTCGGCCACGCATCGGTGACGATGCCGAGAAATTCAAGCGTCACCTGCCACCATCCGGCAAGGTTACCGGTCACCAGGCCGGTGAGCTTGGCCCAATCCGTGCCTTCCGTCTCGATTTCGTCCATCAGCCGGGCGAGATCGCGCGCCAACCAGATCGCGTCGGCGGTAGAGGCAGGGATGACGATCTCCTCGGCGAAGAGCGCCGCGACATGCGCCGGCAGCCGGCGTTTCCAGGCGCGGACCAGCGGCGCCAGCAGCAACAGGCGTTCGCTTGCCGAAATCGGCGGCGCGAGGTCGATGGCGGCGGACGCCTCGGTTTCGAATGCAGCCTCATCCTCATCGAACTCGCCGAGCGGACGGATGACCGGCAGGATCGCCGACCCGCCGCCGCCGCGTGCCGCCAGGCTGTCGACGAAAACACCCCGCAAGGCGCGCGCCGCGCGCCGCGTCGGCACATAGATGGTGACGTCGGCCAAAGCGAGCGGGTCGCCGTCAAACCGGAACCCCGGAACAAGGCGCCCGGCTAGCAGCGCCTCGGCAAGCGTCGGCAGGAACGGCGCTCCGGAGGGAATTGAGAAAACGCGGCTTGAGCCGCTCATTTCAACTCGGCTAGCGCGCCAGCCACGGCCGCCTCGGCGAGCGGAATGGCATCGGGCGTGCCGACGGTGATCCAATGACCCTGCATCGGCATGCCGAACAGCCGGCCGGCAGCAATGGCGGTGTCGAAATAGGCGTTGAGCGAGTGCGGCCCGGACTGCGCATCCTCGAACAGGCGCGGATGGACGATCGCCGCCCCGGCATAGATCAGTCCGGCCGGATCACCTTTTGAACGCCGCAAGCCGCCGTCCGGCGCCACCAGGAAATCGGTGCTGCCGCAGTGTCCGGTCGTCTGATGGAGATCCGCCAGCATCAGCAGAATATCCATTTTCGCCGCGTCCCACGCAAGGGCAAGACGGCCGAGATTGAGAGGACCCTGGTCGATCCAGAAGGTATCGGCGTTGAGGATGTAGAAGGGTTTTCCGCCCAGCTCGGGCAGCGCCTTGACGATGCCGCCGGCGGAATCGAGCAGCTTTTCGCTCTCATCGGAGATGATGATTTTTGGCCTGCGGCGAGCCGCGACATGGGCAATGATCTGTTCGGGAAGATAATGGACGTTGACGACGGCCTTGCCGACACCGGCGGCGGCCAGGCTGTCGAGCCCCCAGTCGATCAAGGTCTTGCCGGCGATCTTGACCAGCGGCTTGGGAATGGTGTCGGTGATCGGCCGCATGCGCTTGCCAAGCCCGGCGGCGAGCACGATGGCTGTGTCCGGTTTTGCTGTCACAGTGCCCGCTCCTCCAGCAAGCCGTTGGCGTTGTAGAACTCCCGCAGGCTGGCCAGCGCCGGATGGGACAGGGCCCGACGCAGATAATCGCAAATGCGCGGCAGGTGCTTCAGATAATATGGCTTGCCGTCGCGCTTTTCGAGGCGGACGAAGATGCCGAGGATCTTGGAGTTTCGCTGCGCCGCCATGATCGCGTAGGATTCCACGAAGCTTTCTTCGTCGAAAGTGCCGGCTGCGTGGCGCGCCGCGAGATAGGCGTCGAGCGTCCCTTTCTCGATTTCGGGCGACATCGTAACACGCGCGTCCATGGCGAGCGAGGCGACGTCATAGGCGCACGGACCGATCAGCGCGTCCTGGAAATCGACGATGCCCAGCCGATCATGCCCGGTGCGGTCGCCACGCCAGATGATGTTGGGAGAATGGAAATCACGCAGCATCAGCGTGGTTTCGCGGCCTTGCAGCCGGTCGAGGAGTGCGTTCCATTGCTTGTGGTAACCGGCGCGCAAGGCATCGCTTGCCGGGCTGCCCGATATCGCCGGCACGTACCAGTCGACCAGCAGATCGGCCTCGATCATCATGGCATCGCGGTCGAAAGGCGGCACGTCGTGGAAGCCGCCCTGCCCCGTTGCCAGGCGCTGCGGCCAACTCCTGCCATGCATCATGGCCAGCAGTTCGGCCGCCGCCGCATAACGCGCGGCCACCGGCTGGCCATCGCCGCCGAGAAATGCTTCCGAACCAAGATGCTCGAGCAGCAGGAACCCCTGATTCTGGTCCTCGGCATGGATTTCCGGAACGCTGACCCCACCCGCCTTCAAAGCCCGGTCGATGGCGACGAAGGCGGAGACCGACTGCGCTGTGTGCGCGATCTCGGCATAGGGCTTGCCGTCGCGGACCGGCGGCCCGAGCACCAGCCGCGGCGAATTCATCAAGACCTGCGGCTTTCGGCCGGCAAGCGAGACAATCTCGTAGGAGCGGGCCGAGGCATCGCCGATGAAATGGCGGCGCCTTGCGTCGCCCCAGCCGGCAGTTTGGAGAAAGTCGCGCATGGCCAGCGAGCGCGCCGCGCGGTCGAAGGCGGCGCCCTCGCCCGACAACCGGGCCAGCCGTCCCTCGCCATGCTGGATGAGTTCGATCAGAATCGACGTTTTCGGCAGGTAGCCTTCGGCTCGTTCGGGCCATTCGACCAGGGCAGCACCTTGCGCCAAGGCTTCGTCGAAACCAAGTTCGTCAATCTCAGCCGCCGAGGACAGGCGGTAGAGATCGAAATGATGGACCGGGATGCGGGTGTCGTAGCTCTGCACCAGCGTGAAGGTCGGGCTTGGAACATCTAGACCGGCATCGTCGGCCAAAGCCCTGATCAACGCCCGCGCCAGGGTGGACTTGCCGGCGCCGAGGTCGCCCTTGAGGGCCAGGACGTCCCCCGGACGCAATGACAACGCCAGATCCTCGCCCAGCAGCGCTGTCTGTGTCTCGTCGGCGAGTAACCGCTCCAGCACCAATCCCGTCATCGAGCGCGCTACTCGGCCGCGGCGCGGATGCCCGGCATGTCGGGAAAGGTGCAGATGACGGTCGTGCCCTTGTCCTTGCCGGTTTCGATGCGAACGCTGCCGCCATGCAGCTCGACAAAGCTCTTGACTATCGACAGGCCGAGACCGGCACCGCGCCGGCGGCCGCCATTGGCACGCGGCTCAAAACGGCGGAACACCGAATCGAGCAGATCCGGCGGCATGCCGGGGCCGTCGTCATGAACCGAGAATTCCACACCGTCCGCCAGATGGCGGCAGGTTAGCCGGATGGTGCTGGCTTCCGGCGCATAATTGGCGGCGTTGCTGAGCAGATTGTAGAGGATCTGGCGGACGCGGATCTCGTCGCCGTGGAACGTCTTCGGCGCAGCAGTGGCGTCAACCTCGAGCCTGATCGAATGCTCTTCCAGCCGGTCGGCCACCAGTTCGGCCGCGGCAGCGATGGTACGATCGACATGCACCTCTGAAATGTCGAGCTGCATGATGCCGGCGTCGACCGTCGCCAGGTCGAGGATGTCGTTGACGATGGTGAGCAGGACCGAGGAAGACGATCCGACATGCTCGACATATTCGCGCTGCTTCTGCGTCAGCGGGCCGGTCGCAGGCAGCGACAGAAGTTCGGTGAAGCCGATGATGTTGGTCAGCGGCGAGCGCAATTCATAGGAGACGTGCTGGACGAATTCGTTCTTGAGCTGATCGGATTTCTGCAGCGCCTCGTTCTTGTCCTTCAGCGCCCGCTCGACGTTGACGCTGTCGGTGACGTCGACGAAGGTCATCATCACTTGCCCGTTGGGCAGCGGGATCATGGCGTAGCTCAGCACATTGCCATTGTTGAGTTCGGTCTGGCCGTGACGGTCACGGCGCTCGTCGTCGAACCCGGTGATGGCGGCAACGAAACCCGGCCAGGGACTGTCCGCCGCCGCCTGCCGGTCGCAAAGGTCGCGGATCGCGGACACGTGCACATTGGGCTTGGCCGCATCGCCGCTCAGGCCCCAGAGCTTGGCAAAGGCAGGGTTCGACAGACGAAGCCTGCCATCGGGGCCGAACACCGCCACGCCTTCGGCAAGATTGTCGAGCGTCTCGCCCTGCACCCGCACCGCTGTCTGGTAGCGGCTTTCGAGGTCCATCTTCTCGGTCAGGTTCTCGAACACCCAGGTCACGCCGCCCTTGGGCTGCGGGTTGGCGACGACGCGGATGGTCTTGCCGTCCGGCAGATGCCACCAATGTTCTTGCGATTCGACGGCGCGGTAAGCGCCGAGCAGGCCTTCCTTCCAGCGGCGCCATTCCGGCTGTTCGGCGATCTTGCCCGAGCTACGCAGCCGGTCGAGCAGTAGGGCATTGTCGGGAGCGCTGTGCAGGAAGCCGCTGTCGAGACCCCACAGCTTCTGAAAAGCCTGGTTGAAGAACCGCAATTTCTCGTCGGTGTCGAAAATGGCGACAGCCGTGTTGAGTTGATCGAGCGTGTCGGCGTGGCTCCTGACGGTCCGTTCGTACTCGCTGCGAACGGTCTCGATGGCGCTGGTGTCGCAGGCAAGGCCGGCCGAGCCATCGGCGCCGGCAAAATCGGTGACCGCAAACACACGACGGTCGCCTTCGATCACGGTGGAAAGCGACTGCTCGAAGACCGGGTGCGTCTTGTGCTGGGCGGCAATCGCATCGCGTGCCTGGCCGCCGAGGAACTCCTTTGCCTCGCGAACCGCGGCTTCGGCATTTTCGGCTTCGACCGCATCGGCATAGGCCCGGTTGACCCACTTCAGCCGCCCGTCCTCGCTGCGAAGCCATGCCGGCATGTTCAGCGCGTCGAGCAGGCCGATCATCGTGTCATGGTCGGCGGCCAGCCGCTGGTTCTCGATCTTCAGCCTGGCCTGGCTGCGCTGCGTCTCCGAGAGCGAGACGAAACGTACCAGCACGTGGGCTGCGCTTTTGCGGCCATGCACTTCGAGCGGTGCGCCGGCCTGCGATTCGATGACGAGGTCGAAGTGTTTCGCCTTCTCGCGCAATCCCGCGACGGCATGTTCGAGCGCCGCCGCCGAACGCGGCATCAGCCAGCGGCCGAAAGCGAGGAAAGCGGCACGGTCCTCGGGGGCACCGCTTTCCACGGGCAATGTGCCGATGAGTTCGGGCTTCTTGTTTTCCGCGGCCCAGACGACCAGGCGCTGGTCGCGCAGATTGATCAGCGCCTCCGAGCGGCGCAAGGCCGCGTTGATGTCGGCGAGGCGGCTCCTGAGTTCGACATTGTCCGCCGAGGTGCGGGCTCTTTCGCGGATGAGAACGATGGCCGACAGAAGTGCCGCGCCGGTCACGCCGACAAACACCGCAAGCTGCATGACCTCGATCGCGCTGATCGACATCCCGGCCGTGGTCACGCCGGCGGCTTCGGCATGCGCAACCGCATTGGCCAAGGGGCAGGCAAACGCGGATGTGGCAAGGAACAGTGCCGCGCGAGCACGCCATGACAGGCTTCCGCCGTGCAAGGCAGAGCCAGTAACCCCCGAATCGTCTTGGCCGCCGGAAACGGCCCGTCCCGCTCTGTGCGGGTGTTGCCCCGGCATGTCTTGGTCCTCTCCGCCGCCTGAATGCAAGACCGCCCTGATGCGCGCCTCTCTTGATCCCCACTCGGGCCGGAAGCGTCGCGAATCACCTGACAATAAACCCTCGCCGAATCGCCGTGAAGGCTGGCGGCGCGCAAAAATAAAGCCGGGCGAAAAGTCAATCGCCCGGCATCAATATCTGGTAGCAATTTTAGCTTTGGTTAATAGCGGTAGTGTTCCGGCTTGAACGGTCCCTGCTGGGTCACGCCGATATAGGCAGCCTGCTCGCCGGACAACTCAGTCAGGCGGGCGCCAAGCTTGTCGAGATGCAGGCGCGCGACCTTTTCATCGAGATGCTTGGGCAGGACATAGACCTGGTTCGCGTACTGGCCGGGCTTGGTGTAGAGCTCGATCTGGGCCAGCACCTGGTTGGTGAACGAGGCCGACATGACGAAGCTCGGATGACCGGTGGCGTTGCCGAGATTGAGCAGCCGGCCTTCCGACAGCAGGATCATCCGCTTGCCGTCCGGGAAGGTGATCATGTCGACCTGCGGCTTGACGCTAGTCCATTTGAGGTTGCGCAGCGCGGCCACCTGGATCTCGTTGTCGAAGTGACCGATGTTGCCGACGATGACCATGTCCTTCATCGAGCGCATGTGGTCGAGGGTGACGACGTCCTTGTTGCCGGTGGTGGTGATGACGATGTCGGCGGTGGGCGCCGCATCTTCCAGCGTGACGACTTCAAAACCGTCCATCGCCGCCTGCAGCGCGCAGATCGGGTCGACCTCGGTGACCTTGACGCGGGCGCCGGCGCCCTTGAGCGAGGCCGACGAGCCCTTGCCGACGTCGCCGTAGCCGCAGACGACCGCGACCTTGCCGGCCATCATGGTGTCCGTGCCACGACGGATGCCGTCGACCAGCGATTCCTTGCAGCCATATTTGTTGTCGAACTTCGACTTGGTAACCGAGTCGTTGACGTTTATGGCGGGGAAGGGCAGCAGGCCCTTCTTCTGCAACTGGTAAAGCCGGTTGACGCCGGTGGTCGTCTCTTCGGTGACGCCGCGGATCGCTGCCTTCTGCTTGGTGAAGAAGCCTGGCGAAGCCTTCAGGCGCTTCTTGACCTGGGCGTAGAAGTATTCCTCTTCCTCGCTCTGCGGGTTGGACAGCACGTCCTCGCCGGCCTCGGCGCGGGCGCCGATCAGGATGTACATGGTGGCGTCGCCGCCATCATCGAGGATCATGTTGGAGGCGCCGCCGTCGGCCCACTGGAAAATCTTGTCGGTGTAGTCCCAATACTCCTCGAGCGACTCGCCCTTGACGGCGAACACCGGGATACCGGCCTCGGCGATGGCCGCGGCCGCATGGTCCTGAGTCGAGAAGATGTTGCAGGAAGCCCAGCGGATATCGGCGCCGAGCGCCTTCAGCGTCTCGATCAGCACCGCCGTCTGGATGGTCATGTGCAGCGAGCCGGTGATGCGCGCGCCCTTCAGCGGCTTCTTGTCGCCGAATTCCTCGCGGCTGGCCATCAGGCCCGGCATTTCGGTTTCGGCGATCTCGATTTCCTTGCGGCCCCAGCCGGCAAGCGAGATGTCGGCGACCACATAGTCCTTGCTACCCGTCATGGCAGTGCTCCGATGCGAATTGTTCTTGCTGCGAATTGGTTGCGGATGCGCCCACGCCAGTCGGCGCGTCGAAGGGCGCGAATTGCCGGTCTGACTAGCAGATCGGCGCTCAGACGACAATGGGATATAAAGAAATCTTTATCCCTGCATGTCCATCGGACATGCTTTGGCGATGTTGAGGATCAGCTTTCCTCGCCGAAGCGGGACGCCACCAATTGCTCCAGCGCGTCGATGACCTGCAGCGCCTGCGGCCCGCTGGCGGTGACACGGATCGAGTAGCCCGGGCTTGCCGCCAGCATCATCAGGCCCATGATCGAGGTGCCGCCGACCTTGACGCCATCCTTCTCGACATGCACCGAAGCGTCGAAGCCGCTCGCCAGCTGGACGAATTTCGCCGAGGCGCGCGCGTGCAGGCCGCGCTGGTTGATGATGGGAAAGTCCCGGACGATCTGATCTTCTTCCGGGGACAGCGCGTTCATTTGCTGCTCAAAAGCTGGCTGGCGACGTTGATGTATTTGCGGCCGGCCGCCTGCGCCTCATCAAGTGCGGCGGCCATGTTGTCGCCCTTGCGGATCGAGGAGAGCTTGATCAGCATCGGCAGGTTCATGCCGGCGATCACCTCGGTGCGGCCGGACTCCATCACCGAAATGGCAAGGTTGGAAGGGGTGCCGCCGAACATGTCGGTCAGCACGATGACGCCCGTCCCGGTGTCGACACGGGCGACGGCATCGACGATGTCTCGACGACGCTGCTCCATATCGTCATCGGCGCCGATCGCTACGGTTTCGAAATTGTCTTGTGGCCCGACGACATGTTCCACGGCATGTCGGAACTCGGCGGCCAGTTGACCGTGCGTTACAAGCACGAGTCCGATCATTCTTTGGTGGCTCCCGTCATCGCCGCTTCACAGGCGCATATTATGCTCGCCAGCCATTCCAGGCGGCGGGAGCGCTATCTTGTCGACGCGCGGCCGGTTGACAAGCCCCAAATTGCGCCGGCCCATGCCATTTTGACGCATTGCAGCAAAAAATCCTAAGCGGATCATAGAAAAGGCGCGATCGACAGCCGCGCCATCACGGCGGGCAGGGCAGTGGCGGCGTTGCGCTCGGCAAGGTCGATACGCGGCACCGGGCAGCCTGCGACCGGCTCGCTTATTTCCTCCTGGAAACGGGCCATGTCTGCCTTTTGCACCAGCCTCACATGCAGGTCGATCACTCCGCCCGGCTCGAACGGCAGCGGGCACGGCATGAACCCAGGTACTTCGGCGAGACCGGCGATGGTCGCCGGCACGCGACAGACCAGCCGCCCGGCGCGGGCTGCGGCAAGCAGCCTGTCGTCGCCAATCAGCCGCGAGAACAGCCCGCGCGCGCGGCAATGGTCCAGGAGTGTCAGCGCCAGCGTCGTCTTGCCGGCGCCGGACGGCCCGGTGATAAGGACGCCGCGCTCGCCGATCAGGATCGCGGTTCCGTGAATGTTTTCAGGCTGCGCAACTGGATCAGGCACGATCTTGCCCGATCATGTTTTTGAACGAAGCATGATCTTGCCCGAAAACCGCTTCCCACTTTCCGGGATCATGCATTTTAGATGAAGCATGACCTTGTCCGAAAACCGGTTTCCACTTTTCGGGATCATGCTTCGGCCGGTAGCGTCACGACAAAACGCGCACCCTTGATTTCGCCGGGCTTGGTGCCGGGGATGTTCTCGGCGGTCAGGGTGCCGCCATGGGCCTCGACGATCTGCCTGGATATCGACAGGCCAAGGCCCGAATTCTGGCCGAACGCCTCGCCTGCGGGCCGGTCGGTGTAGAAACGTTCGAAGATGCGGTCGATGTTGTCGGCGCGAATGCCGGGACCATTGTCGTCGACGGTGACGATGTTGAACTTGCCCGCACGGGCCAGCGATACGCTGATGTGGCCATGGTCCTCGGGAACGAAGGAGCGGGCGTTCTCGATCAGGTTGGTGATGACCTGGCCGATGCGCAGATCATGACCGACGACCACATAGCCTTTGACGCCCTGCGGCAGCTTGGCGACCTTGAACTCGATCTCGACGGCCTTCTTGTTGCGCGTGGCTTCACGCGAAACGGCAACGAGATCGGTGATGAATTTCTTCAGGTCGACCGTGCCTGCATCTTCGCGCGCCAGTTCGGCATCAAGACGGGAGGCGTCGGAAATATCGGTGATCAGCCGGTCCAGCCGCCTGACATCATGCTGGATAATGTCCATCAGCCGGCTGCGCGAATTGTCGTTCTTGGCCAGCGGCAAGGTTTCCACTGCGCTGCGTAGCGAGGTCAGCGGGTTCTTCAATTCGTGCGACACGTCAGCGGCAAAGCTTTCGATCGCCTCGATGCGGGCGTAGAGCGCGTTGGTCATGTCGCGTATGGCGATCGACAGATTGCCGATCTCATCCTGGCGGTCGGAAAAGTCCGGGATTTCCTCGCGGCTCTTGACGCCGCGCCGCACCCGCACGGCCGCCGCCGACAGCCGGCGCAGCGGATTGGCGATGGTGGAGGCGAGCAGCATCGACAGGATGGCGGTGACAAGCGCCGCGATGCCGAAGACGCGCAGGATCGCTTTGCGCTCGGCGGCGACGATCTTGTCGATGTCGCCGCCTTCGGTCGACAGCATCAGCACGCCGAGAACGGCGCGGAAGCGCTGGATCGGCACCGCCACCGAAACGATCTGCTCGCCCTGTTCCGAGATGCGCACGATGGTCGACGGGCTGCCGGTGAGCGCCTTGACCACTTCCGGGAAGGCGGCGCCATTGCCGCCCGGCTGCTCGTGATAGACCGGCAGTTCGGTGTTGCGGAAGAAATCGAAGACGAATTTCTGGATGCGCTCGACCAGATCGGGCTCTTCCTCTTCGACCGGCGGCAGGTCGTAGCGCAGGATCTGGCCGCGCGAATAGAGATGGCGCGAATCGAGCAGCAGATTGGCGTCGCGGTCATAGATGCGGGCGCGCGTCCGGGTCGGCGAGATCAGCCTTCGCAGCACCGGCGCGACACGTTCCGGATTGATCGGGAAGTCGAGATTGTCGAGCTGGTCGGAGCCCGGCCCGAGACTTTCCCCGGCCTGCAGCTCGAGCAGCTTTTCCGGGTCGATGCTGATCGAATCCGTCTCGACCGTCGCCGACGCGGCGATGGCGCCGGCGATGATCTCGCCCTGGGTCATCAGGCTCTCGACCCGGGCGTCGATCAGCCCGTCACGGAAGGTGTTGAGATAGAGGATGCCGGTGACAAGGACGGCCAGGCCGGCGAGGTTGAGGAAGAGGATACGCCGAGTCAGGCTGGAAAAGATATGATGGCCGAGGAAGCGGCGCATCGGCACCGTGATTTTCGAGAGGAATGACGGCATGATACGCGACGGCCGCCTCGCAGCGCCCGCCGGTCTTGCTCGCTGTGCTTCCACTGCCATCGAATAGCAGCTCCCGCCTAGTCTTTGCCTTGATGCATGTCGTTGTCCCAAAACCGGGCCCACTTTTGGGCGACATGCATTACCTTGCTTTGACGCATGTCGTTATCCCAAAACCGGGATCACTTTGGGCGACATGGATCGACTTACGCTTCGCGGAACCGGTATCCGACTCCGTAAAGCGTTTCGATCATCTCGAAGTCGTCGTCGACGGCCTTGAACTTCTTGCGCAGCCGCTTGATGTGGCTGTCGATGGTCCGGTCGTCGACATAGACCTGTTCATCATAGGCCGAATCCATCAGCGCATCACGGCTTTTTACGACACCGGGGCGCTGCGCCAGCGAGTGCAGGATCAGGAACTCGGTGACGGTCAGCGTCACCGGCTCGCCCTTCCAGGTGCAGGTGTGGCGCTCCTGGTCCATGACCAGCTGGCCGCGCTCGAGCGACCGGGCCTGCTGACTGGGCGTCTTTGCCGCAGCCTCGCGGGCACTGGCACGGCGCAGCACGGCGCGCACCCGCTCGACCAGTAGACGCTGCGAGAACGGTTTGCGGATGAAATCGTCGGCGCCCATCTTGAGGCCGAACAATTCGTCGATCTCGTCGTCCTTTGAGGTCAGGAATATCACCGGAAGGTCGGACTTCTGGCGCATCCGGCGCAGCAGTTCCATGCCATCCATGCGCGGCATCTTGATGTCGAGGATGGCAAGGTTCGGCGGGCGTGCCGCCAGCCCTTCCAGCGCAGACGCACCATCCGTGTAGGTCTCGACGCGGTACCCCTCGGATTCGAGGGCGATCGACACCGATGTCAGAATGTTGCGGTCGTCATCGACAAGCGCGATTGTTGCCATTTCAAGCGGCTCCCTCATGAGCTGTCCCTTCTTTCGTAGAGAAGGGGCTTTTGCAGGACAAATTAGGTACAAAATGTGGCATAGGCCTTGACCGCTGTCACGCGCGGCATGCCGGCGGCCACAATCCTACCCCGATATGGATTGGACGAACGAACACTGCCAATCCTTTGGGCAACCACCAAAGTTTTTGCACATATAAACGATTTAAACAACTTTCAAAATTTTTAAATCGATTAATGATTTGATATCATTTGGCTTTTCTGGTTCTGACGAACTCAGCCTGCTTGTGGGCATGCCGGAATATACGCCGGCAAAGACGCGGAAAACGAAGAGGGACACTTGATGTCGGAAGTCGGAAAACGCAATTCTGCCTGTGCGATCGATCATATCGGCCTGAAGACCACCGGCGTGGTGCGCTATAATTTCGGCGCGGCAGCCCTTTACGAGGAATCGATCCGGCGCGGCGAGGCCCGGCTCACCGCACATGGCGCACTGGTCGCCGAGACCGGCCAGCACACCGGTCGGTCGCCCAAGGACAAATTCGTCGTGCGCGACGGCGCCACCGAGCCGCATATCTGGTGGGACAACAACAAGGCGATCTCGCCGGCCCAGTTCGACCTTCTGCTTGCCGATTTCCGCGCGCATGCCGCGGACAAGGATCTCTACGTGCAGGATCTGGTCGGCGGCGCCGACGCAGGGCTGAAACTGCCGACCCGGGTGGTTACCGAACTTGCCTGGCACTCGCTGTTCATCCGCAATCTGCTCATCCGCCCGGGTGCCGCCGAGCTTGATCATTTCGTGCCCGAGATGACCATCATCGACCTGCCGTCGTTCCGTGCCGATCCCGCCCGCCACGGCAGCCGTACCGAAACGGTGATCGCTGTCGACCTGACGCGCAAGATCGTGCTGATCGGCGGCACCTCCTATGCCGGCGAGATGAAGAAGTCGGTGTTCACCATGCTCAACTATCTGTTGCCGGCGAAAGGCGTGATGCCGATGCATTGCTCGGCCAATGAGGGTGCGAGCGGCGACGCCGCCGTCTTCTTCGGCCTGTCGGGGACCGGCAAGACGACGCTGTCGGCCGATCCGTCGCGCACGCTGATCGGCGACGACGAGCATGGCTGGGGACCGCACGGCATCTTCAATTTCGAGGGCGGCTGCTACGCCAAGACGATCAAGCTGTCGGCGGAAGCCGAGCCGGAAATCTTCGCCACCACGCAGCGCTTCGGCACAGTGCTGGAAAATGTCGTGCTTGGCGCCGACGGTGTGCCGGATTTCAACGATGGAAGGCTCACCGAAAACACGCGCTGCGCCTATCCGCTGGATTTCATCCCCAATGCCAGCAAGACGGGACGCGCCAATCATCCGAAGAACATCATCATGCTGACCGCCGATGCCTTCGGCGTGATGCCGCCGATCGCCCGCCTGACCCCGGCGCAGGCGATGTATCATTTTCTGTCCGGCTACACCGCCAAGGTGGCCGGAACCGAAAAGGGAGTGACCGAACCCGAAGCGACGTTTTCGACCTGCTTTGGCGCGCCGTTCATGCCGCGCCATCCCTCGGAGTACGGCAATTTGCTGCGCGAACTGATTGCCCGCCACGACGCCGACTGCTGGCTGGTCAACACCGGCTGGACCGGCGGCGCCTACGGTACCGGCAAGCGGATGCCGATCAAGGCAACGCGGGCATTGCTTGCGGCGGCACTCGACGGCTCGCTGAAGGCGGCCGAGTTCCGCACCGACCCTCATTTCGGTTTCGAGGTGCCGGTGGCGGTTCGCGGCGTCGACAGCGCCATTCTCGACCCGCGGTCGACCTGGGCCGACAAGGCGGGTTACGACCGGCAGGCGACAAGGCTGGTCGGCATGTTCGCCGTCAACTTCGAGAAATTCGAAAGCCATGTCGACGCCGTAGTGTTGGGTGCCGCGCCACGCATGCAGGAAGCGGCGGAGTAATCACGTCATTGGGCTGAACTCAGCCTGTCGTTGAAAGGCCAGGTTTCGATCGGGCCTTTTCTTTTTCGATCCGCCGCGCCATGACTGCGGCATGGCGAGCGACGACGACATCATCATTGCCGACGATACGGTGATCCACCCGGGCGACCTGCACGAGGACTTCATCCGCTCGTCCGGTCCGGGCGGCCAGAACGTCAACAAGGTGGCGACGGCGGTACAACTGCGCTTCGACGCGGCCAACGCAGCCGGCCTTTCGGAGCGCGTGCGCGAGCGGACGATCAAGCTTGCCGGCCAGCGTGCCACCAAGGACGGCGTCATCGTCATCGAGGCAAGCCGCTTCCGCACGCAGGAACAGAACCGGGCGGACGCACGGGCAAGACTCACGGCGCTGGTCGCCAAGGCCGCCGAGCCGCCGCCGCCACCACGCAAGAAGACGCGGCCGTCGAAAGGCGCGGTGGAGCGGCGGCTGAAGAGCAAGGCCGGACGCGGCACGATCAAAAAACTGCGCGGCCGGGTCGGCGACGACTAAGCCTTCGGAAGCGTCTGGAGATACGGTTTTCGGGTCGCTGCCGGTGACCCGTCATGGCATCATGTTTTCGCACGACCAATGTGATTGAACAGCCTCATGCTCGTCCTGCCCAAAGGCGTCCGCCACATGCCGGCCTATCTGTCTCGCACCGTGCAGGAAACGCTGGTCGAGGCGGTGAGAGGCATCGTGCAGCAGGCGCCGCTGTTCGTGCCGGCGATGCCGCGCACCGGCAAGGAGATGAGCGTGCGCATGACCAATTGCGGCCCGCTCGGCTGGGTCACCGACAAGGAGCATGGCTATCGCTACCAGCCGACGCATCCGGTGACTGGATTGCCGTGGCCGCCAATTCCGGGCGGGCTGCTCGAGCTGTGGCGGCAGGTGTCGGGCTACCCACATCCGCCGGAAGCGTGCCTGGTCAATTTCTATACCCCGGAGGCCAAAATGGGCCTGCATCAGGACCGCGACGAGGCCGATTTTTCGGCACCGGTGGTTTCCGTTTCGCTGGGCGACGATTGCCTGTTCAGGGTCGGCCAGACGCGTGAGGGCGGGACGAAGTCGTTCAGGCTGAAAAGCGGCGACGTCGTGGTGCTCGGCGGCGAAGGACGCCTCAGCTTTCACGGCGTCGACCGCATCTACCCCTCGACCTCGGCACTGCTGAAAAATGGCGGCCGCATCAATCTGACGCTGCGGCGGGTGACGAAACCAACCTCCGCTGGGACCAACGAAGTTTCGGGAGACTGACGCGCTGGGCGGCCGTCGTCACAGCTTCCTGAGCGCCACTTCCTCGATCAGGTGATCGGCGCCCTTGCGCAGGATGAGGTCGGCGCGAGCCCGCGTCGGCAGGATGTTCTCACGCAAATTCTTCAGATTGATGTTGGTCCAAAGGCCTTCGGCGATGGCGCGGGCCGAATCCTCCGAGAGCTGCGAATAGCGGTGAAAGAAGGAATCCGGGTTGCGAAAGGCGGTCTCGCGCAACCGCATGAAACGGGCGGTGTACCATTGATGGATCAGTTTCTCGTCCGCATCGATATAGATGGCGAAGTCGAAGAAGTCCGACAGGAAGGGCACGATCTTGCCGTCCTGTGGCAGCTTGCCGGGCTGCAGGACATTGATGCCTTCGAAGATCAGGATGTCTGGGCGGTCGATGGTGACGAACTCGCCGGGAATGACGTCATAGGTCAGGTGCGAATAGACCGGCGCGCGGACATTGCGCTGCGCCGACTTGATGCCGGACAGGAAGCGCAGCAGCGCGCCGACATCGTAGCTATCGGGAAAACCCTTGCGCTCCATCAAATTTTCGCGGCGCAGCACCTCGTTGGGCAGCAGGAAGCCGTCGGTGGTGATGAGATCGACCTTGGGGCTCGACGGCCAGCGCGCCAGCAGCTCCTTCAACACGCGTGCGGTGGTCGATTTGCCGACCGCGACGGAGCCGGCAATGCCGATGATGAACGGCGTCTTTTCCACGTCGACCGCGTTGAAGAAGGCCTGGCGTTGCCTGAACAGCAGCTGGCTCGCTTCGACATGCGCCGATAAGAGCCGCGACAGCGAGAGGTAGATGCGCTTGACCTCTTCGAGGTCGACCGGGTCGTTGAGCGAGCGCAGGCGGCGGAATTCATCCTCGCTCAGCGTCAGCGGCGTGTCGGCGCGGAATTGCGACCATTGCTCGGCGGAGAAGAAACGAAAGGGAGAATATTTCTCGGTCGGCGCGAGCTGATCCATCGAGATACCTGCCCTCCCTCACGGTCAGCCCTTGGGCCGTGACGCCTTCTCGGCAATGCCCGAACGACCGGTGCGGTCTTCGAGTTCCCTGAGCACGCCGCTCAACGGAACCCCTGAGATGCCGAGAACGACGAGCCAATGATATATAAGATCGGCACTTTCCGAAACGAGAGCCTGTTTGTCGCCCTTGACGGCGGCAATCACCGTCTCGACCGCCTCTTCGCCGAGCTTCTGCGCCGCCTTGTCGATGCCGCGTGCGAACAGCTTTGCCGTCCAAGACTCCGGGTCACCGGAATGGGCGCGTTCCCTGACGATTTTTTCCAGATCGGAGAGCGAAAACTCGGTCATGGCGCCTAGAGCCTTTTCTTAGCCGGAAAGCCTCTAGGGCCGATCCGCGGGCGAGTCCAGCCGCATCGACAGCCCGGCCTGGGCCATATGCGCCTTGGCCTGCCCTATCGTGTAGGTGCCGAAATGGAAGATCGAAGCGGCCAGCACCGCGCCGGCATGACCGTCGCGGATGCCTTCGACCATGTGATCGAGCGTGCCGACCCCGCCGGAAGCGATGACCGGCGCGCGCACCGCATCCGCAATCGCGCGGGTCAGTGCGATGTCGTAGCCAGCCTTGGTGCCATCCCGGTCCATCGAGGTCAGCAGGATTTCGCCGGCGCCGCGATCGACCATCAGCCGAGCGAATTCGACCGCATCGATGCCGGTTTTTTCGCGCCCGCCATGGGTGAAGATCTCCCAGCGGTCGGCTTCGCCGGCGCCGGATACTTTCTTGGCGTCGATGGCGACGACGATGCACTGGTTGCCGAACTTGTCGGCGGCCTCGGCGACGAAATCCGGGTTCTTCACCGCCGCCGTGTTGATCGACACCTTGTCGGCGCCGGCCAAAAGCAGCTTCCTGATGTCGGCGACCTGGCGCACGCCACCGCCGACCGTCAGCGGCATGAAGCACTGTTCGGCGGTGCGGGCGACGACGTCGAAGATGGTCTCGCGATTGTCCGATGACGCCGTGATGTCGAGGAAGCAGAGCTCGTCGGCGCCGGCCGCGTCATAGGCCTTGGCCGCCTCGACCGGATCGCCGGCGTCGATGAGATCGACGAAGTTGACGCCCTTGACGACACGGCCGTTCTTGACGTCGAGGCAAGGGATGACACGGGCTTTCAGCATCACCTTCCCTCTATCGTGGCGATGAGATCGTTAAGCAACTGGCCGACCAGCGGTGGAACATCGCCCTGGGCGTCGAAGGCCGGATCGTAGGCGGAAACGGTGATGCCGACCACCGGCAACGCTAGCGCCATGGTGCAAGCCGCGCCGCGCAGCTGTTCCGGGTTCGGCCCGCCCGAAGTGACGTAACGGTTGGCCTGCAGTTCCTCTGGATCGTGCACGTCCAGATCGAGATGCATGTGAATGCGTTTGGCGCCGGCGGCCTTCAGCTTTTCGGTCGCCTGGACCACTCCGGGACATTCCGTTCGAAGGATCGGCAATGTCTCGAGAAGCTGTTTTTCCGCCGGATCGAGATCGCGTGCGTTGACGAGCACGCAACGTGACGGATCGATCGGCTGGAAGCCGGGAATGGCCGCCGCCATCGGGCGCCAGCACAGGCCGAGCACGGTCGCCAGCGCCATGCCGTCGAGAAAGCCATAGACGGATGTCTCGGGCGTGTTGAGATCGCCATGCTGGTCGGCCCAGACGATCGCATCGGCACCTTCGCCAGCGACCGCGCCGGCGCTGGTCAGGCAATTTCCTGAGAGAACGATGGGAAAGCGGCCGCTGTCGCGAGCAAGGCGAACCATGGCGGCTACCGCGTTGCAGACGGCAAAGCCGGTGGCGATCTCGCGCTCCTGGACGTCGCCTACCCTGCCTATGTCTTCGACGACAACGTCATGACCGGCTATGGTCAGGGCTTCGACCAGCCCGCCGGATATCAACGCGTCGGGACCCTGGCCCATGCCGCCATGATAGTGGCCGCTGTCATAGGACGCCAGGATGATGGAGATCTTCACCGCTGCGTCTCCACCGCCGGCCTGCCTTGCAGGATCGCCAGCGCCTCGGCCGGATCGATGCGGCCGTCATAGAGCGCCCGGCCGGAGATCGCGCCTTCGAGCTTTTGCGCATCGGGCATGGTCATACGCACGATGTCGGCGATCGAGGCGAGGCCGCCGGACGCAATGACGGGAATGGACACGGCGTCGGCGAGGTCGATGGTGGCATCCCAGTTGATGCCGGTCAGCACGCCGTCGCGGTCGATGTCGGTGTAGATGATGGCGGCGACGCCGGCACCTTCGAATTTCTTCGCCAGTTCGATAACACCGAGGCTCGATGCCTCGGCCCAGCCCTCGACGGCGACCTTGCCCCCCTTGGCGTCAATGCCGACGGCCACCTTGCCAGGAAAAGCCTTGCAGGCCTGCTTGACCAGATCGGGATCGCGCACCGCCACCGTGCCGAGGATGACACGGGCGAGCCCGCGGTCGAGCCAGTCTTCGATCTGCTCCAGCGTGCGGATGCCACCGCCGAGCTGGACCGGGTTCTTGGTCGCCTTGAGGATGGCTCCGACCGCCGCGCTGTTGACGCTCTGGCCCTTGAAGGCGCCATTGAGGTCGACGACATGCAGCCATTCGAAGCCCTGTTGCTCGAAGGCTTTTGCCTGGGCCGCCGGGTCGTCGTTGTAGATGGTCGCGGTCGCCATGTCGCCGTGCTTCAGGCGCACGCACTGGCCGTCCTTGAGATCGATGGCTGGAAACAGGATCAATTTTCAGGCGCCTTCAACGATGACGAAATGGCCGGTCGAGGCGGCGAGCCGGAACTTCGAGGCGTGCTGATATTCCGGCGAATGATAGCATTCGACCGCCTTGTCGTAGGATTCGAACTCGACCAGCACATGACGGTTGCCGGTCGGTCCTTCGGGATTCTCGTAGCGACCGGCCCGCACCGGGAATTTCGCGCCGTATTTCGCAAAGGCCACCGCATTCGCCTCGATGTACTGCTTGTACACATCGGGATCGCGGACATCGATCATAGCCATCCAATAGCCCTTCTTGCTCATGATTCTTCAGGGCCTCCAGCGCAGGAAATTGGTGATCAGCGCCAGGCCCAGCGCCTGGCTCTTTTCGGGATGGAACTGCGTGCCGACGAGATTGTCGCGAGCGACGGTGGCCGTCACCGGGCCGCCATAGTCAGCGACTGCCAGAACCTCATCGGACCTCCGCGCATCGAGATGGTAGGAATGCACGAAATACGCATGCAGTCCGCTGTTTCCGGTCGGAATGCCCGCAAACAGTGGGTGTTGACGCTTGAGTTCGATCGTGTTCCAGCCGATCTGCGGGATCTTCAGCGCCGAATCGGCCGGCATGATCTCCTTGACGTCGCCGGCGATCCAGCCAAAGCCGTGGGTTACGGTCTTTTCCAGGCCGCGCTGCGACATCAGCTGCATGCCGACGCAGATGCCCAGAAAAGGCCGGCCCTTGAGGATCGCGACTTCCTCGACCGCTTCCCACATGCCGGCGACGGCGCGCAAGCCGGCCGCGCAGTCGGCATAGGCACCGACGCCGGGCAGGACGATTCGGTCGGCGGTGCGGACCCGTTCGGCGTCGGCGGTCAGGTCGATTTCAGCCGATATGCCGGCTTCACGCGCGGCGCGCTCGAAGGCCTTGGTGGCCGAGCGCAGATTGCCCGAGCCGTAGTCGATGATCGCAACCCGCATGTCAGGGTCTTCCCGGAATGTGAGTCAGCCCCAGCGCCATGCCCGGCTGCGCCGGGCGCGCCAAGGCGGCATCCGGGACCATGCGCGGCGCCGGCACGGCTTGATCCGAAAATGCTTCCGCCTCCAACGCGTAGCGCCCGTCGGCATCGTCGAGCCGACCGGCCTCGACCACGCCCCATTCATGCCAGCCGCGGCGGCGAAGTGCCGCGATGCGCAGCCCTTGCCCCTCCAACCCGACATAGAGCGAAACCAGCAGCGACAGCAACGAACCGGTCAGGCCGAGGCCGAGCTTTTCGCCAAGCAATGAAAGCAGGGCCGCGACGACGAAGGCGAGCGCGGCTTCGATCCACAGCCGATGCCAGGCAAACCAGAGCGGCGGCACCAGGAAGCCGAGCCAGGTGAAGCCGTCGCGGACAAAGGCCGTTGCGTCGACCTTCTCGCTGCGGCCGGGCGGTTCCATCACGACATAGATGGCCATGACCTTATCCCTTCAACGATCCCTTGGTGGAAGGAACCGCGTCCGGCTGGCGCGGGTCACGCTCGAGCGCTGTGCGCAGCGCACGTGCCACCGCCTTGAAGCAGGTCTCGGCGATGTGGTGGTTGTTGGCGCCATAGTGATTGGTGACGTGCAGCGTGATGCCAGCATTCTGCGCCAGCGCCTGGAAGAATTCACGCACCAGTTCGGTGTCGAACGTGCCGATCTTCGGCGACGAGAAGGAAACGTTCCAGACCAGGAACGGCCGGCCGGACACGTCGATCGCCGCGCGCGTCAGCGTCTCGTCCATGGCAAGGTCGATCGAGGCATAGCGCATGATGCCGCGCCGTTCGCCGAGTGCCTTGGCCAGCGCCTGGCCGAGCGCGATGCCGGTGTCCTCGACGGTGTGGTGGTCGTCGATATGCAGATCGCCCTTGGCCCTGACCGTCATGTCGATCAAGGAATGGCGCGACAGCTGATCCAGCATATGGTCGAAGAAACCGACGCCCGTCGAAATGTCTGACTTGCCCGAGCCGTCGACATGGACCGATACAGCGATATCGGTTTCCTTGGTCTTGCGGCTTGCTTCGGCGGAACGGGGCGACATGATCTTGTCCTTGTCCCAGGGTTTGATGCGTTCCAAGCCTTCGCCGGCTTGAAAACGAAAGCCTTCTAGCAGCATGATCCGGCGATTGCCAGTTGCCATCCGGGTCGCTATCGAGCCGTTTGCAATCACCGGGCCTATGCATACATATGGCCGATCAATTCACTCGTACCGCGCCAATCGCCTTTTTGGGATGGCGCGAATCGGAGCCAGGAAATGTCTGATAATCTGACCATGCACGCCACGACCATCGTGACGGTGCGCAAGGGCAACAAGGTGGTGATTGCCGGCGACGGCCAGGTCAGCCTTGGCCAGACCATCATGAAGGGCAACGCCAAGAAAGTGCGCCGCATCGGCAAGGGCGGCAATGTGATTGCCGGTTTCGCCGGCGCCACCGCCGATGCCTTCACGCTGCTGGAGCGGCTGGAAGCCAAGCTCGAACAATATCCCGACCAGCTGACGCGCGCCTGTGTCGAGCTCGCCAAGGACTGGCGTACCGACCGCTACCTGCGCCGGCTGGAAGCGATGATGCTGGTTGCCGACAAGTCGACCTCACTGGCGCTGACCGGCACCGGCGACGTGCTCGAACCCGAATATGGCGTCATGGCCATCGGCTCCGGCGGCAATTACGCGCTGGCCGCTGCGCGCGCACTGATGGACACCGACAAGGACGCCGAGGAGATCGCCCGCAAGGCGATGCAGATCGCGTCCGACATCTGCGTCTACACCAACAACAACTTCGTCGTCGAAACGCTCGATGCCGGTTGATCCGGCAGCCCTTTATGATTTTCGGCCGGTGACCGAGAAGGACCTGCCGATGATCGCCGGCTGGCTCGCCGAACCGCATGTTGCGGAGTGGTGGGACGACCCCGAGGCCGAAATCGGCGAGATTCGCGACCATATCGACAGCATTTCCGTCGAGCCGCTGATCGTCGAGCTCGACGGCAAGCCGATCGCCTACCTGCAGAGCTACGATCCGCATCTGGAAGACGACCACCCCTATGCCGACCAGCCGTTCGGCACCCTCGGCATCGACCTGTCGATCGGCCAGCCGGAGCTGATCGGCCTCGGCCACGGCTCGGCGATCGTGCGGCAATTCGTCGAGCAGCTGTTCGAGGAAGGCGTTCCGCGCGTCATCATCGACCCGCATCCGAGCAATGCACCAGCGATCCGCGCTTATGAGAAAGCCGGCTTTGCCGCCTTTGACACCCGGACAACGGAATACGGGCCAGCCCTGATGATGGCGCGCGACGCACCACAGGAGGCCGGTTGATCAGCGCTGAAACACTCGACAGGGCAGTCGCAGCAGGTCTGATCTCGCAAATCACGCGGGATCAGCTGGAGGTCATGGAACGCGCGATCGCTCTCCCCCCCGAGGGCAGGCGCGCCGAAGACGATGGTGACGAGGAAAACCTGCGGCTGGTCGGCGGCGGCAACGACCTGTTCGTCACCGTGGGAACCGTCCTGCTCAGCGCCGGCTTCTTCTTTGTCCTCACCACCTTGCTTCCAGGCCAGACATTCTGGATCGCAGGCATCCTCGCGGTGTTCGCCTGGGGGCTCGCCGAAATTGTCACGCGTCAGCACCGGATGAAATTATCGTCGTCCGTGCTGGCCCTGATTTTCATGGCCGCCATTCTGGTCGCTCTGGCRCTACAAGTGGAGGCCAGCTTCGGCATACGCAAGCCGGAGACTATCTGGCAGCTATTGGCGTTGCGCCAGACGGCGTCCCGGGCCGGATATCTGTTCCTGGGCGGAGGAATAATCGCGGCGGCGATCTATTTCTGGCGCTTTCGCGTCCCCATCATTGCCGGGGCTATCGCCATCGCCTTCACACTGCTTGCCTTCCTGCAAACGGCGATAATCCTGTATGACAGTGTGACAACGGGCGCGATTGCGCCGCCGCGCCTTGAGGATGTTCCCGAATTGCTCCGAGCGGCACTTTACATGCCGCTGAGCTGCGGCCTGATCGTGTTCGCAACGGGTGTAGCTTTTGACATTTACGATAGGGATCGACGCAAGATCTGGTCCGATTGCGCTTTCTGGCTGCATGTCGTCTCGGCGCCCATGCTGGTACATCCGCTCTTTATCATGGCAACCGGCCAGAACGTGGTATTCGGACATATCGCACCGGACGCCAATGCAACCATTATGCTGACGATCCTGATCCTTGGCTTCCTCTACGTCGCGCTCGCCATCGACCGCCGTTCGCTTCTGGTTCCTACGTTGGCTTACTTCGGCTCGCTGGGCATCTATTATCTGGTGAATTCCGCCTCCGATTCGACGGGCGTCCCGCCTTTTGCCTTGATCCTGGTCGTTGTCGGCGCGCTGATTATTCTGTTCGGGGCTGGCTGGCAGCGTATCCGGCGGATTGTCGTCAAACCCACCTTGCCTGCGGCCGTGATCCGCCGGCTACCGCCGCTGAAGGCGTGACGGGCTTTGTGATGGTCGAGACGGCGACGCGGAAGAGAGGCAATAGGGCATGAATGCATCGGGCGACGACAACAGCTACTCGGCCTATGAAGACAGCTGGCGAATGGGGCTGCTGCTTGTGCTGGCCCTGCTCATCTTCCAGGCCGGAGCCCTTTACGGCATGGGTCATCCGCCGATCTGCACTTGCGGTTACGTCAAGCTCTGGCACGGCGTGGTGAACAGTTCCGAGAACTCCCAGCACATTTCGGACTGGTACACGTTCTCGCACATCATCCACGGCTTCCTGTTCTATGCGCTGGCACGGTTCCTGTTTCCGCGTTCGCCGATCGGCTTGAGGCTGGCGTTCGCGGTCCTCATCGAAGGCGGCTGGGAGTTGCTGGAAAACAGCCCGTTCATCATCGAGCGCTACCGCGCCGGCACGATCTCGCTCAACTATTACGGCGACAGCATCATCAATTCGGTGTCCGACACACTGGCCATGGTGCTGGGATTTGTGATGGCGCGAAGGCTACCTATATGGGTGATCGTCAGCCTCGCCATCATCTTCGAACTCGGTACCGGCTTTCTCATCCGGGACAATCTGACACTCAACGTGATCATGCTGCTGCATCCGTTCGAGGCCATCAAGCAGTGGCAAAGTGGAATTTAGTGATATGAGCACATTCTCCCCCCGCGAAATCGTTTCGGAACTCGACCGCTTCATCATCGGCCAGAAGGACGCCAAGCGCGCCGTGGCCATCGCCTTGCGCAACCGCTGGCGCCGCCAGCAGCTGGAAGGCCAGATGCGCGAAGAGGTGATGCCGAAGAACATCCTGATGATCGGCCCGACGGGCGTCGGCAAAACCGAGATTTCGCGCCGCCTGGCGCGCCTCGCCGGGGCGCCTTTCGTCAAGGTCGAGGCGACCAAATTCACCGAGGTCGGCTATGTCGGCCGCGATGTCGAGCAGATCATCCGCGACCTGGTCGAGATCGCCATCGGCCTGGTGCGCGAGAAGATGCGCGAGGACGTCAAGGCACGCGCCCACATCAACGCCGAGGAACGCGTGCTGGAGGCGCTGGTCGGCAAGACGGCGAGCCCGGCGACGCGCGACAGCTTCCGCAAGAAGCTGCGCGACGGCGAACTCGACGACAAGGAGATCGAGATCGAAGTAGCCGACACCGGCAATGGCGGCATGCCCGGCTTCGAGATTCCCGGCATGCCGGGCGCCAATATCGGCGTGCTGAACATCAACGACATGCTGTCGAAGGCGATGGGCGGCAAGAAGACCAAGACGCGCAAGACGACGGTCAAGGAATCCTACGCGCTGCTGGTCGGCGACGAGTCCGACAAGCTGCTCGATCAGGAGGAGGTGGTGCGCCGGGCACTGGATGCGACGGAGAATGACGGCATCGTCTTCCTCGACGAGATCGACAAGATCGCGTCGCGTGAAGGCGGCATGGGCGCCGGCGTTTCCCGCGAAGGCGTGCAGCGCGACCTACTGCCGCTGATCGAAGGCACCACGGTGGCGACCAAATATGGGCCGTTGAAGACCGACCACATTCTGTTCATCGCTTCCGGGGCGTTCCATGTCTCGAAGCCGTCGGACCTGTTGCCGGAATTGCAGGGCCGCTTGCCGATCCGCGTCGAATTGCGGGCGCTGGAGAAGGACGATTTCGTCCGCATCCTGACCGAGACCGAAGCCAGCCTGATCAAGCAGTATATCGCGCTGATGAAGACCGAAGGCGTCGACCTGACCTTCACCGACGACGCCATCGATTCGCTGGCCGGCATCGCCGTCGACCTCAATGCCAGCGTCGAGAATATCGGTGCAAGGCGGCTGCAGACAGTGATGGAGCGGGTGCTGGACGAGATCTCCTATGACGCGCCCGACCGCAACGGCACTGCGGTCACCATCGACGCCGCCTATGTGGAAAAGCATGTCGGCGACCTCTCCAGAAACACAGATTTGTCGCGATTCATCCTTTAAAGGACGGCGCCGGGTCACTCCGGCGCCGGCGTCTTCAAAGTGAAGCATGATGGTTTCCAAGAATCGATACCGATTTTTGGGCCGATGCATTGCAACACAGTCCGGCAAACAGAATCATGTGTGGCCAGATGGCACCATCTGGCCACCTTTCGTCTTGCCGGCGGTTGGGGCGCTCTCGACTCGAGAAAGAGCACTACCTAGTTTGCGCGGCAACATCTGCAGGCGGCGGCGCATGAAAAAACTGATCCTGGGCATTCTCGGCTTGACGCTGGCTGCGACGCTGTTCGCCGCCGATGCGGCGACATTGGTGCCGCCAGGAAACCGCAACGCCGAGCAGCCGGATATTCCCGGCGCTTCGAGCCGGCGCACGCAGGCCACCAACACCACCTTCCAGGCGAAGTATCGCAAGGTCTACGCCTTGCTGAAGAACGACGCCGATCTGCGCGGCAAGATCAAGAAGGCCGCCGCGGCCTACGGCATTGATCCCCTGCACATTGTCGGCGCCATCGTCGGCGAGCACACCTACAATGTCGACGCCTACGACCGGCTGCAGACCTACTACGTCAAGGCGATTTCCTATCTCTCCAGCAAGCTGACCTTCGCCTATGACGGCGAGGACATCACCGATTTCGTGCAGCGGCCGGAATTCAAGAAATGCGCTGGGGTTTCGGACAGCTATGATCTGTGGGAATGCCGCGAGCAGGTGTGGAACCATTCGTTTCGCGGCAAAAGCGTCGGTGGCGAGAGTTTCCCGGACGACCGTTTCGGCGCCACCTTCTTCCAGCCCTATTATGCCGGCCAGACCTTCGGCCTCGGCCAGCTCAACCCGCTGACGGCCTTGCAGATGAGCGACCTCGTGCACAAGGTTTCGGGCTTGCCGAAGCTCGACGTCGCCGATCCCAATTCGGTCTACAAGACCATCATGGATCCCGACCTGACGCTGCCTTACGTCGCGGCGACGATCCGGAAATCGATCGACGCCTACAAGAACATTGCCGGCTTCGACATTTCGGGAAATCCGGGGCTCACGGCCACGCTCTACAATGTCGGCAATCCGGAGCAGCGCGCCGAAGCGCTGAAGGCGGAGAATGACAGGCGCCGCGCCGCCGGCGAGCCTGAAAAGCTGCCCGAGGAGAATTATTACGGCTGGCTGGTCAACGACAAGCTGCTGGAGCTCAAGGCGCTTTTCTAAGGTTGGGGTTTCAGGCTTTTGAGCAGGAACCGACGTCCTGCACACCGAAGCTTTCGCTACGCCGCCAGCAACGACTTCAGCTTGATGGCCTGCGAGCTGAGGGCTTCCGGCGCCGGTTTCGCCCGTTTGCCGATCAGCATTTCGGCGAGCCTGATGTCGCGGGCGACCGCATTGCCGGGACCGATGCCGCTGGCCGCCACCAGCCTGCCGTCTTCGCCCAGATGGAAGAGGATAAAGGCGCCGTCGCCGAGATCGCGGCGCACGACGCTGCGGCCTTCGTCGGAAAGCCCCGCGATCTGCAGGGACAGACCATATTGATCCGACCAGAACCACGGCACCGCCGCATGCGCCTCGCAGGCACCCAGCATGTTCCTTGCCGCCAGAGCGCCCTGTTCCTGGGCATTGCGCCAGGCTTCCAGCCGCACGCGGCGGCCACCATAGACGGCGAGCGGAAACGAACAGCAATCGCCGGCGGCAAAGATGTCGGGATCGCTGCTGCGTAGCTCGGCATCGACGGCGATGCCGTTGTCGATCGTCAGGCCTGCTTCGGCGGCCAGCCCGGTCACCGGCACGGCGCCGATGCCGATAACGGCGAGATCGGCTGATATCTCCCGTCCGCCGGCAAGCGTCACGCGAACCTCTTGGCCGTCGTCGACGATGGATGCGATGCCGTTGCCGCACAGAATGTCGACGCCCTCGGCGACATGTGCAGCATGGATGATTTCGGCGATCTCGGCCGGCACGCCGCGCATTAGGATGCGTGGCTGCGCCTCGATGACGGTGACCGAAGCCCCCAGTTTGCGGGCCGCGGCGGCGAGTTCGAGGCCGATGAAGCCGCCGCCGACAATGGCGATGCGGTTGCCGGGGCTGAGATGGGCGCGAATGGCCAGCGCATCGGCGAAGGTGCGGAGATAGACGCAGCGCGAACCCAATCCCGGCATCGGCAGCTTGCGCGGGGTCGATCCGGTGGCCAGCAGCAGCTTGTCATAAGGCAGGGCCGAACCGTCCGACAGACCCACCATGTGCGCCGCACGATCGATCGCCACGGCCTGGACAGAATGGATATGGCGGATCGACTTTTCAGCCAGAATTGCATCGCTGGCGATCGCCTTGATTTCAGGGGCTTCGCTGGCCATCGCCTCCTTGGACAGCGGCGGGCGCTCGTAGGGCAGATGCGGCTCGTCGCCGACCAGCGTCACCGGCCCGTCATAGCCGAGATCGCGCAACGCCAGTGCCGCCCGGCCGCCGCATTCGCCGGCTCCGATGATGATCATCCCTCGCGCCATACCAGTTATCCGATCTGGATGAGGACTTTGCCGGCGTCGACCTTGACCGGATAGGTCCTGAGGTTGACGCAGACCGGCGCGCCGCGGGCGTCCCCCGTCTTGTAGTTGAAGCGGCCATTGTGCTTGGGGCATTCGATGATGTCGTCCATCACCAGGCCGTCGGCGAGATGCACCTTTTCGTGGGTGCATAGACCGTCGGTGGCGAAATAGTCATCGTCCGGGCTGCGATAGATGGCGAAGGTGCGGCCGCCATGATCGAAGCGCATCACATCCTCTTCATCGATATCACCTGCGGCACAGGCCTCGACCCAGTCGCTCATTCAGTCCTCCCGTGGAAATCGGATAGCTGCACGATCACTCGGCCGCCGCGACGGCATCGTTGTGGAATTCCTCGCGATATGGCCTGGCGGTGGGCGGCAGCTCGCGCTTGAGGAAATAGTCTTCGTTGCGCAATTGGCGCAGGAAGGTTGGGATCATCTCGCGATAGCCGGCCAGGATCGACGTCGTCGGCGCCGGCAAATCGTGCTTGATCAGCTCATGCAGCTTCGGCAGCGCGTGGTACGGCACCATCGGAAACATGTGATGCTCGACATGGTAGTTCATGTTCCAATAGATGAAGCGGCTGATCGGGTTCATGTAGACGGTGCGGCTGTTGAGGCGATGGTCGGTGACGTTGTCGGCCAGGCCGCCATGTTGCAACAGCCCGACCATAACGTGATGCCAGGCGCCGTAGAGCCTGGGCAGGCCGACCAGCATCAGGGGCAGGAACGAACCGGTATAGAGCGCCAGTGCGATGGTGGCTGCATAGATCGCCGTCCAGATGCGGGCGAAGCGGATCGCCCTTGGCTGCTCCTGCTCGGGAATGAAGGTCTTTTCGGCCGCGCTGATGTTGCCGGCCGCGTTGCGCAGCATGTCGCTCATCGCATGCCAGGCATCGAGCACACCGACAAAGGCAAGGACGACGCGAGCAAGGTCCGGTGGCCGCATGACCGAGATTTCCGGGTCACGGCCGACGATGATGGTGTCGGTGTGGTGGCGCGTGTGGCTCCAGCGCCAGGTCACCGGATTGCGCATGATCATGAAGCATGCGATCTGGTAGACCACATCATTCATCCACTGCGTCCGGAAGGCGGTGCCGTGTCCGCATTCATGCCAGCGTGAATCGGTGGATGAGCCGTAGAGCACGCCGTAGACGAAGAAGAACGGCACGCACCACCATGTGCCCCAGAACCAGGCGGCGCCGGCGCCACTGAGGATCAGGGCGGCGAGCCAGATGATGGTATCGCGGATCGCCGGTCCGTCGGAGCGCTGCATCAGCTCCTTCATCTGCTTGCGCGGGATCTCGGTGTGATACCACTCGGCCGCCGACAGGCCGGTCTCGACGGCGAGCTTGGCGTCGCGGCCGATCAAGCTGTAGTCACGCCGGGACGGCGCTGTGGACATGGTTGCCTCCCTCGGCAGGGCATTCGCCAGGCGAATGCCCGATATTCCTACGCTTCGAGGCTGAAAATAGCGCCGACGCATGATAGACTCAACGTCACAAAGATAGTTTCTATCATTTCCTATCAGAATGGTGTAAGACGGGGCCAAGCAATCCGATGAGGCAAGCATGGCAAAACGACCGACCATCACCGATCTGGCGCGCATCTCCGGCGTCAGCGTTGCCACGGTGGACCGCGTGCTCAACAATCGCCTGCCGGTGCGCGAGGAGACCGCGCGGCGCGTCTATGAAACCGCGACCGAGATCGGCTATCACGCGGCCGGCTTGATCAAGCAGAGGATGCATCATGAACTGCCGGAGTACCGGCTCGGCTTCCTGCTTTTGCGAGGCAATGATGTCTTCTACGGTGATTTCGCGTCGGAGCTCGAACTGGCGGTCTCGCAATCGCAGCGGTTCCGCGGCGCCGCAACCATCGACTTCGCCAGTTCCCTGGTCCCCGACGAGATCGCCACCCAGATGCGCAAGCTGGCGGCAAAATCGAGGGCCATCGCCGTTGTCGGCCCGGACCATCCGACCCTGACGGCGGCGGTCGAGGCGTTGAAGGCTAGGGGGCTGCCAGTCTTCTCGCTGCTGTCCGATTTTGCCGCCGGTATCCGCGAGGGCTATGTCGGCCTCGACAACCGCAAGGTCGGTCGTACCGCGGCCTGGATGATCGCCAGGGCGGCGCGGCAGCCCGGCAAAGTCGCCCTCTTCGTCGGCAGCCACCGTTTCCATGGCCACGAGTTGCGCGAGATCGGCTTCCGCTCTTTCTTTCGCGAGCATGCACCCGACTTCAGCGTGCTGGAAACGCTGGTCAACCTGGAAGCGAACCAAGTAACCCATGATGCGATGATCGATCTTCTGGCGCGCTTTCCGGATCTTGCCGGCTGCTATGTCGCCGGCGGCGGCATGGAAGGCGCGGTCTCGGCGCTGCGGGCAGCAAGGCCCGTAAATATGCCTGTGGTCGTCTGCAACGAGATCAACGCCGAGTCGCGCGCGGCACTCGCCGACAACATCCTCACCATGGTGATCTCGACGCCGCTGGCCGCGCTCTGCCGCGAACTGGTCGATCGGATGGTGCATGCCATCGAAACCGGCGCAGCCAACGCCCCTGGCCAGACCTTCCTGCCCTTCGACATCTATCTGCCGGAAAATATCTGACCTTTCCCGCGCGAGTGCAGCGGCGGGGAATGATAGAATCCATCAGAACGATCCGAAAATCCGGCGGCAGGCCGCGGAATCGCACTTGACGTTCCGCTGGAATGGAATAAATATTTCACCAACTGCGCATTTTGGTTCTTTCGTTCCGGAACGTCTGTTTCAAACAGAGGGTTTGGCGTTCCAGCCAAGCAGGGAATGCCACACGGAGCGAAGCGATATCAGGGAGAGATTCCCCGGGGAGATCGGGGATTCCGGATAGATCGGTGCAACCGGACACCAATATGTGGAGGAGAAACACAATGAAGAAACTGATTTTGGGCGTCGCTTTCGCGGCGCTGATGAGTTCATCCGCCATGGCCGCCAAGGTCGGCGTATCGATGGCCAAGTTCGACGACAACTTCCTGACCGTGCTGCGCAACGGCATGATCGAGCAGGCCAAAGGCATGAGCGGCGTGGAGCTGCAGGTCGAGGACGCGCAGAACGACGTCGCCAAGCAGCTTGACCAGATCAAGAACTTCGCCGCCTCCGGCGTCGACGCGATCATCGTCAACCCGGTCGACACCTCGGCCACGCAGGCAATGTCGGACGCCGCGGCTGCCGCCAAGATCCCGCTGGTCTACGTCAACCGCGAACCCGTCAATGTCGACAAGCTGCCGGAAAACCAGGCCTTCGTCGCTTCGAACGAAGCCGATTCCGGTACGCTCGAGACCAAGGAAGTCTGCCGCCTGTTCAAAGAAGCCGGCAAGAAGGAAGCCAACGTCTATGTGATCATGGGCGAACTTTCCAACCAGGCCGCCGTGCAGCGCACCAAGGATATCGAAGAGGTGATCGCCACGCCGGATTGCAGCTTCATCAAGATCATCGACAAGCAGACGTCGAACTGGAACCGCGACGAGGCCCAGAACCTGATGACCAACTGGCTGTCGACCGGCAAGCCGTTCGATGGCGTCATCGCCAACAATGACGAGAGCGCCATCGGCGCCATCCAGGCCATGAAGGCCGCCAACATCGACATGAAGTCGGTCGTGGTCGGCGGCGTCGACGCCACCCAGGACGCGCTTGCAGCGATGCAGGCGGGCGACCTTGACGCAACCGTGTTCCAGGACGCGGCCGGCCAGGGCGCGGGCGCGCTGGACGCGGCATTGAAACTGTCCAAGGGCGAGAAGGTCGAACACAAGGTCTACGTCCCCTTCCAGCTGGTGACGCCTGCGAACATCGACAAGTTCCTGAAGAAGAACTGAGCAACGGGCATACGGAGCGGCGCTTCAGCGCCGCTCCCCTTCCCTCAGCGCCGGCAAGGCAGCGAGGGGCGACCGCGGCTGACGGAGGATAGAAGATTTGGCACAGACATCTCATGGCGTCGGCGGGGTCGGCTACGACGCGAAGAAGCGCGCGTGGCCTGCCGAAATCAACGTTTTCCTGGCGCTTGTCATCCTCGTCGTCGTCTTCGAACTGATCGGCCGGATCTTCCTAGGCGACAGCTTCCTGTTCAACACCCGCAGCGACGTCAGCGGGATCTTCAACGAGGCACGCCTGCAGATCATCATCCTGCAGGTGTCGATCGTCGGCATCATCGCCATCGGCGTGACGCAAGTGATCATCACCGGCGGCATCGACCTGTCCTCGGGTTCGATCGTCGGCGCGACCGCAATGATCGCCATGAGTTTTGCCCAGGTGGCGACCGTCAACGGCAATCCTAACCCCAAGGCGATGTTCCTCGCGCAAGGCTGGACCGACCTGCCTGTCATCGTGCCGCTGCTGGTCGCCATCAGCTGCGGGTTGTTCGCCGGCCTGGTCAACGGCGCCTTGATTGCCTACACGCGCATTCCGCCGTTCATCGCCACGCTCGGCATGATGGTGACCGCGCGCGGCATCGCCAAATGGTGGTCCAAGGGACAGCCGATCTCGTTTCCCACCGACAGTTTCGCGGCAATCGGCAAAGGCCTGATGCCAGTCATCATCTTCCTGTCGCTGGCGGTGCTGTTCCAGCTGATCATGACCTACACGAGATATGGAAAGCACTGTTACGCGATCGGCTCCAACGAGGATGCCGCGCGCATGTCCGGCATCAAGATCGCCAACCACAAGATCCTCGTCTACGTCATCGCCGGCGTGCTCGCGGCGCTCGCCGCCGTGGTGCTGAGCTCCAAGAACCTCACCGCACAGTCGGGCATGGGCGTGATGTACGAACTCGACGCGATCGCCATGGCGGTGATCGGCGGCGTCTCCTTGTCGGGCGGCCGCGGCTCGATCGTCGGCACGGTGATCGGCTCGCTGATCTTCGGCGTTATCATCTCCGGCTTCACCTTCCTGCGCCTCGACGCCTACTATCAGGAGATGGTGAAGGGCGTGATCATCGTCGGCGCAGTCGTTCTCGACCAGTGGCGTCAACGCCTTAGGGCAATGAGGGCTTGATCATGGCAGACATCGTCCTGAAGACCGAAAACCTGACTAAACGCTATGGCGGCGTGCATGCGCTGGAAGGCGCTAACTTCGAGCTGCGCAAGGGCGAACACGTCGCCATCATGGGCGACAACGGCGCCGGCAAGTCGACCTTCGTGCGCCAGATCACCGCCGTCGAGCAACGCACCGACGGCAAGATCTGGTTCGACGGCAAGGAAGTGAACTTCACCGGGCCGATCGCGGCGCGCGAGGCGGGAATCGAGACGGTGTTCCAGAACCTGGCGCTGGCCGACGACCTCGACGTGCCGTCGAACCTGTTCCTCGGGCGCGAAAAGGTGCTGTTCAATCTCGGGCCGTTCTCGATCCTGGACCGCAAATACATGCGCAAGGCGACCGAGGCGGCACTGGTCCGCACCGCAGTGAAGATCCCCAATCTGTCCAACACCATCCGCCACATGTCGGGCGGCCAGCGTCAGTGCGTGGCGATCGCCCGGACCGCCACCTTCGCCTCCAAGCTGATCATCATGGATGAGCCGACGGCAGCCCTTGGCGTGCAAGAGACCGCACAGGTCGAAAACATCATCCGCACGCTGAAGGACAATGGCGAGCCGCTGATCCTGATCAGCCACAACATGCGCCAGGTGTTCGACCTTTGCGACCGCATCGTCGTCTTCCGCCGCGGCCGCATCGTCGCCAACCTGCGCAAGCAGGACACCGACGGAAACGATATCGTCTCCTACATCACCGGCGCCAAGACCGGAGAGGCGGAACTCGCGGCCTAGGGCCGGGCAAGGAGGCGGTGGTCACCGCCTTCCTGTCGATGTCGTCTTGACCGGAACATCACCCGCGCCCATGACCGGCGCCTTGCTTCGAACCATCCTCAAAGGACATTCCATGGTACTCCGCTTCGCCCTCCTCGGTGCCGGCCGCATCGGCAAGGTCCACGCCCGCGCCGTCGGCTCCAACCCGCAGGCCAAACTGGTTGCCGTTGCCGACGCCTTCGAGAAGGCGGCGACCGAACTGGCGACCGCCTATGGCGCCGAGGTGCGCAGCATCGACGCCATCGAAAAATCCAAGGACATCGACGCCGTCGTCATCTGCACGCCGACCGACACCCATGCCGACCTGATCGAGCGTTTCGCCAAGGCCGGCAAGGCGATCTTCTGCGAGAAGCCGATCGACCTCGACGTCAAGCGCGTCGAGAAGTGCCTGGCCGTGGTCGAAAAGGCCAAGGCGACGCTGATGGTCGGCTTCAACAGGCGCTTCGATCCGCATTTCGCCGCCGTGCGCAAGGCGATCGACGACGGCGCCATCGGCACCGTCGAGATGGTGACAATCACATCGCGCGATCCGGGTGCGCCGCCGATTGACTACATCAAGCGCTCCGGCGGCATTTTTCGCGATATGACCATCCATGATTTCGATATGGCGCGCTTCCTGCTCGGCGAAGAGCCGGTGGCGGTCAGTGCGCACGCCTCGGTGCTGGTCGACAAGAAGATCGGCGAAGCCGGCGACTACGACAGTGTCAGCGTCATCCTCGAGACCGCTTCCGGCAAGCAAGCCGTCATCTCCAACTCGCGCCGTGCCACCTATGGCTATGACCAGCGCATTGAGGTGCATGGTTCGAAAGGCATGATCGCGGCCGAGAACCAGCGCCCGGTGTCGATCGAGCTGGCCAACGAGAAGGGCTATACGCGCCCGCCGCTGCATGATTTCTTCATGACCCGCTACCTCGACGCCTATGCCAACGAGATCGCTGCCTTCATCGCAGCCGCGACGTCAGGCAAGAAGGCGACGCCAAGCGGCGCCGACGGGCTCGTGGCGCTGAAGCTTGCCGATGCGGCGCTTAAGTCGGCCACATCGGGCAAGACCATCCGTCTCGACACAGCAAAGTAAGAACAGCAGGTACAGGAGCCCAGCGATGAGTACATCAGCCGGTCGCAATCATGAAACGCGCGCCATCGTCACCGGCGGCGCGCAAGGCATCGGTTTTGCCGTCGCTGACGCGCTGGCCGACGAGGGCTGCCGGGCGCTCGCGCTCATCGGGCGCTCGCAGGACAAGGGCGACAAGGCCGTCGCCCATTTCAAGAAATCGGGCGTCGACGCGATCTTCATCAGCGCCGACGTCTCGAAGGTCGCCGACTGCAAGCGCGCGGTCGCGACCGCAATCTCGCATTTCGGCACCATCAACGCCCTGGTCAATGCGGCAGCGACGTCGGCACGCGGTTCGCTGGTCGAGACGAGCGAAGAGCTTTTCGACCAGATCTTCGACACAAATGTGCGTGGTCCCTTCTTCCTGATGCAGGGGCTGGTCGCCCACCTCCTGGAGCGCAAGGCGCCAGGGTCGATCGTCAACGTGCTGTCGATGTCGGCGCATGCCGGCCAGTCCTTCCTGACGCCCTATTCGACCAGCAAGGGCGCACTGATGACGCTGACCAAGAATGTCGCCAGCTCCTATCGAAAGAACCGCATCCGCTGCAACGCGGTGCTGCCCGGCTGGATGGACACCGAGGGCGAGGCGATCGTCCAGAAGAAATGGCACGACGCGCCGGACGACTGGCTGGAGAAGGCCGAGGCCGCGCAGCCGATGGGGCAACTGGTCAAGCCGGCGCAACTCGCCCGACTGATCACCTATATGATCAGCCCGCAGGCCGGCGTCATGACCGGGTCGCTGGTCGATTACGACCAGAACATCGCCGGGGTGATCGGCGAGTAGCAGTTGAAACGTCATCGGGGCCTCAGGTCCGGTGTGCACTATGCAGCCTCGCCAACTCGACCTGAACGTCGGCCAGCTCTTGCTTCCAGTAGGCGATATCCTCCGGCGTGGCCGGCGTCCTAAAGGCATTGGCTTCGTATGCGCTCAACATAGCTTTGGCTGCTCTTAGGCGCGCTTCTGCCGCCGCTCGCAGTAGCGCATAAACATCGGCGGGTTCTTCGGAATCTGGGGGCATATCGTTGAACGTATAAGAGTTGGGGCCGGATCGCGACGGGTAGGCGTCAAATTTCAAACGGAGGGGAGCGTGACAAACGCCTCCGCTTCGACTATATGAGCCTCATGATCAACCTGACCGCCACGTATTGGTACTTTAGGAGCTCGCTGGCGGCGGGAGGATTGCGCTCGATCTGAAGATTGCAGCATCAAAATCCGAACAGCCGCCAGACCTGGCGGCTTTTTTGTTTCAGCCGGCAGGTCTCCCAATCAGGAGCAGAAAGCCGTGTTGACCACCACAGATGACCTTCGGGTCAAGGAAATCAGGGAATTGAGTACGCCGGACCAGGTGATGCGGGAGATACCGCGCACGCTGACGGCGACGCGCACCGTTGCCGCCTCACGCAATGCAACCCACGCCATCTTGAACGGGACCGACGATCGACTGCTCGTCATCGTCGGTCCCTGTTCGATCCACGATCCGGTCGCGGCCGTCGATTATGCCAGCCGTCTGGCGGCGCTGCGCGAGACCCTGTCCGACCGGCTCGAGATCGTGATGCGGGTCTATTTCGAGAAGCCGCGCACGACGGTCGGCTGGAAGGGTCTGATCAACGATCCCGACCTCGACGGCAGCTTCAACATCGACAAGGGGCTCAGGATGGCGCGCAACGTGCTCTCCGCCGTCAACAACCTCGGCCTGCCGGCGGCGACCGAATTCCTCGACATGACCACGCCGCAATACATTGCCGACCTCGTCGCCTGGGGCGCCATCGGCGCGCGCACGACCGAGAGCCAGATCCACCGCGAGCTCGCATCGGGCCTGTCCTGCCCGGTCGGCTTCAAGAACGGCACCGACGGCAATCTGCGGATCGCCGCGGAGGCGGTGAAATCGGCCGCCCAGCCGCACCATTTCATGGCGGTGACCAAGGGTGGACGCAGCGGCATCGCGACGACCACCGGCAATGAAGACTGCCACGTCATCCTGCGCGGCGGCGTTCAGCCCAACTATGACGCGGCGAGCGTCGAGGCGGCCTCGGTCGAACTCGCCCGCATCGGCGTCGCACCTCGGCTGATGATCGATGTCAGCCACGCCAACAGCTCAAAGAAGCCCGAGAACCAGCCCAAGGTGGCGGCCGATGTCGCGGGTCAGGTCACGGCGGGCGACGGGCGCATCATCGGCGTCATGATCGAGAGCAATCTCGTCGCCGGTCGGCAGGACGTGGTGCCCGGCAAGCCGCTCGTCTACGGCCAGAGCATCACCGATGGCTGCATCGACTGGGCGACCACCGAGACGGTGCTGCACGGCCTTGCCGGCGCGGTCGAGTGGCGGCGCTCGGCACGCCGCGCCATGATCGACAGCCGCCAGGGGGCCGCCTGACGGGTCGGGGACAAGACGGCAGTGTTTCCAGGCTCGGGCCTGGAATTCACGCCGCCTTCAAACCTTGCCAGGCGGTCAGTGCCGACACCGCAACCAGCAGCAATCCGGCCGCCCGGCCGGCAAATGCGGTCGCCCGGGGATTGGCGACCAGTAGATTGCGGCTGCGCCCGGCGGTGACGGCAAGCCCGCCATAGACGGCAAACTGCACGGCCACCGTCATCAATCCCATGATGGCCGCCTGTATCCAGATCGGACCGTAGGCGGGCTTGAGAAATTGCGGATAGACCGCAAAGACGAAAAGATAGGCCTTGGGATTGATCAGGCAGATCACCAGCCCCTGGCGAAACGCCCTCCATGCGGAGCGGCTGCCGGCAGGCCCCTCGTGGCCGACCTTGATCGAACTGCGCATCAGCGTCAGGCCGATGAAAGTCATGTAGGCGGCGCCGGCAATCAGCAGCGGATTGTAGAGGATCGGCACGAAATGCATCAGCAGGCCGACGCCGACAGCGCCGTTCAGCGTGTGCACCATGCCGCCCAGCATGATGCCGCCGGTGGCGGCAAGGCCTCTGTTGCCGCCACCCGTCAGTGCATTGGCAAGCACGAAAAGCATGTCCATGCCGGGCACGATGATGATGCCGAACAGCAGGAGGAAGAACAGCCAGAGATTATCCGCATAGTCCATGTCAGTTGCCTGTCGCCTCGCTCGGCGGAGCCGCTGAGGAATGTGTTGATTTTCAATTCGATAGGCAGTCGTATAGGTCAGCCCTACTGACGATGTGGCGTCAGTTGTGATCGGAGCGGGTGAGGAAATGCGCAAGGCATCGCGACTGTTCGAGATCATCCAGATCGTGAGGCTGGCGCGGCAGCCGGTGACGGCTGCCATGATGGCTGAAAAGCTGGAAGTGACGGTGCGCTCCGTCTATCGCGATATTGCCGCACTTCAGGCGATGCGCGTGCCGATCGAGGGCGGGCGCGGCATCGGCTACATCCTGCGCCCCGGCTTCGACCTGCCGCCGCTGATGTTTTCGATCGAGGAGATGGAGGCGATCGTTCTGTCGCTGGCACTGCTGGAGCGCACGGGTGACAGCGAACTCAAGCAGGCGGCCAAGCGCGTCAGCGCCAAGATCGCCGGCGCGGTGCCGCCGCCCTTGCGCCAGACGTTCGATGCCAATGCGTTGCATGCGTGGGGGTTTGCGGCGCCCTCGGTCGGTGCGGTCGATCTGGCGCTGGTGCGCCGCGCCATCCGCGACGAGGAGAAGCTCGACCTGTCCTATCGCGACGAGCTCGGCCGCGCCTCCGAGCGCCTCATCCGCCCGATTGCGCTGATCTATTACGCCGAAACCGCCAACATCGTCGCCTGGTGCGAGTTGCGCCAGGCGATCCGCAATTTCCGCAGCGACCGGATCGAGGATTGCCAGGCGACGGGGCTACGGTTCAAGGGCGAAGGCGATCGTTTGCGGCAGGTCTGGGTGAACGGGTGGGAGACGAACGCCGCCCAGGCCGCAAGCAACTGAGGCGATCCACCGCGAAGCAGACTATCTCACATCGACCCAGCGCTTTTCGTCGAACGAGCGCGCCATCGCATGCACCGTGCGCTCGATCTCCAGCCCTTCGGCGAACTCGATGATCCGCGCCGGCTTGCCGGCCAGCCGCGTCAACAGTTCGTGGCACTCGATGATCTTGAGATCGTTGAAGCCGAGGCCATGGCCGGGCGCCGGCAGGAAGGCGTCGTAGGGCTTGTGGTGCGGCGCCACCAGAATGGTGCGATAACCCTGTTCGGTCGGGCGATCGGCAGTGAGGTAGAGCTGGAATTCGTTCATCCGCTCCTGGTCGAACAGGATCGATCCCTTCGAGCCGAAGATCTGGATGGCGATGCGGCCCTTGCGGCCCCAGGCCGAGCGGTTGACCAGCAGCGTGCCGGCAATGCCGTTTTCCAGATGCATCAGCACGCTGGCGATGTCGTAGGTCTCGACGGCGCGGCGCCCGCCTGCGGGGAGCTTGCGGTCGGCGTAGGGCTTGGCCATGTCGCAGATGACGCTGGCGACGCGGCCGAACAGGGCTGAGACCAGCGACAGCGGATGCACGGCGAAATCGTCGAGCGCGCCATAGCCGGAAGCCGCTTCGTGCTTCCAGAAGAACAGCGCCTCCGGGTCGGCCATGAAGTCCTCGTCCATCTCGATGCGCAGATGGTTCACCTCCCCGATGACCTTCTCGTCGAGAAGCGCGCCGATGTGGCGGATGGCCGGGCTCTGGATGTAGTTGTAGCCGAGGGCGGCGACCTTGCCCGACGTCTTCGCCGCCGCCGCCATGGCTTCGGCCTCGGCGAAGCTCGGCGCCATAGGCTTTTCGCACCACAGATGCTTGCCGGCCTCGAGGATGGCGATGGCCATCTCCGGATGGAACTGGTTGGGCGTGGTCAGCGAGACGATATCGACATCCGGGTCGTTGACGACGGCGCGCCAGTCGCCGGACGCCTTGGCGAAGCCGAACTCGCCGGCCTTGCGCCTGGCGAGGTCCTCATTGACCTCGCCGAGATGGACGAGCCGGGGCTTGGGCACGTCGGGAAAGACGGCGCCGACGGCACTCCATGCGATGGCGTGACACTTGCCCATGAAACCCGTGCCGATGAGACCGACGCCGACCATTTTCCATTTCTCCACTGCCTGAAGCGTTGGATGGATGAATTAGTCCATTTTCTCTTGGAATGGAATGTCTGCCTCATTTTTTATGGCGTTCTTGCGCAGGCTCGCTATGATGGGGCAGAGAGGGTACCCATAGATGAGCCTGGACAGAGCGACGATGGACGAACGGGTACCTCGCGACTTCGAGACGCTGCGCGCCACCATCCTGGACCGGCGCGAAAGCCTGCCCAAGCGCATCGCCCAGATCGCCGCCTACGCGCTCGACAATCCCGACGACATCGCCTTCGGCACCGCCGCCAGCATCGCCGCTTCGGCCGGCGTGCAGCCGTCGACCCTGATCCGCTTTGCCCAGCAGCTTGGCTTCGACGGTTTCACCAGCCTGCAGCAGGTGTTTCGCGAGAGGCTGCGCGAGCGCAACTCGTCCTATGACGAACGCCTGCAGGCGCTGCGTGCCAAGGCCGAGGGCGCCGCCGGTCACCGGGCGATCTTCGACGGCTTCGTCGCCGCCGCCAGCACCTCGCTCAACGACATTTCGCGCACGCTGGACGACGCGCATCTGGAAGACGCGATTTCCCTGCTGGCGAAGGCGGAGACCATCTATGTGCTGGCCAAGCGCCGCTCCTATCCGGTGGCGTCCTACATCGCCTATGCGCTGGGCAAGCTGAAGATCCGCAACCAGCTGATCGAATCGGCCGCCGGGCTGAACGCCGAGATGATCGCATTCGCCACGCCGGCGGACGCCGTCATCGCCATCAGCTTCTCGCCGTACGCGCCGGCCACCATCGAGGAGGCGCGCAGCATTTCGGAACAGGGCGTGCCGATCGTTGCCATCACCGACAGCTCGTTTTCGCCGCTTGCCCAGTTCGCCAGCATCTGGTTCGAGGTGGCCGAGGCCGATTTCGCCGGCTTCCGCTCGCTGTCGGCGACGATGGCGCTGGCCATGGCGCTGACCGTCGGCGTCGGCGAAAAACGGCGCAGCACGGGCCGCAGGCGCAAGGCCTAGCAGGCACCTCAAAGACAATTTTAGACCGGGGAATGCTCATTCCATATTGACTATGGATTGGAATTATTATTTCATATTCCCGGCGCCACGCTGCCGCTCGCGCGTGTACCCCAAAATGCGTTGCTCAAGACAACAAGACTGACGGGAGGTTCCAATGAGCGAAGCCGTGGACGCAAAACAGGCGCCGCTCGACGTCATCACCATAGGTCGCGCTTCCGTCGACCTTTATGGCCAGCAGATCGGCTCGCGGCTGGAGGACATCACCTCGTTCGCCAAGTCGGTCGGCGGCTGCCCGGCCAACATTTCGGTCGGCACGGCGAGGCTCGGCCTGCGCTCGGCCCTGCTCACCCGCGTCGGCGACGAGCAGATGGGCCGCTTCATCCGCGAACAGCTCAAGCGCGAAGGCGTTTGCGTCGACGGGCTGAAGACCGACAAGGAGCGGCTGACCGCCTTGGTGCTGCTGTCGGTCGAGGATGAAGGCGTGTCGCCGATGATCTTCTACCGCTCAGATTGCGCCGACATGGCGCTGGCGCCGGAAGACATCGACGAGGCCTTCATCGCCTCGGCGCGCTCCATCGTCGTCACCGGCACGCATTTTTCCCGGCCCAACAGCGATGCCGCCCAGCGCAAGGCAATCCGCATCATCAAGGCCAAGGGCGGCAAGGTGGTGTTCGACATCGACTATCGGCCGAACCTCTGGGGTCTGGCCGGCCATGCCGAAGGGTTTGAGCGCTATGTCAAGTCAGACAGGGTCTCGGCCCAACTGAAGACGGTGCTGCCCGATTGCGACCTGATCGTCGGCACCGAAGAAGAGATCATGATCGCGTCGGGCGCCGATGATTGCCTGAGCGCCTTGAAGACGATCCGCTCGCTGTCTTCGGCGACCATCGTTTTGAAGCGGGGCGCCATGGGCTGCATCGTCTATGACGGGCCGATCAGCGACGATCTCGAGGACGGCGTCGTCGGCAAGGGCTTTCCGATCGAGATCTACAATGTGCTCGGCGCCGGTGACGCTTTCATGTCGGGCTTCCTGCGCGGCTGGCTGGGCGGCGAAGACCATGCGACGGCGGCCACCTGGGCCAATGCCTGCGGCGCCTTCGCCGTGTCGCGCCTGCTGTGCGCGCCGGAATATCCGACCTTCGAGGAGTTGCAGTTCTTCCTCAAGAACGGCAGCAAGCATCTCGCCTTGCGCAAGGACGAGGCGATCAACCACATCCATTGGGCGACCACCCGTCGCCGCGACGTTCCCTCGCTGATGGCGCTCGCCTGCGATCATCGCGTGCAACTCGAGGATGTGGCGGCGAAGGCCGGTGCCGATCCCGCACGCATCCGCGATTTCAAGGTTCTGGCGGTCAAGGCGGCGGCGAAGATCGCCGCCGGCCGTGACGGCTATGGCATGCTGATCGACGAGAAGCATGGCCGCGAGGCGATGTTCGAATTCGCCCGCCATCCCTTCGCCTGGCTCGGGCGGCCAGTCGAATTGCCGGGATCGCGACCCCTACGCTTCGAGTTCTCGCAGGACATCGGCTCGCAGCTCGTCGAATGGCCGGTCGATCACTGCATCAAGTGCCTGTGCTTCTATCATCCCGACGATCCGGCGGCGCTCAAGGAAGAGCAGCAGCAGAAGCTGCGCGCGCTGTTCGAGGCCGCACGCAAGGTCGGCAGGGAATTGCTGGTCGAGATCATCGCCGGCAAGCACGGCAAGCTCGACGACACGACGATCCCGCGCGCGCTGGAGGAACTCTATGCGCTCGGCATCAAACCCGACTGGTGGAAGCTCGAACCGCAGGCTTCGGCAGCGGCGTGGGCAAAGATCGAAGCGGTGATCCTGAAGCATGATCCGTGGTGCCGGGGCGTCGTGCTGCTTGGCCTGGAAGCGCCGCAGGACGAGCTGGAAGCGGCTTTTGCCGCAACCGCCAAGGCGCCCATCGTCAAAGGGTTTGCCGTCGGCCGGACCATCTTCGTCCACGCGGCCGAACAATGGCTGGCCGGCAAGATGTCGGATGACGAGGCGATCGCCGACATGGCCTCGCGCTTCGAACAGTTGACCGAAGCGTGGCTTGCCGCGCGCGGCCGCAAAGCAGCATAAGAAGGCGCGGCATAGGACTGCGGAGGAAAAACACCATGAGCAAGACAATCCGCCTGACGATGGCGCAGGCGCTGACCCGCTTTCTCAGCAGGCAGATGACCGAGATCGACAGCAAGAAAGTCCCGATCTTCGGCGGTGTCTGGGCGATCTTCGGCCATGGCAATGTCGCCGGCATCGGCGAGGCGCTCTATCAGGTGCGCGACGAACTGCCGACCTTTCGCGCCCACAATGAACAGGCGATGGCGCATGCGGCGATCGCCTATGCCAAGGCCAATTTCCGCCGCCGCTTCATGGCGGCGACCTCGTCGATCGGCCCCGGCGCGCTCAACATGGTGACGGCTGCGGCACTGGCCCACGTCAACCGGCTGCCGGTGCTTTTTCTGCCCGGCGATGTCTTCGCCAACCGCATTCCCGATCCGGTGCTGCAGCAGGCCGAGGATTTCTCCGACGGCACGGCGACGGTCAATGACTGCTTCCGTCCGGTGTCGCGGTATTTCGACCGCATCACTCGGCCCGAACAGATCATCCCGGCGCTCGGCCGCGCCATGCAGGTGCTGATCGATCCGGCCGATTGCGGCCCGGTGACGCTGTCGCTTTGCCAGGACGTGCAGGCCGAGGCCTATGACTATCCCGAGAGCTTCTTTGCCGAGCGGGTCTGGCACCAGCGCCGGCCGCGGCCGGACCGCCATGAGCTTGCCGCCGCGGTAGCGGCGCTCAAGGGGGCGAAGAAGCCGCTGGTGATCGCCGGCGGCGGCGTGCTTTATTCGCAGGCTTCGGACGAACTGGGGAAATTCGTGCAGGGCGCCGGCATCCCGGTCTGCGAGACGCAAGGCGGAAAATCCTCCCTGCCGGACAATCATCCGCTCAACATGGCGGCGGTCGGCGTCACCGGCACCTCGGCCGCCAACCGGCTGGCGGAGGAGGCCGATGTCGTGCTGGCCATCGGCACGCGGCTGCAGGATTTCACCACCGGCTCGTGGGCGCTGTTCAAGAACTTCGGCAAGACCATCGTTGGCTTGAACGTGCAGCCCTTCGACGCCGGCAAGCACCGGGCGCTGCCGCTGGTCGCTGACGCGGCCGAGGGCCTGGCCGAACTCGGCGCTGCGCTGAAGGGCTGGAAAGCGCCGGCAGGCTGGACCGACAATGCGGTGGCCGGCAAGAAGGCCTGGCAGGTCGAGGCGGCCAAGGTGACCGCGTCGACCAACGCCGCCTACCCTTCCGACGCTCAGGTCATCGGCGCCGTGCAGCGCGCGATGGGCTCTGGCGTAACCCTGCTGCATGCCGCCGGCGGTCTGCCCGGCGAACTGCACAAGCTGTGGCAAGCGGGCGCGCCCGGCTCCTACCACGCCGAATACGGCTTCTCGACCATGGGCTACGAGATTGCCGGCGGGCTTGGCACCAAGATGGCGAAGCCTGACGAGGAGATCGTCGTCATGATCGGCGACGGCTCCTATCTGATGCTGAATTCCGAAATCGCCACCTCGGTGATGCTCGGCCTCAAGCTGACCATCGTGCTGCTCGACAACCGCGGCTATGGCTGCATCAACCGGCTGCAGATGGCGACCGGCGGCGCCAACTTCAACAATCTCCTGAAGGACTCGCGCCACGAAATCCTGCCCGATATCGACTTCGCCGCGCATGCGGCGAGCATGGGGGCGATTGCCGAGAAAGTGCCGTCGATCGCCGGGCTGGAAAACGCCCTGGAAAAGGCAAGGAAGAACAACCGTACCACCGTGCTGGTCATCGACACCGATCCGCTGGTTTCGACCGATGCCGGCGGCCATTGGTGGGATGTTGCGGTGCCGGAGGTCTCGGCGCGTGCCCAGGTGAACGCGGCGCGCAAGGCCTATGACGAAAAGCGGCAGATGCAGACCATTGGCGATTGATGCCAACGCCGGCAAATCCCACCTTTCCCTTCGCGGGGAGGGTGGGCACGAACTGAAAACTGGAGTGACGACTTGAAAGCCAAACTGGGCATGTCCCCCATTGCGTGGTGGAACGACGATCTTGCGGAACTCAGCGATGATGTGTCGCTGGAAGAGTGTTTGCGACAGTCGCGCTCGGCCGGTTTCACCGGCATGGAGATGGGCCGGCGGTTTCCCAACGATCCCGATGTCATGCTGCCGATCTTGAAGGCGGCCGACGTGACGCTGTGCGGCGGCTGGTTCTCGGGCACATTGGTCGATGAGGACATGGGCAAGAACAAGGATCGCATCCAGCCGATGATCGATCTGTTCAAGGCGGTGAACGCACCTTGCATCGTCTATGGCGAGGTCGGCCGCTCGATCCAGGGCGACCGCTCGAAGCCGCTCGCAACCAAGCCGAAGCTCTCGGACGACGAGATGAAGATCTATGCGAAACGCCTCACCGAATTTGGCGAATGGTGCGCCGAACAGGGCATGCCGCTTTCCTATCACCATCACATGGCGGCGGTCGTCGAGACCGAGCCGGAACTCGATGCCTTCATGAAGTATTCCGGAGCCGGCATACCGCTKCTGCTCGATGCGGGGCACCTGGCCTTTGCCGGCGGCGATGTCCTGCGCGCCATCGACAACCACCATGCGCGCATCAGCCATGTGCATGTGAAGGACGTGCGCATGGGCGTCATCGACAAGCTCGACCGCACCAAGCAATCCTTCCTCGACGCCGTCGCGCTCGGGGCGTTCACGGTGCCGGGTGACGGCTCGCTGGATTTCGGCGCCATCGTGCAGCGGTTTGCCGACCATGGTTACGAGGGCTGGTTCGTGGTCGAGGCCGAGCAGGATCCGAAGAAGAACCCGCCGCTCAAGATGGCTGAGGTGGGCCACAAGGAATTGATGCGGGTGATGACAGCGGCCGGCTACACCGTCGAGACGCAGGGCTTTCCCAATGCCTAGGGCCTCCCCAATGCCCGACGCGCTGGTTCTCGGCGAAGCCGGGTTGCTGTAGGTTGGCCGGATGAAAGATTCCGAGCATCCGTTTTTCCGGCCTTTGTGGCGGCGCGTCGCCGTCGTCGCGGTCTGCGTCATCTGGTCGATCATCGAATTCGCCACCGGCACGCCGTTCTGGGGCGTGATCGCGATCGGCTTCGCCGGCTACGCCGTGTGGCAGTTCTTCTATCTCTACAAGCCGGCCGACGAGAGGCCGGCCGACGAGAGCAAGACAACGGCCGAGGCCGAACCGAAGGAGTAACCGGATGTCGAAGCTGCTGGTGAAGGCCGACAAGGGCCATGGCCGCGTCGCCCATGTGACGCCGAAAAACGCCGGCTGGACCTATGTCGGTTTCGACCTGCATCGGCTGAAGCCCGGCGAGAGCGCTGCTGGAAAAACGGGCGATCGCGAAGTCTGCCTGGTGTTCGTCACCGGCAAGGGCAAAGCGACAGCCGGCGGCAAGGACCTCGGACTGCTCGGCGAGCGCATGTCGCCCTTCGAGGGCAAGCCGTGGTCGGTCTATATACCCGAGGGCTCCGACTGGTCGGTTACGGCAGACACGGAGCTGGAGCTCGCGGTCTGCTCGGCACCGAGCCTCGGCGGCGGCCTGCCGGTGCGCGTGATCGGCCCGGACGAGCTCGGCCAGGAGGTGCGCGGCAAGGGCACCAACACGCGCTACGTCACCAACGTCCTGCCGGAGGGCAAGCCGGCCGATTCATTGCTGGTGGTCGAGGTCATCACGCCCGGCGGCCACACGTCGAGCTACCCGCCGCACAAGCACGACCAGGACAATCTGCCGGCCGAATCCTATCTTGAGGAAACCTACTATCATCGCCTCAACCCACCGCAGGGCTTTGCCTTCCAGCGCGTCTACACCGACGCCGACAAGAACGGTCATCGCGCGCTGGATGAAGCCATGGCGATCGAGGATGGCGATGTCGTGCTGGTGCCCAAGGGCTATCATCCCTGCGCCGCCTGCCATGGCTACGACCTCTACTATCTCAACGTGATGGCCGGGCCGAAGCGGACGTGGAAATTCCACAACGCGCCCGAGCACGAATGGTTGATGAAGGCCTGACCGGTCGCACGTTTTGGGTGAAGCTGTTGGTCCAGCTTGGAAAAATCGTCGGCTAAGGACCTGCCGGGTCGATTTGCCTTCGAAAACCCTTCAAAGCTTCGTCAATCCGTCATGGAAATCGCCTATGGCAGCGGGGCCAGTGCATGTCGCCCAAAAGTGAGCAGCGGTTTTGGGATTACGACATGCGAAAAACCAAGACTTAAAGCGCGTCGCAGCATTTCTTCAAACGCGGCGCGCTTTAACGAGGACTTCTTCTCATGCGCTACGCCATCTATTTCACTCCCCGGCAGGACGAGCCGCTGGCGCGGATCGCCGCCAACTGGCTGGGCCGCGACCCGTTCGGTGGCGCGACAAGGCCGGTGGAGACGGTGGCCGATCTGTCGGCGGCGGAAGTTGCCTTCCACACCGCTTCGGCGCGGCGCTACGGTTTTCATGCGACGCTGAAAGCCCCCTTCCGGCTGGCTGCCAACGAGACGGAGACCTCGCTGCGCGCGGCACTCGACCATTTTGCCGAGGCAACGCCGGTGGTGACGATCCCGCGCCTTGTCGTCAGCCAGATCGACAGCTTCTTTGCGCTGGTGCCGGAAGGACCGCTGCCTCCGCTCAACCGCTTTGCCGATGACGTGGTGCTCGGTTTCGACCGGTTTCGCGCGCCGTTGACAGAGGCCGAGATCGAACGGCGCAGCCCGGACTCGCTGAAGCCCGCCCAATTCCGCAATCTGTGCCAGTGGGGCTATCCCTATGTCTTCGAGACCTTTCGCTTCCACATGACGCTGTCCGGCCGGGCGGGGCCACAGGAAAGCCCTCGTCTTCGTGCAGCAATCGACAGCCTGTTCGCGGAGGTGCTGCAACAGCCGGTGCTGGTGGATGCGTTGACGCTGTTTGTCGAAACCGAACCGGGCGCACCGTTCATGGTGCTCTCCCATCACGCGCTCGGGCGCCGCCCTGCCAGAAAAACCGCCTGAATAACCGAGCCGGAATAACAAGGACTGCCTGAAATGACCGCCGAAACTGTTCTTACCAACGCGCGCATCGTGCTTGCCGACGAGATCGTCGAGGGTTCGCTGGTGCTGCGCGACGGCTTTATCGCCGGCATCGATGCCGGCACCGGCCACACCGGCGGGACCATGGCCGGCGAGGATATGGGCGGCGACTACATCATTCCCGGGCTGGTCGAACTCCACACCGACCATCTCGAAGGCCACTACGCGCCGCGGCCGAAGGTGCGCTGGAACCCGATCGCCGCCGTGCTCGCCCATGACGCGCAAGTGGCGACGGCCGGCATCACCACCGTGCTCGATGCCTTGCGCGTCGGCATGGACGAGGACGCCGACCTGACATCGGACGACATCCGCAAGCTGGCCGACGCGATCGAGGACAGTGTTCAGCAGGATCGTCTGCGGGCCGACCATTTCATCCATCTGCGCTGTGAGGTTTCGGCGCCGGACTGCCTTAAGGCCTTCGCCAATTTCGACGGCGATGAGCGGGTCAAGCTGGCATCGCTGATGGACCACGCGCCCGGCCAGCGCCAGTTCGTCAACCTCGAAACCTATGCCTATTACTACCAGCGCAAGCTGAAATTGACCGACCGCGACTTCAAGCTGTTCTGCGAAAAGCGGATGGCGGAATCGGCCCGGAATTCGGGACCGAACCGTGTCCATATCGCCGCAGCCTGCCACGAGCGCGGCATCGTGCTGGCCAGCCACGACGACGCCACGACAGGCCATGTCGACGAGGCGATCGAACAGGGCGTGCGCGTCGCCGAGTTCCCGACCACGGAGGAAGCCGCCAGGGCCTCGAAACAGGCCGGGCTTGGCGTCTTGATGGGTGCGCCCAACGTCATGCGCGGTGCTTCGCATTCGGGCAATGTCTCGGCCCGCACGCTGGCCGGCGACGGGCTGCTCGACATCTTGTCGTCCGACTATATTCCTTTCAGCCTGATCCAGTCGGCATTCTTCCTCGGCGACGTTGTCGAAGGCATTTCGCTGCCGCAGGCGGTCGCTATGGTCTCGAAGAACCCTGCCGAAGCGGTCGGCCTGACCGACCGCGGCGTCATCGAGCAGGGCCGTCGCGCGGATCTGGTGCGCGTGCGTGTCGACGACCATGTCCCGGTCGTGCGCACGGTCTGGCGGCAGGGACGCCGGGTCGCATGATGGTCTCGGCCTTGATCGAGCGCGAATTGTCCGCCGAGAGGTTTCCGATCCGCGACGGCGTCTTCGTCGCCGTCGTCGGACCGAGCGGCGCCGGCAAGGACACGGTGATCGGCTACGCCCGCGCCCGCTTTGCCGACGAGACCCGGCTGGAGTTCGTTCGCCGCGTCATCACCAGGCCGAGCGATGCCGCGAGCGAGGATCACGACACGCTGGCCGACGCGGCCTTCGTCGAAGCCGAAGCGGATGGCGCCTTCGCCATCTCCTGGGAGGCGCATGGCCTGCGTTATGGCATTCCCGCCGATGTCGACTGGTCGGTCGCCAATGGCCATGTTGCCGTCGCCAACGTGTCGCGCGCGATCATCCCGGTGCTGCGCGAGCGCTACGCCAACCTGGCAATCGTCGAGATCACCGCCTCGCCGGAGGTGCTGGCCGAGCGGCTGGCGATGCGCGGGCGCGAGTCGCGCGGCGAAGTGCTGGCGCGGTTGGCGCGAAGCGCCAGTGTGACCTTGTCGGGACCTGATGTAACCTCGATCGACAACAGCGGCCCGCGCGAGGCGGCTGGTGAACGCTTCGCCGAGGTGCTGCGCAAGGCCATGGCCTTCTCCGACATGTCGGGCTTGATCTAGAGCCAATTGGCGCTTCACTTGCTTTTTCGCTGCCACTGGAGCGCTGTGTGGTGCTGACCGCATAGTGATGCGCTATCCGCTGGGCAACGACCTTCGAACAGATCATGGTCAAACGAGACGATACAGGAAACCTTCATGCAGACTCTGACACCCATACTTTCGACGATCACGGCGGCATTCCTGGCGTCTTTCGTGGAGGTCGTCGAGGCCTTCACCATCGTGCTCGCTGTCGGGGTGACGCGCAGCTGGCGCCCGGCACTGACCGGCGCAGCACTGGCCCTGGCGCTGCTGGCGGCCCTGGTGCTGACGTTCGGCCCGCTGCTGGCGCTGGTACCCATCACCACGCTGCAGTTCGTCGTCGGGGTGCTGCTGATCCTGTTCGGCATGCGCTGGCTGCGAAAGGCCATCCTGCGCAGCGTCGGCGTCATCGCCCTGCATGACGAGGAGGCAGCCTTCTCCAAGGAAACCGCCGCCTTGCACCAACAGGCCAACGACCGCCGCGCCGACTACCTCGCCGGGCTGGCGTCGTTCAAGGCGGTGCTGCTCGAGGGCGTCGAGGTGGTGTTCATCGTCATTGCGGTCGGCGCTGCACATGGGCAAACGCTCTACGCCAGCCTCGGCGCGCTGGCGGCTTTTGTCCTGGTGATGCTTATCGGCCTGGCGGTTCACCGGCCGCTGGCGCGGGTGCCGGAAAATGCGCTCAAATTCGTCGTCGGGCTGATGCTGACCAGCTTCGGCATCTTCTGGACCGGCGAAGGCATCGGCGCCGACTGGCCGGGTGCCGATCTCGCCTTGCTCGCCATTTTCGCCATCGTCGCGCTGGCGTCGTTTGCCATGGTGCGCTGGCTGCGCGGTGCCTACCCCACACTCACCGGAGGGCTCGCCCGATGAACGTCATTCGTCTTGCGGCCAAGGAATTCTTCGGCATGTTCGTCGATGACGGCAGTCTGGCGCTGCTGGCGCTGGTCCTGGTGGCCATCATCACGGCGGCGGTGAAGCTGCTGGCGCTGCCGCCGCTGCTCGGCGGCGCCCTGCTGTTGATAGGCTGCCTCGCCATCCTGTTGCACAGCGTTCGCCGCACCGCACGCGGGATCAATCGATAGGGCTGGCGCTGTTGCTCTAAGCCCCAAGGGCAAAGGGCATCAGCGACACGGTGCCAGCCGCACTTTCGCCTGGGGCGAGCACGATGACGCCTTCGTCCGGATCGCTCCATCCGCCCCGGTTGAAAGCGCCGGAGGCGTTGGTCTGCGGTTCGACGCAGAAATACGGTTTCGTCGGGTCGGCGTACAGCATCAAGTGTCCGAAGACGGGATCGGCCTTGATGCGCAATCCGGCGCCGCGCAGGGGAAAGCGAAGCGTCGCCTCGCCCGTCCAGCCACCATAGTCATTGTTGCGCCAGCCGGCGGGCAAAGGCCGGCCGGCGGCGAAGTCGAGTTCGGGTGCAAGCGTGATTGGATCGCCCGCGATGCCTTGCGGTTCTTCGAGATAGAACCGGGTCGCCTCGAACTGCAATGTGACGTCCGGGTCGCGATCGAACCAGGGATGCAGGCCAAAGCCGAACGGCATGGAAACCGGCCCCGTGTTGCTCAGCGTCATGGTCACGCTGAGCCCTACCTCGGACACCACGAAAGCCTGCGTCGCGCGGTAGGAGTAGGGTTCGACGCCGGCTGCGATATCCAGCGACAGCGTTGCCTGGGCGCCGCCCGCCTCAGCGACGGTCCAGACGTGTTTCCAGCCACTGCCATGCACGTTGATTGTTTCGGGGGGATTGTTCGGCTGGACCTGCCAGCGCCTGGCTGCGAAGTCGAAGGCATTTCCAGCGATGCGGTTGGCGTAGGGCATCATCGGGAACATGGCGACGCCAAGCACGTTGCCCGCTTGCCGATCGTCATCGGAAAGCCGGCGCATGAGGTCGATGCCGCGCCAGCGCAGCGCGCCCACGCTGCCGCCAATGCGCGGCACGAGATCGACCTCGAGCGCCCCGGCCCTGAGCGTCAACGGTTCAGGAACTGCATCCATCGCCTGCCATCCATCCGCCATCGATATCAGGCATTTGGCCCGATGTGCATGTTCAGTGGATCGCAGAACAACACCACGGCTGCAATCATTTCATCGACACGAGGTGTGCCGGGCAGTTATTCCGCAGCCGCACCGGCCACGTTCTTGCGAGCGGCGTCGACCATCAGCCGCCTTGCCCGGAACACGCCCCATTGCTGGTCGACCAGCACGCCGATGAGGATGACGCCACCCATCACAGCGAAATTGAGCGAGGACGGGATGCCGAGCAGATTGACGAGGTTCTGCAGTTCCTGCAGCAGCACCGTGCCGAGGATGACGCCGATCAACGAGCCCTCGCCGCCGCGCAGCGAGAAACCGCCGAGCACGGCCGCGGCAATGGCATAAAGCTCGTAGAACTGGCCATGGCTGGCCGGCGAGATCGAGCGCGTGTACATGGCGAAATAGATCGCCGACAGCGCCGTCAGTACGCCGCAGATGACATAGGCGGCCATGACGACACGGCCGGTGCGGATGCCGGAGTACTTCGCCGCCTCCTCGTTCTTGCCGATGGCGTAGAGATAGCGGCCGAACACGGAGCGGTGCAGCACCACCCACATGACGATGGAGATGACGATCAGCGCGATGAAGCTGTTCGGCACGCCCCAGGAGCGGCCGGCTGTCAGGAATTCCAGGTCAGGAAAATTCTGGCCGAAGGCGAAGCCGGCGGTGCCGTCGGCGGTGTAGAAGCGGGCGACGCCGCGATAGATCAGCAGGCCGCACAGGGTGACGACGAAGGGCTGCAGCTTGAGCCGCGTGATCAGCCAGCCATGCACCAGGCCGATGATGGCGCCGAGCGCGATGATCAGCACGAAGGCCAGCGGCCAGTCCAGCTCACGCACGGCGATGAAGTCGATGAACAGCGTTCCCAGCAACGCGACAACCGAGCCGACCGACAATTCGATGCCGCCGGTGATGATGACGAAGGCCTGACCGATCGACAGGATGCCGAACAGCCCGATCAGGTTCGAGGTGTTGGCGAGATTGATCGGCAGCAGGAAGCGCGGGTTGATGATCGCCACCACCGTTCCCACCACCAGGATCAGGATCAGCAGGCCGAGATCTTTCTTGCTCATCGTCTTCTCCCCAATGCCGCCTGAGCAGATCGCGCTTCCCGCGACCCCGCGGCAAAAAAACTATTTCGGCTGCTTGCCCACCGCCAGCAGCAGCACGTTTTCCTGGCTGAACTGGTCCTTGTCGAGAATGCCCGAGATCTGGCCCTCATGCATGACGGCGATGCGGTCGGACACGCCGATCACCTCCTCCATGTCGCTGGAGATCATCAGCACGGCGACGCCGGCGTCGGCCAGCGCCCGCATCAGCCCGTAGATCTCAGCCTTGGCGCCGATATCGATGCCGCGCGTCGGCTCGTCGAGGATCATCACTTTCGGGTTCATGGCCAGCCATTTGCCGAGCACGACCTTCTGCTGGTTGCCGCCCGACAGCGTGCCGGTGCGTGTCTGCACCGACGGCGCCCTGATGCCGAGATTGCTCTTCTGCTTTTCGGCCGTGGCGGTCTCGGCACTTGCCGAAACCAGCGAGCGGCGCGCATGCGCCGGCAGATTGGGCAGCGAGATGTTCTGGGCGATCGACAGGTCGAGCAGGATGCCGGTCAGCTTGCGGTCCTCGGGCACCAGGAAGATGCCGTGGGCGACGGCATCCGCCGCCGAGCCCAGCGCAAGCGGCTTGCCGCCAAGCTCGAGCGCGCCGCCAAGGCTGCTGTCGATGCCGAAAAACACTCGAGCCAATTCGGTGCGGCCGGACCCGACAAGCCCGGCAAGGCCAAGGATTTCACCGCGCCTGACATCGAGATCAACAGGCCGGCTCGGATAGGCAGGAGTGCGGATGGCCTTGGCGGCAAGCGCGACGGCGCCGGGAGCCCGCGCGGCTTCGGAGGCTTTTTCGCGCTCCTTCAGCATGCGGCCGATCATCAGCTTGACCATCTGGTCGTGGTTGATGGCGCTCTTCTGCAGCGTGCCGGCCAACATGCCGTCGCGCAAAACGACGACGCGGTCGGCGACACGCTCGACCTCATGCAGGCGGTGCGAAATGAAGATGACGCTGATGCCGTCGGCCTTCAACGCCTTGATGACGTCGAGCAATTTGTCGGTTTCGGCGAGCGGCAGGCTTGATGTCGGCTCATCGAGGATGACCAGCCTTGCCTTGATCGACAGCGCCTTGGCGATCTCGACCATCTGCTGCTGGGCCAGCGACAGAGCGGCGACCGGCGTGTCGGCGGAGAAATTGGCGCCGACGCGCTTCAGCAGCGGCGCCACCATGGTGCGCAGCCGGGCGCGGTCGACGAGTTTCAGTGCGCCGGCGCGCAACGGCTCGCGGCCAAAGAAGATGTTGGCCGCAACGTCAAGATTGTCGAACAGGTTGAGTTCCTGGTGGACGAAGGCGATGCCGGAACCGAGGCTGGCTTCGACCGAGAGCCCGTCATGGGCGATGCCGTCGACCGTGACGGTGCCGGTGTCGGGCCTGGTGACGCCGCCGAGGATCTTCATCAAGGTCGATTTGCCGGCGCCGTTTTCGCCGACGAGGCCGACGACCTCGCCCGGCCTGACCTCCATGGAGAAGCCGTCGAGCGCCACGACGCCCGGATAGGTCTTGCGCACGTTCTCGAGCGTGAGGAACGGGGTGGACGCCGTTATGGATGTTTCGGAATAATTCATCACGCCTGACAGCAGCCGGTGGGCTACAGACTGAACGGCCTTCGCCGGCCCGTCAATACGAATGCCGGCCCGGGGCGAACCCCGGACCGGCGCAATTGCTCTGTCTCAGTTTCCAGACATCGCCTTCAGATTGGCGGCATAGGCGTCGACGTCGTCCTTGCCGATGATCTTGGTCGGGATGATGATCAGGCCGCCCTCCGGGATGCCCGACTTGTCGCCCTTGAGATAGGAAGCCATCAGCTTCATGCCCTGATAGGCCCATTCGAAGGGCTGCTGCACGACGGTGGCGGCAACGGTGCCTTCCTTGACGCCGCCCAGCGTGATCGGATCGTCATCGAAGCCGACGACGGTGATCGAGCCGAGCTTGCCGGCGTCGCGCAGCGCTTCATAGATGCGCGGCGTGTTGTAGGAATAGAAGCCGACCATGCAGGTGACGTCGGGGCTGGCAACCAGCGCGTCCTCGACGTTCTTCTTGGCGCGCGCCTGGTCGATGTCGTCGCCACGCACGTCGACGAGTTCGATCTTGGTGCCGGCGAGGCCGTCCTTCATGCCCTGGATGCGTTCCTTGGCATTGTCGGCGCCGAGCAGGCCGACGAAGCCGAGGCACTTGCCGCCATTGGGCATCGCCTTCTTGGCGATCTCGGCCGCCTGCTTGCCGGCATCGACGTTGGACGAGCCGATATAGGCGACACGCTTGGTCTGCGGGGCGTCACTGTCGGTGGTGAACAGCGCCGTTTGCGAGGCGATCTTGTTCAGCCCGTCGGTCGAGGTCTTGGGATCGACGGCCGAGACCATGATGCCCTTGACGCCGGCCGTAACTAGGTCATCCATCAGCCGCTGCTGGATGGCGACGGAGGACTGCTCGGGATATTTGAGTTCGAGATTGTAGTCCGGCAGTTCGCCTTGCGCCTTCTTGACGCCGGCTTCGGCGGCCTTCCAGAAATCGGAAGCGCCGTTGACGACGAAGGCCAGCGTCGGCTTGTCGTCGGCGCGTGCGATAGCCGTCGCCGTCAGGCCGATGAGCAGCGCCGCTGTGGCTACGGATGCATTTCGTATCAAGGATTTCATGTTCAACCTCCCGTTTGGCTCAGTCGTTCGACTGACCTATCTTAGTCACCTGGAATTTGCCGTCTGCAGCTTGGACGCCCTCCTCCTCAAAGGGTCCCGGCGCCGAAACAACGGCGTCGTTCCAGCTGCGATCATGGACTTTAGAGACTCATCCTTCGTTCGTAAATAGTCCGATTTGTCAGACATATCACTTGTCCGAAACACAGCTTGCGGAGGCAGTATCCGCTCGCCATCGGGCGATTTTCACGCACTCCCACCGCTCCCGGACCGACCGGGCCGGATGCGATGGATTGACGGTACAGCGCATTCTTGTATTAGTAAACAGTATTAGTTTTGGAGCCGTATCCAGGACAGTATTGCGGTTTCGCGGCGCACCTGCCGGCAAGCCGGCGCGTTGCCTGCGTCTGGGAGCAAGCCTTGTGGCTTTTGGATTTCGGACCCTATGGCACTGCGTGAGAGATGGACCTCGAGAGCGCTAATAGATATAAATGATCGCAGCGATTTCTATAAATCGATAATGTCACGCCATCTTGTCGGCCTCACCGGCTGCCGCTAGACAGGCCTAGGATTGGGGATGCCATGAGCGAGACGACGGATCCGGAAACCCTCGACACTTCGAAGCGGCGGAAGCCGCTGGCAAAGAGCGCCAGGGGTCGCGTCACCATGACCGACATCGCCAGGGCCGCCGGCTGCTCGCAGGCGACGGTTTCCTTCGTGCTCAACAATTCGCCCGGCATCAAGCTGTCGCAGCAGACGCGCGAACGGGTGATCGAGGCCGCGCGCTCCCTCGGCTATACCGCGCCGGCATTCTCCGCCCTGCGGGCGCCCGTGGCCTCGTTCGAAGGGCTTGACGGCGTGATCGGCTTTGCCGTCGACCAGCTTGCCACCAGCCCCGAAGCCGTCGTCGCCATTGAAGGCGCGCGGCAGGCCTCGTGGAACGCCGGCAACGTGCTTCTGGTGGCGCAGACGCTGGGCGATTCCGTCATGGAGCCGCGCGCCATCGCCGCCTTGACCAAGCGGGGCATTTCGGCGCTGATCTACATGACCATCTTCACCCGCGAGATAACCGCACCCGACTATCTCTACGGCCTCGACATCCCGGTCATCCTGCTCAATTGCTACACGGCGGACTATGCCTTCCCCGCCGTGGTGCCGAGCGAGATCGCCGGCGGCCAAAGCTCCACCCGCCACCTGATCAGCCACGGCCACCGCCGCATCGCCACCATCACCGGCGAGCCGTGGATGCAGGCCGCACAAGACCGGCTGAAGGGCTATCGCAGGGCGCTCGCCACCGCCGACATCCCGTTCGATCCCGAACTGGTGGTCGAGGGCGACTGGTCGGCCAGCGCCGGCTATGCCGCGACCGTCAAGCTGTTGGCGCTGAAGGACCGGCCGACCGCCATCTTCTGCCAGAACGACCGCACCGCGATCGGTTGCTACGAGGCGCTGAAGGAAGCCGGCCTGCACATTCCGCAGGATATTTCCGTCGTCGGCTACGACGACGAGGAAATCGCCCGGCATTTGTTCCCACCGCTGACGACCTCGATCCTGCCGCACATGGCAATGGGACAATGGGCGATCGAGCAGCTCGAGGTGCCGGCGGCGCCTGGGCGGGGACGCTATCCGATCACCAAGCTGGAATGCCCGCTGGTGGAACGGGAGAGTGTGCGGGCCGTAGCGGCCGTGTCCTAAAAAAGCGCGTCGCTTCTGGAGAGATACAGGCGACCCGCATTCGGTCTTCCGTTGTCGATAGGGCCTTCGCTGCCAGGTTGTTCGCGGCCATGCAAAAGTCCGCCCAGAAATAGTCAAATGCCGCGAATTGACCGCGAGCAAGTCCCGACCTAGCGTCCGCCGCGGTTGGGTTTGGGTTGCCTCAAGAATTTGGTGCTTGAAACGGATGCGCTGTCCCTGGCGCGGCATCCGGGCGGACAGCTGTGTCCTGTCGACGGGCTCCAGCAGGGCACAAGGGGCGGATGACGCTTGAGCGGCAGGTCTTTTCGGATGGCGGGGCGCGACCCCTCGCGCGCCTGCGGTCCAGGACGCGGCGCGTTGGCGCATTCCTCTTGCCGACCAGGGTCGGCGGCTAAACCCAGAGGATCAATTTTTGCGGCGAACCCGGCCATCACCGCCAGGCGTCGGTGCGGGCGCTAACGAGGGACGACGATGACCACTTTCACGATTTCCGACCAGGCCACCCTCAATGCGGCGATCACCGCTATCGCGGGCCGCGCCGGGACAGACATCTTCAATTTCACGACCAGCTTCACACTCAGCGGAAATATGACGCCGCTGTTCCTGACGGCCGGCGAAAACCTGACGATCAACGGCAATGGCCAGACGCTTGACGGCGCCAACACCTATGGCGGCTTCGTCATCGAGCACGGCACTGTCGCGATCAACGACCTCGACATCGTCCATACCACGGCAAGAGGCGGTACCGGCGGCGTGTGGCAAGGCAATGGCAGCGGCGGCGGCGCCGGGCTGGGCGGCGGGCTGTTCGTCGGCGCCGGCGCCAATGTGACGATCAGCAATGTCGATTTCACCGGCGACCGGGCCATCGGCGGCAATGGCGGCGGTATCAGCAGCACTTTTGCCAACGGCGGCCTGTGGAATGGCTTCCTCAACGATGGCACCGGCTTCGGTGCTGGCGGCATTGGCGGGACTGGCTCCGGCCCTGGCGGTAGTGGTGCAAGTGGTGGCTTCGGCGCCGGCGGCGGCGCGGCCACACCCTCTGCCGGCGCACCCAATGTGCCTGGAAATGGCGGCTGGGGCGCTGGTGGAGGCGGCGTCGGAAGCTTCAGCCATGCCGGATACGCCGGCGGCGGCGGCGGCCTGGGAGCAGGCGGTGCCATCTTCGTCGATACGCTTGGCACGCTGACCATCGCCGGAGGCACGATCTCCGGCGGCGCGGTGCAGGGAGGCGCGTCGGGCCCGAATCAGGGCATCGGGGTCCAGGGCGGCGGCGGCGGCGGGTCAGCCGGCTCCGGCATCTTCCTGCACGGCACGACCATAAACTTCACGACGGCGCTCGGGCAGATCTCGACCATCAACGATGTCATCCAGGACGGCGACGGCATCGGCGGCATCGTCATGAAAGGCGCTGGAACGCTGCAGCTGGGCGGCGCCAACGGCTTTGCCGGCGGCATCACCGTCTACAGCGGCACGCTTTCACTGGCCAACACAACCGCCGCCGGATCGGGCGCCATCAACTTCTTCGGCCATGGCGCGCTGCAGCTCGCTTCGGGTGTGAACATCGCCAACCAGCTCAAGAATTTTGGCACATCCGACACGATTTCACTGCTCGGCTTCGGCTCGGCGACCGGCGTCTCGTATGATTCAGGCACCCACATCCTGACGATCACACGCGCTTCCGGCGGCAGCGAGATCCTGCAGCTCGATGTCACCCACAGCTATCTCGGCAATCATTTCGTGACATCCACCGACGTCAACGGCAACACGACGATCGCGATCTCCAACCTTCTCGCTGACGGCGATTTCCAGCTCATCGATCTGTCGGACACCGGCCCCGGCGTGAGTATCGATCACACTGCCGGCAATACGGTGGCTGGCGTGCTGACGGGATGGACCGGGATCGGCTCATTCGGCGCTTTCGCGCCGACATCAGCCGTTTCGACCGGCTTTGCCGGCAGCCATATCGGTTTTTTGGGTAACGGTGGCAGCGTATCGCAAACGGTCAACGCGCCTGGAAACTTCGACAGCTACAGTGTCGCTTTCGACCTCGGGAGCCGGGCCGACACGGGCAACGGAACCACCGTGCGGGTGCAGGTGTTCGCGGGCGGGATCCAGATCGCCTCGCAAGACTACGACACCTCATCGGCTGTGCAGGCCCATGGCAGCGTCGCGCACTACGTGCTGAACACAGCCGCGCTTGACGCGACCACACGCGGCTTGGCCGTCAAGGTCCTCATCACCGAAATCGGCACTGGCCAGACGCTGTTCGACAACGTCGTGCTGACCGGAATCGACACCACCACGCCCGTCGTGACCAATCATCTCCAGACCGATACCGGCATTTCCAGCAGCGACACCCTCACCAACGTCGCGACGCTGACCGGGACGGGCGACGCCAACGCGATCGTGCATTTCACCGTCGACGGCACGCTCGTCGGCCAAACGGCGACCGCCAACGCCGCCGGCGTCTGGACATTCACGCCGACCGGCCTCTTGAATGGCCAGCACACCATCGTGGCAAGCGAAACCGACGACGCCGGCAACACCGGAACCTCGTCGCTGACCTTCACCCTCGACACCACCTTGCCGGCGGTGACCAACCATCTCCAGACCGATACCGGCATTTCTGGCGCCGACACCATCACCAATGTCGCGACATTGATGGGATCGGGTGACGCCAACGCGATCGTCCACTTCACCGTCGACGGCAACCCAGTCGCCCAGACGGCGACCGCAAACGGCGCCGGCGTCTGGACATTCGCGCCGACTGGCCTGCTGGACGGCCAGCACACCATCGTGGCGACCCAGACAGACAACGCCGGCAATACCGGAACGGCGTCGCTGACCTTCACCCTCGACACCAGCGTGCCGCCGGTGACCAGTCATCTCCAGAGCGATACCGGCGTTTCGGGAAGCGACACCATCACCAATGTCGCGACGGTGACCGGATCGGGTGACCCCAACGCCATCGTGCACTTCACCGTCGACGGCAATGCCATCGCCGGGACGGCGACAGCCAACGGCGCCGGCGTCTGGGCCTTCACGCCGACCGGCCTGCTGGACGGCCAGCACACCATCGTGGCGAGCCAAACGGACGCCGCCGGCAACACCGCAACGTCTTCGTTGGACTTTACCCTCGACACCACCGCACCGACCTTGACGATCTCCAGCGATATCGACCAGATCCACGCAGGCGAATCGGCAACGATCACGTTCACCTTCAGCGAGGACCCCGGGGCGACCTTTGCGTGGGACGGCTCCACGGGCGATGTCACCGTCAGTGGCGGTACGCTCAGCGCAATCACCGGCACGGGCCTGACGCGGACAGCCACTTTCACGCCCAACGCGGTGCATGGCAGCATCGGCGTCGCCGGCGCGACCTATACCGATGCCGCCGGCAATCCCGGAGGCGCAGGCAACGCGCTGGCGCTGACCGGGCTCGATCACAACATGATCAGCGGCACCGCGTTCGACGACAAAAACGGCAACGGCATCAATGACGACGGTGCCGTGCTGAGCGGAATTGCCGTGCACCTTACCGGCACGGATTTTCACGGCAACGCGGTCGACATCTCGACCACGACCGATCTCGATGGAGGCTATTCCTTCACCGACATCGTGGATGGCGCCTATTCTGTCCAGTTCGACGCCGACGGTCATATTTTCTCACCGGCGAACCAAGGTGGTGATGCCGCCCTCGACAGCGACGTCAATTCCCTGGGCATCGCGCCGACGATCGTCCTCGTGGAAAACGCCGACATCTCCAATGTGGACGCCGGCATGGCCGTGCCCGCCACGGTCGACGATTTCGTTTTCAACGACACCAACCTCAACGGTCGCCAGGACGCCGGCGAAGTGGGAATTGCCGGCGTTTCCGTCTCACTTGTCGACACATCCACGGCGCATAACATCCTGGCAACCGCCACCACCGATGCGAACGGGCACTACAATTTCACCAATCTCCTGCCCGGTTCCTATCAGCTGCAGTTCACGGCGCCCTCGGGATATGTGCTGACGACGCAGGACTCGCCTGTCTCCAACGACGCGACCGACAGCGACGTCTCCGTGACAACCGGCCTGACAGGTGCATTCAGCTTGATCGAGGGCCAGAACGACACCAGCCGTGATGCCGGCATGTATGCCTTGCCGACCTTTGCCGGTCTCGACGGCGACGCGGCGACCTTCACCGAGGACGGGCCGGCTGTCCGTCTCGATACCGGCACCGCCGCTTCGCTGGCCGATGCCGACGGGACGATCTTTTACACCTACGGTTCAAACAATCTGGCGCAGCCCGGGCATCTCACGGTCTCGATCACCGGCGGCGGCACGGCGGCCGAGGACGTGCTTGGCTTCGACACGTCAGGCGATGTTTCGCTTTCCGACGGCCTCACCGCTGGCAGCGTCGTCACGGTCGGCGGGGTAACCGTCGGAACGATCGCGGCCGGTGGCGATGGCCAGAGCGGACATGACCTGACCGTCACTCTCGATCTCTCGCTGAACAACGCGAATTTCGAAACGCTGCTGCATGCGTTGACCTATTCCAACAGCAACGGCGCCGACCCGTCGGCCGCCGATCGCACCGTCACCGTGAGCTTCGATGGCGACCTGCGCACGCATACGGCAACGACGATGGTCCACGTCACCGCCGTCAACGACGCGCCGGTAGCCGCGAACGACAGCTACAACGCCAGCGAGGACACGCAGCTGACGATTGCGGCGCCCGGCCTGCTGGCCAACGACAGCGATGCCGACCACGATCCGCTGACGGCGCTGCTGGTCAACGGCCCGTCGCACGGCGTGCTGACGCTGAATGCCGACGGATCGCTGAGCTACACGGCGGACGCCAACTACAACGGCGCCGACAGCTTCACCTATAAGGTCGGTGACGGAACGACGACCTCGAACGTCGCCACGGTCAGCATAAACGTGGCGGCGGTCGACGACCCCGGGCTTGCGGCTGTCGATTCCTTCTCGACCAACGAGGCGACGGCGATCGGCCCGGGCTTCAACGTCTTCGCCGACAATGGCGACGGCGTCGATGTCGACATCGACAATCCGCTTTCAGTCGCCGCCGTGAACGGCGTCGCCGGCTATGTCGGCACCGAGATCACGCTGGCCTCCGGCGCGCTGTTGACGCTGAACGCGGACGGCACCTTCGACTATGACCCCAATGGTGTCTTCAACGATCTGCCAGGTGCGTCGTCGGGTGCGAGCAACACGACCGCAACCGACAGCTTCACCTATACGCTCGCCGGCGGCAGCATCGGCACGGTGACCATCACCGTCCATGGGGTCGATGGCGACGGCGACAATCTGATCGGCACCGCGGGCGCCGACACGCTGAATGGCGGCATCGGCGCCGACACCATGCATGGCCTTGCCGGCAACGACATCTACACCGTCGACAATGCCGGCGACCAGGTGTTCGAGGCGGCGGGCGAAGGCAGCAATGACACCGTCCGGACCTCGGTCAGCTATGCACTGGCCGCGGGCCAGCAGATCGAGACGCTGGCAACGGACAATGCTGCCGCCACGACCGCCATCACCTTGACCGGCAATGAATTCGCTCAAACCATCATCGGCAATGCCGGCGCCAACATCATCGACGGCCTTGGCGGCGCCGACACCATGCAAGGCGGCCTCGGCAACGATACCTACATTGTCGACAATGCCGGCGACCAGGTGTTCGAGGCGAACGGCCAGGGCACCGACAATGTCTTCAGCTCCGTCTCCTTCAATCTCTCCGGCCAGGAGATCGAGACCCTGACGCTGACTGGCACAGGGTCCATCAACGGCACCGGCAACGCTCTCGCCAACACCATCACCGGCAACAGCGGCGACAACGTCATCGACGGTCTTGGCGGCGCCGACACCATGCAAGGCGGCACCGGCAACGACAGCTACTATGTCGACAATGCCGGCGACCGTGTCTTCGAGCTCAACGGCCAGGGCATCGACAGCGTCTTCAGTTCCGTCTCCTTCAACCTCTCAGGCCAGGAGCTGGAGAACCTGACGCTGCTCGGCGCCGCAAGCATCGACGGCACCGGCAATTCGGCCGCCAATGTCCTCACTGGCAATGCCGGCGCCAACACGCTCATCGGGCTCGGCGGCAACGACACGCTGGACGGCAAGGCCGGCGCCGACACCATGCAAGGCGGCGTCGGCAACGACATCTATTATGTTGACAACGCCGGCGACCATGTCATCGAGGCCAACGGCCAGGGCACCGACAGCGTCTTCAGCTCGGTCTCCTTCAACCTCTCCGGCCAGGAACTGGAAAACCTGACGCTGCTTGGCGCGGCAAACCTCGACGGCACCGGCAATTCCACCGGCAATTTTCTCACTGGCAATGCCGGCGCCAACACCCTCTTCGGCCTGGGCGGCAACGACACACTGGATGGCATGGCTGGCGCCGATACCATGCAGGGCGGCCTCGGCAACGACACCTACTTCGTCGACAACATCGGCGATCATGTCATCGAGCTCAACGGCCAGGGCTTCGATACGGTCAACAGCGCCATTTCGTTCAACCTCTCCGGCCAGGAGCTGGAGAACCTGGCGCTTCTCGGCACGGGCAACATCAACGGCACCGGCAATTCGACCATCAACGACATCACCGGCAACAGCGGCAACAACATCCTCGACGGCCTCGGCGGCGCCGACACGATGCGGGGCGGCCTCGGCAACGACACCTATTTCGTCGACAATATTGGCGATCATATCTTCGAGCTCAACGGCCAGGGCACCGACAGCGTCTTCAGTTCCGTCTCCTTCAACCTCTCGGGCCAGGAGCTGGAAAACCTGACGCTGACCGGCGCGGGCAATCTCAACGGCACCGGCAATTCCACCGGCAACACGCTCAACGGCAATGCCGGCGCCAACACGCTGATCGGCCTTGGCGGCAACGACACGCTGGATGGCAAGGCCGGCGCCGACACCATGCAGGGCGGCACCGGCAACGACATCTATTGGGTCGACAATGCCGGCGACCGGGCGATCGAGCTCGACGGCCAGGGCACCGACACGGTCAACAGTTCCGTCAGCTTCAACCTCTCCGGCCAGGAACTGGAGAACCTCAACCTGCGCAGCGGGGCTTCCATCAACGGCACCGGCAACCACATCGACAATGTCATCACCGGCAATTCCGGCGACAACATCATCAACGGCCTCAGCGGCAACGACACTCTGACAGGCGCGCAGGGCCATGACAGTTTCCTCTTCACCACCGCACTCAGCCTCGTCGTCAATGTCGACACCATCACCGACTTCTCGGTGATCGACGACAACATCGTGCTCGATCACGCGATCTTTGCAGCACTTGCCGGCAACGGCACGCTGAGCGCCGACCAGTTCACTGCCAACGCCTCCGGCACCGCCACCTCTGCCGACCAGCACATCATCTACGAGACCGACACCGGCTGGCTCTACTATGACAGCAACGGCGATGCCGCTGGCGGCTCGAAGCATTTCGCGACGGTGGCGGCGAACCTGGCGATGACAAATGCGGATTTTGTCGTGGTGTGAGGGGGAAGGCGAGAGCCGCCATCCGGGCGAGCGGGGACGGTGGGCTTTCGTAGGCGGAACCCCTGAGACGGTCGATACGAGGAATTGTCGCCACCTCACGCGCCGTCGATGCAGGCCGCGCAAGACCGGCTGAAGGGCTACCGCCGGGCGCTCGCCACCGCCGACATTGCGTTCGATCCGGAACTGGTGGTCGAGGGCGGCTGGTCGGCCAGCGCCGGCTATGCCGCGACCGTCGCCAGCTTGCGGCCGTAGCGAACGATCAGCCGGCCGCTCGCCGGGTCGCCCTCGTGCACAGTGACCGGGCCGCTATCCAGCAGTTCAGCCATGCGCTTCTTCGCCACCAGGCCCAGCCGCAGCTCTGCGTCGCATTTGTAGCGCTCGATTTCAGGCGCATCGATGTTGGCGATGCGGATATGCTTGCCGTCAAGCACGATGGTGTCGCCGTCAATGGCAACCGGCCAACCGGAAAGCATGAGGGCGACGAGGATGATCGACATCGGATCCCGGTTTTACAATCGCGAGCTAAGCTATTGATTTGAAAAGAGCGACTTTTGGCCGGTTTTACAGCCAAGTCTCTGGATTGGCAACGAACCGGCTAGCTTCCCAAGCTGAAAGGCTTGCCTTAAAAAGACCCCCATTGCCGATAGATGGAGAACTCCAGATGATAACCACAAATATAATTCACAGGGTTTTTCAGATCGGATATGGCCAAGGAACTGGCACTGCTTTCACAATAGACTTCAATGGAAATGAATACCTTGTGACTGCAGCGCACGTACTCCCTAAAATAGAAAATGGCATGCCGATATATATACGCCGCGAATCGGATTGGGTCGAGCATCCTGTTTTATGGGTTGCAACGGCAGCAGATGTCTTGGACGTGGCAGTGTTGAAGATCGGGGCAAAACTTACACCAAAAGATCTACCGGTTGAGGCCAGCAAGGGAGGGCTGATTTACGGGCAAGAGGTATATTTTCTCGGATTTCCCTTTGGGTGGACAGGGCACTTTCACACTCATGACGGGTATCCGTTGCCTTTTGTGAAGCGAGCCACAGCTTCCCTTTTCGACCCGGTACTGCTTTATTTAGACGGACATAACAACCCCGGTTTTTCCGGAGGGCCTGTCGTTTTCCGCCCTCCCAATCAAAACGATTTTAGAATCGCCGGTATTATAAGCGGCTACAGGACGGCGACTGAGGTGATAAAAATTGGCGAGGTCGTAACGGAATTCTCTACAACCGTTAACACAGGAATTATTCATTCTTATAACATTGAAATCGCGTTGGAACTTCTCAAAGCAGCGGGCCTGTGAAGATTTATGAATAGCGTTTTAGAGACTTTCGACTTGGCCGCCTTGCGCGTTGGAAAGCTGTGTTCTACGGGTGTAGCGAAAAGGGGGCAGCGGCTATGCCGGTGCGAAGGCGCGGCAACAAACTCGAAAATTGGGAGATCGCGCTAGTTCGGCGGATGATCGCTGACGGGCGATGGCCGAACGAACAAGACATTCTTGCCTATTTTACCCGCCCGACCCGGTCCATAAATCATCGCGCCATCGGCGAGGTTAGAAGGCGGAAGAGAGGGCCGGACATAGAGGCCGCGACTGATGACGAGCTAACCGCGTTTCTAATCTCATGGCCTGGGATCGATCCGGAAACCGGGCTGAGCCTCAAGGGCGACGAACTGCTGATCAAGGCGCGTGAAGCGATGATTGCTGCAGTTCACACCTTCAACAGCGCTGGCCTCACATTCCGGTCTGAATTGTTTATCGTGACCGCAATAATCGCGTGGACGTATCTTCTCCACTCATGGTTCAAGCGCGAGGGGATCGACTATCGGCACACAACTACTGATGATAATGGCCAAAAGGTCGTTTCAAAGACGCCGATCGGAGCGGAGAAGTATTGGGAGCTTGGGCATTGCCTGAAGCACGTCAGGTGCCCGATCAAAAAGGGCGCGAAAGACAATCTCGATTTTCTCTTGGAACTGCGCCATGAGATTGAGCATCGTTCAACAAATCGCATTGACGACGCGATCAGCGCCAAGCTTCAGGCTTGCTGCATTAATTTCAACGACGCGATCAAGGATTTGTTTGGAGCCCCCTACGGTTTGGAGCTTCGCCTTCCAATCGCGCTCCAGTTTCTGACTTTTAGTCCGGATCAGCGGGAAATTCTGAAAAAGGCCGGCCAACTGCCGCGCCACATCGAAACGGCGATGGATGAGTTCGAACGGCATCTGACGGCGGAGCAAAGAGCCGACCCTCGCTTTGCGTTTCGTGTGTTCATGGTCCACAAGACAGCCAATCGGGCTCCAGGGGCCGACCTTGCGGTGGAGCTCGTTCAGCCCGGGTCGGACTTGGATGCAAAGCTCAACGTCGTCCTCAAGGAGGTGGATAAGAAAAAGTACCTCCCCAGCGAGGTCGTAAGGGCTATGCAGGCCGAAGGATGGGACAGTTTCACGCAGGATAGCCATACGCAGTTGTGGAAGAGACTAGACGCCAAGAACCCGGCAAAGGGCTATGGCGCTGTCGCCGTTGGGAAGACGTGGTGTTGGTATGAAACCTGGCTTAAACGCGTCCGGGAAGAGTGCGAGCAACGGCCCGATCGATATCGAAAACCTAAGATGCCTATGCATCCGGGTGATATGGGAAACCTTTTTTGATCGACAATCAAGCGCGGGAACATGGGAGGGGTAACAATCATGGCTAAGCCAACTCTGTTCAGCAATGGCATGAAGTTCGATAAGGCGGGGGATGCTCAAAGGCACTTCCAAGCCATCCTCAACGACGGCGAAATGCAAACTCGCCTATCAGGTGCTGAGCATACGGCTTTGGATGCGCTCTTTCGGGATTACTGCGCAGCTACTGAATGGCCAATGCCGGACGAGCCAGTTAGCTATTTTCGGGACTGGGTTCGCGCCGAAGGGAGAAGTACAAAAGGCTTCTACGTCGAATACGCCAACGGTAAGGTTGACGACTTCAGCTACATCAAAGCAGTGCGTGCAGTCGCGAACTGGAAACGCTAGGGCGTCATCGCGACGGCGTAACCGCTCGCCGAAATCACCACCTCCCCGGCTTGGTTCGCGGTAACGGATGTTAATGAAATCAAAAGGTTACTGTTAAGGGCGCGTTAAACCGCCCTACCCTCGCCGCTGGACCGTCTCGACCCAGCCAAACGGGACTTGAACCGGGGGGGTCGGGACGAAACGGGCTCCCGCTACCAAGCAAACTGTTGCGGCAACCCAGATCCTCGCCGCGGGAAGTGTCTCAGTTTGAATTTGAGACGCTACCGTCGAGGCGGCGCGCTGGTATGCGTCAGGCTTTTAATATGCTGGTCTCTCCCTCTTGCCATTCGTTTACTCGGAACTGGCAAATTGGCTACTTTAGGGGCCGACAGCTTTAAGAACCACAGGGGGGCGCGGTGAATCTCGAATACTCAAAACTGTCCTCTATTAGCGCAGACGAGTTCGCACACAAGATGCGAAATTTCGATGCAGTCAATGCAACACAATCAGATGCCTCTGACATAAAACAGATCGAAGCTCTTCTCGAATTGCGCACCGGAGTTCTATCCGGTCAGGAATTTCTTGTTTCGAACGTTACGTGTAATTGCGGTCGTACGTTGACCTTCTATGACCTTATTGCTTCTTCGTTGAATGAATGACATTCTAAGTCGCTTGTCGTCCACGCTTTGTTTTGATCGAAATACTTTACGCAACCTCATAGAAAAGTCAGTTGTACTGCGTATGGCAACATACATCCGTTGGAATATAGTAATTCTGCTTACGGATGCTGCGGCCATCAATGACCAGTTAAAAGCGCTTTCGCGGCAGGGTCTTTGCCGTCGTCAATCAAGTCGTCGGCTCCCTCGCCTGTAGCAATGCGCATGACGAGCACCGCGTTGCCGATGACGTCGGCGGGGCGCTTCTGGCCTTGTGGTCCATTAGGCATACCAGATCACCAGCTTTACGTTCTTGCAGGAGTTGCACAGGTCTTTCTCACGGCGGAAGCCGTAGAAGCCAGGGCCGGAGCTACCGGCCAATTCGCGCGTCTTGTGGTTTGCGTGCTGACGAACCGTGAGCGATAATTTGTCTGCAATGCAGTCGTCGCATATCCCGTGCGGCGCAACCTGCTTCACCAAGGCGGCAACATCTTCGAGGACGGTCATAGGGTCTCCCATGCTTTCCGCTAAGCATATAGGAGTTCGGCGCGGTTCGCGAAAAGCGCGGCCTCGCCGCGCCATCGCTTACTCCGAGAACGAACGGCGAATCCTTGTACGGAATTTGTACCTAAAATGCCTACAAGTTGCTACTCCGTTCCGTATTCCCCCGCACGGAACTGCAAGGGAGAGAACAATCAAGCATCGCGTAAGCATTGATTCTCTTTAGGAAAATTGGCGCACCCGACAGGATTCGAACCTGTGACCTCTGCCTTCGGAGGGCAGCGCTCTATCCAGCTGAGCTACGGGTGCTTCCCGGCGACCCGGAAAACGAACCAGCCGGTGAACCGGCAAGTCACGGCTTCTTAGCGGAAGCCGGGGCGGGCTTCAACGGGCAATTGGCGATTGGCGGCGTCCGAGGGTCGAGCGTCGGGCAGGCCGATCAGGTTCGCGCTCCGCCCGGCCCCTCGCAGGCTCAGGGCGTTCGTCGTTCGGAAAGCCGAGCAATTGGCTTTCCGTCCGCTGCCGCTCCTCCACCCCTCACCCCTTCACCGCCGCGCCCTGCGTGGCGCCCGCTTGGGCTTCTTGGCGCCGGTCAGTTCGTGCATGGCGTCGAGCTGCATCTGCTGCATTTCGGCCAGGCGGGTCCATTGGCGCGAGATGAGGTAGTCGAGTTTTTCGTGCAGATGGCGCACTTCGAGCTCGGCCTTGAGGTTGACCCGGTATTCGTTGAAGGAGCGCAGGCGGTCCTTGGTCTCCTGCCGCTTCTGGCTCATCATGATGATCGGCGCCTGGATGGCGGCAATGCAGGAAAGCAGAAGGTTGAGCAGGATGAAGGGGTAGGGATCGAAGGCGCTCACCGTGCCTTCGAGCAGGTTGAGGCCGATCCACACCAGAAGCACTGTGGCGAAGGAGATCAGGAACCACCAGCTGCCGCCGAAGGCGGCCATGTTGTCGGAGACGCGGTCGGCAAATGTCCGGTGCTCCTCGAACTCCTCCTCGCTGTTTTCGGAAATGGTGTCCTGCCTGGCGATCGATTCGACCACCTGGCGGTCGAGCTCGGAGAATTCGCCATGCTCCTGCTGGAGCAGCTCCTCCATGTAACGCATGCGGTAGCGGCCAAGCTCGGCGCGGCTAATGCGGGCGCCGGCCGGCAGGTCCGGATGGTCGGCATGGATGCGGTCGGCGAGGCTCGGGCGCAGCGTGTCGATGCGAACAAGATCGCGCTTGCGGAATTTCCGGCCCGAGATCGCCGATGGCTTTTTCTTCGCCTTGGCGTGTGATGCGCCTGGAGCCGATGGCTCCGAGTCCGGCACTTCGGGCACCTCGGAGTGCTCGTCCGAACCATGTTCGGCCTCATGCTCGCCAATGGTCGGCGCCTCGAAATACTCGCCGCCGCCATCGTTCTGGTTTTCTGCCGACTGCTCCGGCATTTTCGGGACGGTGCTCATGGTGCGGGCTCCTGATGGGGGTGCTCAGCTTGACGATACGCCTATGCCGCAACATCGCCAGTTTCGCGACGGATTTCGCATGCCGTACAAGTTCTTGTGATCGATCTGAAGGGGCAGCGGCTGGCGTGGCCGAAGAATGCAGCGGCGGGATGGAAACTCGTTCCGCTGCGATCCTTCCCACCCCCCTCTGTCCTGCCGGACATCTCCCCCGCAAGGGGGGAGATTGGATGTCACAACGGCTTTCGCCAATCCCCAACGTCGAAGAGAAGGCACCGTCAGAGCAAACTGCCAATCTCCCCCCTTGCGGGGGTTGAGGAGTGGTCCGCGTAGCGGACGGGAAGCCAATTGCTTGGCTTTCCTAACGACGAACGTCCGGCAGGACAGAGGGGGGTGCTGTCCCGCCGACATCACACGAACTTCAGCACCGCGGCAGCGCTCCGAAGTCGCGGCATGGTTGGCGGCGGCAACAAAAAACCCGCCTCGCGGCGGGTTACTCGTCCTGTAGGTCAGTTGGCGCAAATCAGCACCATAGCCGAATCTATAGCACAATTGCCCTCAGCGGGCAATCCGTTGGCGGGCATCCGGGCGCGAAAGTGGCTCGATGCTTCCTACCGGCAGCTCGCCCTTCGCAGGCTCAGGGCGTTCGTCGTTCAAAAAGCCAAGCAATTGGCTTTTTGTCCGCTGCGCGGACCACTCCTCACTGCTCGGCGAACATCAGCCTGGTCTTGGTGTCGGCCATAGCGGGCGACAGGCTGCGCTGGATCAGCGCCTCGACATGGTCGTTGCGCTGGCGGGCGCTGTCGGCGCCCATCACCACGACGATCAGCTGGCGGCCGTCGGCGTCGTAGGAGGTCACGATGTTGAAGCCGGAGGCCCTGATGTAGCCGGTCTTGATGCCGTTGACGCCGCGCACGCGGCCGAGCATGTCGTTGTGGCCGCGCACCAGCCGGCCGCGGAACATGAAATCGCTTTCCGAGAAATAGTGGAACTGCTGAGGGAAGCGTGAATGCAGCGCCATGCCGAGCACCGCCATGTCGCGCGCCGAGCTGTGCTGGTCGTCGTCGGGCAGGCCCGACGCGTTGCGGAACACGGTGCTCACCATGCCGAGCTGGCGCGCCTTGGCGGTCATCATGGCGGCGAACTGCTCCTCCGAGCCGCCGAGATATTCGCCGACCGCGACCGCCACGTCATTGGCCGACTTGACGACAATGGCGCGGATCGCCGAATCGACATCGATGGTCTCGCCGCGCCGGAAGCGCATCTTGGTCGGCGGCTGCGAGGCGGCGTGGTCCGACACCGGGATCTGCGTCGCCTTGGTGACGCGGCCGGTCTCAAGCGCCTCGAACAGCAAATAGAGCGTCATCATCTTGGTCAGCGAGGCCGGATAGCGCTGGGCCGTCGAGTTGACCTCGAACAGCTGCTTGCCGGTTTTGGCGTCGACGACGATGGCGGCATATTTCTGCGGCGGCGCCGGCACCGCCAGCACGGCATCGGGCGGCGTCACGGTCGTGCAGCCGGCAAGCAGCAGCAACAGGGCAAGCGCCGCGAAAAGCCTCTGGACGAGCGTAAGGGAACGCGAGTTGGACAAGGGCAAGTCTATTTCTGGTCATGCTGTTGCTGAGATGAGGCGAAGCTAACGTAACGCGCCAGCTGCGTCCAACTGGTTAATGACGGTCTCAGGGCAATTCCCCTGGGTTTTGAACGGCGCCAACCGATTCTAGCCCCATCTTCCGGATGTTTGCGCTGCCCCTCACCCCTACCCTCTCCCCGTGAGGTACGGGGAGAGGGGGTTGCTGGCGCTGGAGCTTCTCCCTTCTCCCCGTTCTTCACGGGGAGAAGGTCCGGCAGGCGGATGAGGGGCAGCGCCGACTTGGGATAGTGGTGCGCCCCTATCGAGCAGCCGCCCCGAAATCGCCTGTTTCCTGTCTTCCCTTGCCAAAACCGCGCTTCCTGTGGGAAGGGGCATGGCATCTGTCGGCTTGGGGGGCTTGGGCATGACGAACATCGGGGCTGGCGGCGTTGCGCCGTCGCTTATCAAGGCATCACTCAGCCGCACCGGCAAATGGGCCGGCAGCATCGCCTTTGTCGGCGGTGCCGCTTCCGACATCCTCAATCCGCTGGCGCCGTTCGCCGCCTATATCGCACTGGTCGCCTCGGTGGCGGCGGTCATCATCGCCATTGCGATCGTGCTGCGGCTGGTGCTGGCGGCCAAGGCACTGCCGGCCTTGATTTTCGCCACCAGCGCCGCCGCCGTCGCCGGCGGCGTCTACGGCCTGCAGCAGCAGACCAATTCGCAGAACGGGGTGATCGCCAGCCTGGTGCCAGCCATCGCCGGGCTGCAGCAATCGATGGGCATCGTCTCGGAGAAGGTGGCCAAGATCGAGCAGACCGTCACGCAGACGCAAAAGACGGTCGAAGCGGTCAAGCAGTCGACCGACACGGTGGCGAAGAAGACCGACGAGATCGCGTCGGCCCAGCAGCAGCAGACGCAGCAGACGGCGCAGGTGCAGAAGACCGCCGAAGAGGTGAAGAAGCAGACCGAGACGCTGGCTGCCGGCCAGGCGCAACAGCAGGCCCAGACCGAGAAGCTGCAGGCGACGACCGAGCAGATCGCCGCCTCGATCGACACCATCGCCAAGGGCTTTGCCGCCCTTGCCGCGCAGGGCGGGGCGATCGCCGAGCCGAAGCGGCCGGACGAATTCTATCACAACGCCCGCGTCTACGAACTGTCGGGCGACATGCTCAATGCGCGGCGCTCCTACCTCGCCTTTGCCGGCTTCGATGTCGATGCCATCGATCCCTACACGCGCTTTGCCACGCTGCTCCGGGTGCAGGACGGCAAGGCCGGCGCCCGCGAGGTGTTCGGCGCCCTTTCCGACAAGGGCAAGGCACTGTCGATCAAGCTCGTGCATATCCTGCAGTTCGACGACGCCCAGCGCCTCGACAAGCTCAACGCCTTCATCGCGGCCAATCCGGATTTCGCGCCGGTGCATTTCCTGCTGGCGCAGGAGTTCTCGGAAGATCGCCTCGGCGCCCAGACGCTGGCCGACAAGCGCAACGAGGCCAAGGCGCTGACCAAGTTCGTGTCCTACGAAAAAGACGGCGGACTGCTCAAATATTTCGTCGACCAAACCCAGCTCGCCGACTGGCTGGAGCGCAGCCGCAGCCGGCTGGCAGCCCTTGGCGACGTGCTCGATCCCTCCCGCTTCGTGCCGACACTGACGCCGATGCGCTCGAACCAGGGCTGGTCGATGACCATCTCGCTGCCCGAACCGGCGACCGCCATCTCCTGGCGCATGGGCGACAGCGGCCCGTTCACCGACACCGGCTTCCTGGCGCTCAACGACCAGACCACCGGCAAGCCGATGCCCAATCCGAGTTTCGAGCTGCCTGGCAGCACCGCGGCCGGCACCATCGCCGTCAAATATCTCGACATCAGGGGGCGCGAGACCGGCCCGTTCGACATCCGCTTCGACCCGGAGGCAGCACTCCAGCAAGGCGACAAGCAGATCCTCGACCAGTTCTGGACCTCGTGGATCGCCTTCGATTCCGGCGGCAATCACGGCCTGGTCTATTTCACCCAGATGCTGTCCTATCGCTGCGCCATCAAGGAGGTGCACTACAGCCTGAACGGCGCCGCGCTCGACAAGTCGTTCGAGATACCGCCCTGCGACAAGAAAGATCCCTACGCCATCCCTTACGAGGCCAAGGGCTACATCAAGGTTGCCGACAGCGTGACGTCGATGTCGGTGCAGGTCACCTACACCGACGGCACCAAGTCGCCGGTGCGGGAATACAAACGGCAGTAAGCCTTTCATGGCGATGGCTTCGGGTCGAGATTTGCCTTGCCCAGCGTTTGCGCCGCCCCTCACCTGCCTGCCGGCATCCTCTCCCCGTATAGGAACGGGGAGAGGGGCGCTGTCGTCAACGGTTTCGCCGATCACCAGCGTTGCAGAGAAAGCGCGGGCCTTGCGGCCAGTTCCCTTCTCCCCGTCACTATACGGGGAGAAGGTGCCGGCAGGCGGATGAGGGGCAGCGCCGACCCGACGGTTTCCATTGTGCCTGATGCAAAATGCCTTACGCGGTGCTTGCGCAAGCCGCGCCGAACGGGTTCTTGTTCCGCCCATCAGAATCGGTGAGAGCGCTATGACTATCAGCACGATCAAGGCAAAAGGCATTTCGGTCTCGCTCGACCTCACGGTCGGCCACATCGCCGACATGGTCGTCGACAGCGACGGGCGGCAGCTCAAGCCACTGCATCGCGCGCCGTGGATCGACGAGCCGCGCGAGACGCTGCCGAAAGACCTGCCCGAGGGCACCGTCCGCCTGTCCGGCGACTTTCTCTGCGCGCCGTTTTCGCGCAGCGATGTCGAGGAGGCGCCGCTGCATGGCTGGCCGGCCAACAGCGCCTGGGATGTCACCGACAGCGCCGCGACCAACGATGGCTGGCGGGCCAGCTTCCGCTTGCGGCACAAGGTGATGGGCGCGACGGTCGACAAGATCCTGACGCTGCGCGACGACCATCCCTTCCTCTATCAGGAGCATGTGTTTTCCGGCGGCCATGGCGCGATCTCGGTCGCGCATCACCCGATGACGGCGATGACCGGCGGCGGCAGGCTGGCCTTCTCGCCAAAGCGGTTCGCCGAGACGCTGGACGATCCGCTGGAACCGGACCCCGCACGCGGCCGCTTCATGCTGGCCTATCCGGCGCGGTCCGCCGATCTCAGCCATTTCCCCGCCGCCGGTGGCGGCACGCTCGACCTGACGCAGTACCGCATGGGCGACCGTCGCGAGGATTTCGTCACGCTGGTCGAGGCCGATCATGGCGGGCCGGGCTGGACGGCCTTGGCGCGCCAGGCCGAAGGCGATCTGGTGCTGGTGCTGAAGAACCCGGCCGAACTGCCTATCACCATGCTGTGGCTCAGCAACGGCGGGCGCGACTACGCGCCATGGAGCGGCCGCCATCGCGGCGTGCTCGGCATCGAGGACGGCCGCGCGTCCGTCGGCCATGCCGCCTCGATCGGCGACAACTGGCTGAAGCGCGAAGGGGTGGCGACCGCCTTTGCGCTCGGCGAGGGCATCAGCGTTTCCTTTCGCCATGTCATCGGCGCCATGCCGCTCTCCGGCGGCGAGCCGCCTCGGGCAGTCACCACGGCGAACGGCCGCATGCTGCTGGCGGCCGGCGGCTCGACCCGGGAGGTTCCCTTCGACAACGATTTCCTGCGCATCGGCCAGCCTGTTCCAGGCTGAGTGCGCGGCATCAATGCGGATTTGAAATTTCCGCCGACTGCCGCCAAGATGTGGCCGAAATCATCATGCGGAACATGGTGGATTTGAAGCTCCTGCCAGAGAGAGGCTCTCATGTCCGAAATCGCCCATCTCGCCGCCACCATCTTCAAGCGCGCCGGCAAGGCACGGCGCTTCATCGTTGCCATTGCCGGTCCGCCGGGCTCCGGCAAGTCGACATTGTCGGCAAGCCTGCATGACCTGCTGCCGGAAGGCGCGGTGGAAGTGGTGCCGATGGACGGCTTCCACTATGACGACGTCGTGCTTGAGCGGCGCGGCCTGCGCGCGCGCAAGGGGGCGCCGGAAACCTTTGACTTTGCCGGCTTCGAAACCTTGCTGAAACGCATCCGCGCCGGTGAACCCGATATTGCCATTCCGGTTTTCGACCGCAGCATGGAACTGTCGCGCGCCGCCGCCTCGATCGTCGCCACCGAGACCAAGTTCATCCTGGTTGAGGGCAATTACCTGCTGCTCGACGAGGAGCCGTGGTCGCGGCTGGCGCCGCTGTTCGATTTCTCGATCTTCGTCGATGTGCCGCGCGACGAGCTCGAGCGCCGCCTGCTCGAGCGCTGGCACGGTCATGGCCGCTCCGACGCGGATGCCCGCGCCTGGATCGCCTCCAACGACATGCCCAACATCGACCGGGTGCTTGCCCGCCGCCGGACCGCCGACCTGGTGATCGGCGTTTCGGCGTGATTGTAAGGATTCTTCAAGGGGAACCTTAAGACTTTCAGTCCGTTATCCCACAGGCAATTCTGCCAGAAGAGGGATTCCATCCGATGGCACAAAAGGCAAGAAAACCCGCGCCCGCCAAGGGCAAGGCAACCCAATCGAAGGCAGGCGCCGGTCCGGCGATCGCCGAGCGTTCCAAGGACGCCAAGCCGTCTTTCGGCAAGGCGGCGCCGAAGAAAGTGGTGCCTGCCGCGGCCAAGACCGCGCCCAAGGTGGCAAAGCCCAAAAAGCCGGCAAACACTGGCGATTCGCTGTCGGGCAGCGCCATGCGCACGGTCAAGGCCACGGCCAATGTGGCAGCCGGCGCCGTCGTCGTCGCGGCAAGGGGTGCGGCATCGTTTGCCGCTTCCGTCGTGGGCAGGGGCGGCTCAAAAGCCAAGGCGAAGGCAAAATAGCAGCGTTCTGTCGAGGGCCTGGCCGGCTTTGATTCAGCCCTTCGCCGGGATGGTCAGGCCCTTTTGTACGGCTGGCCTGGCAAGGCCGCGTTCCAGCCATGTCCCGACATTGCCGAAATCATCGAAGCCGACGAGTTCGCGCGCTTCGTAGAAGCCGATCAGGTTGCGCACCCAGCCGAGCAGCGAGATGTCGGCGATGGTGAAGTCATTGTCCATGATCCACTTGCGGCCCTTCAGCCGGCCGTCGAGCACACCGATCAGGCGCCGCGATTCATCGCGATAGCGCTCCAGCGGGCGCTTGTCGGCAATTTCTCGGCCGGCGAATTTGTGGAAGAAGCCGACCTGGCCGAACATCGGCCCGACCGAGGCCATCTGGAAGAACACCCATTGGATCGTCTCGTAGCGCCGCGCCGCGTCCACCGGCATGAGCAGGCCGGTCTTTTCGGCGAGGTAGAGCAGGATGGCGCCGGATTCGAACAGGCCGATCGGCTTGCCGTCCGGACCGTTCGGATCGATGATCGCCGGTATCTTGCCATTGGGGTTGAGCGACAGGAATTCCGGTGTCCAGCTCTCGTTCTTGCCGATGTTGACCAGATGCGGCTCGTAGGGCAGTCCGAGCTCTTCCAGGGCGATCGATATCTTCACCCCATTGGGCGTCGTGGCCGAATAGAGCTGGATCTGGTCCGGATGCCTGGCTGGCCAGCGCGTTGCTATCGGAAAGGCGGACAGGTCGGCCATGGAAAACTCCTGAACGGGGATGGCGCCGGGCGACGCTGGTTTTGGCGGGTTCAGCCAAGGATTTAGGCGGACCGCCGATTCTGATCAATATGGCGGCGACAGTTTCCCTGCGCCATTACCTTCGGTGTCCGAAGCACGTCCGTCATCAGGATGTCGGCAACGGGCGCTTGACATAGCGAACGTCCCGATCCGTGCTATATCTTGGCAGTTGGGGGGCTCGATGAACGACACCGACTACGCGCTGGGGCATGCAGAGGCGGAGTTGCGCCGCCTCAGCACCCAGGCACGGTTGATCGACCCGATCACGCGTCGCTTTCTGGAAGCTGCCGGAATCACCAAAGGCATGCGCATCCTCGATATCGGCAGCGGGGCCGGCGATGTCGCGTTTCTCTGCGGCGAACTGGTTGGGCCGACTGGAGAGGTTGTGGGTACCGACCTCGCCCTTGCAGCCGTCGAAAGGGCGGAGCTGCGCGCCAGCAATGCCGGGTCAGGCACAATCTCCTTCAGACACAGCGATCCGGCTGAACTGAATTTTGACGAACCCTTCGATGCGATCGTTGGTCGCTACGTCCTCCAATTCATACCCGATCCGGCACAGTCGCTCCGACGGATCGTCCGTCATTTGCGGCCTGGTGGGGTCGTCGTATTCCACGAACTTGACTGGGATGGCGCTCGTTCGTCGCCCCCGTCGCCGACATACGATAAGGTATGCGGGTGGCTCAGCCGTACAATCGAGGGGGCGGGAGCGCAGGCGCACCTTGGTGCCCGACTTGCCTCTCTGTTTGAAGAGGCTGGTCTACCCTCGCCTGTCCTGAGGCTTGAGGCGGTCATCTCGTCAGGACCACGGGCAGTTGACGTTGTGCGCCTTGTGACCGATCTCGTGGAGACACAATTGCCGACCATGGAGCGGCTAGGAATCGCGGCAGCTTCGCAGGTCGAGCCCCTTACACTCGCTGACCGCATCCTGTCGGAGATCGGTGCCGTCGGCACGTTGATGGGGCGATCGGAGATAGGCGCCTGGACCACCAGGCCGGAGTGAACGCACGCGTCTCGTGCGATGACCGCTCTCCAACCTCTTCCAGGCGGTCTTCCAACAGCACAGCATCAAGCAGACGGACCGCCCGGACAGGCCGGGATCGTCTGCGGCCGGTCGAGACCGGCTAAGATCAGACGGCCTTGAAGGCCAGCACCGCATTGGTGCCGCCGAACGCGAAGCCATTGCTGATCGCCGTGCGCACCTTGCGTTCACGCGCCACGTTCGGTGTGATATCGAGGTCGCAATCGGGATCGGCTTCGCGAAAATTGGCCGTTGGCGGCACCATGCCTTCACGGATCGCCATCACGCAGGCGATCATCTCCAGCGCGCCCGATGCGCCAAGGCAGTGGGCATGCATGGATTTGGTCGACGACACCGACAGTTTGTAGGCGTGGTCGCCGAAGACGCGCTTGATCGCCGCCGTCTCGATCTGGTCGTTCGCCTTGGTGCCGGTGCCATGGGCATTGAGATAGTCGACATCCTCGGGATTGAACCCGGCGTCGGCCAGGCAGGCGCGCATGGCGGCCGTCGGTCCTTCGATGGTTGGCGCGACGATGTCGGACGCGTCGGCGGACAGGCCGGCGCCGGCAATTTCGGCAAGAATGGTGGCGCCGCGCGCCATGGCATGTTCGTAGCTCTCCAGCACCGCCATGCCGGCGCCCTCGCCGAGCGACAGGCCCTGGCGATCGGCCGAGAATGGCCGGCAGGTGTCGGGCGCCAGCACCCGCAATGCTTCCCAGCCCTTCAGGATGCCCCAGACCAGCGGCGCATCGGTGCCGCCGGCGACCATCACGTCGGCGCGGCCGAGCCTGATCTGGTCAACGGCCGAGGCGATGGCATGGTTGGACGACGAGCAAGCGGAGGTGACGCCGAAAACCGGACCGCGCAGGCCGAGACTCATGCTGACCTGGCCGGAGGCCGCACTGGGCATCACTTTCGGCACGGTGAAGATGCCGGCGCGGTTCTTGCCCTCGATCAGGATGGCGCGGTAGTTTTCCTCTATCGCTTCCCAGCCGCAAACACCGACGCCGACGACGGTGCCCATCCGGTAGGTGTTGGCGTCGTCCGAGGCCAGACCGGCCTGCTGCATAGCCTCCCTGGCCGCGATCACCGCCAGCAGGCTGAAACGGTCCATCGACACCAATTGCTTGCGGTCGATGCCGTGATCGGGAAGCGTCTTGATTTCGCAACCGACCTTGACCTTCAGATCATGCAACTGCGGACTGCTGATCTGGCCGATGGCCGAGCGGCCGGCGCGCATTTCATTCCAGATCGCGGGCGCGTTGGTGCCAAGCCCGCAAATACCGCCCATGCCGGTGATGACAACGCGCTGCCGCATTCAGGTCAGGCTTTTTTCGCGATCAGCGCGCGAACAGCTTCCACCATGTCGCCGACATTCTTCAGATTGCTCCAGGCATCGACCGTGTTCATCTCGATCTCGATGCCATAATCTTCCTCGAGATCGAAGATGATCTCCGTCAGCTCGAGCGAATGGATACCAAGCGAGGTCAATTCAGTGTTGGTCGTGATTTCTTCGCCGCCGGGCTCGGCATGAGCCTTGATCTTCGCGATGATATCCGTTGCCAGCTGGTCGGCCATTCGGTTTCTTCCCCACTATGTCGCGTTTCCCGACGCCAATTGAGCAGCGCCCCTTTTTCTCCCGGTATCAAGCCGCCGTCTTCGCTCTATACCCCCGCCAAGCGCCGCATGACCGTACCAAGGTGGTTCCCTCTATAGAAACCGAAACGTTGTCAAGCAACAAGCTATATCAAGCCATGCATCGACAAAGGCGCCGGAGTGCTTAACGTGCTGGCATGGATAAGACCGAACATGGCAGGATTTCGACGCAGCGCGCCGCGGGCGCGGCTCGGCTTTCCTGCGCCGTCGTCGACGGTCGCACGCGGCTGCGGCGCCTCTATCAGGACGGCGCCGCCAAGATAAGGATGCCGGCGGTCTCGACCGATCCGCTCGAAGCGGTGCTGATCAACACCGCCGGCGGGATGACCGGCGGTGACCGTATCGCCTGGGACGTGGAGGTCGGCGCCGCGGCCTCGGGGTCGATCACGACCCAAGCCTGCGAGAAGGTCTATCGGGCGGCATCCGACCATGCCGAGGTGCGGGTGAAACTATCGGTCGGTGAAAACGGCCGCATCGCCTGGCTGCCGCAGGAAACCATCGTCTTCGACCAGGCGGCGTTTGCCCGCACGCTCGACGTCGACCTTGCCGTCGGCGCCGAGGCGCTGGTGCTGGAGGCCACGGTCTTTGGCCGCCTGGCCATGGGCGAACACGTCACGAAAGGCAATTTCCATGACCGCTGGCGTGTCCGCCAGGACGGCGAACTCATTCATGCCGAGGATTTCCGCATCGGACCCGATATTGCTGCCACGCTCGACCGCCCGGCGATTGCCGGTGGCGCGGTCGCGATGGCGACGCTGCTGCTGGTGTCGCCGCGGGCCGAGGCCCTGCTCGACCCGGTTCTGGGGATCGTCGGCGACCAGGGCAGCGCCAGTGCCTGGAGCGTGAGGAAATCTGGCAAGCTTCTTGCGAGGCTCTACGCCGGGGACGGCTATCGGCTCCGCCAGCGGCTGGTTCCGCTGGTCGAATTGCTCAACGGAAAGGCGGGGTTGCCCAAATTATGGTCACTGTAAGTCCGTCTATGCCAGTCCAGGGAAGCGCATGAACCTGACACCGAGGGAAAAGGACAAGCTGCTGATCGCCATGGCGGCGATCGTGGCGCGCAAGCGGCTCGAACGCGGCGTCAAGCTCAATCATCCGGAAGCGATCGCGCTGATCACCGATTTCGTCGTCGAGGGCGCCCGTGACGGCCGCCCTGTCGCCGAGTTGATGGAGGCTGGCGCCTACGTCGTCACCCGCGCGCAGGTGATGCAAGGCATCGCCGAGATGATCCCTGACGTGCAGGTCGAGGCGACATTCCCCGACGGCACCAAACTGGTGACCGTGCACGAACCCATCAGGTGAGGAGAGAAGAAGATGCTTGAGCTGCGTCCCAATTGCGAATGCTGTGACAAGGACCTGCCGCCGGAGGCGGCGGACGCGCTGATCTGCACCTTCGAGTGCACCTTTTGCGCCGACTGCGTGGAACACATCTTGGGCGGCACCTGCCCCAATTGCGGCGGCAATTTTTCGGCGCGGCCGATCCGCCCGCCGGCGATGCTGAAGAAATATCCCGCCTCGACCAGGCGCGTTCTCAAAGCTGAAGGGTGCGGGCCCCGCAAGGCGGCGTGACACCACCACCCCGCAAACGAAAGGCAAATAGAATGATGTCCGCCAAACGCCTGTGCCTGTCGGCGATCCTGCTGCTGGCAGCAGTCATGCCGGCCTATGCCCATGTCGGCATCGGCACGACCTCCTCCTTTATGGCCGGCTTCATGCACCCGCTCTCCGGCCTCGATCACATGACGGTGATGATCGCGGTCGGCCTGTGGGCGGCGCTCAAGGGCGGCAAGGCAATCTGGGCCTGGCCGGCGGCTTTTGTCGGCGTGATGCTGGTCGGCGGCGGGCTCGGCATGCTGCATATGCCGCTGCCGTTCGTCGAACCCGGCATATTGGCGTCCGTCGTGGCGCTCGGGCTGCTGGTGGCGCTGGCAGTCGATCTGCCGGTCTCGGCCGGCGTCGCCATCATTGGCCTGTTCGCGCTGTTCCACGGCCACGCGCATGGGACCGAGGTGCCGGAAAATGCCGGCGGGCTGGAATATATGGCCGGCTTTGCCCTCGCCACGGCTCTGCTGCATGCCACAGGCATCGCTGCCGGGCTCGGGCTTGGCATCAGGTTCCGTGGCCTGGCCCGCGCCGCCGGTGCGGGCTGCGCGGCGGTCGGTACCGGCCTCGTCTTCGGCGTGTTGTGAGGCACGATGATCCCCGGCGAAATCATCCCCAAGGACGGCGACATCGAACTGAACAAGGGCTTGCCGACCGTCACCCTGAAAGTGGCCAACAGCGGCGACCGGCCGATCCAGGTCGGCAGCCACTATCATTTCTTCGAGACCAATGAGGGGCTGAGGTTCGAGCGCGAGCGTGCGCGCGGCATGCGCCTCGACATCGCCGCCGGCACGGCCATGCGCTTCGAGCCTGGCCAGGAGCGCGACGTGACGCTGGTGCCGCTCGGCGGCAAGCGCGAGGTCTACGGATTTCAGCAGAAGGTGATGGGCAGGCTGTGAGATCGATGGCGTCTCATGCATGTCGCCCAAGAATGACTGGCGCTTTCGACTCAGTCCGACGGCTTGGCCACAGCGTAGATGACGATCTTTCCAGGATCGTCGAATTCGACGGCGAGGACGTCCTGTGCAAGGACGCGCCGCGACTCGATGGCGTTGAACAGCAGCGCGTTGGCTTCGATCTCCTTGCGCAATTCCGCAATGTCGTCCCGATGCTGTTTGAGTTTGCTCTCGATCACCGGCGGCGGGCCGCCTTCGCTGCGCGCCGCGTCGGTGAGGAGCACGATCTCGACGTTGTCGAGCTTGGACGTCTTTCGCACCGTGCCGATGTTTTCGCGCGTCCGGTCGATCGCCGTGTTGACGTTGCCGGCTTCGGCGGTGGCATTGGCCTCTTCCTGCTTGACCTCCGAGCCGACGATACGCTTGACGGTCTCCGGGCTTTCAAGGCCTTGCGCATTCAACGCGGCGTGGGGGAGGCTCGCCGACAGAAACGCAGCCGCTGCAATGGCATGCAACCATCGGGCGTCGGGCAGGGTGGTGATGGTCATTGCTCGCTTTCGAGATTTGTTTCGATACTCAAAAGGCGAAACGAATCCAGCCCTGCCAAGGTTCCTTTCCCTCTGCAGCCGGCGGGCCGGACGTCGGCCCGCCGTGCTTCGTTGTCAGCTCGCCTTCTTGGTGATCAGGGTCAGCGCGCCATTGGGCTGCATGCTGGCGGCCACGACCTGTGCCGAGCTGAGCCCCTTGGCTTCGAGCGCGGACTTCACCTTTGGCGTGGCGTCGATCGAGCTGCGCAATTTCTGCAGGCCGGCGTCGCCACGCTGGGCGATCACCTGGTTGACCTGCGTCTGGGTGTCCTTCGGCAGCTCCGTGATGTCGACGATGTTGACGCTCTGGATCGTCGGAACGGCAGGCTGAGCCTTGGGCGTGGCCGGAGCAGGCGTGGTCGGCGCCGGAGCGGGCTGTTGCGCGGGTTGCTGCTGGGCACTGGCGGCGCCCGCCAGCATCAGCGTGGCGGCGGCTGCAATCAATATCGTCTTGCGCATGGATTTTCCTTCCATCGATTTGGGAAACGGTCGGTTTGGGGTGACGCCCTAACCTCAATCCTCAAATCGGATCAGAAGGTGTCGGTGAGCGGGTCATTGCGTGACCATTGGGTGGCGGCAATGTGCAGCCGGGCGGCGATCAAATCACAATTCGGCAAATCACAATTCGGGAGCAATCGCTGATGGCCAGAATTACCCGCGCCGCCTATGCGCAGATGTATGGCCCGACCGTCGGCGACCGCGTTCGGCTTGCCGACACCGAGCTGTTCATCGAGGTCGAGAAAGATCTCACCACCCATGGCGAGGAGGTGAAATTCGGCGGCGGCAAGGTGATCCGCGACGGCATGGGCCAGAGCCAGGTGTCACGCGCGCAAGGCGCGGTCGACACCGTCATCACCAATGCGCTGGTGGTGGATGCCAGCGCCGGCATCTTCAAGGCCGATATCGGTCTGCGCGACGGCCGCATCGCGGCAATCGGCAAGGCTGGCAATCCGGACATGCAGCATGGCGTCACCATCATCATCGGCCCGGGCACCGAGATCATTGCTGGCGAGGGCAAGATCCTGACCGCCGGCGGCTTCGACGCGCATATCCATTTCATCTGCCCGCAGCAGATCGAGGAAGCGCTGATGAGCGGCATCACCACCATGCTTGGCGGCGGCACCGGCCCGGCCCACGGCACACTGGCCACCACCTGCACGCCGGGGCCATGGCACATGGCCCGCATGATCCAGTCCTTCGATGCCTTCCCGATGAACATCGGCCTGTCAGGCAAGGGCAACGCTTCGCTGCCTGCGGCACTCGAGGAAATGGTGCTCGGCGGCGCCTGTTCGCTGAAGCTGCACGAGGACTGGGGCACGACGCCGGCGGCCATCGACTGCTGCCTGTCGGTTGCCGACGATTACGACGTGCAGGTGATGATCCATACCGACACGCTGAACGAGTCCGGCTTCGTCGAGAACACGGTGGCGGCGATCAAGGGCCGGACCATCCATGCTTTCCACACCGAAGGCGCCGGCGGTGGCCATGCGCCTGACATCATCAAGGTCTGCGGGCTGCCCAACGTCATTCCGTCCTCGACCAATCCGACCCGGCCCTACACGGTCAATACGCTCTCCGAGCATCTCGACATGCTGATGGTCTGCCATCATCTGTCGCCATCGATCCCCGAGGACATCGCCTTCGCCGAAAGCCGCATCCGCAAGGAGACCATCGCGGCGGAAGACATTCTGCACGACATCGGCGCGTTCTCGATCATCTCGTCGGACAGCCAGGCCATGGGGCGCGTCGGCGAGGTGGCGATCCGCACCTGGCAGACCGCCGACAAGATGAAGCGCCAGCGCGGCGCGCTGCCGCAGGAGACCGGCAACAACGACAATTTCCGCGTTCGCCGCTACATCGCCAAATACACCATCAACCCGGCCATCGCGCATGGGCTGTCCAGGGATATCGGCTCGATCGCGGTCGGCAAGCGCGCCGACCTGGTGCTGTGGAACCCGGCCTTCTTCGGCGTCAAGCCGGACATGGTGCTGATCGGCGGCATGATCACTGCTGCCCCAATGGGCGATCCCAACGCCTCGATCCCGACACCGCAGCCGATGCACTACCGGCCGATGTTCGGCGCCTATGGCAAGGCCAGGACCAACTCGTCGGTGACCTTCGTCTCCAAGGCGGCGCTCGAGTCGGGGCTGCATGGCAGGCTCGGTGTCGACAAGCAGTTCGCCGCTGTCGAGAACACCCGTGGCGGCATCGGCAAACACTCGATGGTGCTCAACGACGCCATGCCGCACATCGAGGTCGATCCCGAAACCTATGAGGTCCGCGCCGACGGCGAGCTGCTGACCTGCGAGCCGGCGACCGTGCTGCCGATGGCGCAGCGGTATTTTCTGTTTTAGGGTCATGGTCTGCAACGAATCTGGACCCGCCATGGACGAGCAAAAGAAGGCAGCCCTGATTTCAAGGATGGGTCCGTTGGAAGCCTATAACGGTGGCGCTGCTCCACGCGTCATGCCGCTGATTACGCTGGAGCAGTATTTTGACGGAGCCGAAGGGGAAGCGGGTCTACTGTGCAATAGCCACGTTGCTCCCGACAACGACACGGTCCTGGCGACGTTCAAGTCGATACGCGACCGACCCGAGGTTCACGACATCAGGATAGCGATTACCCAATGCGATAACGGGGAATGGCCGTTCTCGGACAAGGTCGTCGTAGTAACTCGCGCCAGCGAAGATGAAGCGCTTGGTTGGCTGCCGCCTGGCTTTGAGCCGGACGAGACCTGGGAGGGAGATGTCGACCATCTGCCTGCGGAGAAGATCGAGGTTCCGTCCGACTACAGGAAGCTGTGGCTCTGGTACGATTGAGGCCGCAACTGCTGGAATGCATAGAGTCGACCCATGGCCACCGAAATCGCTTCCGCCCACGACATCTTCCCGCATATCCGCATCGTCATGGGGCATGGTGATCGGGCTTGGCGTCGCCCGCCTGCTGTCGGGGGTGGCACGCATCGTCCAGCATCCCGGCCAGTACCGGCTCTATCCCGTGCACCTGGCCTGGGTCGCCTCGGTGCTTCTGATGCTGGTGCATTTCTGGTGGTGGGAGTTCGGCCTCTACACCATCGAGACGTGGACCTTCGGCAAGTACCTGTTCATCATCTTCTATGCGATCACGCTGTTCCTGCTCTGCGCGCTTCTGTTTCCGGATTCGATGCTGGACTACACCAGCTACGAGGATTTCTTCTATTCGCGCCGGGCCTGGTTCTTCGGCCTGCTGGCCGCGACCTATCTGCTCGACGTGGTCGACACGCTGCTGAAGGGACCGGAGCATTTTGCCCGCTTCGGCAACGAATATCTGTTCCGCACGCCGGTCTTCGTCGCGCTGTGCATCGCCGCGATCCTGGTGCAAGACCGCCGTTTCCACATCGCCTTTGTCGCGGCCGCGCTCGTCTATCAGATATCATTCATCCTGCGGCTCTTCGACACGATCGTTTGACTACAGCGCCGCGCGTCTTTCCGACGCGCAAAGGACGCTGTAGCACTTTGACTGGCGCCCATTGGGATGAAGTGAGGGATGGTCTAGGCTTCCAGGGAAAGGCAGGTTTGCGCATGTACAAGGCCGTCGGATCGCGTGGATCCCGGGTCAGCCGCGTTCTCTGGATGCTCGAGGAGCTCGGGCAGCCCTATGAATTCGTCGAGGTCAAGCTGCGCTCACCGGAAGCCTATGCGCTGAACCCTTCGGGCAAGGTGCCGATCCTGATCGACGGCGAGCTGACGGTGACGGATTCGGCGGCGATCTGCGTCTATCTCGCCGACAAGCACGCCGACAAGGGCATGGGCGCCAGTCCGGGCGTTGCCGGGCGTGCAGAGATGGATTCCTGGATGCATTTTGCCCAGAGCGAGTTTGAAGCACCGCTTTGGAACAAGCTGCGCCATCGCTTCCTGCTGCCGAAGGAGGTGCGGGTCGATGTCGGCCCCGCGGCGGCCTACGACTTCGCGTTCGAGCTCAAGGCGCTGGACCGGCGGCTGGGCGACAAGCCCTTCGCACTGGGCGACCGGTTTTCGGCCGTCGACGTGTTGCTCGGCGATATGGGCGGCTGGGCCCGCGCCGGGCGGTTTCCGATCGAGTCCGAGCGCGTCAACGCCTATTTCGACCGCGTGCTGGCGCGGCCCGCCCGTGCAAGGGCGCAGGCCAATGGGGGATCCATGAAATGAAGCTCGACATCCGCACCGACTTCACCAAATTTCCCCGCGCCATCTCGGTGTTGACCGCCGGCAATGGCGGGACCACGGCACCCTCCGGCCGCGCCATTCTCGCCCATGACGAACGGCATCTGCGCCGCAGGGCGATCGAACTTGCCGACGGCAGCAAGGTGCTGGTCGACCTGCCAGAGCCCGTCGCCCTGAACGATGGCGACCGGCTGGTGCTGGAGGATGGCCGCCACATCGAGATCATCGCGGCACCGGAAGATGTCTACGACATCCGCGCTCGCGACGGCGTGCATCTGGCCGAGCTCGCCTGGCATATCGGCAACCGCCATCTCGCTGCGAGCATCGAGGCCGGGCGCATCCTCATCCTACGCGACCATGTCATCAAGGCGATGCTGGAGGGGCTGGGCGCGACGGTGACCGACGTCTCCGAGCCGTTCAAGCCGGTGCGCGGCGCCTATTCCGGCCACGGTGGGCACGGCCATGACCATGGCCATGCGCACGCCGAGGCCGACGCGCACAGCCATGGTGAAGCGCATTCCCACTCGCACAGCGAATCCCATTCGCATTCGCACAGTCACGCTGGCCGCCGCCACGATCATGAGTGACCAGCCGTCCAACATCGCGCTGCTGCGGCTGATGGCGTGGCTGTCGCCGGCCTTTCCGGTCGGCGGCTTTTCCTACAGCCACGGTCTCGAACGCGCGCTGCATGACGGGCTGGTTGCCGACGCGAAAACCCTCGCCGGGTGGCTGGAAACGCTGGTCGAGATGGGTTCGGGCTGGAACGACGCCGTGCTGTTCGCCGAGAGCTGGCGCCGCGCGCGCAACGACGGTGATCTCGACGAAATAGCGACACTTGCCGAGGCGCTTGCCGGTTCGCGTGAACGCCACACCGAGGCCATGCTGCAAGGCGCCGCCTTTCTCAAAGCGGCGACAGCCTGGCCCAGCCCCGTGCTGGAGCGCCTGCCGGCCGAATGCGCCTATTGCGTCGCTGTCGGCGCCATCGCAGGCGGCCATTCAATTGCGCTTCAGGATGCGCTGTCCGCCTTCCTGCAGGCCTTCTTCTCCAACCTCGTCCAGGCCGCGATCCGGCTCGGCATCGTTGGTCAGAGCAAGGCCACCGCGCTGCTTGCCGGCTTCGAGCCGCTGGCGTTGTCGACAGCCGGCCGCGCCGCGCGCTCGACATTGGACCATCTCGGCGGCTGCGCCCTTGTCTCCGAAATCATGGCTATGAAGCACGAAACCCAGTATTCGCGGTTGTTCCGTTCATGATTTTTCTCGCCTTCGCGCTATCCCTTGTCCTGCTGCTGATCACGGCGCTGCATGTCTATTGGGGCATTGGCGGCATCTGGCCGGGCCAGGATGCGGCCTCTTGCGCCCATGCCGTCGTCGGCTTTCGCGGCGTCGATGAGATGCCGACGCCTTTCGCCAGTTTCGCCGTTGCTGCGTGCCTTGCCCTGGCGACACTGTGGCCGATGGCGCTTGAAGGGGTCTTTGCCTCGCCCTTCCCCAGGGAGGGCCTCGCGGCCACCTCGCTGCTCATCGGGCTGGTGTTCCTGGGGCGCGGCATTGCCGGCTTCACGCCATGGTGGCGGCGGCTGGCGCCGGAGCAGCCTTTCGCGCGGCTCGACCTGCGCTATTACTCGCCGCTGTGCCTGTTGATCGGGCTCGGCTTTGCCATCCTCGCCATCACGGAGTTTCCCGCATGACACAGAAAAATGGCCCGCTGCGCGTCGGCATTGGCGGTCCGGTCGGTTCGGGCAAGACGACGCTGACCGAAAAGCTGTGCAAGGCGCTGCGCGACGAATTCTCGATCGCCGTGGTGACCAACGACATCTACACCAAGGAAGACGCCATGATGCTGGCCCGGCTGCAGGCGCTGCCCGAGGATCGCATCATGGGGGTCGAGACCGGCGGCTGCCCGCACACCGCGATCCGCGAGGATGCCTCGATCAACCTGCAGGCGATCGCCGAGATGAACAAGAAATTCCCCGATCTCGACATCGTCTTCATCGAATCCGGCGGCGACAACCTCGCCGCCACCTTCTCGCCCGATCTTGCCGACCTGACGCTCTACGTCATCTCGGTCTGCCAGGGCGAGGAGATCCCGCGCAAGGGCGGGCCGGCGATCACCCGCTCCGATTTCCTGGTCATCAACAAGAGCGATCTGGCGCCCTATGTGAACGTCAATCTCGATGTGATGGAGAGCGACGCCGTCCGCATGCGCGGCAAGAGGCCGTTCGGCTTCACCGACCTGTCGCGCGGCAAAGGGCTGCGGGAGGTCATCGACTTCATCGTCGAGCATGGCGGCCTGCGGGCCGTCGCCGCCGCCAGCACGGCGGCATAGGCAAGGACATCGGCGTCGGTCCCTGCACCAAGCGAAAGCGGTTGCGAGCCTCGGCTGGTCGCGGCATTCTCGCCTCTTTCACGGAGTGTCCTCGATGAGCATAGCCCGCCTGCAAAAGGAAACGCTGACCAACCTGCCCTTCTACGAGGAGCGCGTCGATCTCGCCTGCGCCTTTCGCTGGACGGCGCGGCTCAACATGCACGAGGCGGTGGCCAATCATTTCTCGCTGGCGGTCAATGACGACGGCACGCAGTTCCTGATGAACCCCAACCAGGTGCATTTCTCGCGCATCAAGGCGAGCGACCTGCTGCTGATCGACGCCAACGATCCCGACACGCTCTCGGGGCCGAACGCGCCCGACCCGACGGCGTGGGGGCTGCATGGCGCGATCCATCGCAATGTCCGCCACGCGCGCTGCGTCATGCATGTGCATTCCATCCACGCCACGGTGCTGGCATCGCTCTTCGACTCTCGCCTGCCGCCGATCGACCAGAACTCGGCGATGTTCTTCAACCGCCATGTCGTCGATGCCCATTATGGCGGGCTCGCCTTCGAGGAAGAGGGCGAACGCTGCTCGCAGCTCCTCGTCGATCCCAAGGTCAAGGTGATGGTGATGGGCAACCACGGCGTGCTGGTCATCGGTGACACGGTCGCCGATGCCTTCAACCGCATGTTCTATTTCGAGCGCGCCGCCGAGACCTACATCAAGGCGCTGTGGACCGGCCGCCCGCTGCGCACGCTGTCCGACGCGATCGCCGAGAAGACTGCAAGCGAGATGGACGACTATCCCGGCCAGGCCGAACGCCATCTCAGCGAGTTGAAGGCGATCCTCGACGAGCAGGAACCGGTCTACCGCAACTGAGCCTCTGAAGGCTAAAGCCCGAGTTCGGTGCGCAATTCCTCGGCGCTGTTGATGACGATAGCACCGGGCGGGCCTTCCATCGGCTTTTCCGGCCAGAAGATCGTCGTCATGCCTGCCGCCAGCCCCGCCATGGCGCCCGGCCAGCTGTCGTCGATCGCTATCGCCTGCGCGGGAGCGACGCCAGCGAGATACGCGGCGCGCAGGAAGGGTTCGGCGTGCGGCTTGCCCTCGCGCACATCGTTGCGGCTGATCGTCTTCATGCCGGGATAGGTCAGCCCGACCATCCGAAGGTTGGCGTCGACGATCATGCGGTCCGAATTCGACACCACGGCTTGCGCCACGCCCCTTGCCCGCAAGTCGTTGAAGATCTCGATCGCACCGGGGCGCGGCTGCAAGCGCTCGACCAGCGGCAGATAGTGCTCGTATTTGCGGATGATCCAGTCGTCGAAGGGCAGGTCCAGGCCGAACTCGTCGCGCATCATCTCATAGACCGGCCAGGCGGCGACGCCGAGCACGCGCTCATGCAGGTCGGCCGGCGGGACGAGACCGACATTGCGCATCGCCGCCACCAAAGCAGCCTCGTGCAGCGGTTCGCTGTCGACAAGCGTGCCGTCCATATCCCAGAAAACCGCTTTCGGCGTCATGCAAGGCTCCTTTCTGCGATCCCATAAAGGGTTTACGCGGGGAGATAAACCTTCCCGATCGCAGAACGTGCCGGCTGTCGGAACTGAACCCGATGGTCCTTCTCCGGCGCAATCGTCACCGGAGGAGGAAATTTGCGCGCCGTGTGCGCCGAGGGTTGCAAGCAATTGCCCTTGAGATTGACAATTGCGCAGCGGGCCGTTCCCTGCAAGAGTAGAAGCGGACCGCGCTCATGACCGGCGGTTTCGGGAGGCACGACGTGAATACCCGGCAGGATGGCGGCAGCAACAGGCTGGACGACGCGGCACGCGCCGGCTGGCTTTATTATGTTGCCGGCAACACGCAGGACCAGATCGCCACCACGCTCGGCATTTCGCGGCAGACGGCGCAGCGGCTGGTGTCGCTGGCGGTGTCGGAAGGCTTGATCAAGGTCCGTGTCGACCATCCGATCGCCAACTGCCTCGATCTGGCGGCGCGGTTGAGATCGCGCTTCGCGTTCGACCTGGTCGAGGTGGTGCCGAGCGATCCCAATTCATCTTCCACCACCATCGGCATCGCCGAGGCGGCCGCGGCCGAGATCGAGCGGCGGCTGCGCTCGCCGACACCGATCGTCATGGCGATCGGCACCGGCCGCACGCTGAAGGCGGCGATCGAACAGCTGCCGCCGATGGAATGCCCGCAGCACAAGGTCGTGTCCCTGACCGGCAACATCTCGCCGGACGGCTCGGCCGCCTTCTACAACGTCATCTTCACCATGGCCGACAGGGTCAAGGCGCGATCCTTCCCGATGCCGCTGCCGGTCATCGCCTCTTCGCCGGAGGAGCGCGAGATGCTGCTCAACCAGCCGATGATCCAGCCGACCCTGGCGCTGGCCGCCGAGGCCGACGTCACTTTCATCGGCATTGGCGATCTCGGCCCCAAGGCGCCGCTCTATGAGGACGGCTTCATTTCGGAGAGCGAATTGAAGGCGCTGCAGAAGGCCGGCGGCATCGCCGAGATCGTCGGCTGGGTATACGATCGCGAAGGCCGCATGATCGAGGGCATCACCAACGACCGGGTGTCGTCGGCTTCGCTGCCATCGCGCGAAAAATCACTGGTGATTGCACTGGCGATGGGCGAACGCAAACTGCCGGGTATCCTGGCGGCGGCCAACCGGCGGCTGATCAATGGCCTCATCACCGACGAGCGGACGGCGGCTGCCCTGCTGGCCAGCGTCTGACCGGGCTGCCGTCGATCGCAGACGCTGGCGCGAATGATTTCGGATAAAGCCAGCCGGGCTATTTGCCCCGCCCGAAAGGATCGTTGCCGTCGAGGAAGCCGACGTCGCGCTGCAGATGCGGCGACAGGTCCCTGATGTCGAGATGCGTCCGTTTTCTGATTGCGAACCAGCCCAATCCGTCCGTGAGCCACGAAATCCAGCGATGATCCGGAGCGGGAGTGCACTTTTGCTGCGCCATGGTCATGATCGTCAACCTTCGCTATCCTGAACCCGAATGAATGGTTGACCCTGAATGTCGGTCTTGCCGGCCGGCTTTGCCAATCGAACATCTGTTATGGCCCATAAGGAGGTTTTATGCCTGACCTCAGCTCGCGACAGCTCTCCCAACTCCCACCGCTGCAAGCGATCAGGGTGTTCGACGCGGTGGCGCGGCATCTTTCCTTCACCAAGGCCGCCGAGGAGCTCGCCATGACGCAGGCGGCGGTCAGCTATCAGATCAAGGTGCTGGAGGAGCGCGTCGGCACACCGCTGTTCCTGCGGCGGCCGAGGCAGATTGTGCTGACCGAAGCCGGACAGCGCCTTGCCCCGGGTGTCAGCGAAGCCTTTGCCCTTCTTGGCCAGGCCTACGCAGCGGCGCGTGGCGGCGCCGACGGGCTGCTGTGCGTCACCACGGTGCTGACCTTTGCCTCGAACTGGCTGGCGCACCATCTGGGCTCGTTCCAGATCGCTCATCCCTCCCTTGCCGTTCGGCTCGAGACGTCAAGTCGCCTGACCGACTTCGCCCGCGAGGATGTCGATCTCGCCATCCGTTCGGGCGGCGGCAAATGGCCGGGCCTGGAAGCCTACAAGCTGCTCGATGCCGATTTCACGCCGATGCTGAGCCCGAAACTGGCGGCGAGCATCGGCGGTGTCAAAGAGCCGGCCGACCTGTTGCGGCTGCCGATCCTCGATCCCGGCGACATCTGGTGGACCGAGTGGTTTTCGGCTGCCGGCGTGAACTCGCACGACCTTGCCAAACGGCCCGGCAGCAGCATGGGCGCGCAGGCCTATGAGGCCAATGCGGCCATCGCCGGCCATGGCGTGGCGATCCTGACCCGGGCGCTGTTCAAGGCGGAACTCGCCGACGGCCGCCTGATCCAGCCTTTCGACCTGGTGGGCGACGATGGCCACGCCTATTGGCTGGTCTATCCCCAAGCGCGCCGCAACGTGCCGAAGATCCGTGCCTTCCGCGACTGGCTGCTGGCCGAAATCGCCTGCTGACAGGCAAGTCCTCCGGCAAGCCAATCCTGCCCTGTCGCCTGAATGGCCGGGACCGGCGAAGTCGGCTTGGCAATTTCCACGCACACATGGTCCGTCGACACCGCCGGGTGCTGCGCTGCAGCATCGAATCCGGCTTGACATAATTAACGCCAAGTGAGTAATTGCTCAAAGCCAAGGCAAATGCTCATCTTGGTTCATGGGAGGAATTTGATGAAACTTCGCACGCTCACCCTGGGCTTGTTGTCGGCCAGCGCTCTTGCCTTCGCCGCACATGCCGAATCCATCACCATCGCCACCGTCAACAATGGCGATATGGTCCGCATGCAAAAGCTGACGGAAGACTTCACCAAGGCTAACCCCGACATCCAGCTCAACTGGGTCACGCTCGAAGAAAATGTGCTGCGCGAGCGTGTCACCACCGACATCGCCACCAAGGGCGGCCAGTATGACGTGATGACGATCGGCACCTATGAAGTTCCGATCTGGGCCAAGCAGAGCTGGCTTCTGCCGCTCGACAAGCTCGGCGACGACTATGACGCCAAGGACATCATCCCGGCCATATCAGGCGGTCTTTCGGTTGACGGCAAGCTCTATGCAGCGCCTTTCTACGGCGAGAGCTCCTTCGTCATGTACCGCAAGGACCTGATGGACAAGGCCGGGCTGAAGATGCCCGACGCGCCGACCTGGGACTTCATCAAGCAGGCCGCCGACAAGATGACCGACCGCGCCAATGGCGTGAACGGCGTCTGCCTGCGCGGCAAGGCCGGCTGGGGCGAGAACATGGCTTTCCTGACCGCCATGTCGAACTCCTTTGGCGCACGCTGGTTCGACGAGAACTGGAAGCCGCAGTTCGACCAGCCCGAATGGAAGAACACCCTTCAGTTCTATGTCGACCTGATGAAGGCCGACGGTCCTGAGGGCGCATCGTCCAACGGCTTCAATGAAAACCTGGCGCTGTTCCAGCAGGGCAAGTGCGGCATGTGGATCGACGCCACCGTCGCCGCATCCTTCGTATCGGACCCGAAGAACTCGACCGTCGCCGACAAGGTCGGTTATGCGCTGGCGCCCGACAATGGCCTGGGCAAGCGCGGCAACTGGCTGTGGGCCTGGTCGCTGGCCATTCCGGCCGGCACGCAGAAGGCAGATGCGGCCGAGAAGTTCGTCTCCTGGGCAACCAGCAAGCACTATGCCGAACTGGTCGCCTCGAAGGAAGGCTGGGCCAATGCTCCTCCCGGCACGCGCTCCTCGCTCTACGCCAATGCCGACTACCAGAAGGCGGCTCCGTTCGCCAAGATGACGCTGGACTCGATCAATGCCGCCGATCCGACGCATCCGACCGTCAAGCCGGTGCCCTATGTCGGCGTGCAGTTTGTCGCCATCCCTGAATTCCAGGGACTTGGCACCACTGTCGGCCAGCTCTTCTCGGCGGCTCTTGCCGGCCAGTCGAGCGTCGACGATGCCTTGAAGCAGGCCCAGGACGCTGCCACCGCGGCAATGACCGAAGGCGGGTATATCAAGTAGGCTCCTCCCGGTGCCGAATGCCGGTCGCCTCCTTGACCGGCAACGGCCGCCCGAGTCCCAGTTCGGGCGGCCGCCTTTAACGCCTTTTGAAAATTCAGTCTGACCATTGAAGGGTGACCGTCATGGCTACTCAGCAGACCCGTTCGCTTGCCCGTTTCATGATGGCGCCATCTGTCGTGCTCCTGCTGGTCTGGATGGTTGTTCCACTGGCGCTCACGCTGTGGTTTTCCTTCCAGCAGTACAACCCGCTCAACCCGATCCGCGACGGGTTCGTCGGCTTCTCGAACTACGCGCTGTTCTATTCCAACCCGGCATTCCTGCAATCGATCCTCAACACGCTTACGCTGGTGATCAGCGTGCTGTTGATCACGGTGATCGGCGGCATCCTGCTGGCGCTTTTGATCGATCAGCCGATGTGGGGACAAGGCATTGTCCGCATCCTCGTCATCTCGCCGTTCTTCGTCATGCCGCCGGTGGCCGCATTGGTCTGGAAGAACATGATCATGCACCCGCAATACGGGATTTTTGCCGACATAGCGCGCTTCTTCGGCGCCCAGCCGATCGACTGGTTCGGGCAGCATCCGATGACAGCGATCATCATCATCGTCGCCTGGCAATGGCTGCCCTTCGCGACGCTCATCCTGTTGACCGCGCTGCAGTCGCTCGACGGTGAGCAGAAAGAGGCCGCCGAGATGGACGGCGCCGGCTTCATCAGCCGCTTCATCTACCTGACGCTACCGCACATGTCGCGCGCCATCACCGTCGTCATCCTGATCCAGACGATCTTCCTTTTGTCGGTCTATGCCGAGATCCTCGTCACCACCAATGGTGGCCCTGGATACGCCTCCACCAACCTGCCCTTCCTGGTCTACCAGAAGGCCTTGCTGGAGTTCAAAATCGGCCAGGCATCCGCCGGCGGCATCATCGCTGTCATTCTCGCCAATATCGTTGCCTTCTTCGCCATGCGCGCCGTCGGCAAGAACCTGGACAAGTAAGGGAGATTGAGATGGCACGTGCAGTCACCACCCAGCACAAGACAATCGCGACCGTTGCCGCCTGGATCGTCGCGCTGCTGATCTTCTTCCCGATCCTCTATACGATCATCACCTCGTTCAAGTCGGAGCAGGAAGCGATCCAGGGCTTCAACCTGATCCCGTCGGGAACGTTCGAGAGTTACACCGAGGTTCAGGCGCAGAGCGGCTACTTCAAGTTCTTCTTCAACTCGGTGCTGCTCTCGGTCGGCTCGACCATCCTGGCCCTGCTGGTCGCCATTCCGGCGGCATGGTCGATGGCTTTCTCGCCGACCAAGCGGACCAAGGACATCCTGATGTGGATGCTGTCCACCAAGATGATGCCGGCGGTCGCCGTGCTGTTCCCGATCTACCTGATCTTCCGCAACTTCGGGCTGCTCGATAGCCGCGTCGGCCTGATGGTCATGCTGATGCTGATCAACCTGCCGATCGTGGTGTGGATGCTCTACACCTACTTCCGCGAAATCCCGGGCGAGATCCTGGAAGCGGCGCGCATGGACGGCGCTTCGCTGTGGAACGAGATCGTCTATGTGCTGACGCCGATGGCGGTGCCGGGTATCGCCTCGACCATGCTGTTGAACATCATCCTGGCCTGGAACGAGGCGTTCTGGACGATCCGGCTGACCACCACGGACGCCGCACCCCTGACCGCCTTCATCAGTTCGTTCTCCAGCCCGCAAGGCCTGTTCTGGGCCAAGCTTTCGGCCGCCTCGACGCTGGCCATCGCCCCAATCCTGATCATGGGCTGGTTCAGTCAGAAGCAGCTGGTGCGCGGCCTGACATTTGGTGCGGTGAAGTAACAGAAATTGCCTGACGCAATCCGGCAGAAATAAGCCCTCGGGGAGGAAACCATGGGAAACATCACGCTCAAGAACGTCTCCAAGCATTTTGGATCGACGATCATCATCCCCGGCCTCGACCTGGTGATCGAAAATGGCGAGTTCGTCGTCTTCGTCGGCCCGTCGGGTTGCGGCAAGTCCACGCTGCTGCGCCTGATCGCCGGGCTGGAGGACACCAGCGGCGGCACCATCAACATCGATGGCCGCGATGTCACCGGTGAAGCGCCGGCCAAGCGCAAGCTGGCCATGGTGTTCCAGTCCTACGCGCTCTATCCGCACATGACGGTGGCCAAGAACATCGCCTTCCCGCTGAAGATGGCGGGCGAAGACCAGGCGACCATCGACAAGAAGGTAAAGGATGCGGCGCGCGTCCTGAACCTCACCAACTATCTCGAACGCCGGCCCGGCCAGCTCTCTGGCGGCCAGCGCCAGCGCGTCGCCATCGGCCGTGCCATCGTGCGCCAGCCCTCGGCCTTCCTGTTCGACGAACCGCTGTCCAACCTCGATGCCGCGCTCCGCGGCACGATGCGGCTGGAGATCAGCGAGCTGCATCATCAGCTCAAGACGACGATGATCTACGTCACCCACGACCAGGTCGAAGCCATGACCATGGCCGACAAGATCGTCGTGCTGAACGCCGGCAACATCGAGCAGGTCGGCTCGCCGATGGAGCTCTACAAGACGCCGCGCAACCTGTTCGTCGCGGGCTTCATCGGCTCGCCGAAGATGAACCTGATCGAAGGGGCGCCAGCGGCCAAATACAGCGCCAGGACCATCGGCATCCGTCCCGAGCACATGGAGATCTCGACCACGGCGGGCGAATGGAAAGCCATAGTCGGCGTTGCCGAGCATCTCGGCTCCGACACCTTCCTGCATGTCCAGGCCGACGGCGTCGGTCCGCTGACGGTGCGCGCCGACGGCGAACTCGCCGTCCATCACGGCGACACCATCTACCTGACGCCCGACAAGGCCAAGCTGCATCGCTTCGGCGCCGACGGGAAGGCGATGTGAGCATGCGCCTGGCCGGCAAATCCGCGCTGATCACGGGTTCGGCCCGTGGCATCGGCAGAGCCTTCGCCGAAGCCTATGCCGGCGAAGGCGCCACCGTTGCCATTGCCGACATCAATCTCGAGGCTGCACAGAAGACAGCCGCCGAGATCGGCGGCAAGGCCTATGCCGTCAAACTCGACGTCACCGACCTCGCCTCCATCGAGGCGGCGGTGAAAACCGTAGAGACGACGACCGGTGGCCTCGACATCCTGATCAACAATGCCGCCCTGTTCGATCTGGCGCCGATCGTCGAGATCACCAAGGCAAGCTACGACAAACTGTTTTCCGTCAACGTCGCCGGCACGCTGTTCATGCTGCAGGCAGCAAGCCGCTCGATGATCGCGCGGGGCAAGGGCGGCAGGATCATCAACATGGCGAGCCAGGCCGGGCGGCGCGGCGAGGCGCTGGTCGGCGTCTATTGCGCCACCAAGGCCGCTGTCATCTCGCTGACCCAGTCGGCGGGGCTCGACCTGATCAAGCACCGCATCAACGTCAACGCGATTGCCCCTGGGGTCGTCGACGGCGAGCACTGGGATCACGTCGATTCGCTGTTTGCCAAGTATGAAAACCGGCCGAAGGGCGAGAAGAAGAGGCTGGTTGGCGAGGCGGTGCCGTATGGCCGCATGGGCACGGCGCAGGACCTCACCGGCATGGCGGTCTTTCTCGCCAGCAGCGATGCCGAATACATCGTCGCCCAGACCTACAATGTCGATGGCGGCCAGTGGATGAGTTGAGGGCGGGGGTGGTCTCTGCTCCTCGTCCCTCCGCGGGGAGCAGAGGCCGACAAACGAAGGCCGAAGCCGGCCAAAGGGTAAAACAGATGACCGTGAAACTCTCGTCTTCCAACCTCGCCAAGCTGCCCGCCAAGGTTGCCGGTCCCAAATACGACCGCGCGGCGCTCAAGCCCGGCATCGTCCATTTCGGCGTCGGCAATTTCCACCGCTCGCATCAGGCCGTCTATCTCGACGATTTGTTCAATTCGGGAATCGGCCATGAGTGGGCGCTGGTCGGCGCCGGCGTGTTCGAGGGCGAGAAGATCAGCCGCGGCAAACTGGAGGAGCAGGACTGGCTGACCACCGTGGTCGAACAGGATAGCGGCCATATGAGTGCCCGCGTCACCGGCGTCATGATCGACTTCCTGATGCCGGGCGATGCGGCGGGCATCATCGAACGGCTCGCCGACCCGGCGATCAAGATCGTTTCGCTGACTATCACCGAAGGCGGCTACTTCATCGACCCGGCTTCCGGCGTCTTCAACCCGACCCATCCCGACATCGTCGCCGACGCGCAGCCGGGCGCCACGCCGAAGACGGTGTTCGGCATCATCCTCGCCGGGCTGGTCCGCCGGCGCGATGACGGCGTCGTGCCGTTCACCGTCATGTCCTGCGACAACATTCCCCACAATGGCCACGTCACCTCCGATGGCGTCATCGGCCTTGCCCGGCTAATCGACGAGGATCTGGCAAACTGGGTCAGCGAGCATGTCGCCTTTCCCAATGGCATGGTCGATCGCATCACGCCGGCCACCACGGATCGCGAACGCGGCATCCTGGCCAGCGAGTTCGGGCTGGAGGACAACTGGCCGGTGTTCTGCGAGCCGTTCCGGCAATGGGTGCTGGAAGACCATTTCACCGACGGCCGGCCGCCGCTGGAAAAGGTCGGCGTACAGTTCGTCAAGGACGTCGCGCCCTACGAGCTGATGAAGATCCGTATCCTCAATGGCGGCCATGCCACCATCGCCTATCCGGCCGGGCTGATGGACATCCATTTCGTCCATGAGGCGATGCAGGAACCACTGGTCAGCGGCTTTCTGGCCAAGCTCGAACGGGAAGAGATCATTCCGACCGTGCCGCCGGTACCGGACACGGTCCTGGAGGACTATTACCAGCTCATCGAGAGCCGTTTTTCCAATCCGAAGATCGGGGATACGGTGCGCCGGCTCTGCCTCGACGGCTCCAACCGCCAGCCCAAATTCATCATCCCGACCATTGCCGACCGGCTGAAGGCCGGCAAGGGTGTCGCCGGCCTGGCGCTGGAATCGGCCCTGTGGTGCCGCTACTGCTTCGGCACGACGGACAGCGGCGCCGTCATCGAGGCCAACGACCCGAGCTGGGACCGGCTGCAGGCGACGGCAAGGGCGGCAAAGGACGCGCCGGCCGCCTGGCTTGCCATGGAGGACATCTATGGCGATGTCGGCCGCGCCACGGCGTTTGTCGAGGCCTTTGCCCATGCGCTCAACGTGCTGTGGGCGAACGGCACGCGCGCGACGCTGACGCGCTACCTCGCCGGCGCGCTCTGAGACCATTCGGCGCCATGACGCCTGAACTGGTCATCTTCGACTGCGATGGCGTGCTCGTCGACAGCGAGGCGCTCTCCGTCTCGGCGCTGCTTGGCATGATCCGGCTTGCCGGTGGCAGCATCGGCGAGGATGTCGCCTACGAGCATTTCCTCGGCAAGAGCATGAAAAGCGTGCGCGAGATCCTCGGCCGCGACTTCGGGCTTGAGATCACCGACAGTCAACTCACCGACATGCGCGTCGAATTGATGCGCAGGTTTCGCGAGGAGCTGAAGCCGATCCCTGGTGTCAAGGAGATGCTGCCGAGGCTCGGGCTGCCGTTCTGTGTCGCGTCCTCAGGCACGCTCGACCGCATCCGCTACGCGCTCGACGTCACCGGATTGCTCGGGCTGATGGAGCCGCACCTGTTCAGCGCCGCTATGGTGACTATGGGAAAGCCGGCGCCAGATCTGTTCCTCCATGCCGCCGCCAGCATGCGAGCCCATCCGCGCAGATGCCTCGTCGTCGAGGACAGCCCTGCCGGCATCGCGGCGGCGCAGGCGGCGGGCATGCGCGTCTTCGCCTTCACCGGCGGCTCGCATGCCGGCAACCCGAGCTTGCAAGCGCGGCTTGCGTCGAGTGAACCGGACTTTATATTCGCTGACATGCTGCAATTGCCCGATCTGATTGCAGGCCTGGGAGCGAGAGTAAGAGCATCTTGAAACAGTTCGTTTGCGCGGTCGATGTCGGCACCGGGAGCGCTCGCGCGGGCATTCTCGACACCAGCGGCACCTTGCTCGGCCGTGCCGAGCGGCCGATCGCCATGAACCAGCCGAAGCCCGATCACGCCGAGCATGATTCGCGCGATATCTGGTCGGCCGTCTGCATCGCCGTGCGTGCGGCGCGCGAGAAAGCCGGCGTCGCCGCCGAAGATGTCGTCGGCATCTCCTTCGACGCCACCTGTTCACTGGTGGTGCGCGATCGGCAAGGCGACCAGCTCAGCGTCTCGGTCACCGGCGACAGGCGTTGGGACACCATTGTCTGGCTCGACCACCGCGCCATCGCCGAGGCCGACGAATGCACGGCCAGCGGCCACGCCGTGCTCGACTATGTCGGCGGCGTCATGTCACCGGAAATGGCGACACCGAAGCTGATGTGGCTGAAACGTCACCTGCCGAAGATCTGGAATGAAGCCGGCTATCTATTCGACCTGACCGACTTCCTGACCTGGCAGGCGACCGGATCCCTGGCTCGTTCACAATGCACGCTGACCGCCAAATGGACTTATCTGGCGCATGAGGAGACTGGCTGGCGCCGCGATTTCTTCGAGCTCGTCGGCCTCGACGATCTTTTCGAGCACGGAAACCTGCCCGAGAGGGCCAGTCCGGTGGGCACCGATATCGGCCCGCTGACGGCGCAAGCGGCGGCGGATCTCGGCCTCACGCAGAAATGCCCGGTCGGCGCCGGCGTCATCGATGCCTATGCCGGCGCGCTTGGCGTGCTCGGCGGGTTTGCCGGCGACGAACAGGACATCGGCCGGCACCTGGCGCTGATCGCCGGCACGTCGAGCTGCGTCATGGCGATGTCGCCCGATCCACAACCCTTCGCCGGGGTCTGGGGCCCGTACTACGGCGCGGCGTTGCCGAAGCTGTGGCTCTCGGAGGGCGGGCAGTCCGCCACCGGCGCCTTGCTCGACCATATCATCCGCTGGCACGGCGCCGGCGGCGAGCCGGACGCCGCCATGCATGCCAAGATCGCCAGGCGTGTCGCCGAACTGCGCACCGCCGAGGGCGAGGCGCTCGCGGCACGGCTGCATGTGCTGCCGGACTTCCACGGCAACCGTTCGCCGCTCGCCGATCCGCACGCCGTCGGCGTGGTCAGCGGGCTGACGCTGGACTCCTCCTTCGACAGCCTGTGCAAGCTCTACTGGCGCACCGCTGTCGGCATTGCGCTGGGCGTGCGGCATGTGCTGGAGGCGCTGAACGAAAACGGCTACCTGATCGACACGCTGCATGTCACCGGCGGCCACACCAAGAACCCGCTCTTGATGGAGCTCTATGCCGACGCCACCGGCTGCACGGTGGTCGAGCCGCTGGCCGACGAAGCGGTGCTGCTCGGCACCGGCATGGTCGCCGCCACCGCGGCCGGGATTTTCCCCGACCTCAACGCTGCCTGCCTTGCCATGCAGCAGGGCGGCAGGACGCGTGCGTCGAACCCGAAATCGGCCGGGCGTTTCGACCGCGATTACAGGGTTTTCCTCGAAATGCACCGGCAGCGGCAGATGCTGGACGCGATCCGGTAGGAACGCGAGCCGATCGCTGGCTCAATCTGTTCCGACCCCTCCTCTCTTGCCTTCATGTCGCGTTTCGTCCAAAAGCTGACGCAAACGCTGCGAAACCGAAGGTTTTGCCGTTTGAAATGCGGCTTCCGGCTCCTTGCCGACGCGCCGTACCTGGAAAGAGCGGAACAATGTCTGCGATCGAAGCCGGCGCTCGCGCGCCGGAAAATCTTTGGCGTCAGGAAATCAGGGCGACGCTGGCGCTCGCCTGGCCGATGGTGCTGACCAATCTCGGCCAGACCGCCATGACGGCCACCGACGTCATGATGATGGGTCGCCTGGGGGCGGACACGCTGGCCAGCGGCGCGCTTGGCGCCAACCTCTATTTCATGCCGCTGATCTTCGGGCTCGGCCTGATGCTGGCGACGTCGCCGATGATTGCCACCGAGCTTGGCCGCCGCCGCCATTCGGTGCGCGACCTGCGCCGCACCGTGCGCCAGGGCCTGTGGCTGGCGATCCTGATCTCGATCCCGATCTGGCTGGTGCTTTGGCACGGCGAGGCCATTCTGCTGGCGATGGGCCAGGAACCCGCGCTGGCGCATCAGGCCGGCATCTATCTGCGCTGGCTCGAATGGGCGGTGCTGCCTTTCTACGGCTATATCGTGCTGCGCTCGTTCATCTCGGCGCTGGAGCGGCCGGGCTGGGCGCTGATCATCGTCTTCGTCGCCGTCGCCTGCAACGCCCTCTTCAACTGGGTGTTCATGTTCGGCAATCTCGGCGTGCCATCGATGGGGATTGCCGGCTCAGGGCTTGCGACGACGCTGTCCAGCACGCTGATGTTCGTCGGCATGGCTGTGGTGGTGATGCTGGAGAAGAAGTTCCGGCGCTACCGCCTGTTCGGGCGCTTCTGGCGGTCCGACTGGCCGCGCTTCAAGGGGCTGTTGCGGCTCGGCATGCCGATTGCCGGTATCCTGGCCTTCGAGGTGACCATCTTCAACGCCGCGGCACTGCTGATGGGCCTGATCGACGCCGATTCATTAGCCGCGCATGCGATCGCCATCCAGATCGCCTCGATCAGCTTCATGGTGCCGCTCGGCCTCAACCAGGCGGTGACGGTGCGCGTCGGGCTTGCGCATGGCGCCGGCAATCCGGAAGGGGTTTCCCGCGCCGGCTGGACGGCCTTTGTCATCGGCGTTTCGTTCATGGCGCTGATGGGGCTGGTGATGATCCTGTGGCCGCATCTCCTGATCAGCGCCTTCATCGATCTCGCCAACCCGGCCAATGCCAGGGTGATCGCGCTTGCCGTGTCGTTCCTGGTCTTCGCAGCCCTGTTCCAGATCTTCGACGGCGCGCAGGCGGTTGCCGCCGGCATGCTGCGCGGCCTGCACGACACCAAGGTGCCGATGATCTACGCCGCGATCGGCTATTGGGGCATCGGCCTGCCGCTCGGCGTGCTGCTCGCCTTCCATTTCGGCCTCCATGGCGTCGGCATCTGGATCGGCCTGTCGTCGGGGCTGGCCGTGGTGGCGGCGCTGCTGCTGGCGCGTTGGCTGCGCCGGGACCGCCTGGCGGCGCCATTGGCGTTTGGGCACTGAGCCAAAACCTAACATCGTGGCTCGTCAAACGACGGCCCGCGAAACGTCGTCAAGCGCCATGAGCCGACGCTTGGCACCGAGGCGACGAATGCATTAGCAGTCCGGCATCGCGTTGCTCGCCAACCGTGATGATCCGATGTCTCCGTCGAGCGTAAAACGCTCGCAGCGCTCGCCGTCGGACTCATCGATGAAGCTCTCGATATGTTTGAAGCCGAGCTTCGCCAATATCCGCAGCGACGCGAAATTGCGCGCCGCCGCCTCGGCCGTCACCCGTTCAAGCGCCAGAGTTTCAAAGGCGTAGCGGAGGACTTCGCGCGCTGCCTCGCTGCCCAATCCGTGCCCCCAATGCGCACGCGCCAGCACAAATCCCAATGCCGCTGCCTTGGCGTCGGTTGCGCCGAAGGACAGGCTTATCGTCCCGATCGCGTCCGATACCCCTACCTGGTCTATGGACCACTTGATCGCCTTGCCGTCAGCGAACCGCTGACGCGAACGGGCGAGCCATCGTTCGCCTGCGCTTATGTCGTCGGGGACGGGATCGCCGGCAAGGGAGGCGGATTCGACATCCGTCGCGCGCGCAAACCATGCCGGGATATCCCGTTCGCTCGGCGCCCGAAGCACGAGCCTTGGTGTCGAGAGACTGGGAAATCGGACTGCTTCCATGGGGGCATTTTCGACATGAGGCGGCGCCGATGCAACGGCCGGGCATACTGCCGTGTGCGCATGGGCGCCTGCCCCCGCGTCCGAAACCAGGCATCCAGCAACAATCAGCCCGCAAGGCGCGCACGAAACAAGGTGCAGCCGTCCGTCAGGCGCGACCTGGAGATATCGCGGAATCCAGCCTCGGTCATCCACGCTCGATACTGACCTTCAGTGTACGATTCGCCGTTGCGATAGAGGTTCAAGAAGGTGAGATTCAGAAAGACACCCTCACGCGGGCCGAGGCGGTCGTCATCGACGACACCCCACCCCGCAATTGCGATCTCGCCGCCCGGTGTGAGGCAACGCGCCGCGTTCAGGATCGAACTGCGCGCCTGGTCCGGCGGCAGGACCTGGACGACGGCCTTCAGGATCGCCAGATCGTGCCGACCGACCGATGGCGCGACAGTTATGTCCCCCTCTTCGACGACCACGTCGTCGGCACCATATTCTGACAGGATATCTGGCGCGACCGCTGCGACCGTTGGGAGTTCCATCAGCGTTGCCGCAATCTGCGGCCACCGCTCGCGAAGTCCGACGAGAATGGTCCCTGGGCCCCCACCGATGTCAATCACCGAACCGATCGCCGAGAGGTCCATCTCCTGGGCCAGAAGTCGGCCGAAAATCACCGCCCCCGGTGCGAGCATGCGGCTGAAGGCCGCCGCTTCCTCGGGGCCTGCTTCGGAAAAATCGTGCAGCGCAGCCGGCCGGTTCTGTCGCAGCGACTCTGCGGTCAGCAGATCGGCTCCCCAGAGCTCGCGCAGGAGCGCATGATCGCCGACGCGATAGGTCGGCTTGGACGCGTCGAGGAAGGCCGACGCTTCGGCTCCGTTGCGAAATTGGCCATCCTCGACTTCGAGGAAACCGATGCTGGCGAGCGCGTAGAGGAGTCGCGACAGGCGATCGGGCTCGACTTTGAGCGCGGCCCCGAGGCTGTCAGCGGTCATCGCGCTGCCACCGAGCCGGGTGAAGATGCCAAGGTCCAGCCCGGCTCGAAGCGCCAAGGCGGGGGGCACCGCTTTGATCATCTTGTCGATCCGATCAGAATCCACCATGTCGCATCCCCTCCGCGATCCAGGACCGGCTAAGATTAGAACTCCACTCTCCGGAAAGTGAAGACAAGATCATTATTTCGAGCGACCGACGCGATGACGTCACGGCACTGGCAAATCGGCGGCCGTTTTCGTTTTCGCACAGGTCCGGTCAGTTGCCTTCGGACGACATCGCGCCGAGCAGCCTGCGGATGTCTCCGAACTTGGCGATCGCCCCGAACACCAGGGCTGCCACCGCGACGAAGAACACCGACACCGACGCCATGGTCGGCGTGTAGCCGTAGCGCAGCGCGTTGAATATCTTGATCGGCAGCGTCTCGGTGGTGAACCCGATCGTCATGTAGGCGACGATGTATTCGTTGAGCGACAGCACGAAGGCGAAGGCGTAGCCGGAGACGAGGTAGGGCAGGATCAGCGGCAGCACCACCGTCTTCAGCACCGTGCGGTCGTCGGCACCCATGGTCGCGGCGGCCTCGACCAGCGAGCGGTCGATCGAGGCGAAGCCCAGCGACAGGGTCACCAGCGGCAGCGTCACAAAGAAAATGGCGTGGCTGATGATGGCGGTGAAGAACTGGCCGAACAGCCCGACCGTGGCCCAGAAGGTGAGGAAGCCGAGCGCGGTGATGACCGGCGGCAGGATGAAAGGCGCGAGCCCGAGCACCTGAAAAATATTTGCCCAGGGCGCGATGCGCCGCCACAGGAACCAGGCGAGCGGCAGCGCGATAGCGACCGCGATCGCCGCCGAGCAAACGGCGAGCGTCACCGAATGGACCAGCGCCAGCCGCCATTCCGGATCGGCGAAGATCTGACCATACCAGGCGAGCGAGAAGCCTTTCGGCGGGAACGTCAGTTCCTGCCGCGCGTTGACCGAGACGCCGGCGACGACGATCAGCGGCGCGGCCAGGAACAAAGCCACGATGGTGAAATAGAGCCGGCGAAGGAAGGTGGCGGTCATAGTGCGTTCTCCCTGCGGCCGACGAGCAGCGTCAGCCCAACCAGCGCCAGCGAGATCAGCACCAGGAAGACCGCCATGGCGGCTGCGAACGGCATGTTGGACTGGTAGATCGCCTGGTCGGTGATCAGCACCGACAGCGTCCAGTGGCGTGGCCGGCCGAGGATCTGCGGCAGCAGATAGGAGCCGAGCGCGAAGACGAAGACCATGATCAGCGTCGCCACGATGGTGTTGCGCAGCGCCGGCGTGACGACGTTGAAGAAGGCTTTGACCGGCGAGGCGCCAAGCGTGCGGGCGGCCTCGAGCAGCGTCGGGTCGAGGCGGATCAGAGCCGGATAGAGCACCAGGATGGTATAGGGCAGCGCCTGGTAGATCATGCCGGCCAGCACCGCGCCGAAGGTCGGCAGCAGCGCCACCGGCTTGTCCATCAGCCCGAGCGCGACGAAGAGGTTGGTGATGCCGGCGGTCTGCGAAAACAGCGTCGACCAGGCAAAGCCGATGATGACTTCCGACAGCGACAGCACCGACAACAGGCCGACCAGCCACAGCGTCTGCACGCGGCGCGAGCGCTTGGTCAGCAGATAGGTGAACGGAAAGGCGATCGAAACGCAGCAGACGGCGACCAGCACCGCCAGCATCAGCGAAAAGCCGAGCACGCCGGCGAAGAAGGTGGTCAGGAACCGCGCATAGTTGTCGATGACGAAATCGGGCGTGTAGAAACCGGCCGGATTGCGCTTGAAGAAGCTGACCGCGATCATCGTCGAAAACGGCACGACGAAGAACACCACGAGCATCAGCCCGGGAAACAGCAGCGGCGTATAGTCGGCGAATGATTTCGGGGCTTCGCGTCTCATGAGCCGAGCACCACGCAGCTCTCGGGCGGCAGCGTGACGCCGACCTTTGCGCCGACCGAGACGTTGGGTCTTTCGCGCGGCGTCGCCACCGCGATGATGCTGGTGCTGCCGACCTCGACGAAGGTCTCGATGGTGCCGCCGAGATCGCGCACGAACGTCACCTGGCCGGTGATGGCGCGGCCGCCAGGTTCGCCCAAATGCACGTCTTCGGGACGGATCGACACAGAGGCCTTGGTGACGCCGGCCGGCATGGCGAGGCCCGGAATGGCGGTGCCGAGGATGGTGGTGCGTCCGGCGCTGTCGACCTCCGCCGGCAGAAGGTTGGTGATGCCGATGAAATCGGCGACGAAGGCGTCGGCCGGCTTGCGGTAGATCTCGATCGGCGGTGCCGCCTGCAGGATCCTGCCGTGGCCCATGACCACGACCAGGTCGGCCATGGTCATCGCCTCGCGCTGGTCGTGGGTGACGACGATGGTGGTGATGCCCAGCCGCTGCTGCAGCTGGCGCAGTTCCACCTGCATGGCCTCGCGCAGTTTGGCGTCGAGCGCCGAAAGCGGCTCGTCGAGCAGGAACAGCTTCGGCGACAGTGCCAGCGCACGGGCGATCGCCACGCGCTGGCGCTGGCCGCCGGAAAGCTTCGCCACCGGCCGGTCGGCAAAGCCGGGCAGATGGATCAGCGTCAGCAATTCGTCGACGCGCTTCTTCTGCTCTTCCTTCGAAGCGCCGCGGATGCGCAGGGCGTAGGCGATGTTGTCGCCGACCGAAAGATGCGGAAACAGCGCCAGCGACTGGAACACCATGCCGAGATTGCGCTTGTGGGTCGGCAGCGGCGTGATGTCCTCGCCGTCGAGCACGATGGCGCCGCTGGTCGGCTCCTCCAGCCCGGCGATCATGCGCAGCAGCGTGGTCTTGCCGCAGCCGGATGGTCCAAGCAGGCAGACGAAGGTGCCGTGCGGCACGTTGAGCCGAACATTGTCGACCGCGATGAAATTGCCGAAGGCCTTGGTGATGGCGTTGATATCAAGTCCGGACATGGCTGATCCTGTTAACCGGAGGATATGGAATGGTTCCTCGCCGCCTCGTTTTCGCGGCAGCCTCTCCTCGGTCGCAAGAGGAGAGGCGCCGCGATTTCGGCGCGTAGCATATCCTCTCCCATCGCAATGGGAGAGGTGGTTCGCGAAGCGACCCGTCATGAGGAGCGCTTCGATGTCGGGCGAGCTGTTGCCGGCTCAACCGACGATCAGCTCAGTCCACTTCTGGTTGATCCAGTCGGCCTTGGACGTATAGAGGTCGTAGCGCGGAATGATCGGCTCGATCTCCGACGACACCGATGCGAACTCGGCCGGCGTCAGGTCGAGCACCTCCTTCTTCAGCGTCGGCGTGGTGCCGACCTTGCGCGACATCACGCCCTGCATCGACGGCTGGCTCATATAGTCGATGAAGGCATGCGCCTCGTCGACCTTGGTCGAGGCGCGCGACAGGACCCAATTGCCGGAGTCCTGGATGCCGCCCTCCTTTGGGAAGGTGGTGCGGACATGGAAGCCGTCGGCGATCGCGAGGCCGGTGACGTCGTGATAATACTGGCCCATCGGGATTTCGCCCGACTTCAGCGCCTGTTCGAACTGCGCCTCGTCGCGATACCAGAGGCGCACATTCGGCTTGACCTCGGCAAGCTTCTCGAACGCCTTGTTCAGCCCTTCCTCGGTGTCGAGGGCATTGGTGCCGCCCATGAAGGTCTTGGCCGTCACTTCGAGCAGGAACGAGTTGGAGGCGAGCGCCAGCAGGCCGAGCTTGTCCTCGTTCGCCTTGTCCCAGAATGCCGCCCAAGTGGTCGGCGCCTCCTTGTAGACATCGGTGTTGGAGACCAGCGTGATCCACCAGGCCACCGCACCGATGCCGGCAACGCGGCCATCCGGATATTTGTTGATGAAGCGCGGCAAGAGATCGCCGTAATGCTTGAACTTCGAGGTGTCGAGCGGCGTCCACAGTTCGGTCGACTGGCCCTTGAGCGTCGAGGTCTGCGACATCATCGAAAGATCGGCCGGCGCCTGGCCCGCCTTGGCCGCCTGTTCGAGCTGCACCAGCCACGCCTCGCCGGTCGGCTCGGCAACCGATTCTACCGCGATGCCGGTGGCCTTGGTGAAGTCGGGGAAGACGTGCTCGTCGAAGGATTTCTTGAAGTAGCCGCCATAGACGCCGACCTTGAGCGACTTGTCCTGCGCCCGCAGGATCGACGGCATGGCGAGCACGCCGGCCGTCGCCAGGCCAGCGCCAAGCACGCTGCGCCGGCTGACTTGTGTTGCGATCAATCTGTTCATCTGGTCTCTCCTCTGTTTGTGCCGGATCTCCGGCTGGTTCCCTTGAATCCGTTGCCCGCCGTCTTCTTGCGGCTCAGTGGGCGGCGCGTCGTTCGAGCGAACGCGCGTATTGCGTCAGTGGAAAACACATGACGAAAAAGATCAGCGCCACCAGCCCGTAGACCTTGAAGGGTTCGAAGGTCGCATTGTTGATGGCGTTGGAGGTCCGCACCAGCTCCTCGAAGCCGATGATCGAGGTGAGCGCCGTCGACTTGATGAGCTGCACCAGAAACCCGACCGTCGGCGCGCGGGTGATCGAAAACGCCTGCGGCAGGATGATCAGCCTCAGCTCCTGCAGATAGTGCAGGCCAAGGCTGGCGCCGGCATCCCACTGGCCACGCGGCAGCGCGTCGACGCCGCTGCGCCAGATCTCGGCCAGATAGGCACTGGCGAAGAAGGTCAGGCCGAGCACCGCCGCCGTCCACGGCTCGATGCGCAGGCCTAGCATCGGCAGACCGAAGAACATCAGGAACAGCTGCATCAACAGCGGCGTCCCCTGGAACAGCGCTATATAGCCGGAGGCAATGCGCCGGCTCCATTTGTTCTTGGCGATCCTGAAGAACAGCACGACCATGCCGACAACGCCGCCGCCCACGAAGGCGGCCAGTGACAGCAGCACCGTCCAGCGGGCGGCGAGCAAAAGGTTGCGCACGATGTCCCAGAAGGTGAATTCGATCATGACACGCCAGCCCCCAGGACGCGGCGTCCGCCCGTGACCAACAGCCGGCGCAAGGCCATCGACAGGACGAGATAAACCAGCGTCACGACAAGATAGGTCTCGAAGGACCGGAACGTGCGTGCCTGCAGCATGTCGGCCTCGTAGGTAAGCTCGCGCACCGCGATCTGCGACACCACGGCGGACTCCAGCATCATGATGACGATCTGGCTGGTCAGCGCCGGATAGATCACCTTGAGCGCCTGTGGCAGCACGATCTTGATGAACACCTGGCGTGGCCTCAAGCCCAGCGCAAGGGCTGCTTCGGTCTGTCCGGGCGGCACGGCGTCAAGTCCGGCGCCGACAATCTCGATCGTATAGGCCGCCATGTTGAGCGTCATCGCCAGGATGGCGGCCAGCACCGGATCGAGCCTGATACCGAGACTGGGCAGCCCGAAGAAGATGAAGAACAGCTGCACCAGGAACGGCGTGTTGCGCATCACCTCGACATAGGCGGCAATCGCCCGCTTGAGCAGCACGGGGCCGTTTCGCCGTCCCGCGGCACCCAGGATACTGAGGAACGTCCCCGCCAGCGTGGTCACGGCGATCAACAGGATCGTCGTGACCGCTCCGCGCGCGATGTCACCCGCAGCCCCTGGAAGCCAGGCAAAGGCCACCGGACCTCAATCCTTGAGGTTGTCGGGGTTGAGCGGCGTCTTCAGCCAGGCCTGCGAGCTTGCGTCCAGCTTGCCGTCCGCCAGCATCTTGGCGATGGCGTCGTTGACCGCCTTCTTCAAGCTGTCTTCGTTCTTGTTGAGACCGATGTGCGAAGGCGAGGTCAGAAGCTGGAACTTCTGCTCCGGCTTCAGCGCGTCCTGCTTGGCCAGCACCTGCGCGCCGACATCGTTGCCGACGACCATCAGCTGCGTCTGGCCGGAAATGAAGGCCTGGATCACCGAATTGTAGTTGTCGAAACGCTTGATGTCGGCCGACGCCGGAGCCGCTTCGGTGAGCGAGGTGTCTTCGAGCGTGCCTCGGTTGACGGCGATCGACTTGTCGGCAAGGTCTTCCTTGCCTTTGACCGTCAGCGCCGCCGGACCGATCACGGCGATGTAGTAGGGCGCGTAAGCAGCGGCGAAGTCGATCACCTGCTCACGCTCCTTCGAATAGCCGACGCTCATCAAGAGGTCGACGCGATGGTCGTTCAGATACGGAATGCGGTTCTGGCCGGTGACGGCGACGGGATTGAGCTTCACCTTCAACGTGTCGGCAATGTATTGCGCGACATCCATGTCATAGCCCTTGAGGCTCATGTCGGCACTCGCCGAAGAGAAGGGCGGAAAATCGGCGAAGACGCCGACATTGATCGTGCCGGCCTTGGTGATGTCCGCCAGCGCGTCGGCATTGGCGGCTTGCGTGCCGAGGCCAAGGCTTGCGGTGCCAAGCATCAGCACGGCGGCGATGGATGATTTGAGCGTGATACGGATCGTCATTTTTATTCCCCTCTGGAAGCTTTGTTTGTCTGGGTCGGCCGCCGGCTCCAGCGCGGCGGCCGACTTTGTCATCTAAACGTCAGGCTCCCTTGCCTGTGATCGCCGGGCTGAACACCATCAGGCTCAGGATTTCGAACAGAACCTGGGCGCCGGCGTGCGCCGTGTTGGTGGTCGCGTCGTATTGCGGCGCCACCTCGACGACGTCGCCGCCGACGATGTTGAGGCCCTTCAGGCCGCGCAGCAGTTCGAGCACTTCGCGCGTCGTCAGGCCGCCGACCTCCGGCGTGCCGGTGCCGGGCGCGAAGGCCGGATCGACGCTGTCGATGTCGAAGGAGACATAGGTCGGCCCGTCGCCGACGATCTTGCGCGCCTTCTCGATGATGGCGGGGATGCCGAGACCGGTCACCTCCTCGGCATGCACGACGGTCATGCCGGACTCGTAGGTGAACTCCCACAGATATTCGGCCGAGCCACGAATGCCGATCTGGATCGTGCGCGTCGGATCGAGGACGCCGTCGAGCACCGCGTTGCGGAACGGTCCGCCGTGGTGGAACTTGGTCATGTCGAACAGGCCACTGGTGTCGCAATGGGCGTCGATATGGATCAGGCCGACCGGGGCTTTCTTGCCGACCGCCTTCAGGATCGGATGGCTGATCGAATGGTCGCCGCCGACCGACAACGGGATGACGCCGGCATCGACGATCTGGTTGGTGCGGCGCTCGATATCCTCATGGCTGATCTCGAGCCGGTAGCGGCTGCGGAACGGCGTGTCGCCGATGTCGGCGACCCGAAGTTCATGCGTCGGGGCGCATTCCAGCACGTGATTGTAGGGGCCGATGCGTTCGATGGCGCGCAGCGCCCTTGGCCCGAAGCGCGAGCCCGGCCGGTTGGTGACGCCGAGGTCCATCGGCACGCCGATCATCGCCACCTGCAGGTCGCCGAAATCCGGATTGTCGGCCGCTATTTCGCGGTAGGGCGCGGCGAGGAAGGTGGGGATGCCGGAATAGGGCGCCAGCCGGGTGCCGGATTTGGAAAAAATCTTGTCGGCGACGCGCCGGAACTTCGGGTCGAACATCTCGCCGCCATGGCTCTCGCCATATTTGCGACGCAACGCGTCGAGCTTGCCGCGATCGTAACCCATGTCCGCTCCTCCTGCCTGATGCAGGGCGGCCGCCGGTGACCGTGGCGAAGCGACCGTCATCCGGCCGGGTCGTTGTCCCGCTGGCTGCCTGCAGATTTCACGTCTTGATGCTGTTCCGAGCCAAAGTGTCTGGCAGCCGCATTGAAAAATCAATTGATATTGTTAGGGTGTTGGCTGTGAGAAAATCTCACAATTAACTCTGAGCACGATCTCATCCGAAAACCGGCCTCCATTTTTCGGGATCGTGCTTCAATGGATGCCCATGGCCAAGCGCCTGCCACCGCTGAATCCGCTGCGCGCCTTCGAGGCAACCGCCCGCCATGGCTCGCTGACCAAGGCGGCGAGTGAGCTGAATGTCACGCATGGCGCCATCAGCCACCAGATCAAGGCGCTCGAGCAGTCGCTCGGCGTCAAGCTTTTCGAGCGCGCCGGCCAGCGGGTCAAACTGACGCCGCATGGTGCCGAGCTGCTGCCGGCGGTCTCGAGCGCCTTCGACGGCATAGCCGCCGCCACGCAGCGCATGACAAGGCCGGCGAGCAGCGGCACGCTCTCCGTCTCCTGCGTGCCCGCATTGCTCTTGCTGTGGATGACGCCGCGGCTCGGCAGTTTCATGGCGCAATATCCTGACATCAGGCTGACGCTGATCCCTTCCAACGACGCCAAGGATATCCGCGCGCCGCAGATCGATGTCTGCGTGCATTACGGCGACGGCAGCTGGACCGATTGCTGGATGCGCAAATGGTCGGGGCTCGAACTGTTTCCCGTGGTGAGCCCGACGTTGATCAACAACCGTCCGATCCGCAGCGTCAGGGATCTCGCCGACCATGTCTTCCTGCATGGCGATGACGGCCGCGAATGGCACACCTGGCTGGCGGCCGCCGATGCGTTGGATCTGGAGCGCGGCCGCCGTCATCATCTGGGCGATGCACGCATGGCGGTTGAGGCTGCGGTCCACGGCCATGGCGTGGCGCTGGGCGATTCGGTGACGGCCAGTTCGCTGCTGGCCAGGGGCATGCTGGTGGCGCCGTTCAGCTTGTCAGTGCCGGCGATCGACGATTTCTATGTCGTCTGTCGCAACGAGATGAAGTCGACGCCGATCGTGCAGCTGTTCATCGACTGGCTGTTTGCCGAGAAGGCACAGGATGACGGCCGCGCCGATGCGCCGGTGGCGGGCCGCGTCGTCACCCGCCGCAAGCGTCCGGCGCTCAGGGTCATCGGCGGCAGAACCGGGAGCTGACACCGGCTGGCGGCGGCGGTGCCGGCCGATCGTGTCCGGTCGCATGCAGGGTTTTCTTTTTGTCGGGCCAGCCCTGAAACCGGGCAGCGTTTTGGCCAATTCGATGCTATGAGGCCTGTCGCGGTTGTGGGTAGCAGGCAGCGAAGGCGGTGTTGAAACATGGCTAGGACCGATATTGCGCGGCGTGTCTACAACCACACCTGGAAGCTCGACCCGATCGTGCGCAGCCTGCTCGACACGGACTTCTACAAGCTTTTGATGTTGCAGATGATCTGGGGCATGTACCCCAAGGTCGACACCACCTTCTCGCTGATCAACCGCACCACCTCCGTGGGGCTGGCCGACGAGATCGACGAGGGCGAACTGCGCGAACAGCTCGACCATGCCCGCACCTTGCGCTTCAGCAAGAAGGAGATGATCTGGCTCGGCGGCAACAATTTCTACGGCCGCAAGCAGATCTTCGAGCCGGAATTCCTCGCCTGGCTGGAGAATTTCAGGCTGCCGGAATACGAACTGTCGAAGCGCGACGGCCAGTATGAGCTCACCTTCAGCGGGCCGTGGATGTACACCACGTTGTGGGAGATCCCGGCGCTCGCGATCATCAATGAGCTCCGCTCCCGAGCGGCCATGCGGGCGTACGGCCCCTTCGCGCTCGATGTGCTCTATGCCCGCGCCAAGGCCAAGATGTGGGCCAAGACCGAACGGCTGAAGGCGCTGCCCGGCATCCGCATTTCGGACTTCGGCACGCGCCGGCGCCATTCCTTCCTGTGGCAGCGCTGGTGCGTCGAGGCGTTGAAGGAAGGTATCGGCGAAGCTTTCACCGGCACCTCCAATGTGCTTTTGGCCATGGACAACGACCTCGAAGCACTCGGCACCAACGCGCACGAACTGCCGATGGTGTTCGCCGCACTCGCCAATTCGGAAAAAGAGCTGAAACAGTCGCCCTACAAGGTGCTGCAGGACTGGCAGCGCTATTATGGCGGCAATCTGCTGATTGTGCTGCCGGATGCCTTCGGGACGGCGTCGTTCCTGCGCGACGCGCCGGATTGGGTGGCCGACTGGACCGGCTTCCGCCCCGACAGCGCTCCGCCCATTGAGGGCGGCGAGAAAATCCTGTCCTGGTGGCGCGACAGGGGCAAGGATCCCCGGCAGAAACTGCTGATCTTCTCCGACGGGCTCGAGGTCGAAACGATCGAGGAGACCTACCGCCATTTCAGGGGCAAGGTGCGCATGTCGTTCGGCTGGGGCACCAACCTCACCAATGATTTCGAAGGCTGCGCGCCGACCGAAACCAACAGCCTGGACGCCATATCGCTGGTCTGCAAGGTCACCGAGGCCAATGGAAGGCCGGCGGTCAAGCTTTCCGACAACCCGGCCAAGGCGACCGGCGACGAGAAAGAGATCGAGCGTTATTTGCGCATCTTCGGTCAGAAGGACCGCGTGGAGCAATTGGTCAAGGTGTGAGGGGTGATGGGTTGAATGACATGACCGCCCGGTCGCATTCCCTCCCACCCCCCTCTGTCCTGCCGGACATCTCCCCCGCAAGGGGGGAGATCGGCCGCCACCTCTGGTTTCGCCAATTTTCAACATTGCAAGAAAGGTGGCCGGCAGATGAACTGCTGATCTCCCCCCTTGCGGGGGAGATGTCCGGCAGGACAGAGGGGGGTGCGAAGGATCGCGGCAGTGGCGTGTATCCCTGCTCGACGATTGCCTTTGTCGGAGCCCTGATCTTTGTCCTCCCCGCCCCTGCCTTGGCCCATGCCTCCGACCGTGGCCATGTCCTGCTCTTGCCGACCGGCTACTATCTGGCCGGCGGGGCTTTCGCCGTGGCCGTCAGTTTCCTCGTGCTGGCGCTGCTGCCGGGGGATTGGCTCGACCGTTTCTGGCACCGGCGCCTGCAGCTGTTCAGCTTTGGCGACAGCACCCGCACCACAGTCAGCCTGATCTCCTTTGCCGGCTTTGCAATCCTCATCGCCGCCGGCTTTTTCGGCAGCCGCGACCCGCTTTCAAACCCTTTGCCGCTCGTGATCTGGACTCTGCTGTGGGCTGGCGTCACGCTGCTGCAAGGTGTCGTCGGCGATCTCTGGTCATGGCTCAACCCATGGTATGGGCCGTGGCGCCTTGCCTCACGTCTGCTCGGCGCCGGGGATGAAGGGAGCTGGCGACTTCCCCGATGGCTCGGCTGCTGGCCGGCCGTCCTGTTGTTTTTCGCCTTTGCCTGGTTCGAACTCGTCGATCCGGCGCCCGACGATCCGGCGCGGCTGGCATATGCCGCCGGCCTCTACTGGCTGCTCACCTTGCTTGCCATGCTGGCGTTCGGCTATCGAAACTGGAGCCGCAGCGGCGAATTCCTGTCGGTCTTCTTATCGATGGTGGCGCGTTTCGCGGTCGTCGAGCGCAACGAAACCGGCCGGCTTGGGCTGTGCTGGCCCGGCGCCAAGCTGCTCGCCGCCGAGCCGTTACCGGCCAGCGGCATTGCCTTCCTGCTTCTTGCCCTGTCGTCGGTGTCCTTCGACGGCCTGTCGAAAACCTTCTTCTGGCTCGGCCTGTTCGGCATCAATCCGCTCGAATTTCCCGGCCGCACGGCGGTGATCGGCAGCGGCAGCCTTGGGCTGGTTCTGACGTTCGTGTTGCTGGCAGGCGTGTTCATGCTTGCCGTCTGGCTCGGCCAGTATCTTGCCGGCAGCGATCGCCCCATCGGCCAAGCAGCCGGACTGCTGGTGTGGTCGATCGTGCCGATCGCGCTTGCCTATCATGCCGCGCATTACCTGACGTCGCTGCTCGTCGACGGCCAATATGCGCTTGCGGCGCTGTCCGACCCGTTCGCGCTGGGCTGGAACCTGTTCGGCACCGCCGACATGCAGATCGAGGCGGGCATCATTGCCGGTGCGGATTCCGCCTGGTGGCTGTGGAATGTCCAGGCCGGCGTCATCATATCAGGCCATGTGCTGGCCGTCCTCGTCGCCCACGGCTTCGCCTGGCGCCTGCACCCGAAGCCCTCCCGTGCAACCCTCAGCCAGTTCCCGCTCACCGTGCTGATGATCGCCTATACGGTGTTCGGCCTCTGGCTGCTTGCCACGCCGACGGTTGGCTGAGCCGTTCGCGCTGGAAAATAAACCGGGCTTCCCCCACGGAACCGGCATTGCCGTGTCCGGACTTTGGTGATTTAGTTTGTACACATGCAATTTTTCGACTTCCGGAAATGAGCGGACTTTGCGCTCCTAAACGCTGAACAAGGGGAACGGCATCATGGACAAGAGCAAGACCTTCGACCTCTCGAAAACCGGTCTCACCCGCCGCACGGCGCTGAAGGGGCTGGCCGCCACCGCCGGCCTGGTCACCGCGCCGGGCTTCGTCCGCTATTCCCAGGCGCAGAGTTCGGCGCCGATCAAGATCGGCTTCCAGTCGCACCGCACCGGCATCGGCGCCGCCTATGGCCGCTGGTACGAGAAGACCACCGCTGCCGCCATCAAGGCGATCAACGCGGCCGGCGGCATCAACGGCCGTCAGGTCGAGGTGATCATCGAGGATGACGGCACCGATCCGGGCCGCGGCGCCGAAGTGGTCGGCAAGTTCGCCACCCAGCACAAGACCGACATCGTGTTCGGCACATTGTTCTCGCATGTCGTCATCGGCTCGGCGCCCGCCGCCGGCGAGGCCAAGATCCCCTACTTCGTCGTCAGCGAAGGCCATCATGTCGCTTCGACCAAGCTCAACCGCTATGTCTTCCAGCCCGGCATCACCGACGTGAAAAGCCAGATCCAGTCGATGGCGCCGTGGATCGCGGCCAATGCCGGCAAGAAGGTGACGCAGATCTTCCCGGATTTCGCCTTCGGCTACGACCATCGCGACTACCTGCCGCCGGCGCTGAAGGCGCAAGGCGCCGACGTCATCGCACAGATCGCCATCCCGCCGACGGAATCGTCCTTCACCAAATACTTCCCGCAGATCCCGGCCGAGACCGAGGTGATCTACCACGTCATGGTCGGCCCGGCCGTGCTCACCTTCGTCAAGGAACTTGGCGAGTTCTACGGCTCCAACCGGCCGCAATTGTTCGGCTTCATGGATTCGCTGGAGGCCACCGACATCAACAGCCCCGGTCTCGAGTTTTTGGACGGCAGCCATTTCTGGGAGGGTTCGCCGCGCTATGCGCAGGCCGACGACAGCGCCGCGCAAAAAGCCTATCGCGCCGCCGTCGGTATCGACGACAATGGCGCCGCCGTCGGCGATCCAAAGGACGTCTCCACCGCGTCGCACATGTTCGGCTGCTGGGAAACGCTCTATGTCGTCAAGAAGGCGATGGAAGACGCCGGCTACAAGGGGCCGGAAGACCGCGCCAAGCTGGTCGAGGCGACCGAGGCGCTGACCGCCTTCGCCGAAGGACCCGAGCATCCGCAGGGGCCAAAAACCTTCAACGGCAAGATCCACCAGTGCTTCGGTATCCAGAACATATCCAAGGTCGAAGGCGGCAAGCTGAAGGTCGTCCACAAGACCAAGATCGAGGACGGGCTTTACGAGGCCGAGGGGGATTACACGACGCAGGCGCTGTAGTCTTAGCTGCTCCAGCAAGCGTGAGCGCCAAGCCACCCCCCTCTGTCCTGCCGGACATCTCCCCCTCACGGGGGGAGATTGGCAGTTCGTACGAAGGCGGCCGCTTACTGGCTTTGACGGTTGGTGAAAGCAATCATTACAGCCAATCTCCCCCCTTGAGGGGGAGATGGCCGGCAGGCCAGAGGGGGGTGCACTTGGCGCCTGCCGAAGTGTAACCGATGCACTTCGGTCCCCACCTCCTCCTCGCCGCCCTCGAAGGCCTCGTCACCTCCGCCGTGCTAGCGCTGACGGCGCTTGGGCTGTCGCTGGTGTTCGGCGTCATGCGCGTCGTCAACGTCGCCCATGGCGAATTCTTCATGCTCGGCGCCGTGCTTGCCTGGGCGATCACCACGGCGATCGGCGGTCACCCGGCGCTCGGCTTCCTGGCGGCGCTGGTGATCGCGCCGCTGATCGTCGGCGCCATCGCGCTGGTTGCCGAACGGCTGGTGCTGCGCCGGCTCAACTACAATCCGGAAGCCACCATCGTCGCCACCATCGGCATGCTCTACATCATCCAGCAGCTGGCGCTGACCTTCTACGGTCCCGAGGCGCGGCCGGTAGCGCCGCCCTTCAGCTATCGCATCCTTTTGCCGTGGTTCGGCTATTCCGGCTACAAACTGTCTGTTATCGCCGCATCCGCGCTTCTGCTGGTGGCGACATGGCTGGTGCTGACGCGCACGAAGATCGGCCTGGTCATGCGCGCCACGCAGTACGACAGCGAGACGGCGCAAGCCTTCGGCATCCCGGTCGGCCGCGTCTATGGCGGCGTCTTCGCGCTCGGCGCCATGCTGGCGGCCATCGCCGCGGTGCTGATCGTGCCGATCAGCCAGGCGCACTACCTGATGGGCCAGGATCCGCTTCTGTTGTCCTTCATCGTCGTCATCATCGGCGGTCTCGGCTCGCTGCGCGGCACGGTTGTCGCCGCCGTGCTGATCGGCCTGTCCGACGGCATCATCTCGGTGTTCTTCTCGCCGACGCTGGCCAAGATCATCGCCACGATGCTGGTCGCCATGGTGCTGGTGTTCCGGCCGCAAGGCCTGTTCGGCACGGCGTCGCGATGAGCGAAGCTTCGCCGGCAAAGGCCTACGGCTTGCATCTCGGCGTCATCGCGCTGCTGTTCGTGCTGAGCTTCCTTTTGCCGGAGTACTATCACGGCCTGCTCGCCCGCATCATGGTGCTGGCGGTCTTTGCCATGGGCTACAACATGCTGTTCGGCTATGTCGGCCTGCTCAGCCTCGGCCACGCCATGTTCTTTTCCGCCGGGCTCTACGGTGCCGGCCTCGCCGTCATCCAGCTTGGCTGGAGCGTGCCGGCGGCATTCGCCGCGGGCCTCTGCTGCGGTGTCGTTCTTTCCCTGGTGATCGGCCTGCTGGCGCTGCGCACGTCAGGCGTCGCCTTCATGATCGTCACCATGATGTTCGCGCAGGTGTTCTACCTCATCATCCTCTACTTCTCGTCATGGACCGGCGGCGACCAGGGCATGGTCGTGCCGCAGCCGGCGCGGGTGCTTGCTTTCGGCGCGACATCGCTCGATCTCACCAACCCGACCGTGCGCTACATGAGCGCGCTCGGCTTGTTCTCGCTGGTGCTGCTGATCACGCTTGCCATCGTCCGCTCCAGATATGGCCGCGTGCTCGTCGCCATCCGCGAGAACGAGGAGCGGACGAAGATGCTGGGCTACGACACCTTCTCCAACAAGCTCGCCGCCGTCGTCATCTCCGGCATCGTCTGCGCTGCCTCGGGTGCTGCCTATGCGCTGCTGTTCGGCTATGTCGGCTCGAGCTTCGCGTCGGTGCAGTATTCCATCCTGCCGCTGCTGTGGGTGCTGCTCGGCGGCGCCGCCACGACGCTTGGGCCGCTGATCGGCACGCTGTTCATGTACTACGTCATCGACATCACCAGCGGCTACACCTCGGCCTATCTGCTGATCGTCGGCGTCGCCCTCATCCTGCTGGTGCTGTTTTTCCCCAAGGGCATTCTCGGCAGCATGCGGCAGCGCTGGCTCGGGTGGCTGCCGTGACGCCGCTTTTGACCACCAAGGGCCTGTCGCGCAACTTCGGTGGCCTGCGCGCCGTCGACAGCGTCGATTTCACCTTGATGCCCGGCGAGATCCGCGCCGTCATCGGCCCGAACGGCGCGGGGAAGACCACCTTCGTCAGCCTGGTCAGCGGCCGCATCCAGCCGTCGTCAGGCATGATCGTCTTCGATGGCGCCGACATCACCGGCCTGCCGGCCTATGTCCGGGTCCGCCAGGGCATTGCCTACACGTTCCAGATCACCAGCGTCTTCGCCAACCTCACCGCCTACGACAATGTCGCATTGCCGGTGCAACGCACGCTGAGCGATGGCCGCTCGAAGGGCGCGGTGCGGGCCGGCGTCATGGCGGCGCTCGAACGCACCGGCCTGGCCGACCGCGCCCACATGCCGGCCGGACAATTATCCTATGGCCACCAGCGCCTGCTGGAAGTGGCGATGGGCCTGGCGCTGAAGCCGCGCCTGTTGATCCTCGACGAGCCGACGCAAGGCCTGGCCGACAGCGAGATCGACAATTTCATCACCCTGGTGCGCGAGATCGCCGCGAGTGCCACGGTGCTCCTGATCGAACACAACATGCCGGTCGTCATGCAATTGGCCGACCGCATCACCGTCTTCAACGCCGGCAAGATCCTCGCCGAAGGCTCGCCCGAGGCGATCCGCGAGAACGCGGCTGTTCAAGAAGCCTATCTGGGGACCGCCCCATGACCGAAACGACCAAGGCGCGGACAAAGACCGAGGCGTTGGTGGTCTCGGGGCTGGACTGCTTCTATGGCGAGGTCCAGGTGCTTTACGGCCTCGATCTCGTGCTGAACAAGGGCGAGGTGCTCTGCCTGTTCGGCCGCAACGGCGCCGGCAAGACGACGACGCTGAAGGCCATCATGGGACTGGTCCCCTCAAGCGCCGGCTCGATCAGGCTCGGTGGCAAGGAATTGACCGGTCTGCCGGCGCATGAGGTGCCGAAGGCCGGCGTCGCCTATGTGCCGCAGGGAAGGCGGCTGTTCGCCGAAATGACGGTCGCTGAAAACATCGAGATCGGCCTGATGGCGCGCGGCAAGGGCAAGGCGACGCGCGAAGCCGTGCTCGACCTCTTCCCGCTGCTGCGCCAGCGGCTGCGGCAACGCTCGGGCACCTTGTCCGGCGGCGAGCAGCAGATGCTGGCGATGGCGCGCGCGCTTTGTCTCGAACCAGAGGTGCTGCTGCTCGACGAGCCGACCGAAGGGCTGATGCCGTCGATGATCGCCAAGATCCGCGAGACGGTGTCGAAACTGCGCGACATGGGGGTGTCCACGATCCTCGTCGAACAGCGGGTCGATGCGGTGCTGTCGGTTGCCGACCGTGTATGCTTCATCGAGAACGGCCGCAACCGCGAGACGGTCGATGTCGAGGAGCTGCGCGCCGACCCGTCGGCGGTGCGGCGGTATGTGGGGGTCGGGTGATCAGCCGAAGAACATAAAACCCGCGATCAAAAAGGTCGGGATCAGCACCAGCCCGGACCACAGCATGTAGCCGAAGAAGCCCGGCATCTTCACGCCGCGATGCCTGGCGATGGCATAGACCATGAAGTTGGGCGCATTGCCGATATAGGTGTTGGCGCCCATGAACACAGCGCCCGCCGAGATTGCCGCCAGGGTCGAGGCAAACTCCGTCATCAGATGCCGAGGGTCGCCGCCTGCGAGTTCGAAGAACACCAGATAGGTCGGCGCATTGTCGAGGAACGACGACAGTGCCCCGGTCAGCCAGAAATAGGCGAGATCGTTGGGCTGGCCGGAGGGCGAACTGACAAGTGCCACCAGCGGCGCCAAAGCGCCGTCATGGCTTGCCCTGAGGATGGCGATGACCGGCACGATGCAGATGAAGATGCCGGCAAACAATTTCGCCACCTCTGCTATCGGCCCCCAGTTGAAGCCGTTCGCTTCGCGGTGGCTCTTGTACGATAGGGGAAGCGACAGCAAGGCCAGCGCCAGGTTGATGGCGTCGCGCACCAGATTCTGCAGCTCGAGGCTCACGCCCAACACGGAAAAGCTCACGCCCGGCTTCCAGGCCGCCGACAGCAGGATCGCACCGATCACACCTGCCAGCAGCGGAAGGTTGGCCAGGCCGCGCAGACGTACCTTGGTATCCGGCGTCGGATCCCTGGTCTTCGGTGCACCGTTTTCGCGCCGGTGCAGGATGATGTCGATGCCCAGGAAGACGGCCAGCACGACGCCGCCCACGAACAGCGTCTCGCGCCAGAGGTTGGCGGTGACCCAGAAAAAGTCGACGCCGCGCAGGAAACCGACGAACAGCGGCGGGTCGCCGAGCGGCGTCAGCGAGCCGCCGATGTTGGCAACCAGGAAGATGAAAAAGATGACGACATGGGCGTTGAACGGCCTGGCGTCATTGGCGCGCAGGATCGGGCGGATCAGGACCATCGAGGCGCCGGTCGTGCCGATCACCGAGGCCAGGATCGCGCCAGCCAGCAGCAGCCCGGCATTGACCAGCGGCGTCCCGTGGATGTTGCCGGCAAGCAGGATGCCGCCCGAAATCGTGTAAAGCGCGAACAAAAGGATGATGAAGGACATGTATTCCGCAAGCAGCGCATGCAGCACCGCCTCGGTCGCACTCGGAATGCCGAAGGCCAAAGCCAGCGGCACGATCACCAGCGCCGCCCACAGCGCGGTGATCTTGCCATAGTGATGCTCCCATATGTGATGGAAGAGCAGAGGCCCGGTGGCGATCGACAAAAGCAGGCCGGCAAAGGGCAGCGCCCACCACAGCGACATCGCGGCGCCGGGCAGCGCGTGTTGCTCCGCTGCCAAGGCCTGGCCTGGAAACAGCATTGCGACGGCGATCACAGCGCCCGCTCCTGTCGCAATCCGCAAAAAGCCCCTCTTGCGCCGCACGTTCAGTTCAATCCAAGACGTGGTCTTCAAGCGTCACGCCGGCGTCGCGCATGCGGTGCAGCATTGTCTCGAGCGAACCGTTGAGATCGATGCCACGACAGGCATCGAGCCGTACGGTGGTTTTGAAACCTTGGCTGATGGCGTCCAGCGCCGAAAACGCGACGCAGAAATCGGTCGCCAGCCCGACCAGGGTCAGCGTGTCGATGCCGCGTTCCCTGAGATAGCCGGCAAGGCCGGTCGGCGTGGTCCGGTCGTTCTCGAAGAAGGCCGAGTAACTGTCGATGGCGGGCCGAAACCCCTTGCGGACAACGAGCTCCGCCTTGGTCCAGGCGAGGCCGGAGTGGAAATCGGAACCCAGGCTGCCCTGGATGCAGTGGTCCGGCCACAAAGTCTGCTGGCCGTAAGGCATGTCGATTATCGTGAAGGGCTGCGAGCCCGGATGGCTGGAGGCAAAACTCGAATGGCCGGCGGGGTGCCAGTCCTGCGTCAGCACGACATGATCGGCGTGCCGGATCAGATCATTGACCAGCGGCACGATCTCGTCGCCGCCGGCAACAGCCAACGCGCCGCCCGGACAAAAATCGTTCTGCAGGTCGATGACAACAAGCGCTTCGTCGGCCATGGGGCTTTCCTCTTCTGTATGCAGGCTCCAGTGGAAAATGCCGCTGACGCGACCGGAGGCAGAAACTCGACCAGATGGCCGGCGGCGTCAACCTCTCAAGGCATAACAAATGCGTGCCGGACGAGCTGCCAAAAACTCTGGCTTTGACAATTCCTACGGTCTTGATATCATTTGCATACGAATGAATTTCGTCCGGCATCGATGCCGGCATGGTCTTTCGAAAATACCGGTTTCTGGAAGGCCTCTTTTCTGGAAGGCAAAGCGTGATCCGTTACGCCAAACCCACCTCGGTCGACGAAGCGCTCGCTTTGCTTGGCGAGAGCGCATGGCGGATCCTTGCCGGCGGCACCGATTTCTATCCAGCACAAGGCAGCAAGCCCTTCCGCGACAATGTTCTCGACATCAATGGCCTCGCGGCACTGCGCGGCATTGCCGAGACGAATGACCACTTCGTCATCGGTGCGCGCACGACCTGGACCGACATCATCCGCCACCCCTTGCCGCCGACCTTCGATGCGCTGAAACAGGCCGGGCGCGAGGTCGGCTCGGCGCAGATCCAGAACGTCGCCTCGGTCGCCGGCAATCTGTGCAACGCCTCGCCGGCCGCCGATGGCGTGCCGGCGCTGCTCGTCCTCGATGCCGAAGTCGAACTGCGGTCGGCGACAACGACACGTCGCGTGCCGCTGCAGGACTTCATTCTCGGCAATCGTCGCACTGCCCTGCAACCCGGCGAGTTGGTCACTGCCATCCGCGTGCCGAAACCTGCTGCCGGCACGTCGGCTTTCGTCAAGCTCGGCGCGCGGCGCTATCTCGTCATTTCCATCGCCATGGTGGCGGCGCGTCTGGTGGTTGACAACGGCATCGTCGTGGAAGCGGCGGTTGCCGCCGGCTCCTGCTCGGTGGTGGCCAAGCGCCTCGCCGGCGTCGAAGCCGCTTTGCGCGGCCTGCCCGCCGGCCAGGCGCTCGCCAATGCGGTCCTGGCCGCGCCGATGGCTGAGCTGTCGCCGATCGCCGATGTGCGCGGCAGCGCCGAATACCGGCTCGATGCGGTGCGCGAGATCGCCGCCCGCGCCGTGCTCAAGGCCTGTGGGCTGATGAACGACCCCGAGGTGGTGGCGGCATGAGCCAGGTCTCGCCTGAAATGCGCGAAGCTCTGCCCGACCTGGGCGGCGTTCAGCCTCGCCTCGGCCCTGAGCGAGCCGACATCGCATTCGAGGTGAATGGCGCAACCATCTCGGTCAACGTGCCGCCGCTGCGGCGGCTGTCCTCGGTGCTGCGCGACGAACTGCTTTTGACCGGCACCAAGGTCGGCTGCGACGCCGGCGACTGCGGCGCCTGCACGGTGCTGGTCGACGGCGATCCGGTTTGCGCCTGCCTGATGTCGGCGGCTTCCGCGGCGGGAACGGCTGTGACAACCGTCGAAGGGCTCGCCAATGGCCGGCTGTCGGCGCTGCAGGCCTCGTTCCTCGACCATGGCGCGGCGCAGTGCGGCATCTGCACGCCGGCGCTGCTTGTCGCGGCCACGGCATTGCTGGACAAGAAACCCAACCCGACCGAGATCGAGGTCCAGGACGCGCTGGGCGGCATCCTCTGCCGCTGCACCGGCTACCGCAAGATCATCGCGGCGGTGATGGATGCCTCCCTGCAGGCAGGAAGCCTCGATTTCCGCTTGCCGCGATCGGGCCATGCTGTGGGCTCTTCGCCCATCCGGCTCGACGGCGTGCCGAAGGTCACCGGCGGTGAAAAATTCGGCGGCGATTCCTTCCCCGCCGATGCATTGGCCGTGCTGGTGGTGCGCTCGCCGTATTACCATGCCAGCTTTGCCTTCGGCGACCTCGGTGGCTGGGTGAAGGCGCATCCCGGCATCGCCGGTGTCTTCACCGCAGCCGACATTGCGGGCAAGAACTGCTTCGGCGTTATCGGCCCGTTCGCCGACCAGCCGGCGCTGGCCGAGGGTTTCGCGCGCCTTCGCGGCGAAGCGGTGGCGCTGGTCGCCGGCGAGCGCGAGGCCATCCTCGATCTCGACCTGTCGGATTTCCCAATACGCTGGAGCGAGTTGCCGCAGCTCCTGGAGCCTTGCGAGGCGCAGGCCAGCGGTGCCAGGCTGATCCACGACAACCGCCCGGCGAACCTGCTCACCGCCGGCTTTGTCGAGCGAGGCGATCCCGAGGCGGCGCTTGCCGGCGCTGCCATCACCGTGTCCGGCGCCATCGACACCTCCTATGTCGAGCACGCCTATATCGAGCCGGAAGCCGGCTATGCATATCTGGATGGCGACACGCTGGTCGTCGTCGCCTGCACCCAGGCGCCCTATATGGACCGTGACGAGACCGCGAAGGTGCTCGGCCTGGCCGTCGACAAGGTGCGCATCGTGCCGACCGCGACCGGTGGCGGCTTCGGCTCCAAGCTCGACGTTTCGCTGCAGCCGCTGATCGGCCTTGTGGCGCTGAAGACCGGCCGGCCGGCGGCGCTCACCTACACCCGCAACGAATCGATGATGTCGACCACCAAGCGCCATCCGGCCGAGATGAAGGCGACCATCGGCGCCGATGCCGACGGCCATGTCACCGGCATGATCTTTGCCGGCGACTTCAACACCGGCGCCTATGCCAGCTGGGGGCCGACTGTCGCAAACCGCGTGCCGGTGCACGCTTCCGGCCCGTATGCGACACCGAACTATCGTGCCGAGGGCCGCGCCATTCACACCCATGGGCCGATCTCCGGCGCCTTCCGCGGCTTCGGCGTGCCGCAAGCGACGATCATGCAGGAGACGCTCTATGACGAGCTGGCCGACAAACTGGGCATCGACCGGCTCGAGTTTCGCTTGAAAAACTGCCTTCGGAACGGATCCGAAACGGTTACCGGACAGCGGCTGGAGTCCGGCGTGGGCATTGCCGAATGCCTGGAATCGCTACGGCCGCATTGGGCGCGGGCGAAGGCCGATGCTGCCGCGTTCAACGATACCAACAGGGATAGAAAGCGTGGCGTTGGTGTGGCTTCCTGCTGGTATGGCTGCGGCAACACCTCGCTGCCCAACCCGTCGACCATCCGCGTCGGCATCGCGGCTAGCGGCGACATCATCCTGCATCAGGGCGCAGTCGATATAGGCCAGGGCTCGAACACGGTCATCACCCAGATCTGCGCCGACGCGCTTGGCCTGCCGCTGGATAAATTCCGGCTGAAAAGCGCCGATACCGCGATCACCCCCGATGCCGGCAAGACATCGGCCTCGCGCCAGACTTTCGTGACCGGCAAGGCGGCCGAAAAGGCGGGCCGTGCCTTGCGCGAAAGGATCCTGCGCTTTGCCAACGTCTCTGAGAAAGCATCGCTGCAACTGGACGGCCCGGCGATCATCATCCGCGAGGGCGAGGCGACGCGCCATATCGACCTCGCCGCTTTGGACGTGGATGCCGATGGCTTCGTCTTCCGCGCCGAGGAAAACTACGACCCGCCGACGCTGCCGCTCGACGCCAAGGGCCAGGGCAAGCCCTATGCGGTTTATGGCTACGGTGCGCAGATCGCCGAACTCGAAGTCGATCTCAAGCTCGGCACAGTCGAGCTAATCAAGATCACCGCGGCGCACGACGTCGGCAAGGCGATCAACCCGCTGCTGGTCGAGGGCCAGATCGAAGGCGGCATCGCGCAAGGCATCGGCATGGCGCTGATGGAGGAGTATATCCCCTGCCGCACCGAGAATCTGCACGACTACCTTATTCCGACCATTGGCGACGTGCCGCCGATCGAGACCATCCTGATCGAGGTCCCCGATCCCGAAGGACCGTTCGGTGCCAAGGGCCTGGGCGAGCATGTGCTGATCCCGACGGCGCCGGCGATCCTCAACGCCATCCGCCACGCCACCGGCGTTCTGGTCACCAAGGTTCCGGCGACGCCGACGCGCATCCGCGCCGCCATTCGCGAAAAGGAGGCACGCCCATGAGCGAGCTGGCCGAACGCTTCGAAACCCACGATCCCGGCGAAAAGCGGGTGGCGGAGAAGATCCGCTGCGATGCCTGTCCGGTGATGTGCTACATCGCCGATGGCCGCACCGGCGCCTGCGACCGCTACGGCAATATCGGCGGCAGGATCGTGCGCATGGATCCGCTGACCATCCTCGACCACGCGGCCGAGGCCGGCGCGGCCATGGTGCCGTTCATCGCCGAGGGCGACGCATGGGACGGCGAACTGGTCAACACCGACCGCCGCTTCGTCACCGCCATCGGTGCGGGCACCACCTATCCCGATTACAAGCCGGCTCCGTTCATCGTCAGCCAGCAAGTCGAAGGCGTCGATCTCGTCACCGTCGTTACCGAGGGCATCTTCTCCTACTGCGGCGTCAAGGTGAAGATCGACACCGACCGTCATATCGGGCCCGAGACGGCTACAGTGCGATCGCAAGGCGAAGCGATCGGCCATGTCACGACGGGCGAATACGGCTCGCAGATGCTGTCGCTGGGCGGCGTGCACCACCTGACCGGCGGCTCCAAGTCGGAAGGGCGCGCCACTTGCGACGCGATGCTCAATCTGTGCAACCGCAAGCCGGTGGAGCTCAGCATCGACGGCGGCGCCACCGTCATCGTCGAGGCCGGCAAACCACCGGTTATCGACGGCAAGCAGGAACACCGCATGCGTGTCGGCTGCGGCTCGGCCACCATCGGCATGTTCGCCACGCAATGGCGCGGGCTGGTCGACGAGGTGGTGGTGGTCGACGACCACATCACCGGCGTTGTGTCCGAGCATCAGGCCGGCAAGGTGCTGGGCTGGCAGGACACGGGCATAAAAATCATCGGCCGCCGCTCGACGCCGGGGCGCTATTTCAAGGTGTCCGATCCCGGCCTCGGCTGGGGCGGCACCAGTATATCCGACCCGCTGTCGATCCTCGGCGAGTGGAACGCCAAGAAGGGCGCGCGGCCGGGCCTGTCGCTGCTGATGGTTTCGACCACCGGCGAGCAGTTTGCCTATTACGAACTCGATGACGAATTGAAACCAGTACAGAAACCCTTCCCGGAGCGGCTGCAAAAGTCAGTCGGGCTGATCGAGGACAATTGCGAGCCGGCGCTGTGCACCGTGCTGTTCATCGGCGGCGCCGGTGGCTCGCTGCGCGCCGGCGTCACCGAAAACCCGGTAAACCTCACCCGTTCCGTGCAAGGCCTGAGCACCTACGTGACGGTCGGCGGCGCGCCGGTCTATGTCTGGCCGGGCGGCGGCATCACGCTGATGGTCGATGTCACGCGGGTGCCGGAAGGCGCCTTCGGCTATGTGCCGACCCCGGCGTTGGTGGCGCCGATCGAATTCACGCTGCGCCGCGACGACTATGTCAGGCTCGGCGGCTACGAGGCCGAAATCCGCAGCGTCGAGGATATCGTCGCCAATGGCGGTGAGTATCTCAATCCGCGCCGGGGTACGGGTGCCGCGGCCGGCAATCCATGGCCGCCGTTGGCACAATTGCACCGTGCGCCCCCCAACGGGGCCGGGTGATGTCCGGTCCGCAAGCGCATTGGCTGCAGGACGGCAAGCGGCTGCATCTGAACCACGGGCCGATCGACCTGATCGTCGAGGCCTTTGGCGAGGCGCAGGAGTGCCGCCGGGCCTATGAGCAGGCGGTGGCGCGTTTCCAGACCATCTTGCCGGAGCTGGTCGAGGAATTGCCTGAATTGCGCCAGCCGGCCACGAGCCGACCGCGCGCTTTCGCCGGTTCGACAGCGCAGCGCATGGAAGCGGCCGTCGCGCCCCTAGCGAAAGATTTCATCACGCCGATGGCCGCCGTCGCCGGTTCGGTAGCCGACGAAATGCTCGAGACAATGCTTGCCGGCCGGAAGCTCGACCGCGCCTATGTCAACAATGGCGGTGACAGCGCGATCCATCTCGGCGCCGGCCAGTCGATGACGCTTGCCATCGCCGGCACCGGCCACGGTCTGGCCGATCGCATCGTCATCCATGCCGGCGATGGCGTGCGCGGCGTCGCCACCAGCGGCTGGCGTGGACGCTCGTTTTCGCTTGGCATCGCCGATGCCGTCACCGTGCTGGCGCGGACCGGGGCCGAGGCCGATGCCGCCGCGACGCTGATCGCCAATGCCGTCGACCTGCCCGGCCATCCATCCATCCGGCGCGTGCCGGCGCGCGACCTGGCGCCGGACAGCGACCTTGGCGACAGGTTGGTGACGCAAGAGGTAAACCGGCTTTCTTCAGGGGAAATCACCACGGCGCTGGACGGCGGACTTGCCGTCGCCGAAGATTTCCGCCGCAGGGGATTGATCGCAGCATCGGCGCTGTTTCTTGCCGGCCAGACCCGCATCAGTGGTTCCATGGCGCTTGCCGCGCCCGACAAAAGTCCAGGGAAGGAAGTTGCCCATGCCTGAGTTTCCGATCCGCAAGATCGCGGTTCTGACCGAAGAGATCTTTCACGAGGGCGGGCCGGTGGCCAAGGTGCCGCGCCGGCGCGCCGCCGCCATGGCGCTGGTCAAGAACCCGTTCGCCGGGCGCTATGTCGAGGAGTTGCAGAGCGCCATGGACGATCTGAAGCCGCTCGGCCTGCTGCTGGCCGACCGGCTGATCGAGGCGCTCGGCGGCGACGTGAAGCAGATCGACGGCTATGGCAAGGGCGCCATTGTCGGCACCGCAGGCGAACTGGAGCACGGCGCGCTGTGGCATGTGCCCGGCGGCTACGCCATGCGCGAGCGGCTCGGCGATGCCAAGGCGATCGTGCCGTCGGCGAAGAAGGTCGGCGCCTTCGGCTCCAGGCTCGACGTGCCGCTTGGCCACATCAACGCCGCCTATGTGCGCAGCCATTTCGACGCCATGGAAGTCGGCATCAGCGACGGCCCGCGCCCCGACGAGATCCTGTTCTGCCTCGCCATGACCTGTGGCCCACGCGTGCACGACCGCATGGGCGGCCTGGCGGCTGGGGATATCAAGGCCTGGGACGGGCTGCGGTGAGCGCCGAGGACAATCTGCTGAAGCTGGTCGAGGCCGAAGAGCCTGACGAAAACGACTATCGCTTGCAGGAGCAGGTCGGTTTCATCCTGCGCAAGGCGCATCAGCGCCATGTCTCGATCTTCGCCGCCCATATCGCCGATCTGACGCCGCCGCAATTCGCGGCGCTGGCCAAGCTGCGCGATGTCGGCGAGACCTCGCAGAACCAGCTCGGCACGCTGATCGCCATGGACGCGGCGACGGTGAAGGGTGTCATCGACCGGCTGAAGGCGCGCGGCCTGGTCGATCTCTCCAAGCATGAGGTCGACAAAAGGCGGCTGCTGGTCAATTTGACCGCCGAAGGCCGCGACGCGGTCGAACGCCTGATCCCGCTTGCCCGCGACATCACCCAGGAAACACTGGCGCCGCTCTCGGCCAAGGAGATCGCCACATTCATGAAGCTGCTGGCGAAACTGGCCTGAGGCTCGACAGGCCCGAGCGTCTTTCGCACAAGGTAGCGTTCAGAGCTTGAACGCCTCCGAAGAAAGCTCCCGCAGCTTTGGGAAGACGCCCTTGCCGCCCGTGATGACCAGCGTTCCGTCCTGCAGCACCGTCTTCGGATCGGGTTTCACGACCATGCCGCCGGCTTCCTCGACCAGAAGCATGCCAGCCAGGCAATCCCAGGCGTTCATGTGCTCCTCGACATAGCCAAGCAGGCGGCCGGCGGCGACATAGGCGAGCATCAAGGCGCCCGATGCGTTGCGAAAGAAGACGCCGCCTTCGGCCAGCAGCATGCGGACCAGCACGGCGACATTTTCGGTGTCGGCACGGTTTGAAAATCCGGTCCCGACGGATCCCTCTTCCAGGCTGGTGCCCGCACTGGTCCTGATCGGTCTGCCGTTGACGAAGGCGCCGCCGCCGAGCCGGCCGTGAAACGTCTCGCCGGTCGACGGTTCGTGGATCACGCCAACCACGGTCTCGCCATGCAGGGCGCAGGCGATCACCACGCACCAGGCCGGGATGCCGCGCACGAAATTGGCGGTGCCGTCGATGGGATCGATCACCCAGTCATAGCCAGTCGTGCCGGCGACCGAGGCATGCTCCTCGCCGACGATGCCGTCTTGCGGATAGTCGGTGGCAATGGCCGCGCGGATGAACAGTTCGACCTCGCGGTCTGCTTCAGAGACCAGGTCCTGATGGCCCTTGCTCTCGATGGTCAGGCTGTCGAGGTCGCGGAAGTACTTCAGGCCGAGTTCGCCGGCACGCCGCGCTAGTTCGATGGCAAACTGCATGCGTGCGTCATGGTCATTTTTCACGGGGGAGCTCGGTCTTGCGGAAGGGTGCCCCGCCCTTAGCAGAAGCACCCCGTATCCTCCAAGCCAAGAATATCAGGCCGCCTGCGACAGCGATTTGTGGGCCTCGGCCAGGATCTCGAACGACCGCACGCGGGCCGCGTGGTCGAAGATCTGCGCGGTGACCATCAACTCGTCGGCGCCGGTGCGGCGCACGAACGCATCGATGCCTTGCCGGACCGTTTCCGGAGACCCGACGACAGCGCAGGACAGCGCCTGGCCAAGCATGGTCTTGGCCATCGGATCGAGATCGCGGTCATAGTTCTCGACCGGCGGAGGCAGCCGACCGGGCCGGCCGGTGCGCAGATTGACGAAAGCCTGTTGCAGCGAGGTGAACAGCAGCCTCGCCTCCGCATCGGTGGGCGCGGCAAAGACGTTGAGGCCGAGCATCACATGCGGTTTGTCGAGCTGCTCCGACGGCTGGAAGCGCGAGCGGTAGACGTCCAGGGCATGGTCGAGTTCCGCCGGCGCGAAATGCGAGGCAAAGGCATAGGGCAGGCCGAGCATGGCGGCGAGCTGGGCGCCGTAGAGGCTGGAACCGAGTATCCAGATCGGCACGTTCTGGCCCTCGCCCGGCACGGCTCGGATGCGCTGGCCTTCCTCGGCCGGCTGGAAATAGCCCATCAGCTCGACGACATCCTGCGGGAAATTGTCTACGCCGGCCTCGAGGTTGCGCCGCAAGGCGCGTGCGGTGCCCATGTCGGTGCCGGGCGCGCGGCCGAGGCCGAGATCGATGCGGCCCGGATGCAAGGCGGCCAGCGTGCCGAACTGTTCGGCAATCACCAGCGGCGAATGGTTGGGCAGCATGATGCCGCCGGCGCCGACGCGAATGGTCCTGGTGCCGCCGGCGACATGGGCAATGACGACCGCGGTGGCGGCACTGGCGATGCCGGGCATGTTGTGATGCTCGGCCAGCCAGTAGCGCTTGTAACCCAGCCGCTCGGCATGACGGGCAAGATCGAGCGAGTTGGCGAGCGACTGGGAGGCATCGCTGCCTTCGATGATCGGCGACAGGTCGAGAACGGAAAGAGCGGTCATGAACGGGATCCTGTGTAAGGACCGCATGTAGGGAGCGCCCGGCGACGCCGCAAATTCAAAAATATTGATCAGCCCTTTGCGGATTCCGTGTCGGCGATGTCATCTTCGACGACGACGGCCGTGTGCTGCGCGGCGAGGAAGTTGCCGACAGGGCTGAGCCCGTCGAAATGATCGCAGAACACCTTGATGACGACCAGCAGCGGAACCGCCATCAGGGCGCCGACGAAGCCCCAGAGCCACGACCAGAAGGCGATGGCGATGAAGATCGCCACGGCGTTGATCTCGAGGCGCCGGCCGACCACCATCGGTGTCACGAACTGGCCTTCGACGATGTCGCACACCAGCACGAAGGCCGGCGCCAGCAGCGCGTAGGAGATGGTGTCGAAGCTGATCAGCGCCATGACCGCGACAAGCACGATGGTCATCAGCGCCCCGACATAAGGCAGGAAATTGAGCAGGGCCGCGGCGACGCCCCAGACCAGTGGGTTGGGCATGCCGAGCGCCCACAAGCCAAGGCCGATGACCGTGCCAAGACCGGCATTGATGATGGTGACGGTGAGCAGATAGTGCGAGATTTCCCGTTCCACGTCATAGACGACGCGCAGCGCCCGCTTCTTTTCGCTGAGGCTGGCGAAGGACTGGATGATCTTCTCATAAAACATCGTGCCCGAAGCGAGCAGGAACAGCGACAGCACGAAGATGATGGTGAGGCCTGTTCCAGCCGACAGGATGTTGCTGGCCGCCGACGACAGGATGCCTGATTGGGCGACCGCCACCTTCTGGATGCCGGACTCCTGCGACGTCTCGGTCAGTTGCTCGATCTGGTGCGAGATCTGCATGATCCTCTCGAACGGACGCCGCAATTGCGCCAGCCGTTCGGTGAGCTGCTGGCCGATCGATGAGGTGTTGTTGATGAGGTCGATAACCGGGCCGCTGAGCAGATAGCCTGCACTAGCGAAAATGCAGACCGACAACAGCACCAGAAGGGTCGCAGAAACCACCTCGGGAACGCCGCGCCTGCGCAGAAGCCGGACGATCGGTGTCAGTGTCAGCGCCAGCAGGAAAGCCAGGATCACCGGCATGAAGAAGGCGCGGGCGAAGTAAAGCGCGTAGATGGCCATGAACAGGAAGATGCCGACGAGCAGCGAACGCATAAGATGCGTGTCCGCGCGAGCCGCTGCGCGCGGGTCTTCAGGCTCGGCAACGCCTGTGCCTAAAGCGGCAGGTTCGGCTTTCATCATGGACCCTCACCGGCGCACCGCAATTGGTGCAATCCAATGACGAAAACGCCTCTACCGGCGCTTGGGTTCCGTCAGCCGGGCACAAGGCCCGGAGCGCGGACCTCCCGCTGACCTATGCAACGGGCGCCGGCACCGCGGGCGCGGACTTCGCCGTTTCCTTGCGCACGATCGGCGCCACCCTGGTGCCGTAGAGCTCGATTGCCTTCATGATCCTGGCATGCGGCATGGTGCCGATCGCCATCTGCAGCAAGAAGCGGTCATTGCCGAAGATCCTGTGCTGGGCGACGATTTTTTCGGCCACCTGCTCGGGATTGCCGACGAACAGGGCGCCATTGGGGCCACGCGACTGGTCGAAATGCGCCCGCGACGTTGGGCCCCAGCCGCGCTCGCGACCGATGCGGTTCATCACCTCGGCTTGCGGGTCGTAGAAATCATCGGCCGCCTGCTCGGTCGTTTCGGCGATGAAACCGTGCACGTTGATGCTGGTGGCGAGGCTTGCCGGATCGTTGCCGGCGCGCTTGGCCGCCTCCCGATAGAGATCGAACAGCGGCGCGAAACGCGCCGGCTCGCCGCCGATGATGGCGAGCGCCAGCGGCAGGCCGAGCGCACCGGCCCGCGCCGCCGATTGCGGCGTGCCGCCGATGGCGATCCAGACCGGCAGCCTGTCCTGGAACGGCCTTGGATAGACGCCGCGATCGTTGATCGGCGCACGCAGATTGCCGGACCAGGTGACCTTCACATGATCGCGGATGGCAAGCAGGAGGTCGAGCTTTTCGGCGAACAGCTCGTCATAGTCCTCCAGATTGTAGCCGAACAGCGGGAAGGATTCGATGAACGAGCCGCGCCCCGCCATGATCTCGGCGCGGCCGCCCGACAGAAGATCGAGCGTGGCGAACTGCTGGAAGACGCGCACCGGATCATCGGAGGACAGGACTGTGACCGCGCTGGTCAGCTTGATGCGCTTCGAGCGCTCGGCGGCAGCGGCCAGCGCCACGACCGGCGCGGAGGCGGCGTAGTCGGGCCGGTGATGCTCGCCGAGACCGAAGACGTCGAGGCCGACCTGGTCAGCCAGTTCGACCTCCTCGATCAGGTTGCGCAGTCGTTCATGCGGGCCGATGGCGCCGGGGCCCGGCTGCGGGCTGACGTCGGCGAAGGTGTAGAGACCGAGTTCCATTCGAATGTCATCCTGGTGTTGGAGTTTCGGGCTAGAGGTAGCCATCGACCCGCCTCGCCGCCAGAGGGGCGGACGGTGAACAGTGCATGTCGGTCCGGCCAAAAATACGTCTCCCAGGTGCAACATCGCGGAATTTCATGGCTGGCATGCCGTTTTGGCGCTTGAACTCTCGGCATTCGCGCGTATGTAAGCGTCGCGAATTGACTTCAGGGAAGTGGACTTGGCTATCTACAGGGAAAAAGACATTTTCGAGCGGCGCAATGCTGCAAACGAGGCAAAGAAGGCGCTTCTGGAGCGCTTCAAGTCAAAGCCGGCAGCAGACGATCCGACGGTGCTGGCACGACAGGCCGAACGCAAGGCAATCCTTGAGGCTCGCCAGATACGCGAGGCTGAAAAGGCCAGGCTGAAGCAGGAAAAGCTGGCACGCGAGGCGGTCGAGAAGGCCGAGCGCGAGGCAGCAGCCGAAGCGGCGCGCATCGCGGCCGAAGAGGCGGCGCAGGCTGAAGCCAAGATTCGGGAAGCCGAAGAAAACGAGCGTATCGCCCGTTTGCTGGCCGACGAAGCCGAACGCAAGGCCAAGCGCGACGCGCGTTATGCGGCACGCAAGCAGCGCACGGGCAGGACGCCTCCAGGCTTCTCCGCCCGCTAGCCTCCAGGCAACGGAGCAATCTGCTTCAAAGATCAGGGTCGCCTTGCAGCGGCCCTGAACGTGTTTATCCAATGCATGTCTCGCAAATGAGGCCCCGGTTTTGGGAGGACGACATGCAAGACCCTAAAGCGCCTCACCCGAATCCGGCCAAACGCGACGCGCTTTAGAGCAATTCCAGGAAAAGTGTGAAGCGGTTTTCCCGGGAAGAGCGCGTAGCGCTTTCCCTTAGGGAATTGCGTAAGACAAAAAGATAGAGCGGTATGATCAGGCGGCGAACTTCAGCCCCATGATGCCGCAGACAATGAGCGCGATGCAGGCCAGCCTGATCGCGGTGGCCGGCTCGCCGAGCAGCCAGATGCCGAGCAGCGCCGTGCCGACGGTACCGATGCCGGTCCACACCGCATAGGCGGTGCCGACGGGCAGCGCCTTCAGCGCCAGGCCGAGCAGAGTGAGGCTGACGATCATCGAGGCAACGGTCAGCACGGTCGGCATCAGCTTCGAGAAGCCGTCCGTGTATTTGAGGCCGATTGCCCAGCCGATCTCGAACAGGCCGGCAAAAAACAGAAAAATCCACGCCATCGACTACGCTCCATCAAAGCATCGGACCGAATTCGGATTCGGTATCCGACGCTCAATCAACAATGGCGGGTCGTCCCGGCCGGATTTTCGGGGAAAGCGCGAGGTCGTCCCCGCCCCGCCAATATAAGAAATTCGAGCGCTCGATCAACAACGACCGGCAACAACATTGCCGGTCGCAATCCCGTTCGGACGGGTATTGCCCGGACCTACTTGTCCTTGAGCTTCATCGCCTTGACCGGCGGCGCCTTCAGGGCCGGAGCCGGGGCTGGCTTCTTGGCATCCTTCTTCGGCTTGCGGGCTTCCTTGCCTGCCTTCATCGCACCTTTAGCCATGATTCGTTCCTCCGATTGCGGGAAGCGAAGTGAAACAAGAGAAACGTCCGACTGCAAGAGGCCAGCGCCTATCGACACGGCCAGCCGGCCGCTTTTAACCGGTTTCTAATTTGCTCGTAAACCACGCCGGTCCGTGCCATGGTCATCTTCGCACTGCAGCATCAGCCCGGCTTTTCGCCGGGCGATGAACAGGCAGGCCGGTCAGGACGACAATGCGAATCCATATCGGCTGCGAGATGAGCTTCGACTTTCCCCAGGAAACCCCGCTCATCGCGATGCTGAATGTTCACTATTCCCGCGCCTCCGACCTTGAGCGGCCCGACTTTTTGACCTCCAACCCGCCCGTGCCGATCGAGAGTTATCGCGACAGTTTCGGCAATTGGTGCAACCGGTTCGTAGCACCGCCAGGGCGGTTTACTTTTGGCACCGACGCGGTGATCCGCGATCCCGGCACCTTCGAGATGGGCGACCTGATGGCCTGGCAGCACGAGGTGCGCGACCTGCCGGCGGATACACTGCTATTTCTGCTGCCCAGCCGCTTTTGCGAGAGCGACCTTCTGGCAAGCGAGGCGTGGCGGCTGTTCGGCCACACGCCGCTCGGCATTGCGCGTGTGCAGGCGGTCTGCGACTTTGTCCACAATCATATCGTCTTCAACTACGGCAATGCGCGGCCGACACGCACCGCTGCGGAAGCCTATCGCGAACAGAGTGGTGTCTGCCGCGACTTCGCGCATCTCGCGGTCACCTTCTGCCGGGCGCTCAACATCCCGACGCGCTACTGCACCGGCTACATCAGCGACATCGGCACGCCGAAGCCGTGGTCGAGCATGGATTTCGCCGCCTGGATGGAGGTCTATCTCGGCGGCCGCTGGCATGCCTTCGACCCGCGCAACAATGCGCCGCGCATCGGCCGCATCCTGATCGCCTCCGGTCGTGACGCCGCCGACGTGCCGCTGACCCATATCTTCGGGCCGGGCACGCTCGCCGGTTTCAAAGTTTGGACCGACGAGATCGTCGAATAGTCGACCGAACGAGCCGAGGGTTCGCGCGTTATGCTGTCTTGTGGAGCTTTGACGGGCTGGCCGTTAGGCTGGCGCCTTGAACGGGGGCAGCATCATGGCCGGGCATGGCGGCTCAAAAAGGGTGATCTACGCGGCGCTCGCCGGCAATCTCGCCATCGCATTGACCAAGTTCGCTGCCGCTTTCTTCACCGGCAGTTCGGCGATGCTGTCGGAAGGCGTGCACTCACTGGTCGATACCGGCAATGGCGGCCTGCTGCTCTATGGCATGCACCGCGCCGCCCGCCCGGCCGATCGGACGCATCCGCTCGGTCACGGCCGCGAACTCTATTTCTGGAGTTTCATCGTCGCCCTTCTGGTCTTCGCGCTGGGCGCCGGCGTCTCCTTCTACGAAGGTGTGATCCACATCATGGCGCCGGAGCCGGTCGTCAACGCCAAGGTGAACTACATCGTTCTTGGCCTGTCCTTCCTGTTCGAGGGCAGCTCCTGGCTGGTGGCGCTGAAGGAGTTCCGCCAGCAGAAGGGCAAGCAGGGCTGGCTGCAGGCCGTGCAGTCGAGCAAGGACCCCAGCGTCTACACTGTGCTGTTCGAGGACAGCGCCGCCCTGCTCGGCCTGATCGTCGCCTTCGCCGGCATCCTGACAGCGGAACTGCTGGAGATGCCGGAGCTCGACGGCGCCGCCTCGATCGGCATTGGGTTGATCCTGGGCGCGACGGCGATCTTCCTGGCCCGCGAAAGCAAGGGTCTGCTGATCGGCGAGCCGGCCTCCCCAGAGGTGCAGAGACACGTGCTGGCGATCGTCCAGCAGGATCCGGCGGTGCAGCAGGCGAACGGCGTCCTGACCGTCCACATGGGACCGCAAGAGATCGTCGCTGCTCTCAGCATCGAGTTCGAGGATCACCTGACGGCGCCGGAGATTGAAGCCTGTGTGGAGCGCCTGGAGGCGCGGCTGAAAACAGAGATGCCGGAGATCGCCAGGCTGTTCGTCAAGCCGCAGACCACCGGGACCTGGGAACAGCGGCGCAAGATTGTTGAAGCCGCGTCAGGAGACGAGCCGGATCAGGCCGGTTAAGATGTCGGCGAAGCAGGGAGAAACAAGATGAAAATCGACGGCGGCTGCCATTGCGGCGCTATCACCTACGAGGCGGAGGTCGACGCGGAAAAGACCTCGATCTGCCACTGCACTGACTGCCAGAAACTGACCGGCACGGCCTTTCGGGTGACTGTTCCGGCGCCTGAGGATCACTACCGGATCACCAAGGGTACGCCGAAAATCTATATCAAGACCGGGGCAAGCGGCGCCAAGCGCGCCCAGGCTTTTTGTGCCGACTGCGGCTCGCACCTTTACGCCACCTCGGTTGGAGATGGTCCAAAGGTCTATGGAATTCGAGCGGGAACCGCGCGGCAACGCGAGGATTTGGTCCCGACACAGCAGAAATGGCACAGTTCAGCGCTGCACTGGCTGCCGGAATTCCAGGGCATGACCACCGTGGAGGAGCAGTAGCGCCGCTGCGGCGTCAGTCGTCGCCTTCGACGACCCTCAGCCTGAGCTGCCCGGTCTTCGAATCGGCGACGCGGGTCCCTGTCTCGACCTTCGCGGTTGCAGCCCGTGATGCGGCTTCGGGGCCAGCCTCACCGTCGGGCTGCTCACCGAACTCCAGCGCCTCGATCTTCTGGCCGCGCCTGGTGACCTTCGACGTCGAGACGAGGATGTCGTCGATGTCCTTGGCCGACTGGCCGAAATGGACCTGCAGCTTGCGCACCCGCTCGTCGACGCGCGCAACGTCTTCCATCAGCCGGATGACCTCGCCCTGAATCAGATGCGCCTGTTCGCGCATGCGGGCGTCCTTGAGGATGGCCTGGATGACCTGGATCGACAGCATCAGCAGCGACGGCGAGACGATGACGACGCGGGCGCGGTGCGCCTTGTGGACGATGGCCTCGAAATTCTCGTGAATCTCGGCGAACACCGATTCCGACGGCACGAACATGAAGGCGGTGTCCTGCGTCTCGCCCTGGATCAGATATTTCTCGGATATATCACGGACATGGATCTCGATGTCGCGGCGGAAGGCCTGGGCAGCAACCTTCTGCAGGTCGGCGCCATCGGCGGCGCGGATGGCGTTCCAGGCTTCGAGCGGAAATTTGGCATCGATGGCAAGCGACGGCGCGCCATTCGGCATCTTCACCAGGCAGTCCGGCCGGCTGCCGTTCGACAGCGTTGCCTGGAACTCGTAGGCGCCATGCGGCAGGCCGTCGGCAACGATCGCCTCCATGCGCGACTGGCCGAAGGCGCCGCGCGTCTGCTTGTTGGAAAGGATCGCCTGCAACTGCACGACCTGGCCGGCAAGCGACTGGATGTTGCCTTGCGCGGTGTCGATGATCGCCAGCCGTTCCTGCAATTTGGCCAGGCTCTCATGCGTGGATTTGGTCTGCTCGGTCATGGTCTGGCCGATGCGGCCGGTCATGGCGTCGAGGCGCTGGCCGATCGACTGCGTCAGCTCGGCTTGGCGTGCTCCGAACACTTCGGCGATGGCGCCCATGCGGCCCTGCATCTCGGCCTGGCTTTGCAAAATGCCGGCCATCCGCGCCTCGGCGTCGCGGGCATGATCGGCGGCCTCAGCGGCGGCGACGGCGCGCGCCTTGGCCGAACGCCACAGCGCGATGACAAGCGCCACGAACAGGCCGACAAACAGCAATGCGCCGACGGCCAGCGCATGGCCGAGCGTGATCGTGGAGGCGCCAAGCCGGGCGACAGGCTCCGAAAGGATGGATGTCAGATCATTCATGTGGACAGCATAGCCGATTCGCGGGGCTGGCACAGATCAAAACGTGAACGGCGCCCCGGCGCCCCGGTTGACGCTTTTCGCTGGAGGTCTTAGGTGGAACGCCATGCCGATCAAGCCGCTCATCATCCTTCCCGACCCCATCCTGCGCCAGGTTTCCAAGCCCGTGGAGCGCGTCGACGGGCCTTTGCGCAAATTAGCCGACGACATGCTGGCGACCATGTATGACGCGCCCGGCATCGGTCTGGCGGCAATCCAGATCGGCGAACCGGTGCGCATGCTGGTGATCGATCTGGCCAAGGAAGACGAGACGCCGGCACCGCATGTCTTCATCAACCCGGAAATCCTGAGCAGCGCCGACACGCGCTCCGTCTACGAGGAAGGCTGCCTGTCGATCCCGGACTACTATGCCGAGGTCGAACGCCCGGCAGCCGTGCGGGTCAATTATCTCGACCGCGACGGCAAGCTGCAGGAGATCGAGGCCGAGGGGCTGATGGCGACCTGCCTGCAGCATGAGATCGACCACCTCAATGGCGTCTTGTTCATCGACCACATCTCGAAGCTGAAGCGCGACATGGTGGTGAAGAAGTTCAAGAAGCTCGCCAGGGACAAGGCGCCAGGCAAGATGGTGGGATAGGGGAAATGCCCCTTCGCGTCATCTTCATGGGCACGCCGGAGTTTTCGGTGCCGGCGCTGCGTGCCATCGCCGAGGCCGGACACGAAGTTGCTGCCGTCTATACGCAGCCGCCGCGCGCCGCCGGACGGCGCGGGCTTGAGCTGACGCCGTCGCCGGTACAGCGCGAGGCGGAGCGGCTGGGCATCGAGACACGCACACCGGTATCGCTCAAAGGCGGGGCCGAGCAGGCCGCTTTCCGCGCCCTGCGGGCCGATGTCGCAGTGGTCGTCGCTTATGGCCTGCTGCTGCCGAAGGCAGTTCTGGAGGCCCCCCGGCTTGGCTGCATCAACGGCCATGCCTCGCTTTTGCCGCGCTGGCGGGGTGCCGCGCCGATCCAGCGCGCGATCATGTCCGGGGACAGCGAAACCGGCATGATGGTGATGCGCATGGAAGTGGGCCTGGACACCGGCCCGGTGGCAATGGTTGAAAAATGCGCCATCGAACCCGATATGACTGCCGGCGATCTGCATGATCGGTTGATGAGTGTCGGTGCTGCACTGATGGTGGAAGCGCTGGCGCGACTGGAAAGGAACACCCTGACATTTACCGCACAAGCGGTGGAAGGGGTGACCTACGCCAAGAAAATCGATAAATCTGAGACTCGCTTGGACTGGACTCGCTCGGCGAGCGAAGTGCACAATACCATTCGTGGCCTGTCGCCCTTTCCCGGGGCTTGGTCCGAGATTGCAATTGGCGGCCGCCCGGAGCGGCTGAAACTGCTTCGCTCGACGCTATCGCAAGGCGCCGGCGAGTCGGGAGGAATTCTCGATGACCGGCTGACGGTCGCCTGCGGGGCAGGCGCGATCAGTCTGGTCGAAGTTCAACGGGCGGGCGGAAGGCCCGCTGCCGCGTCGGAATTCCTGCGCGGGGCCAAGATCGAAAAAGGAATGAAATTCTCATGAGCATGATGTCGATACGCGCGGCGACGCCGCGGGATCGCGAGGCCATCCGCCTCGTCGAGGAACACGCTTTCGGCCAGCAGGCGGAGGCCGGACTGGTCGACGCGCTGGTGACCGGCGGCGACGCCGTTGCCGAACTGGTGGCGGAAGAGGACGGCCAGGTGGTCGGCCATATCCTGTTTTCGCGACTGTTCGTGCAGAGCGGCGGCAAGAACTTTGCGGCCGTGGCGCTCGCGCCGCTGGCGGTCGAGCCCTCGTTCCATGGCAGCGGCATTGGCGGCGCGCTGATCCGCGAGGCGCATATCCGCCTCAGGGATGCCGGCGAGACGCTGGCCGTGGTGCTGGGTGATCCGGCCTATTACAGCCGTTTCGGCTACACCCATGCCCGCGCCGAAAAGTTCGAGAGCGAGTACCAGAGCGAGGCCCTGCAGGCACTGACCTGGGGCGACGCCCCGGAAGCCGGCAGGCTGGTCTACGCCTCGGCCTTCGGGTCGGCACTCGCCGCGTAAGCGGCATCTGAATGCGCCTCTAACTCAAAGAGATAGAGCATGATGTCGTCCGAAAGCCGCTTCACACTTTTCGGCATCATGCTCTAGCATGCCGCGTTTTCGCCTCGACATCGAATATGACGGCAGTCTGTTTGCCGGCTGGCAGCACCAGGCGGATCAGCCTTCGGTGCAGCAAGCGATCGAACAGGCGATCGAAAAATTCTGCGGCGAAGAGGTCCGGTTGCGCGCCGCCGGCCGCACCGATGCCGGCGTGCACGCAACCGCCCAGGTGGCGCATGTCGACCTCGCCAAGGCGTGGTCGGGCGACAAGGTGCGTGATGCCGTCAACGCACATCTGCAGATGGCCGTCGCACATATCGCCGTCCTGAAGGCGACGGTCGTCGCAGACAGCTTCGACGCGCGCTTCTCAGCCACCGGCCGCCATTATGTCTACCGCATCCTCAACCGTCGCGCGCCGGCAGCTATCGACAAGGGCAAGGTGTGGTGGGTGCCGAAACGGCTCGACGCCGGCGCCATGCACGAAGCGGCGAAAGTCCTGCTCGGTCGGCATGACTTCACCACCTTCCGCTCGACCCAATGCCAGGCCAACAGCCCGATCAGGACGCTGGAGCGGCTGGATGTGAGCCGAGAGGGCGACCTGATCGAGGTGAAGGCTTCGGCGCGCTCGTTCCTGCACAATCAGGTGCGTTCGATGGTCGGCTCCCTCAAACGTGTCGGCGAAGGCGCCTGGACCGTCGCCGACCTGAAAGCGGCGCTCGATGCGCACGACCGCGCCGCCTGCGGCCAGGTGGCGCCGCCCGACGGGCTTTTTCTCATTGGTGTCGATTATCCCGAGGGCGTCGATTATCCAGGATAGAGCCCCATAAGGCGCTATCCCGAGATGAACCCGGAAAGGCTCTGAGACCCGACATCGTCCGGCACGGAGATGCCGAGCAGCGCCTGCAGGCCGAACAGCGCCAACAGCGAAGCGATGAACATGCCGACGAAAACGGCCGAGCCGATGGCTACGCCCTTGCCGATTGTGGTGTTGGTCATGCGCCAGGTCAGCACCATCGACAGGGCAAACAGCAGCAGCGACACAAGGCTCGAAACCTGGCTTGCCGACGACAGGAAAAGTCTGATCAGCGCCGAGGGCAGCATCAGCCAGGCGGTGATGGCCGAGGCCCAGTTGCTGGCAACGACATAATGGACGAAGCGGCCGCCAATGCCAGCGCGCGGCGCGACCAGGGCCAGAGCGATGAGCGGCAGCACCCAGGAGCCTATATCGACCGTCGCCAGGCGCAACAGCATGCTGAAGCGTCCGGCAAAGGCCTCGGGATCGCCGATCTCGTTGGCGATACCGACCCACCCGACGATCAGCGCCGGTGCAGCGACGATGATGGCGAAAAAGGAATTCCAGAAGCCGTCGGCCGACAGGTCGAGCAGGCGCAGGCCGTCGGCCTTGCCGAGCATCAACCGCCAGGCGCCCGTCAGCGAAGCTTGGGTTTCGTCCGCTGAAAGCATGCTCATGCCTGCCCGAACCAGTCTTCGATGAAGCGCTGGTAGATTTGGGTCAGTGTTTCGAGATCGGCAATGGCGACGCGCTCGTCGACCATGTGCATGGTCTTGCCGACCAGGCCGAACTCGACCACCGGACAATAGTCCTTGATGAAGCGCGCATCCGAGGTGCCGCCCGAGGTCGACAGCGTCGGCTCCTTGCCGACCGCCGACCTGATCGAACCGCGCAGCGTTTCGATCAGCCTGTCGTCACGGGTCAGGAAGACATGGCTCGGCCGGTCGCGCCAGACGAGGTCGTAGTCGACCGGCGTCTTCTTGCCCTGCCGGTACTTCTTGCGTTTGGCCGCCTGATCGAGCCGGTTGTGGATTTCCGCCTGCACGGTCTCGGCCGTCCAGGTGTCGTTGAAGCGGATGTTGAAGGTCGCGGTCGCCTTGGCCGGAATGACATTGGTGGCCGGGTTGCCGACGTCGATGGAGGTGACCTCCAGATTGGTCGGCTGGAAGTCCCTGGTTCCCTTGTCGAAGACAGGATGCAGCAAGGCGTCGACCAGGCCCATCAGGCCGCGCACCGGATTATCGGCAAGCTGCGGGTAGGCGACATGGCCCTGGCGACCGTTGACGGTGATGGCGCCCGACATCGAGCCGCGGCGGCCGATCTTGATCATGTCGCCAAGCGCGTCCGGGTTGGTCGGCTCGCCGACGATCGAGGCATCCCATTTCTCGCCCCTGGAAGCCGCCCATTCGAGCAGCTTGACCGTGCCGTTGATGGCCGGCCCTTCCTCGTCGCCGGTGATCAGCAGCGACACCGAGCCTTTCGGGCCGCCATTGTCCTCGACATGGCGCGCCACGGCGGCGATGAAACAGGCAATGCCACCCTTCATGTCGACGGCGCCCCGGCCATACATCTCGCCATTGGCGATTTCGGCGCCGAAGGGCGGATGCGTCCAGGCGGCTTCGTCCCCGACCGGCACCACGTCGGTGTGGCCGGCGAACATCAGATGCGGGCCGTTGCCTGAACGCCTGGCATAGAGGTTTTGGATGTCCGGCGTGCCATCTTCCGAAAACACCGGCCGATCGACCAGGAAGCCGAGCGGTTTCAGCATCGTCTCCAGCGCAGTCAGCGCGCCGCCTTCGGCGGGCGTCACCGAAGCGCAACGGATAAGGGCGGCGAGGTTCTCGGCGGGATCGGTCGGCAGCGTCATGGCAAAAGCGATAATCGAAAGCGGCGGGCCTGTCACGGCCAGACATAAGGGCCAGTGATGGCGCCGACATTATGGTTTTCATGTCGTATAGTTGCGGGCCGGTGCGGAGCGACGGGATGGCAAATGCGGACAAGAGGATCGTCATTGCCGGCGCCGGCAGCATCGGCTGCTATGCCGGCGGCTGCCTGGCACTCGCCGGGCGCCGGGTGATCCTGCTGGCGCGGCCGCGCATCGAGGCGGCGTTGCGGCAGCGCGGACTGCGGGTCAGCGACCTCCAGGGCCGCGACCGCATGATCGCGCCGGACGCGCTTGTCGTCACCGCCGATCCGGCTGTCGCCCTGTCCCAGGCGGATGTGATCCTGGTCACGGTCAAGAGCGGCGCGACGCAGGATATGGCAGACCTCATCAGGGCTCACGCCCACCGCGATGCGGTGGTGATCAGCCTGCAGAACGGCGTCGACAATGCCGACAGGCTGCGCGCCGGGCTCGACGGCCGGACGGTGCTGGCCGGCATGGTGCCGTTCAACGTGGTGCAATCCCCGGACGGCGAGTTGCCGCTGCGTGTGCACCGCGCCAGCGACGGCAAGGTGATGATCGAAGACGGTGATGCCGGCCTGGCTGGCCTTCTCGGTGTCGAAGGGTCTGCGGTCGAAACCCATGGCGACATGAAGGCCGTGCTGTGGGGCAAGCTGCTGATGAATTTGAACAACGCGCTGGTGGCGCTGTCCGGCCTGCCGTTGGCGAGCGAACTCGCCGACCGTCGCTGGCGGATGATCCTGGCCGGCCAGATCGACGAGGCGCTCACGGCGATGAAAGCGTCCGGCATCGAGCCGGCGCGGATCGCCGGCTTGCGGCCGGCACTGCTGCCGAAGGTGCTCAGGCTGCCGGACTGGCTGTTCGGGCTGCTGGCGCGGCGCATGCTGGCGATCGACCCGCAAGCGCGTTCGTCAATGTGGGACGATCTTCAACGCGGCAGGCCGACGGAGATCGGCGAACTGCAGGGGGCGGTGCTCGGCCTCGCCGAACAGACGGGTACGCCGGCGCCCCTGCTTAAAAAGGTTACCGCCTTGGTGCGCGCGGCGGAGGCGGGGCGGCTTGGCTCGCCGGGCCTGGCGCCGGAGCAGGTTGTTGCGCCGCCGGATGGGCCTCGATCAGCGTGATCTTCTGCCAGATTTTCCGCGACAGGTTGGACGCCAGGTTCTCGATGTCGTTGACGCCGTCGATGACCACGTCGTCATTGACCGACTGCGCGAACAGCGCGGCAATCTTGCCGGTGATCGACAGCATTTCGGAGCAATAGTCGAGGTAGCGCGCCAGGTCGGCGGCATTGGTGATGCGGGCCGGCGAGTGCGAGGTCGGCTTGAAATTGGCCGAGAGGGCCGCCGGATCCTTGGTCAGCTGGTGCATGTCGATGACATGGATCAGCGACCGCAGGCCGTGCAGCTGGCGAAACACCCGCTTGCGCTTGATGCGCTCCTCGGTGCGGACCAGCGCCAGGAAACCGAGCACGGCGAGAATCATCATGTTGATCGTGGCTTCGATGCCTTGCACCGACTGAACCGCGTCGTCGGCCTGGGAGATGTGAATGAGCGGCAGGATGGTGCCGACGAACAGGAAGACCAGCGCGCCGGCGACAACGGCGGCGACGATGAGCCCGCGCAGCCACCAGATCGGCGCCTCGAGCGCCTGAGCCGCCTTGGTCAGATCGCGCGACAGCGATACCAGTTCGGCGGCGACGCCGCGCAGTCCGGCGTTGGGAAAGCGCTCCGCGACGCGGCCCTCCAGCCGTTCGGCGGTGTCGATGATCAGTTTCGGATCAAGCGTGCGGTAGCGCATGTCCGATCGGCCCTCAGGATTGCGCCGGCTCGTTGGTGCGCCGGCCATAGCGATTGGGCCCAGGCTGCCCTGGAAACAGGCACAACACAAGGAAGGCGACGATCGAGACCACCGGCACGAACAGGATCAGCGCGGCAATGCCCGGCTTGTCGAGGTCGTGCAGCCGCTTCACCGCCAGCGCGATGTTCGACCATAGCGAGGCGATGAAGGCGACGAAGAAGATGAACGACCACATGTTGCTCTCGGCCGAGCCTTCCGGCACCAGCGTGAAGCGGTAGAGCGGAAAGGCCTGTATGATGGCGACGAGCAACCCGCCAAGAAAATAGGCCGCGCGACTGACGCGGCCCGATGTTTTGAAGAAAAGCCAGGTGAGATCTGATCTGTCAGGCAATCGGGTCCGGTCCATATTGATTGGCGCCCTTGGCGCCTTCGAGAATGCCGCACTCCACCAGAAACCAGATCCCGCCGATGATCGGCACGAGGATGATCAGGCTCCACCAGCCGGACTTGCCGCGATCGTGCCAGCGCTTGGCGTAGACGGCGAAGATCGAATAGAGCATGGCGAGCGAGTAGAGCAAATAGATAAAGCCGTAGGGCATTTGGTTGAACGTCGTGCCGAGTATGTTGTCGAGGATCGTCGCGATGATCCCGCCGACAAAGACAACGCCGACACAAGCCCAGAACTTGGCACGGTTGATGCGACCCTCGTAGCTGGTCAGCAGATACTTCCAGTCCATGTCACCCCTCCATCAGTCACGCGCGACTCATTGTCGCGCCGGCGGAAGGTGCGTCCGTTTCCGGAAAAGATCAATCGCGCAGCAATTCGTTGATCGAGGTCTTGGAGCGGGTCTTGGCGTCGACCCGCTTGACGATGACGGCGCAGTAAAGACCCGGGCCTGGCTCGTTGTTCGGAAAAGGCTTGCCAGGCATCGACCCGGCGACAACGACGGAATTCGGCGGCACTTCGCCGTAGAAGACTTCGCCGGTGGCGCGGTCGACGATCTTAGTCGACTGGCCGATGAACACGCCCATGCCGAGCACCGAGCCTTCGCGCACGATACAGCCCTCGACCACTTCCGAGCGCGCGCCGATGAAGCAATTGTCCTCGATGATGGTCGGGCCGGCCTGCATCGGCTCCAGCACGCCGCCGATGCCGACGCCGCCCGACAGATGCACGTTCTTGCCGATCTGGGCGCAGGAGCCGACCGAAGCCCAGGTGTCGACCATGGTGCCGCTGTCGACATACGCGCCGACATTGACGAAGGACGGCATCAGCACGGCGCCCGGCGCGACATAGGCGGAACGGCGCACGATCGACGACGGCACGGCACGGAAGCCCGCCTTCTCGAAGTCGACGGCGCTCCAGCCGTCGAACTTCGACGGCACCTTGTCCCACCACACGGCCTGGCCGGGACCGCCCTTGATGATCTCCATCGGGTTGAGCCGAAAGGACAACAGCACGGCCTTCTTCAGCCACTGGTTGACATGCCATTTGCCGTCGGCCTGCCGCTCGGCGACGCGGGCGGTGCCGCGGTCGAGCAGGTCGAGCGCCGACTGGATGGCGTCGCGCGTTTCGCCACGGGTCGCCGTCGAAATCGCGTCGCGTTCCTCGAAGGCCTTCTCAATGGTCTTTTCGAGACTCGCCAGATCGGGCTTCGACATGAATTTGCTCCATTACCAAGCTGTTAAGGGGCTGCGCCTTACCCTGTTTTGAACGTCGCGCGGACCCCTGGGCAGGCTTTGCCCGCCTGGGTCTTTGCATGTAGCAGGTTCTTGTCGCAAAACCGCCGGACACTTTTGCGGAACCTGCTTATGTTAAGGCTCAATGGGGGTCAATCGCGGCTGCGCCATGGGACGGCGCAAGTGAAGAAATTGGACGGGTAAGGTAATTATGACTCCTATGGAAAAGGCGGGGTGGACGCCGCTGCCGCATTCGGACGAGGATCTGGAGCGGTCGAAGAGCGTGCCGGACACGCCGCAGACGCGTGCCGAGACCTACCGGCTCGCCTGGAACGATCCCGAGTTCATGACGCGGCGCGAACTGCGGGCGGTCAGGCTGCAGCTCGAACTCCTGAAACCGGAAATGATCCTGGCCGAACGCGGCATCCGCTCGACGGTGATCCTGTTCGGCGGCGCACGCCTGCCGGAACCCGGCGGCGAGGCCTGGGCGGCCAAGAACGAGACGCAGAAGAGGAACCTCGAGGAAAACAGCAAATATTACGAGGAGGCACGCAAGTTCGCGCGGCTGTGCTCGCAGCAGTCGGCGGCGTCATACTACCGCGAATATGTCGTGGTGACCGGCGGCGGGCCTGGCGTGATGGAAGCCGGCAATCGCGGCGCCGACGACGTCGGCGCGCCATCGATCGGGCTCAACATCGTCTTGCCGCACGAGCAGGCGCCGAACGCTTATGTGACGCCGGAGCTGTGCTTCAACTTCCACTATTTCGCCATTCGCAAGATGCATTTCGTCATGCGCGCCAAGGCGGTCGCGGTGTTTCCCGGCGGCTTCGGCACGATGGACGAGTTCTTCGAGACGCTGACCCTGATCCAGACCGGGCGCATGGAGCGCGTGCCGGTGATCCTGTTTGGCAAATCCTTCTGGAAACGGGCGATCGATCTCGATTTCCTCGCCGAACAGGGCACGATCAGCCCCGGCGACCAGGACATTATCGATTTCGTCGACACCGCCGACGAGGCCTGGGGGATCATCAGCCGCTTCTACAATCTGTGAGAGCACTGACGGTTCGAGGTTCATCGAGATTCAGGTCAGGCCGAGCCGAAAACGGTGGGTTCAGAGAACCGGAGCGGAGCGTACGTTCGGGTACGTGAGCACCGGAAGCGCAGGAAGCCGCCGTTTGCAGGCCGGCATCACCTGAATATCCATGAACCTCAGGCGGTGACCTCGACGATCGCGGTCAGGAAGCCGGCGAGGTCGTCGGTGACGAAATCGACATCATCCTCGTTGGCCGGGTCGCGCTCCCAGATCTCGGAAAAGGTCGGCTCGAAATTGCGTGGCACGACGAGCACCGTGGTCATGCCCAGCGACTTCGGCACAGCAAGGTTGCGGGCAAGGTCCTCGAACATCACCGCATTGTGGCCGGTGACGGCGTGGAGTTCGGCGAATTTCTCGTAGGTCTGGCGTGCCGGTTTGGGATTGAGCCCGGCGGCGACGATATCGAAGATGTCGTCGAAATGGTCGAGGATGCCGAGCTGGCGCGCGGTGCGTTCGGCGTGCCTGCGGTCGCCGTTGGTGAAGATGAACTTGCGGCCCGGAAGCTGGCGGATGGCGGTGCCGAGAACAGGATCGGGCACGAGCCACGAATAATCGATGTCATGCACCTTCTCGAGGAAATCGTCGGGGTCGATGCCGTGGCGCGTCATCAGTCCGTTCAACGTCGTGCCATATTCCAGATAGAGCTCCTTCTGCAGCTTGCGTGCCTGCTCGCGAGGCAATGCCAGCAGTTCGCCGACATAGGCGGTCATCTTGACGTCGATCTGCGAGAACAGATTCGAATGATGCGGATAGAGCGTGTTGTCGAGGTCGAACACCCAGTCGGTGACATGAGCGAAGCGGGCGGGGTCAGGCAGCGTGGTCATGCGCTCCTTATGGCATGAAACAGACATTCTAAAAGAGACTTTATCCACAACTTATGCGCGCCGAGAGTCGCGGAAATAGCGTCACCCTTCAAATTTTAAGCATCCGGGAAAGGTAGCCTTCAGGGCTTGCTGGCACAGAGGCAGACCTGTGGGAGCACGCGATGAATAGCATAATTTTGAGATCCGCCGCCGTTGCTTTTGCCTCTGTCGCAGCCTCTCTCCTTTTGACGCTGATCATCGTTCCAGCGATGGGATTTCCGGTCAACCGCACGATCTGGCTGACCACCACGCTCTGTCCGCTGGTCCTCGCCTGGGTCGCCAGCGCAAGCACTTTCTGGCAAAGCGACAGGCTGAAAAGCGCCCATCGCGACCTTGCCCGAGCCCATGCCCAGCTCGCCGCCGCGCATCGTCGCCTGGCGGACAAGGCGAGCCGCGACGACATGACCGGTATGCTCAACCGGGAAAACTTTTTTGCCGCCCTCGATGGTTCCCGCCGCAAGTCCGATCGCGGGGCGCTGCTGATCATCGACGCCGACCACTTCAAGAGGATCAACGACAATTTTGGCCACCTGACCGGCGATGACGCACTGCTCTTGATCGCCAGCGCGATCGAACGCGGCGTGCGCAGCGGCGATGTGCTCGGCCGCATCGGCGGCGAGGAGTTCGGCGCCTTGCTGATCGGCGCCACCGAGCAGGAGGCCAAGCGCGTCGCCGAGCGCATTCGCCGCGAAGTCGAGCTGATCCGCTTCCGGCCCGTCGACGAGCGGACCGTTCCGCTCACGGTCAGCATCGGCGGAACCGTCTGCGGCGAGGACATCAGCGTATCGGACCTGATGCGCGCCGCCGACCGGCGCCTCTACCAGGCCAAGCACCGGGGCCGCAATCTGACGATCCTCGACACGGACATTTCCGAGGCGGCGTGATCAGGCCGCCGATCCACTGGATCCGGCCCGTTAAGGAAATCCTAACCCTGTTCACACTCGGTTACGCCGTTTACCCGGTTTTCGCTGCTTTGCGGGTAGCGTGGCACAATACTGGCTTCTGCCGCGATGCATGTGCCGTTCCGGGACCCGTCGTTCAGGTAGCGCCATGCGCCGTCGAAGCCCCCACCCGAGAGACCAGCCATGAGTTTCTTCATCAAGAAAATATCCCGCCGCGCTATCGTGCAGGCGTTGATCGCACTGCCTGCCCTGTCCCTGTTCCGCACGCTGCCTGACGCCGATGCCTCGCATGCTGATCCAAACCGAGCCGACCCGACACGGGCCGATCTGAACGAGATCGTCGAGATCAATGGCTGGATCCTGAAGCGGAGCGATCTGGCATGATCTTCGACAGCTACGACGCGTTTCGCGCCGCGAATTTCACCGCCAAGGTCTGCATCCTCGGCTCCGGCCCGGCCGGCACCACCATTGCCCGCAAGCTTGGCGCCGCCGGCATTCCGGTCGTGGTGCTGGAGGCCGGCTCGCGTGAATTCAGCGACGAGTCGCAGGATTTCTACCGTGGCACGACGGTCGGTGATTTCTACTTCGATCTCGACGTCACCCGGCTGCGGTTCATGGGCGGCAGTTCGAACCACTGGGCGGGCTGGTGCCGCGTGCTCGACAAGCAGGATTTCGAGCCTAAGGCCTGGGCGCCCGACACGGGTTGGCCGATTCGCCGCGCCGACATCGAACCCTATCTGCCGGAAGTGCACGATATCCTCGAACTTCCCGGTTTCCGGCCGGACGTGCCGGTCTCCGACGACATTCGCTGGGTGCAGCTGATCAAGAGCCCGGCGGTGCGCTTCGGCGAGAAATTCGCCGACGAGCTCGACAAGAGCGAGAACATCGCGGTCGTGCTCAACACCTACGCCACTGAACTTGCCGCGACGGCAAACGCGTGACGGGCGCCAGGCTGTGGTCCAACGGGCAGGATGCCGGCGCCTTCAGCGCGAACTATTTCATCGTCTGCACCGGCGGACTGGAGAATTCGCGCCTGCTTCTGTGGTCGAACCAGCGCTCGAACGGCGGCGTCGTGCCGAATGCGACGGCGCTTGGCCGCTACTGGATGGAGCATCCGACCTTCGAGGGCGGCAATGCCATCCTGGCCGACTATGGCGAGTTCGAGGTCGATGCCGTCAACGAGGTCTTCTTCTCGCCGACGCTTGCCGCCATGGAGCGGCTACAGATCATGAATTTCGGCATCAGGCTGATCGAGACACCCTATCCGGGCGTCAAGAGCCTGATCGCCGACCTCGCCTGCACGGCGCCAGACATGGCCGAATGGATGTCCGCCAAGCTCAGCCAGAATCTGCGATGCGCGGCCCAGCTCTATGTCGCCTGGGAACAGGCGCCGCTGGCCTCCAACCGGATCGAACTGTCGACGACCGATGTCGACCATGCCGGCGTGCCGCGCATCGAGCTGCACTGGAAGAAATCGGAGCTGGAACACCGCACCCTTCTCGAAGGGCTTAGGCTGTTCGGCACGACGCTGATCGAGAAGAATCTCGGCCGGGTGCGCATTGCCGACTGGATCACCAATGGCGGCGACTACCCGACCAACGACGAGACGGCGGGCCATCATCATATGGGTGGCACGCGGATGGGCACCGACGTCACCAAGAGCGTTGTCGACGCCAACTGCAAGGTGCACGGCATGGACAATCTCTATGTCGGCGGCTCCTCGGTGTTCTGCACGTCGGGCGAATGCAATCCGACGACGACGATCACCGCTCTGGCCTGCCGGCTGGGTGACCATCTGAGCAAGGTGGTCACCGTCTGACGGTTCCACGGGAGCCGGCGCCAGTGATGGCGCCGGCTGATGTGCGGCATCTATTTTTTTACACAATTCCCTGAGGGAAAGCGCTACGCGCCTTTCCCGGAATTGCTCTAGCTCAGAAGCCGTAGACGGCGATGCGCACCAGAACCGCGGCAGCGGCCAGCGCCACGAGCAAAATGCCCAGGCCGATGGGAGATCCCCATCCGTACCATTCCATGGCCAGCTTGGCATATTTGAACTCTTCCTCATGCGAGAGGGGCGTACGCTGTTGAATCAAGCTCATTTTTTCACTCCATGATGGCGGCCGGCTCTTGCCTTGTGGGCGCTGCAACCGCATATTATTGAGATAGTCTAAATGTTAGACAGATTGATAGTTAGATGATCGAAATAAATTCGTCAAGCGAGAATCGGACCGAAATGACGACGGCCATCGGCCTTGCCATCATGCAATGGCAGGACGCGACGCAGGCCTATGACGAGGCGGTGGGGGTGAGGCTGGGGCTGAACATGGCCGAACGCCATTGCATCGGGCTGCTCCATGGCGGCCCGCAATCGGCCGGCGCGATCGCCACCGCAACCGGACTGACGCCGGCCGCTGTGACAGCGCTGATCGACCGGCTGGAGGCGCGCGGCCTGCTCACACGCACGCGCAGTCTCGAGGACAGGCGCAAGGTGGTGATAGAGGCGACCGAGGCCACGCGGGACCTGTCGGCGCGCTACTACGGCACTATTGCGCGGGAAGGCGAAAAGGTCATCGCGACCTTCAGCGACGCCGAGCTAGCGACCATATCGCGCTTCGTCAACGCCGCCCTCGACCTGCAGCGCGCCCAGTTGGCGCGGCTGAAGGCCGAGGGGTCGGACAACCCTGGGCGATAGGGTGCGATGTGTTGGCGGCGTTACTGCGAATGTCGGCAGGCAACGGGACTATTTCGGCTGGACCCCATAGGCGACAAGAAACGCCCCCACTGAGGCATCCGCGTGCCGTTCCAGTTCGGCCTTGGAGCGCCGGTTGCTTCCCGTGAACATCGCTTCATTCATGGGGATCCAAAGAAGCATCCCAAAAAAGTGGCTGGCTGCAAGATAGGGATCACTGGTCTGTATCAGCCCTCGACTGGTGAGCTTTTGAAAGCAGGAAGCCATTGAGCCAAGCATGCGCTCGAAGCCCTTTTCGTACCAACTGCGGCCAAGCTGCGGCATTCGATCCGCATTGGCGATGATCAAGCGCCGCAGCTTCAACAACTCTTCATCCATGAGCGTCGTTATCAAACATCGAGCGAGCTGCTGCAGGCCACCTTCCATGAATTTCGCCTCGGAAAGCAGCGTCGTCACGGACTCGATGACATCGTTGGCCTGGGTAGCGGTTGCAAGAACGACTTCGCCGAACAGCGTCTCCTTGTCGGTGAAATGCTTGTAGACGGTCTGCTTGGAGGCCCCCGCCCTGGTGGCGATTTCCTCCATGCTGGTCCCGTCATAACCCTTGCCGATGAACGCCGCCGTGGCCGCCTGGATGATCTCACGATCCTTGCGTGCCGATCTCGTCTCACCGTCGATTTTCATGGCGACCTCCTGACCAGTACTAGACGGTACCGTTCCCGTATGATAGTCATGAAAACGGTACTGGACTGACTAGTACCTGTCAACGAAGGCAAGGCTTAGACCGATGACCAAGATGATCTTCATAAATCTGCCAGTGCGCGATCTGCAGGCAGCGACCAAGTTTTATCTCGCGATCGGCGGCACACTAAATCCGCAGTTCTCGAACGACCAGGCCAGTTCGATCATGTTCTCCGACTCGATTGGGGTGATGCTGCTGACGCACCAGCACTATGGCCAGTTCACAACGCGTCAGATCGGCGACGCCAGGCGTGACAGCCAGATGCTGATCGCACTCACCGCCGGCAGCAAGGACGAGGTCAATGCCACAATCGAGAAGGGCGTGGCGGCAGGCGGCCGCGCCGATCCCAACCCTGCGCAGGACCTCGGCTTCATGTTCAACCGCCACATCGAGGACCCCGACGGCAACGTCTGGGAGTTCCTGTGGATGAACCCCGCGGCCATGCAATAGCCAGCGGGATCAAAGCGTCCAAAGCGCGTCGCGTCGACACGGATTCATGCGACGCGCTTTGTGTCTGATGCAAGTCGTTCCGGGCGGAAACAATTCTCCCGGAATTGTTTAGACCGTCGCCGGGTCGAGCGCCGGCTGGCCCTTGTGGCGCGCGACGATCTCCTCGAAATCGGCGGTCTGGAAGGCATCACGCAAGGCGTCGAACGACGGCAGCACGAAATAGGCGCGCTGGAATTTGTCGATCTCGTAGCCGGTGCGCATCACCGTTTCGAGATCGAACGGCACGTGGTGGGCGTCCTTGCCGTCGACGGCGAACTGCAACTCGGTGAACGACGACATCAGGCCGGCCCCAAAGGCCTTCAGCTGCTGGCCGTTCTCCTGCATCAGGCCATATTCGGCCGTGTACCAGTAGAGCCGGGTGATCATCTCGTCGCCGCCCAGCGCAATGATGTCGCCGGCCTTGCGGCCATACATCTGCATGAAGTCGGCAAACACCGGCTGCGACAGCACTGGTACGTGGCCGAAGAAATCATGGAACATGTCCGGCTCGACGATGTAATCGAGCTCCTGCCTGGTCCGCAGCCAGTTGGTGACCGGGAAGCGGCGATTGGCGAGATGGTCGAAGAAAGGTGCGGCGGGAATGAGACCCGGAACGGCGACGATCTCCCAGCCGGTCAGCTTGCGCAGCTTGGCGCTGACGTCCTCGAAATCGGGGATGCGGTCGAGCAGGCCGAGCTTCTCGACGCCGTCGAGATAGGAGTGGTGGGCGAGCTTCCGCGTCAGTTTGGTCTGGCGGTCGCACAGCGTGCGCCAGACCGCCTGCTCCTCGGTGCTGTAATCGTAACCCTGCGCTACGGTGAAATCGGCACGGCAAACCGAATAGTCGCCGCGCAACCCTTGCGCCGCGCAGTCGCGGGCATATTCGGCAACGCTCATCGTCGTCATGGTCTTCTCCCTGCAAGTCATGAATGGCGGACGTGCCGAAAGGATAACCGGATTTGCCGAGGCAAATCGGTTTTGATGATGGCTCGAGCGCGATATTCGGGATAACATTCACTCCAGAAACGCTTTCATGGAGTGAAAATGCCTCAATTCGATGATTTCGAGATCAGGATGCTCGAGGTCCTGCAGGGCGACGGGCGCAAGCCGGTGTCCGAACTGGCGCAAGAGATCGGCCTGTCGACGACCCCATGCGCACGACGTTTCGAGGCGCTGCAGGAGGCCGGCATCATCAAGGGTTTTGCCGCGGTGATCAGCCGCCGCGCGGTCGGCCTGATGGTCGAGGTGTTCATTCAGGTGCGCCTCGTCAGCCACAGCGACGGCTCGCCTGAAAGCTTCATCGCCGCCGTGCAGCGCATGGACGAGGTATCGTCATGCTGGACGATGACCGGCGACCACGATTTCCTGCTGCATGTCATGGTGCCGTCGGTCGACGAGCTCAATGCTTTCGTCATGCACCGGCTGATGCGGCTCGACGGCGTGCGCGATGTCCACACCCAGCTGGTGCTGCAGAACATCAAGGGCCCCGGCCACGTGCCGCTCGGCCACCTCAGGCGGTGATGGTGCCTGCCCTGCCCATCCCTGCGGAAAAGCTGCACGCAAACTGCTGAAACGGGCCAATCGGGCGTCCATATCGCCGGCCAAAATCCGCGGACCAACTGCCCGGAGGTCCGCCATGAAAATCGTCCTGATCAATCCACCGCACACCGCCATCGGCAGCCGCGTGCCGGACGATCACCTGCCGCCGCTCGGCCTGTTGGCGCTCGGCGGCCCGCTGATCGATGCCGGCCATGAGGTGCGCCTCGTCGACGCCGAGTTCGGGCCGATGCCGCTCGACATGGTGGTGCGCAATGCCCTGGACGATGATCCCGATTTCGTCCTGATCGGCCATTCCGGCTCGACCTCGGCGCACCCGACCGCCTTGCTGATAGCCGGCTTGATCAAGCAGCGCGAGCCGGCGACCATCATCATCTATGGCGGCGTGTTTCCGACCTACCACTGGGACGACATTCTGGCTGAAACGGACGTCTTCGACTTCATCGTGCGCGGCGAGGGCGAGGCGACTGTGGTGGCGTTGGTCGAGGCGCTGGAAATGCACCAGCCGCCTGCAAGCGTGGCGGGCATCGCCTTTCGCGACGATCTGCGCCGTCCCTTCGCCACGCAGCCGGCAATGACCATCGCCGATCTCGACGCCTACCGTGTCGGCTGGGAGTTGATCGACCATATCAGCTACAGCTACTGGGGCGGCAAGCGTGCAGTGGTCATGCAGTTTTCGCGCGGCTGCCCGCATCTGTGCAATTATTGCGGCCAGCGCGGCTTCTGGACCCGCTGGCGGCATCGCGATCCGGTGAAATTCGCCAAGGAGATCGCCTGGCTGCACCGCGAGCACGGCGTCGAGCTGATCAACCTTGCCGACGAGAACCCGACCGTATCGAAGAAGGCCTGGCGCGCTTTTCTCGACGCCATGATCGCCGAGAACGTGCCGGTGCTGATCGTGGGCTCGACCCGCGCCGACGACATCGTGCGCGATGCCGACATCCTGCATCTCTACCGCAAGGCCGGCGTCATCCGCTGGCTGCTCGGCATGGAAAACACCGACGAACAGACGCTTGCATTGATCCGCAAGGGCGGCAGCACCTCATCCGACCGCGAGGCGATAAGGCTGCTGCGCCTCAACGGCATTCGATGGCGACCTGGGTGGCCGGCTTCGAGGATGAAGGCTTTCGCGACCTGTGGCGCGGCTTTCGCCAGCTCATCGCCTACGATCCCGACCAGATCCAGGCGCTTTATGTCACGCCGCATCGCTGGACACCGTTCTTCAGGATCGCGCGGGACCGCAAGGTGATCCAGAAGGATGCCCGCCTGTGGGACTACAAGCACCAAGTGCTGCAGATGACGCGACTGAAACCCTGGATGCTGTTTTTCAGCGTCAAGCTGATCGAACTGGCGGTGCAGTCGCGACCGAAGGCGCTGGCGCGCATCCTGTTCCACAAGGACCCCGAGCAGCGGCATTCGATGCGCTGGTACACGCAGATGGGGCGCCGCGTCTGGTTCCGTGAGGTCTGGGGTTTTCTGGTCCGCGACGGCCGGGTGAAGGACGGCCCGACCCTTGCCGAGTTCTGGGGCGCGCCGCAGGACGCCGAGGAGGAATCGATGACCGTTCGACACCCGGTGCGCAAGCTGGCTTTGCCCGGGATCGCGGTCTCACCGAACGCCTGACCGCTCGACTCGTGAATTAATATACGTCGCGTATGCGTATTGACATACGCAGCGTATGCACCCACATCGAACATACGGGACATATGTCAATAGCCGTCCCGCTCAGTGGAGCGCAGTGATCCAAAACCCTGAAGCCTTGCGAACGGGTCTCGCCCTGCCTGCGATGCCAATTCGCGACGCCGAAAGGCCGGGGCTGCCTTGTTTTGAAATGGAGTGAACTATGACCAAACGCGACGCGATCTTCCCTGCCGGCCGGCAGGCTCTTTACGAGATCAACCGCTACTCGGCGGCGATCCGCTCGGGCGACTTCCTGTTCGTCTCTGGCCAGGTCGGCAGTCGCGAGGATGGGTCTGCCGAGCCGATCTTCGAAAGGCAGGTCCAGCTGGCTTTCGACAATCTCGCCGAGGTGCTGAAGGCGGCCGGCTGCACATTCGACGACATCGTCGACGTGACCACGTTCCACACCGATCCGGCTAAGCAATGGCCAGCGATCGACGCCGTTCGCCTGAAGGCGTTCGGCGAACCGCCCTATACGAACTGGACTGCAGTGGGCGTGAACTGGCTGGCGGGCTTCGATTTCGAAATCAAGGTCATCGCGCGCCTTCCGCAGCCCGCCTGATCGATTGACGGCAGCGGAAGATTAAAGGGCGGCTCAGCGCACGATCAGCGTGCCGGCGCCGTGTTCGGTGAACAACTCGAGCAGCACCGAATGCGGCGTCTTGCCGTTGAGGATGACGACGCCTTCGACGCCGCGCTCGATCGCCTCGATGCAGGTCTCGACCTTGGGGATCATGCCGCCCGAGACCGTGCCGTCCTTGATCAGCGCCTTGGCCTCGGCCACGGTCAGTTCGTCGATCAGCTTCTTGTTCTTGTCGAGCACGCCGGGCACGTCGGTGAGGAACAGCAGGCGCGTTGCCTGGCAGGCGCCGGCGATGGCGCCGGCGAAGGTGTCGGCGTTGATGTTGTAGGTGTGGCCATCGCGGCCGGGCGCCACCGGCGCCAGCACCGGGATCATTTCGGAGCGCGCCAGGAGGTCGAGCAAGGTACGGTCGACCTCGACCGGCTCGCCGACGAAGCCCAGATCGAGCACGCGTTCGATGTTGGAGTCCGGATCGATCATCGTCTTGCGCGCCTTTTCGGCGAAGACCATGTTGCCGTCCTTGCCGCACAGGCCGATCGCCCATTCGCCCTCGGCGTTGATCAGTGCCACGATCTCCTTGTTGATCGAGCCGGCCAGCACCATCTCGACGATCTCGACCGTCTTCTGGTCGGTGACGCGCAGGCCGCCCTCGAACTTGGATTCGATGCCCATCTTGGCCAGCATGGCGCCGATCTGCGGGCCGCCGCCATGGACGACGATCGGGTTGACGCCCGATTGCTTCAACAGCGCGATGTCGCGCGCGAAAGCCTTACCGAGGCCGATATCACCCATGGCGTGGCCGCCATATTTCACCACGACCGTCTTGTGCTCGTAGCGCTGCATGTAAGGCAGCGCCCGCGAAAGCAGGGCGGCCTGCATTTCAGCGGTGGCGGTGATTTCCGTCATCGGCGTGGTTCCTGGCTTTTGGTTTTGTGCATGTCGTCGTCCCAAAACTGCTGGGCACTCTTGGGCGACATGCACTTGGTTTATGCATGATGCATCAGGTAAGGACGGCGGCGTCTTAGCGGGAATTGGGGCCAGCCGCAAATGGCTTTGCTGTCATATTCGGGCGCCTCACGACGTCGTCATCATGACGGCACCCTCAGCGGCGCCCTGCGGCCCAACCAACCCGAGATCTTCTCCATCTGCGCGGCAAGCGACAGCAGTGTCTCCTCGTCGCCCGGCCGGCCCACCGCCTGGATGCCGAGCGGCAGGCCGGCATCGGTGACATGGACCGGCAGCGCGATCGACGGCTGGCCGCTGACATTCTGGATCGCCGGCCAATGGGTGAACCCGAGGCTCTTGTCCATCAGCTGGCCGAGCAATGGCTTCAGCTTCAGCAAGACGGTGAGATGAAGCTTGTCGAGCAGGTTCTCGATGAGTTCGTCAGCGCCTTTCGGGTCCATGGCGCCGCAGGCGAGCGGCGGGTGGGCGATGATCGGCATCAGCACGGCATCATATTGCGCGGTCTCCGCGATCAGCTGTCGCGAGGTCGCATGCAGCCGCTGCAAGCCGGCATAGATTTCGCCGGCCGACACCAATTCACCGAAGCGGGCGAGGATGCGCGTCGCGCGCTCGATGTCGCCCAAAACGGAACGGCCGACACGCAGCGCCTCGGCCCGCATCGTGCCGGCGACGGCCGAGGCCACGCCCGTGGCAAAATCGGCGAAGAAATCGCGCCGGATAAAGGGCAGGTCGATATCCTCTACCGTATGGCCGCCCTCGCGAGCGAGCGCCACCGCCGCGTCGAGCGCGACAAGCGTCTCGACCGAGACCGGCAGGCCAAGCGGCGACTTGCGGTACACGGCCAGCCTGAGCTTGCCGGGATCGCGCGCGGCAGCTGCAACGAAGCTGCCCTTGGGCGACGGCGCCGCATAGGGCGTCAAAAGGTCGGGACCGTGGGTGAGGTCGAGCAGCAGCGCGCAGTCGCGCACCGAGCGGGTGAGCGCATGGTCGACGACCATGCCGTACCAGCTCTCGCTCACCAGCGGCGTCAGCGGTATGCGGCCTCGCGACGTCTTCAGGCCGACAAGCCCGGTGCAGGCGGCAGGCACCCGGATCGAGCCGCCGCCGTCCGAGGCATGCGCCACCGGCACGACGCCGGCAGCGACCAGCGCCGCCGCACCCCCGGATGAGCCGCCGCTTGTATGGCCGGTGTTCCAGGGATTACGGGTTATGCCGAAGGCCTTGGATTCGGTCATCAGCCGAAGCCCGTATTCCGGCGACGTCGAGGTGACGATCGGAATGAGGCCGGCGGCGAGGTAGCGATCGGTCAGCACCGAATTGACATCAGCCCGCCATGCCGGAATACGGCTGCCGCCATGCGTCGCGACGCCCTTGATGGCGATGCCGAGATCCTTGATGGCAAAGGGAATGCCGGCCAGCGGCAGCGAGCGGTCGACGGTCCTCGCCCGGGCCCGCGCGGCATCATAAAGCGGCTCCGCCGTGGCGTTGATGTCGGAACGGGTGGCCTCGGCGCGGGCGATCGCCGCTTCGGTCAGCTCGATTGGTGAGACCTCGCCCTTGCGAACGAGGTCGGCAAGGCCGGTCGCATCTTGCGCCCACAATGTATGTTCAACCGACATGCGCGTTTTCCTCACCGTGGAAAGACAAGCTAGCCAGTGGCGATTTCATTAGCAATCGACGGACAGATCCGCGCCGGCAATGCGGCAAGTCTGGCGTGCACAAGGCGATTTCCGTCGTTGCAAATACGTTTCAATCCCCTAACTTGCCTGCATGACGCCGCAGGACATCACCAAGCTGATCGTCCGGACTTCGATGAAGGATCGGGCAGCGTTCGATCTGCTCTACCGGCAGACCAGTGCGAAACTTTTTGGCGTCTGCCTTCGTGTATTGAACGACCGGGGAGATGCCGAAGAAGCCCTGCAGGAAGTCTTCGTCAAGATCTGGACGAAGGCGGACCGTTTTGCCGTCTCAGACTTGAGCCCGATCTCCTGGCTGGTGGCAATCGCGCGCAACCACGCGATCGATCGCGTCAGAGCGCGACGCAAGCCCGGCCTCGATATCGATGCCGCGCTCGACGTGGCCGATCCGACGCCAGGGCCTGAAGCGATGGTGGTGGCGGGCGGTGAATCCGAACGCATCCATCATTGTCTCGACGAGTTGGAAAAGGACCGGGCGGCGGCCGTCCGTGGCGCCTATCTCAAGGGCGAGAGCTATGCCGAACTGGCGGAGCGCCATGGCGTACCGTTGAACACGATGCGTACCTGGCTGCGCCGCAGCCTGTTGAAACTCAGAGAATGTCTGGAAAGATGACGCTGGCGGAAGACAACGGACCGGAACGCGGAGGCGACGACCTGCTCGCCGCCGAATACGTTCTCGGCGTGCTGCCGGCGGAGGAGCGGCAGATCGCGTCCAGGCGCATCGATGCGGAGACCGAGTTCGCCCGTCTTGTCGACAGCTGGGAGGTCTCGTTCTCGCCGCTGGCCGCCGCCTACCCGGAAATCGAGCCGCCGGCTTCGCTCAAGGCTGCGATTGATCGCCGCCTGTTCACGTCCACCGCGGCCGTGACCACGCCCACCGAATCGCGCGGCGGGCTGTGGTCCAGCCTGGCCTTCTGGCGCGGCCTCGCTGCTGCGGCGGTCGCCGCTTTGGCGATCTACATCGCCGTGCCCACCCTCAACCCGCCGGTCGAGCAGCCGCAGGCGCGCCTCGTCGCCTCGCTGGCCGCCGATGGCAGCGATGTCAAATATCTCGCCGTCTATGACGCCGCGCATCACGAGGTCGGCCTGTCGCATGTTTCCGGCGAGCGTGCCGCCGGCAAGGACTTCGAGCTGTGGATGATCGAGGGCAAGAACCCGCCGGTCTCGATGGGCGTCATCCCGGCCGGCGCGACAGCGCATATTGTCGTCTCGCCGGCAGCCCAGCAGAAGCTCGCCCAGGGCGCGGTGCTCGCCGTCAGCCTCGAGCCGGCAGGCGGTTCGCCGACCGGCCAGCCGACCGGACCAGTGGTCGCGGCGGGCGATCTGAAGAGCATCTGACGGCTTTACCGCTGACATAGAAGACTTTCAGTCTATTTTTCGCATACGATGTCTAACTGCGTCGGTAAGTGGCCAAAACGCATTGTGTGAAAATCACTCTGCAGGGCAAATAAAATTAAAAAATCCTGATGTTTCTGAAACTCCCGCATTTTTAACCCGTATCTCCTCGCGTCCCCAAGGATGGGAAGAGAAAAACCCGAGGAGTTTGACATCATGCGTAAATACGCCACCCTTTTGCTTGCCAGCGCGATCGCCGTTTCCGCTCTTGCCACCGCGGCCTATGCCGAAAACCCGATGGTTGGCGGCGCTGCCATGTTTGCCAGCAAGAACATCGTCGAGAACGCCGTCAATTCGAAAGACCACACGACGCTGGTCGCCGCGGTCAAGGCGGCCGGCCTTGTCGACACGCTGCAAGGCGCCGGTCCGTTCACGGTGTTCGCGCCGACCAACGAGGCCTTTGCCGCGCTGCCGGCCGGCACGGTCGAAATGCTGCTCAAGCCCGAGAACAAGGACAAGCTCACCAAGATCCTGACCTGCCATGTCATCGGCGCCAAGGCGATGGGGGCGGACGTCGCCGCGATGGCCAAGGCCGATGGCGGCACCCACAAGGTCAAGACGGTTGGCGGCTGCGAACTGTCGCTCAAGGCTGACGGCGGCAAGGTCACCGTGACCGACGAGAACGGCAACGTCGCCAATGTGACGATCGCCGATGTCGAACAGTCCAATGGCGTCATCCACGTCATCGACAAGGTTCTGCTCCCCAAAATGTAAAAAGAGGGGCGAAGATGTAACAAGGGGCCTGCTGCCGACGAAATTGCAGCAAGGGCTCTCCGTCGATTGCATGGTCTCGCTCCCGTGACCGGCAACCGGCCCGCGCACTCCGTGCCGCCCACGTTCAGATGTGGAACGGCGCGGAGTGTTCGTTCGAGGGCCACCGTCACCGGCTTTTGATTTCCGCGTGGCGGTATAGTTTGGCAAAAGAGACGACAGGAGGAACTGGTCATGAACCGTCGCGACTTTCTTTTGAGCGGTGCCGCCGCCATCGGCGTCGCCGGGGCTGCCGCAACGATGCTGCGCATGGGCAAACCACAGCCCGCACAGGCTGCGGAAACCTTCGAGGTCACCAAGACCGATGCCGAGTGGAAAGCCATCCTGTCGCCGGCCGCCTTCGACGTCCTGCGCAAGGAAGGCACGGAATATCCCGGCACCAGCCCGCTGCTCAACGAACACCGCAAGGGCATCTTTGCCTGTGCCGGCTGCGACCTGCCGGTCTATCCGTCCGAGACGAAATTCGATTCCGGCACCGGCTGGCCAAGCTTCTGGCAGGAGATTCCCAAGGCCATCGGCACGACCGTGGACAGGTCGCTCGGCATGACCCGCACCGAGGCACATTGCCGCCGCTGCGGCGGCCATCTCGGCCACGTCTTCGATGACGGCCCGGCGCCGACGGGCCTGCGCCACTGCATCAACGGCGTGGCGCTGACCTTCAAGCCCGCCACGGCCTGACATTTCTCATTTTGACGCAATTCCGGTGCTCCAATCGGAATACGAAAAACTCCGGGCTTGCGGCCCGGAGTTTTTTTGCGCGGTCAGAGCTTTTCGGGCGTGGACTGGAGGAGCTTCCCGAAACTGCTGTCCACGTTTGGTATCAATGGCCGCCACCGCCGCGGCCACCGGCCGCGGCCGGCTTTCGGATCAGCATGGTGAACAGCCCGAGCGTCGCAAACAGCACCGTCAGCAGGAAGAACACGTCCATGAAGGACAGCAGCGCGGCCTGCTGCTGCACCATGCCCGACAGCTTGGAGATCGCCGCGCTGGTCGCGTCGAGGCCGGCGGTCTGCTCGAAATTGAGCGTCATGTTCTGCAGCTTTTGCTGCGCGGCGGCACTGCCCCACTGCACGTGCTCGGAGAGCCTGACGTAGTGGAACGCGTTGCGGTCGATCAGCACGGTGTTGATGACGGCCAGGCCGACGGCGCCGCCAAGGTTGCGGGTGAGGTTGAACAGGCCGGAAGCATTCTTCAACCGGTCTGGCGGCAAGGTGCCGAGTGCCAGGTTGTTGATCGGCACCATGCACAGCATCATCGAACAGCCGCGCAGGATCTGGGGAATGAGCAGCTCATAAAAATCCCAGTCGGCGGTCAGATGCGTCATCCACCAGGTTCCGGTGGCGAAGCCGAAGAAGCCGACCATCATCATCAGGCGCGGGTCCATCTTGCTCGACAGGATGCCCGAGACCGGCGCGGTGAGGAACATCGCCAGGCCGCTGACGAACAGCGCCTCGCCGATCATCATCGAATCGTAGCCGCGGATGCGCCCGAGAAACACCGGATAAAGATAGGTCAGGCCATAGAGGCCGATGCCGATGACGAAGGAGAACAGTGAGCCGAAGGCAAAGTTGACGTTGGTGAACGCCTTCAGGTCGACGATCGGCTCCTCGGCGGTGAACACACGCCAGAAGAACAGCACGGCGCCCACGGTCATGACGATGGCGCAGATGAATACGCCCTGGTCCTGCAGCCAGTCATTGTTCGGGCCTTCCTCGAGCACATACTCCATGCAACCCAGGAAGGCGGCCATGCCGGCGAGGCCCCACCAGTCGAACTTGCTGAACAGCTTGAGATTGGGCTTGTCGAAGTCGATCAGCGTCCAGGCCGCCGTCGTCACCAGGATGCCGGGCAGGACATTGATGAGGAACAGCCAATGCCAGGACATGGCATGGCTGATATAGCCGCCAACGGTCGGGCCGATGGTCGGCGCCAGCGTCGCCACAAGGCCGATCATCGGCGAGACCACGGCGCGGCGCGACGGCGGGAAAATGGTGAAGGCAGCGGCAAAGACGCTCGGGATCATGCCACCGCCGATGAAGCCCTGGACGGCACGGTAGACGATCATCTGGTCGATGTTGGTGGCGGTCGCGGCCAGCGCGCTGGCCGCGGTGAAGCCGGCCGCCGAGATCGTGAACAGCACGCGCGTCGACAGCATCCGGCTGAGGAATCCCGACAACGGGATCATCACCACCTCGGCGATCAGATAGGCGGTCTGCACCCACGGGATCTCGTCGGAACTAGCGCTCAGGCCAGCCTGAATCTCGGCCAGCGAGGCCGAGACGATCTGGATGTCCAGGATGGCCATGAACATGCCGAACACCATCGCCAGGAAGGCGATGACGCGCCGCGTCGAGATGGTGTCAGGCACGGCCGGCATCGCCGGCGGCGCTCCTGCTGTCAGGGTTGCGGTGGCCATGGCATTGCTCCCCGGCGGCCGCTCAATTCGAGGCCGTGGGCGCGGTACGGCTGTCGACGGCGACGACGACACTCAGGCCGGCACGCAGCCTACCGCTCTTCAACACGTCGGCCGGGACGTCGATGCGGACCGGGACGCGCTGCACGACCTTGGTGAAATTGCCGGTGGCGTTTTCGGGCGGCAGCAGCGAGAACACCGCACCTGAAGCCGGTGCGAGCGACGAGACGGTTCCCTCGAAATCCTGGCCGTCGGTCGCATCGACCGAGATCTTGACCTTCTCGCCGGGAACCAGCCGGGCAAGCTGCGTCTCCTTGAAGTTGGCGACGATGTAGAGCTTGTCCATCGGCACGATGACGGCCAGCTTCTGGCCGGGGCTGACGAGATCGCCCTGCTCGACCGAGCGGTTGCCGACGACACCGTCATAAGGCGCCTTGAGCACGGTGAAGGAAAGATCGCGCGCGGCCTTGTCGCGGCCGAGCTGCAAGGAAGCAAGGGTGCTTGCCGATTCGGCGCGCTGCGCCTGCAGCACGCCGATATTGGCCCGTGCCGCGGCGATCTGCGCGTCGGCGCCGACAAGGGCAGCATTGGCCTGCTGGACCGCCGTCTGGGCATCGTCCAGCTGTGCCTGCGTGCCGACATGCGTCTTGAGCAGTTGCGAGGCGCGTACCTCTACCTTCGCCGCATTGTCGGCGGCGGCCTGGTCAGCGACCTTCTGTGCCTGCGCCTGCTGCAGCGAGGCGCGCGCCGCTTCGGTCTGGGCGTCGATACGGTCGAGCGTCTTGCTCAAGGTGGCGATCTGGGCCTCGGCCTGGGCGACGGCGATCTTGTAGTCGCCGTCATCGACGACGAGCAGCGGGTCGCCAGCCTTGACCGACTGGTTCTCGCTCACCTTGACCTGATCGACATAGCCGGAAATCTTGGGCGAGATGAACGCCATGTCGGCCTGGACATAGGCGTCGTCCGTCGAGATCATGAAGCGGCCGGTGGTCCAGTAGTTGTAACCGTACCAGGCGCCGGCGCTCAGCAAGGCAACGCCGATGATCGGCAGCAGAAACGAGCGCACCGAACGCTTCTTCTTGGCTGGTGCTTCCACCGGCGCGCTGACGGCGGGCGGGAAAGGCACTTCGGGTGCTTCCGTCGCCGGAGCGACCTTGGCATTGGGGAAAGGACGGACTTCGGCTGTGGCTGGCGCGTTCGAGGACATGACATCTCTCTAAAATAAAGCTATAATACTGAACCGTTCGGTTCGATCCGGCCGTTGACATAGCGCGGAAACAGGACCATATCAAGTGCAATCGAACCGATTGGTTCGAATTATTTTCGAGGTGTGACTTTTATGGTTGAGACTCAGCCTAACGTCGAAACCGACCCGTGCGGCGACTTGCTGGACCATGTGCGCCGTGGCCGCCCGGCGGCAGGCCAGGATCCTGTCAAGCGCAGCCAGATCATCGAGGGCGCCCGTCGTGTGTTCATCGACAAGGGCTTCGAGGCTGCGTCGATGAACGACATCACGCGCGAGGCCGGCGTCTCCAAAGGCACCATTTATGTCTACTTCGCCAACAAGGAAGAACTGTTCGAAGCGCTGATCGAGGAAGAGCGCGGCACGATCTTCAAGAACATGTATGACGTGCTGGACAATGCCGACGACCTGCGCGAGACGCTGGTGAAGTTCGGCAAGGTGCTTGCCCTCAAGATCACGTCGGCCAAGGTCATCCAGGCGCAGCGCACGGTGATCGGGGCATCCGACCGGATTCCCGAGCTTGGCGCGCGTTTTTACGAGCGCGGTCCCAAACGCGGCCATGACAAGGTCGCGGCCTTTCTCGATGCCGCCATCGAGCGGGGCCTGCTGCGGATCGACGATGTCGATCTTGCCGCCTACCAGTTCACCGAACTGTGCCTTGCCGGTCTTTTCCGCCAGTGCATCTTCGCCTACCGCACCAAAGCCCCGGGCCAGGATGAGATCGACCACATCGTCAGGTCCGGCGTCGGCATGTTCCTGAAGACCTACGGCACCGAAAGCCTCGCCGCGGAAGAAAGCCACCAGACGATTGCAATCGAGGCTAAGCCCTAGCTGTTTGTTTTTGCGCGATTCCGGACGGAAAACCGTTGCACACTTTTCCTGGAATTGTTTGTCTGTTGAGCATGACCTTTTCCGAAAACCGGAATCCACTTTTCGGGATCATGCTCTAGCCACCATTAGCGGCCAACACGATCGCAGCCTGCAACTCGTCGAGGCCCTCGGCCTTTTCCGACGACGTCGCCAGGACGAACGGAAACGCCGCCGGCCGCTTCTTGATCTTTGCCAGCGTCTCCTCGATCAGCCGCGGCACGCCGGCAGCCTTGATCTTGTCGGTCTTGGTCAGCACGATCTGGTAGGACACCGCCGCCTTGTCGAGCAGCGACAGCACTTCGTCGTCCTTGGCCTTGATGCCGTGGCGGGCGTCGATCAGCACATAGACCCGCTTCAGCGTGACGCGGCCCTTGAGATAGTCGAAGACCAGCTTGGTCCACTCGTCGACCTTCTCCTTCGGCGCAGTGGCGTAGCCGTAGCCCGGCATGTCGACCAGCGCCAAGGGCGGCAGGTCGGCGCCCTCGCCGGAAAATCCATCCGGCACGAAATAGTTGAGCTCCTGCGTGCGCCCCGGCGTGTTGGAGGTGCGCGCCAGTCCCTTCTGGTTGACCAGCGCGTTGATCAGCGACGACTTGCCGACATTCGAGCGGCCGGCAAAGGCGATTTCCGGCGGCCCTTCCGGCGGCAGGAACTTCATCGCCGGCACGCCGCGGATGAAGATCCACCCGCGCGTAAACAGTTCGGTGCCGATCACGGTGTTGTTCAGAGCGTTCAAGCTGCTGCCTCCAGAAGAGAAATATCGGCACCCCGGATAGCATCGAGGTTGCGGCTGATCTTGTCCACCGGCCAGTCCCACCACGCCACCGCCAGCAGCCGCCTGATCGTCCGGTCGTCGAAACGCGTCTTCACCAATTTGGCCGGGTTGCCGGCGACAATCGCATAGGGCGGCACGTCATGCGTCACCACCGATTTCGCGGCAATGATGGCGCCATGGCCGATCGTCACGCCGGGCAGGATCACCGCCTCCATGCCGATCCAGACGTCGTTGCCGAGCACGGTGTCGCCGCGCACTTCCTTCGACCATGTCGCCGGGTCAAAACCCTTTTCCCAGCCATGGCCGAAAATATTGAACGGATAGGTGGAAAAGCCTGACATGGCGTGATTGGCGCCGTTCATGATGAAGCGCGCGCCCTCGGCGATGGCGCAGAACCTGCCGATGATGAGCTTGTCGCCAATGAACGGATAATGATGCAGCACGCACTTCTCGGCGAATTTGTCCGACCCGTCCGGATCGTCGTAATAGGTGTAGTCGCCGATCTCGATGTTCGGCGCGCTCACCAATCCCTTGAGGAAGCCGACGCGGGTGTGCATCGGGATAGGGTGCTTGATGTCGGGGTTGGGTCCGTCCATGTCGATGTCCGTCGGATGATTGGCCACCAGGCAACAGGCGAAGTTCGCATGCGCCGGTTCAAAATAGCGTGATCCGCCCTATAGCACCAATCGGCTGAGGAGCGAGTCTTGCGTGGTGGCGTTGCTCATTTGTTGCCGCGGCAGATCACGATCGGATCGGACAGCGCACTGTCGAAACCGCTGCCCTGGTAGACGGTGACGTTCGAAGCTCCGGGCGGCAACATGAAGGTGCCTTCGACGATTTTCTGATCGCCGGCTGACGTGTGCAGAGCCCAGCTAAACGTGCAAAACTGAGGCGGCGCCTGGGGTTCGACGTGGCTGCAGTTCAATTGCGCCCCACCCAGCATGGCGGCGCCGCCGCAGCTTACCGCCTCCCTTGCGAGTGCAATGCCGGGCCATCCCAAGAGAGCCGCCACGGTCGCGATCTTGAGCCAATTCATCATCATATCCTTGTCCGGCAACGGCCTGTTGCTCGACCCTTCTGGGGCGCCGCAAGCGCGTGTGACATTTTTTCCGGACTTAGTGCGTCTTGTGCGCCGCGCCCAGCAGGATTATGTGCATGATGATAATAAGCATGCTCACTAAAAGTCGCGTTCAGAAAACCAGCCCCTCCCATGCCATCGTCACCCAACATCAGCTTCGTGCTGCACGATGTCGCGCGTCTGCTTCGAAAGCGGTTCGAGCAGCGGTCGCGAGCGTCGGGCCTGACCCGCGCCCAGTGGCAGGTGCTGGCCTATCTGTCCCGGCATGAAGGCATCCACCAGAACAAACTGGCCGACCTGATCGAGATCATGCCGATCACGCTCGCCCGGCTGCTCGACAAGATGGAGGCGCGTGGCTTCATCGAACGCCGGCCAAATCCGGCCGATCGCCGGGCATGGCTGCTTTACCTGACGCCGCAAGCCCATCCCCTGCTCGAAATCATGCGCAGCAACGGCCAGAAGACGCGCGACGAGGCCTTCGTCGGCCTTTCGGCGGATGCCCAGCTGCATCTGCTGCAAACCCTATGCCTGATCAAATCCAATCTGCTCGAGGCTTGCGCTCAGCCAGCCGTCGACCGGGAGAACGACCATGACTGAATCGACCTCACCCAAAAAGCCCGGCAAGGACGAACCATCGGATCGCAAGAGCGACCAGATCATCCGGCTGGATAGCGAACGCGAGCAGAGGCGTGCCAGCGCAGTCATCGCCGATGGCGAGCTGGAAGCGCCGGTTGCGCTGGAGCCGGTGGCACTTGAAGCCCCCTCCAAAGAGCCGCAGCCGCAAGCCATGGTGGCTGTTGCGCCTGCGGCGCCGGTCAAGCCCAGGCGCAGCCTGACACGGCCGATCCTTTTCGCCCTGCTTCCCGTCGCGCTGGCTGTCGGCGGCTATTACTACGTTGTCGGCGGCCAGGTCATGACATCGGACAATGCCTACATCCAGGCGCAGTCGCTCGGCGTTTCCACCGACGTCTCCGGCACCGTCTCCGAGATCGACGTGCACGAGAACGAGGCGGTGAAGAAGGGCGACGTGCTTTTCCGCCTGAGGCCGGCCTCCTTCGAAACCGCTCTTGCCGCGGCCCAGGCCCAGCTGGGAACGGTGCGCAACCAGGTGCTGACCTTGCAGGCAAGTTACCAGCAGTCGCTGGCGCAGATCGAGCAGGCGCAGGCCGACATTCCCTATTATGAGGCCGCTTTCAAGCGTCAGCAGGATCTTCTCAAGACGTCTACCTCTTCGCAGGCCACTTTCGACAGCGCCCAGCACGACCTCGATGCCGCCCGCCAGAAAGTGTCCGTCGCCAAGGCGCAGGCACACGCGATGCTTGCCCAGCTGGGTGGCGACGCCAGCCAGCCGGTCGAGAAGAACCCCTTCTACCTGCAGGCCCAGTCGGCGGTGGACGACGCCCAGCGCAACCTCGGCGATGCGATCGTCAAGGCGCCGTTCGACGGCATCGTCACCAATGTGGACGCGCTCCAGGTCGGCAAGTACCTGCCGGCGTCGCAACCGGCGTTCAGCCTGGTTTCGGCGACGGACCTGTGGATCGCGGCGGAGCCGAAGGAAACCGAACTGACCTATGTGCGGCCGGGGCAGACGGCGACGATCAGCGTCGACAGCTATCCGGGCAGCGTCTGGCACGGCACGGTCGCCTCCATCAGCCCCGCCTCGTCGTCGAGCTTCTCGCTGCTTCCGGCGCAGAACACCACCGGCAACTGGGTCAAGGTCGTGCAGCGCATCCCGATGCGCGTGACGATTGACGATCTCCAGGGCAAACCGCCGCTGCGCGGCGGGATGAGCGCCGTCGTCGGCATCGATACCGGCCATGCTCGCGGCCTGCCGGACTTCGTCACGGATCTCATCAACCGGTTCGAGCAGAAGTCATGACCAGCGCGTCCGCGACAGGGGGCACATCGGTGGTCGCCAATCGCGGCGCCATTACCGCCTGCGTAATCCTGGCCGTGATCATGCAGGCGCTGGACACGACCATCGCCAATGTGGCGCTTCCCTACATCCAGGGCAGCGTTTCGGCGAGCGCCGACCAGATCAACTGGGTGCTGACGTCCTATATCGTCGCCGCGGCCGTGATGACGCCGCCTTCGGGCTACCTTGCCAATCGTTTCGGCCGCAAGCGCATCCTGCTGACCTCGATCGCCGGCTTCGTCGTCGCATCGGTGCTTTGCGGCTTCGCGCAGTCGCTGCCGCAGATCGTCGGCTTCCGCCTGCTGCAGGGCCTGTTCGGCGCGGCCCTGGTGCCGCTGTCGCAGAGCATCCTGCTCGACATCTACAGCGTTGAAGAGCGCGGCTCGGCCATGGCGCTGTTCGGCGTTTCGGTGATGGTCGGGCCGGTGCTCGGGCCGGTCATCGGCGGCTGGCTGACCGAAAATGTCAGCTGGCGCTGGGTGTTCTACATCAATGTGCCGATCGGCGCCCTGGCCTTCGCGGGCGTGTCGATGTTCGTCCTGGAAACCAAGACCGACCTCAAGGCAAGGCTGGACTGGCTGGGCTTTGGCATGCTCAGCCTCACCATCGCTTCGCTGCAGATGTTTCTCGATCGCGGCGAGCAGCTCAACTGGTTCTCGTCATCCGAGATCATCGTCGAGGCGCTGATCTGCGCGTCGGCCTTCTACATCTTCCTCGTCCACACCTTCACCGCCCGCAACTCGTTCGTGAACCCACGGCTCTTCCTCGACCGGAATTTCGCCGTCGGCATGGTCTTCATCTTCATCGTCGGCATCACCTACCTCGCTTCGCTGGCCTTGATGACGCCCTATCTGCAGACACTGATGGGCTATCCGGTGGTGACGGCCGGCATCGTCATGGGACCGCGCGGCCTCGGCACCATGGCGTGCATGTTCCTGGTCGGCAGGCTGGTCGGCAAGGTGGATACACGCTGGCTGCTCTTGACCGGCCTGCTGATCACCGCCTGGGCGATGTACGACATGACCGGCTGGACGCCTGATGTCTCGCAATGGACGATCATCAGCACCGGCTTCATCCAGGGTGCGGGGCTCGGCTTCCTGTTCGTTCCGCTGACCACCATCACCTTTGCCACGCTGGCGCCGGAGCGGCGCGCGGAAGGCACCGGACTGTACAATCTGTCGCGAAACATCGGCTCCAGTGTCGGCATATCGGTGGTCACCGCGCTTTTGACCCAGAATGTCCAGGTCAACCACGCCAACATCGCCACCTATGTGACGCCCTACAACCAGGCGTTCAGCAACCCGGCGATCTTCCAGGCGATGAACCCTTACAGCGCCGCCGGCCGTGCCGCGCTCGACGGCGTGGTAACGCTGCAGGCGACGATCATCAGCTACATGAACGACTTCAAGCTGATGATGATCCTTTCGCTTGCCGCCGTTCCGCTGGTTCTTTTGCTGCGCAAGCCGGCGACGCCGGCCAAGGTCGACCACAGCGCCGTCGTGGAGTGACGACGCGAGGGGCTACTCTTTGGATATGCCGATGCTAAAAGAAACCGGGGCCCTGTGGGGGACTACAGGACCCCGGCCGATGCCGATACGGCTTCCCAAGAAAATATGGCACCTCGTCATGAGGTGGGGATGGCAGGCCCGAGAAAGCCCAACGGACCTGCCTTGATCCCTGCGCCGGAAGCCGTTACTTCGGCAGCAGCACCTTGTTGACGACATGGATGACGCCGTTCGACTGGTTGACGTCGGCGATCGTCACCTTGGCCTCGCCGCCGGACTCATCCATGATGTAGAGCTTGCCCTTCTTGACCTCGGCGGTCAGCGTATCGCCGGAGACGGTCTTCATCTCATACTTGCCGCCCATTGCCTTGGCCTTGGCCATCATGTCCTTGCCGGAGATTTTGCCGGCCACGACATGCGCCGTCAGCACCTTGGTGAGCTGGTCCTTGTTCTCGGGCTTCAGCAGCGTGTCGACGGTGCCCTTGGGCAGCGCGGCAAACGCTTCATTGGTCGGCGCAAAGACAGTGAACGGACCGGCGCCCTGCAGCGTGTCGACCAGGCCGGCGGCCTTGACGGCGGCGACCAGCGTCGTGTGGTCCTTCGAGTTGACGGCGTTCTCGACGATGGTCTTGGTGGTGTACATGGGCGCGCCACCAACATTGGGGTTCTTGGCATAGGCTGGAGCGACGATCGTCGCGCCGGCGACGAGTGCGGAAAGGGCGATGGTCCTGAATGACGGCAAGTGCATGTGGTCTTCCTCCGGGTGAGGGCTGATCGGGATTGATAGCCTTTGGAAATGCACACGCAGTCACGCCTCGCGACCGCTTTCAGTTTCGCCGATCACGGGAACGTGACCCGACCTGTGGCCAATAAAAAAGCCCCGGACCAGCCGGGGCTTTGATGGAAGGAGACGCCTGCTATTCCGCCGGCGATGGTTTCTTTCGGAACAATGCCACGAGATTGTCCCACAACTCGATCTTGGCGCCCTGGCGCTTCATGATCACGCCCTGCTGCAGGATCGACAGCGTGTTGTTCCAGGCCCAGTAGATGACGAGACCGGCCGGGAAACCCGCCATCATGAAGGTGAAGATGACCGGCATCCAGGTGAAGATCGCGGCTTGCGTCGGGTCCGGCGGCGTCGGGTTCATGCGCATCTGCAGGAACATGGTGACGCCCATGATCAGCGGCCAGACGCCGATCATCAGCATGTGCGGCAAAGTGACAGGGACGAGGCCGAACAGATTGAAGATCGATGTCGGATCGGGTGCCGCCAGATCCTGGATCCAGCCGAAGAACGGCGCGTGGCGCATCTCGATGGTGATGTAGAGCACCTTGTAGAGCGAGAAGAAGACCGGGATCTGCAGCGCCACCGGCCAGCAGCCGGCCAGCGGATTGATCTTCTCGGTCTTGTACAGCTCCATCATCGCCTGCTGCTGCTTCATCTTGTCGTCCGCGTATTTCTCGCGGATCTCGAGCATCTTGGGCTGTACCTTCTTCATGTTCGCCATCGACGCGTAGGACTTGTTGGCGAGCGGGAAGAAGATGGCCTTGACGATGACGGTGGTGGCGAGGATCGCCAGGCCGAAATTGCCGAAGAATTTGTAGAGCGTGTCGATCAGCCAGAACATCGGCTTGGTGATGAAGTGGAACCAGCCCCAATCGATCAAGAGGTCGAAGCGCTTGATGTGGCGGTCTTCGGCATAGGCGTTGATCTTGCCGACTTCCTTGGCGCCGGCGAAGATTTCGCTCTCCACCGTCGTCGACTGACCGGCATCGACGGTGATCGGGTCGGTCAGGAAGTCGGACTGGTAGCGATGGCGACCGTCCTCAAAATAGGCGTAGCGCGGCTGGAACGGCTGCTTCTCGGTCGGCACCAGCGTCACCGCCCAGTATTTATCGGTGATGCCGAGCCAGCCGTCGGTGGACTTGCCAGGCATCGCCTGCTTGTCCTTTTCGATGGACGCGTATTTGTGCTCCTGCAGGCCTTCCGTGCCGGTGAAGCCGATCAGGCCCTCATGCAGCACATAGGTGCTGGCAACGGCCGGCTTGTCGAACCGGGTGACACGACCGTAATTGGACAGCGAGACGGCGGCCGCGCCCGAATTCTGGATCGTATCGGAAACCGTGAACATGTAGTTTGTGTCGACGGAAAAGGTGCGCTTGAAGGTCAGGCCTTTGTCGTTCGAATAGGTCAGCGTGACCGGCGTCGTCGGGGTCAGCGTCGCATTGCCGTCGACGGTCCAGACCGTCTCGGGACCGGGCACCGTGCCGGTCTTGTCGTTACCGACAAAGCCGATCTCGGCATAATAGCCGTTGGGCAGTGCCGCCGGGTTGAGCAGGCTGATCTCGGGCGAATTCTTGTCGACCGTCTCGGTGTAGTGCTTGAGCTTGAGATCGTCGAGGCGGGCACCGGTGAGGTTGATCGAGCCCTCCAGGCTCGGTGTGTCGATCTTGGCGCGCTTGGTGGTCTCCAGAGCCTGTTCGCGGCCGGCAGGCGTCACGGCGTCGGTGCCGGGTGCGTTCGGAATGGCGCCAGGTGCGGCGGGCGTTGCGGTACCGGCGCCGGGATTGGCGGCGTCGGCGGCCTTCTTCTGCTCTTCGACGCGCTGCTGTTCGATGCGGGCCGCCTCGCGCTGCTGCTCGCTGCGCGGCAAGACATAAAAATACTGCCATACCGCCAGGATCAGCACCGACAGCGCGATGGTGATGAAGAAGTTCCGGTTGTTTTCCATCGAAAGCCCTTGGCCTATCGTGTTCCGCGCAATCGGCGGGAGAGTTCGGCCTTCAACTGGCCGAACGGAATGGTCAGCACGTCTTCGCGCCCGACGATGACATAGTCATTGCCAGGCGCCATGTCACTTGCGGCATGCGTACGGACCGCTTCTCGCAGCCGTCGCCGGACGCGATTGCGGACAACCGCATTGCCGACCTTCTTGGTGACGGTATAGCCGACGCGCGGCGACAGGCCGTCGCCGCGGTCGAGAACTTCAACGAGAAAAAGCCGCCCGCGTCGCTTTTCACCACGACGGACGGCCAGGAATTCGGCGCGCTTCAGAAGCCGCTTGGGATTTGGTCCCACTGGCTTGCCGGATGCGGGCAACGATCTCGTCTTCCGTTCAGGCGCTGAGCCGCTTGCGACCGCGGTTGCGGCGAGCTGCGACGACGCCGCGACCACCCTTGGTGGCCATGCGGGCACGAAAGCCGTGCCGACGTTTGCGGACGAGTTTAGACGGTTGGTAGGTACGCTTCATTTGTTTTAATACCGCGGGGTGCGGCCCTTCTTGATTCTGTCACTGTGTAACAGGAGCTTTGCCGGGCCGGTTTTGGCGCGATCGAAACCGCGCCGGGACGAATGGCCCGAGCGTGAGCGGGCTTATAGAAAGAAGGGTTTTGGAAGTCAATCCGGAGTCGCCAGGCCGAAGCCGGTCGTCGTCAAGGCCGGTTTTTGTTTCCGGCCAAGGATGAAATTGGTAAAAAAGCCGTAATCGCCTAATCTGCGTTGATCAAGTGATCGTGAAGACATAGCCGCATGAACGAAACCATACAGGCGGAGGAACGGATCGACACGGCGGCGCCAACCGCCGGGCGCACCGTGCCGCTGTCGCGCGGCCTGTCGACCAAGCTGCTGCTGCTCACCATCGTTTTCGTGCTTCTGGCCGAAGTGCTGATCTTCCTGCCGTGGATCGCCAGCTACCGGCTGAACTGGCTGAAGGAGCGGCTGAGCACGGCGGCGGCGGTGTCGATCGTGCTGGTGCAAGGTGAATCCACCTCGCTGTCGCGTGCGGCCCAGAACGACGTGCTGATGGCGATCGGCGCCAAGGCGATCGCGGTGCGTGACGGCGGCGTGTCGCGGCTGCTGGTGGTGGCCGAGATGCCGCCGCAGGTCGACGAACACATCGATATCGCCTCGATCGGCATGATCAAAGGCATGACCGGCGCGCTCGACACGCTGTTTTTCGGCGGCCACAGGATGCTGCGCGTCTTCGGCCCGGTCGGCGACAGCGACAAGGAGTTCGAGCTGATCATGCCGGACAACAGTCTGCGCAACGCCATGCTGCGATATTCGCGCAACGTCGCCTTCGTCTCGCTGCTGATCTCGCTGTTCACCGCAATGCTGGTCTATGCCGCGATCGACCTGATCATGATCGGGCCGATCCGGACGATGACGCGTTCGATGCTGTCCTTCTCCGAAGCGCCGGACGATCCCGGACGCATCATCCATCCCGCCGCCCGCGCCGACGAGATCGGCGTCGCCGAGCGCGAGCTGTCGCAGATGCAGGAGCGGCTGCAAAAGATGCTCTCGGAGCAGAAGCACCTTGCCGACCTCGGCCTGGCCGTGTCGAAGATCAACCATGACATGCGCAACATCCTGGCCTCGGCGCAGCTGATGTCGGACCGCCTGCGCCAGGTCAAGGACCCGACCGTGCAGGCCTTCGCGCCGAAACTGCTGCGCGCGCTCGACCGCGCCGTCTCCTACTCCGAAGGCGTGCTTCACTATGGCCGCACCCAGGAGCCGCCGCCTTCGCGCCGCAGGCTCAGGCTGCGCCAGCTGGTCGAGGACGTGCACGGCCTGCTCGACATCGAGCAGGGCATCGAGTTCGTCAATGCGATCGAGCCGGCCTTCGAGGTGGATGCCGATTCCGAACAGTTGTTCCGCGTGCTCACCAATCTGTGCCGCAATTCCGTGCAGGCCATGGCCGCGGACAATGAAAGCGCGCTGGTCCGGCGCCTGGCGGTATCGGCCGTGCGCCTGGGCAGCGTCAGCCGCATCGTCGTCACCGACACCGGCCCCGGATTACCACCCAAGGCGCGGGAAAACCTGTTCGCGGCCTTTCGCGGCTCGGCCCGCAGCGGCGGCACCGGCCTTGGCCTGGCGATCGCGCACGAACTGATCCGGGCGCATGGCGGCACGGTGGAGCTGGTGGAAAGCATTGGCGGGCGCACCACATTCGCGGTCACCATTCCCGACCAACCGGTCCGGCTCGACCAGGCCCGCAACGGCCTGCGCCGCCCGGCGTGATGGTTCGGGCGCTGTTTCGCCCGATGCTCTTCCTCTGCAGGCCCGGTGCCTATTTCCTCTGGGTCGGCGCTATTCCCTCCAGGAATCGCTTTTTAGCTCGGCTTCGGGCCCTTTTGAACATGGCGGAATCCTGACCGCCGTCGCCGGATGACATACTTGCGACAAAACTTTTGCCGGATCGGCTTGCTTTTCGGAAATTCAGTCGCTAGGGAACACGTCTCGTCGCGGCCGGTCGTTCACGATCGGCTAGCGGGGTCATGGAAAGCATGGCCTGTTGCGCGCCCGTAGCTCAGCTGGATAGAGCACCAGACTACGAATCTGGGGGTCAGGAGTTCGAATCTCTTCGGGCGCGCCATTACATCACCACCACCCCAGAGCAACACTGGGCACTCGGGGTCCGCGATCGACCCTCAGCGGCCAATCACCTTCGTGGTTTGGTCCTCGCGAGAGGGAGGAAGCCGCCTGCCGGATGATCGCTCAGAGTCCACACACTGAATCGGGACATCAGAGGCAGGTGTCTGCTAAACGACTCTGGATGTCCTCGACCAACAGGGCTGCTTCTTCCGCGATTGCCAATATTGTGCCCGACCGTCGCGAGATCGCGAAAGGCAGGCCGGCAAAATACACGCCAGGGGCGCCCGCGAACACGCCCTCGTGCAATGGTTGCCCTTGCGCATCGAGCACATTGGGAACGCGCACCCACCCGAAATCCCCTCTGAACCCGGTGCACCAGATCACCGTTGTGATCCCCCGCGCGGCGAGGTCAATTGATCGGACGGGTGGATTCGGCAGAAGCGCGCCAATCACCTCCGCCGGGTCCGGCTCGGCCCTTGGGGCGTCGATCCCGTTGCGCGTGATGTACTCGTCGATATGGCTTCGAATTCTGGCGGAGCCCTCGTCTGCATAGCGAACATGCTCCTCTGCATCGTCGCTGAACGAGAGGCGGCCGTTGTCGACGCCGGTGAGGCGACCCAGCAAGATAACGCCTTGCGCACTGAGGGACTGCAGGCTGATCGTATGGAGCGCACCTGTCAGCGGCCTTCCAGGGATGGGGCCCTGCTGAAGTATTTCGCTGCGCGTCACATCTATCAGTCCGCTAAGAACCATCCAGACGCTGATGTGACTGCCTCGGTACATTCGAGGCAGTCGGCCGACCCGGCTCGTTGCAAGAAATACAGTTCGCCCCGCCTGGACCAAGTCCTCGGCTATTTGGCCGCCCGACTGGGCGCTACCGACCACCAACACGGCTCCGCTGTCGAGACGAGATGCGTTGCGGTAGGCCGATGCATCAATCTGTTGGACTTCCGGCGGCAGCAACGCAGAAAAAGGCGGGCGCGCCGGGCAATTCTGGTTGCTGCTTGCGATCACCACAGTCCTCGCCCACAAGGGGCCGTGCGGAAGGGCCAGCCGATACAGGCCGCCGCTCGCAACAAGTTCCGTCACCGGCGTGCCGGTTTCAACCGGGAGGCCATACCGGACTGCATAGTCCTCCAACAGCGTAACAAACTCACCGCTTGTCATTGCACCGTTGGGATCGGGGCCGACATAGGTATCCCCGGGCATGACCGTTTGGCTGTTAGGTGTGTTTACCCGAAAGGAGTCCCAGCGCTGGGTCCGCCAGGTCTCACCGATGCGACCTCGCTCCAACACTCTATGACGCAAGCCGCGCTGCGTCAGCGCATGACTGACGCCCAGACCCGCCCAACCGGCACCGATGACGGCGGCATCAAGAATGTCCGTTCCGCTCGTCATTAGGCCCCCTCTGATTGTCACCCTATTGTACTTTGTTAGATTAGCAAATGGCCTGCTTTCTAGTGCTGCTTGCTCTCACGCGACAAGATCGAACACGGCAACACTTGGCGAGGCGATGCCTAAGATGTCGCGTCTCGTGTAATCCGCGCCTATGAGAACGTCTGTCAACCGAACGTCCGCCATTGGCGCAGAGCTGAGGGTGAGTTCGATCGAGCTCGCGAGTTCCCTAGGGAAAAGCGCAGGTCGCGTCGTGACGCAAGTGGTGCCGCCGAGACGGAACGCGCTCGCTCGCGGGACTATCACGGTCTCTCGAAGCGATACTGTACCGAGCCGCTCCACACGACCCGGAAGGATGCCGAGCCACCATCGCTTCGGCGACCGCTTTCCTAAACGCCGTCGCCGCCATGGTTCCCATCCGCCGTTCGGGACGGACTACTTCCATCCGTCTGAAGCGTCACCAGGAGAGTTCAGCTTGCGCATTCGCGTAACAAGCTTGTGATTTTCGTATCAAGATCGCGGGCGACAGCAAGAGCCTCCAAATTACCATAGGAGAGCAGATAACTCTCCATTTTGTCATATGAGACATGCACGCCATCGGGACGTTGATCAACAAGGACTGTGACTGGGGCGTAGGATCCAGCATCGGGAACGTGCTTGACCATTTCTTTCATAATGAGTGGATTGCCCACCAGAAACCGCATGCTCTTAGGAGTGTCGCGTCCAGTTTCGCGGCGCAGAATGGCGCCCAAGTCGAATTCCGCGAAGAGCATGAGACCGATGCGGCCTTGGCCGTTTTGCACAACGCGCTCCAAATCCGAGAAGGAATTTGCAGCCCTCGTCGCCTTGAAAAAATCGACCATGTCAGGTTGCCCGACCGCTGACTTGAGCGCGGCCACAACGGCGTCGAAGGGTTTGGAACACGCCAGGCTGAAACGCTCAACCTCGACCTTTGCGATTGTCATTTCTTTCTCCGCTACAGCTCTCAAGAACAAAGGCGCGACCGATCGCGCCGGGATTATGCAACCGCCGATTACGCTTCCAGGAAGCTCCGGACGTGGCTGACGAACAATTCGTGGTATTGAAACAGCGCGCCGTGGCCGGAATCGGGATAGAGGACCAGCTGGGCGTTGCTTAGAGCCTTGAACATTGCGTAGGCGTTGTCCGCCGGCAGCATGGTGTCGTGGCTGCCGCTGACCACAAGGGCGGGCTGGCGGATGGCGCGCAGAATGGCGTGCTCGGGATCAGGTGTGGCGCACCAAGTAATAAGCGCCTTGGCCTGCGGATCCGTCACCGCGCCGCCGTTATCGGTGTCCCGATCTTCCCTTCGCACCTTCGCCCGCTTCAGGAACGCCAGGCCGGCCGACTGGCTGGCGGACGACTTCGTGAAGAATAGCGGCAGGCGGAGGTCCGGCGCCTCGGTTTGGGAAAAAGCGTCCTGGAGAACCGTCAACAGGTGTTCCTCTCCGCCTTTCGGAGCGGTGCCGACGAGGATTAGCTTGCGGACCAGCCGTCCGTGCTCGGCAGCGATCTGCTGGGCGACGCAACCGCCGAGGGAAAAGCCCAGAAGGTCGACTTCGGAGAGGCCGAGCAGTTTGATAAAAGCGACCGCGTCTCGGGCCATCGCCGCGATATTGTCGGGCGTTTGGCCTGTCGAGCGGCCGACCCCGGCGTTGTCGAAAACGATCACCGGTCGATCGGCGGCCAGGACATTCACGACGGCGGGGTCCCACGCGTCGATGTTGCCCGAGAAATGCTGCAGGAGAACCAGCGCCGTTCCGGTCGATGGGCCGAGGCGGCGATAGGCGAAGCGGATTCCGCTGCCTTCGATGTAACGGGTGGGCGCCGTTTCTAGCGTGGCGGCGTCCTGGCTCGCGGTGTCGAACTCAGTCATGTCATCCTCCGGATGCTTGGCAAATAATCGAGTGGGAGTAGCTGGTGCGGTTTTGGCTAGGTCTGAGCCGCTCGCGGTCCAAGGCATTCCGTAGTCCGCCGAGCACCCGTGCTCCCGGCACGAAAGTGCCGGGAGCGGTATCGTCACTTCACGAGTGCGGCCTTTTCAATCACGGCGGCGACTTCCTTCGCGTGGACGACGAGAGAGGCGTGGCTGCCGGCGACCTCCGTCGTCTGGGCCTTCATCCTGTCGGCGAACATCTTCTGGACCTCGGGTGCGATGACCTTGTCCTTCGTGCTGATCACATAGAACGTCGGCTTGTCGCGCCAAGCTGCCTTATCGACGGGAGCCTCGAACGCCGTGTGGTTCAACGGGAGCTGATGGTTTGCCAAGGATTCGGCGATCTCCGGAGGAAGGTCAGCCGCGACTGCCGAAGGAAACACTTTGGGATCGATGTAGAGGTTGCCCTGTTCGTCGGGATGGATCGCCGCGGCGCCTTCGGTTGCCGGACCGCTCTTGGATAAGCTCGCCAGAGATTCCCCCACGTCGGGCGCGAATGCGGAGACGTAGACGAGCGCCGAGACGTTTGGATCGTCGCCTGCTTGGGTGATGACCACACCGCCCCAAGAGTGTCCAACGAGAACGGTCTTCCCGTTCTGTTTCGCGAGCGCCTGTTTGGTGGCATCGACGTCCGCTGCGAGGGAGGTGAGCGGGTTTTCGACGAGCGTTACGTTGTAGCCCTTCTTCGTCAGGATATCGGCAACCGGCTTCCAGCTCGTCTGGTCGACGAAAGCGCCATGGACGAGCACGATATTGTGAGCCGCGCCCTTGGGCAGTTGAGCTGATTGGGCGGGGGCGGCAAGTGTTGCTCCGGCCATGAGGACGGTGGCGACTGAGAGTAGAAGATTTCGCATTGATTGCTCCTGTTGAGATGACGGACGACGCGGGTCCGGGGCAGGCGTGTCGGCAAAAGTCGCGGTTCTCCCATCTGCCGTTTGCGTAATGGTTTGCCGCGCGACCTGCTGGCTCGACTTGAGATCAGTTAGTACGTGGAGCATTCGGACGTTAGCCATCAATCGTCCGAATATTGTGTCCGACCGTCCGTCGTATTAATATCGGGAGGATGGACATCCTCGCCCAAGTGCTCGATCGCATTCGCCTCGGTGGGACTCTGCTCTTCCACTTCGAGCTCGGCCATCCATGGAATCTGGCATTGCCAGCGCGCCCCTACGCCCTGTTTCATTATCTCAGTCGCGGCTCAGCTACCCTCGCGCTCGATCAGGGACGAGAACTCCAGATGACTGCGGGCGACTTTGTCGTCGTCACACGCGGCGAGCCTCACCTGATTTATTCGGATCGCCGGACGACGCCATTACCGATTCCGGATCTCGGTCGACTGCCCGGACGTCTTGGCGTCGTTCGTCATGGAGGCAACGCGCAGCCACTCTCGACGATGATCTGTGGCAATTTCACTGTGGAGCGGCCCTCGCGCGGCAGCGTGTTGGAATTGCTTCCGCCCCTGCTTCTCCTGAAGCCGACGGAAGACGGCGGATGGCTCGAGGCGATTCTGCAACGCATGGTGAGCGAGTCGGCGCTTGCGCGTCCCGGCCAAGACGTCGCACTGTCACGACTGACAGAAGTGCTCTTCGTTGAGGTGTTGCGAAGCTGGATCAAGTCTCTCGATTCCGGAGAAGGCGGGTGGCTGGGGGCGATGGCGGACCCGCACATAGGACCGGCGCTTCAGTTGATTCACGAACGACCGGATCAACCCTGGACCCTTGGCGACCTAGGGCAGCGCGTGGGGCTCGGTCGCTCGGCGTTTTCAGCTCGCTTCACCAACCTCGTCGGCCAGTCCATGTACCGTTATCTGATCGCACGCCGGATGTCGGAGGCTGCGTTTCTGCTCGAAACAAGCGACGAGGGGATTGCAAGGATTGCGACCCGTGTCGGCTACGAGACCCCGGCCGCGTTTTCGAAGCTGTTCCATCGACATCATGGCCTATCGCCTGGCCGTTATCGAGCAGCTCGCCGGTCTGACGGTGGCCGAAGGCAAGGGGACGTCCTGGAAGCAGAAGTCGCCGATTGACCTCGACCAAGCTGGCTACTGGAAGGTCTGGCGATGGGCGGCCGGGCGGCTCCGGCAGGAGTGTCCAGTTTGTTCACAAATGGCGCGCAGAATCGTCACCCCGCCAGTACGGGCAGCCAGCCGAGGTCTCCGCTACAGACGGCCCGGCGCTTGGGTGCATCTGGTCTCATCCAGGGCCGCCAGGCTACCAAAGCCGACTGTTAATCGGCGGCGCTCCTGCGACGCGCAAACCCCCGAGCTAGGCGCGTTGAGGCTGCTCGGAGTCAGCGCTCGCGCCGATAGTGCATAGCGACCGCGCCGTTGCGGAGCGCCTTCGCCGAGACCAGTTCGAGCCGTCGCGCACTGGGCAGCCCGCCCTGGTACAGGGTCGGGCCGTGGCCAGCGATCCTGGGATGGACGAGGACCTGATATTCGTCGATCAGATCCAGCCGGTCCAGCTCGGTCGCGAGTTTGCCGCTACCGAGGAGCACGCCGACCGGAGTCGCGTCCTTGAGCCTCTGTACGCCTGTTCGCAGGTCGTCGGCGATATGGTGGCTGTTGGCCCACGGGAAGTCCGTTCGCGTCGACGACACCACGTACTTCGGTTTGGCGTCCAGCTTGACCGCCCACTCGCGTAACGCCGGCGGCGCCTGCACGTCGCCGCGAGCCACCGCCGGCCAGTAGCTCTCCATCATCTCGTAGGTGATGCGGCCCCACAGCATCGCCCCGCCCTCGTCCATAAGGCGGGTGAAGAACGCGTGCGTCTCGTCGTCAGCGATTCCCTCCTCATGATCGACGCAGCCGTCCAGGGTGACGTTTATGCTGAAGGTCAATAGTCCCATGCGACGAGCCTAAGCCATCCGCTCGAAAAAACGTAGGGCTATTGCTCGTGGTTGATGTTCAACTTCCGCCGTGAGAAAGCGTTGCCCACCCATGATCCGCTACAACCGGGCTCGGGGGCTTCCGTTTCCCCGTGCGACGTCATCGATCGGCTCGGGATCCGTCGGCCTTGGCAAGAGTAATAGTCAGCCCACTTGCATCAATGTTTCAGCTCGCCACTTCTTGACAAAAGGGCGGTCGATTTGTGGTCATTGTCCTATTCTCAACATCACCTTGCGCCCGTCGGAAAGGGTTCCCGCTCCTGTGCAGCTACGGGTTGTCTGCTGGTCAGCGAGAACACGAACCGGGATGAGAGTTGCCCGCAAACGATCGTCCCTTCTCCATGCGAGAACGTAAGATTGACGATAGCCGTCCCTCGGCATTCGACCCCGGTATTGGTCTGTCCGCTAATAGTTCCGCGCCGTGTAATGCTGTTGACGAAAGCCTTCCCGGAAAAGGAGAGCGTCCCATCGGCAGTCTGACCGGAGACTGGTGCGATGATTGTGAGCAGATTTTGCGCCTGCGCGTAGCCGACAGCCTCTACGGCACCATACGCAATAAACATTGTGGCTAGGATTCGCCTGGTCTCGGCGAGGTCTCCGCAATGGTATCTCAATTGAAGCTTGCCAGCCCCGCGCGGCGGGCACCCTCCCGGATCGCGGCAATAGCGGGAGGATTGGTGACTGGATAGGAGCCGATAAACCCTTCGGCCGAAGTGTTTGGAAATTCTCTCGCCAACCGGTTGGCAATCTTTATTGCCTGAGGTGTTTCGCCGAGCATGGCGTGCGCCATGGCCTGGAACAGCAGCGTTGCAGGCGAGTCCGGCGGTGCTTGGCTGAACGCGGTCAGGCACTCCCTGTGGAGACCTACAACGAAGCTCGATCGGCCAAGCATGCTATAGTACCAGGAAACATACGGATTGAGACGGATCGCACGCTTCGCCAGTTCATATCCTTCCCGCGGGTCGCCTGTCACGAATGCCTTTCCTCCGGCAAGCAAGGCGAGGGTATCGGCATCGTGCGGGGCGGCCGCCAAGGCAAGATCATGTTCTCTTGCTGTCGCATCGAGATCGCCCTGCAAGGCTCGAAGCTCGGCTAGACATATGCGTGCATGGGTATCACCCGCGTCGAGCGCCAAAGCTCGTTCGAGGCACAGTTTCCATTGCTCCTTTGCGGCGGAAGGGTCGTTGGTAAACGCATTGATGGCGGCGACGGCATGCGCCAGCCCCAGTACTGTCCAGGCTCTGGCAAGTCCAGGGTCGAGCTCGATGGCACGCGTCAGAAGCCGCACCGCTTCCGTATTCGAAGCGTGCGTGTACAAATTGTGCTGCTCGACGCCGAGCAGATAGTAGTCATAGGCACGTAGGCTGGCGGGGTGTTTTCGGCGGACAACATCGCGTCGAAGTTTTGCGAGCTTGCCGCAACAGCTAGCAAGGACGTTGACGACGTTTTCGGTGACCATGTCCTGCATCGCAAACAGGTCTTCAGCTGATCGATCATAGCGGGCCGTCCACAAATCGACTCCAGTGCGCGCGTCGACGAGTTGGACGCAGATCCGCAGCTGCTGCGCTGCCGCCTGCAAGGTCCCCTCAAGTAGATAATCCGCATTCAGTTCCCGCCCGATGGATAGCACGTCATCGCGCCGTCCCTTGTACGAGAGCATGGTCTGGCGGGCGATGACCGCAAGGTCGGGGTAGCGAGCGAGGTCGACCATGATGTCCGCCGACAAGCCATCGGCCAAGCGGTTCCATCGCTCGTCCGCGCTCAGATTGTCGAAAGGGAGAACCGCAACGACTGTTGGCCCAGAGGCCTCTACCGAAAGGCCACCGGATGATGCATGGCCCGTGTCTTGCTCGCGTTGGTCGGCAAGCAAGATTGCAAGCGCAACTTTGCTGCGAATATCGAGTTTCCGATATATGGCCGACAGATGGGTCCGAACGGTAGTCGGCGCTATGAAGAGCGTCTCGCCGATTTCACGGTAGGTCATCCCCTCGGCGAATTTTGCAGCGACCACCCGCTCCCGGTCCGACAGACTGGTCAGAGGATTGCTCACGGCGCGAAGCATCGCTTCAAGTCTCCGATCCGCTACGAGTTGTGGCCGACCCGGCACGGCAAAATACTACAGATGCGATCTCGAAAACACTGCATTTGCACGATGCCATCCGACCGCCACCAATTCTAGGCTTTCCTGTCGACGGGGTTTGGTCGGGTCGCAGAAACCCGATCCATTCAGGAAGCAGGAGGTGTCCATGACAAAGTCATCTATCTTTGCCGCAATGCTGGTGCTGCCTCTGTCGGTTGGACCGTGCTTGTCCGAAGGCACGCAATCTGGCGGCAAGCTGATTTCCGAAGATGCTGTGAGAGCCGTTAGTGCCGAATTGTATTCCGACATTCTGATCCGAGCGTGCAGGAACGGATGGCGCTACCCTCGGAGCCAAATCGAGAACGGCTTCAAACGGCATCTCAGCGAGCTGAAATTGCAACTGGTCGATCAGGGTTACACGATCCTGCCTGGTGTGAAAGCGAACAGCTCGCCCCGGAGTCTCTTCGCACTGGCATTTGTCGCCAAGCGCCAATCTGTCACTTCGCGCCAGTTCGGCTGTCCCCGCCAATACTGGCTCGACGAGTGACCGTTCTGGAGCGGGCAACTGGGGCAGGAATCAGGCAAGCATTGTGGTCAAATAGCTTCCTAGTCTGGTCGTTTCGGCTCGGCGGTACTCCTTGAGTTCCAAGCTAGATGTTCGGTCTAGGATCCGACGAATGTCTGGAATAAAATCAGAGGCGCGAATTCGACCAACGGCGAAAATCGTCCGCTTGGGGTCGTGAGCTGAATGGCTGCTTTTGCTAACTGGATGCTCGAAAGCTGCCGATCTGCTTGCGGCTCAATTCCGGACATAGCCGCCACTGGCCAGACTTCACTTGCCGAGCCGGCTTTCACTGTAGGGAGCTCATTTCACCGGGCGGTCAGCGCTCAAGCCGAGCTGTTCTATGGCTGCCCGAGAGGCTGCGCCTCCCCCGTCTCGCATTCCGGTAGTCGCACTGGTTTGGCGAGCTTTGCCAGCCCGTCGGGCTTGGCGCAAAGTGGGAAGCCGGCGAGCGGCATTGTCTCGATGAAACGACCGCTTTCCCTCTTGCTCGAGCTGAATTCATTGACCAGGCCCTCGATGGTCAGGTCCGGATACCGTTTGAGGGTTTCCCTGACCGAAGCATCCGCCTCATCGGTTCGACCCAGTGCCGCGAGGGAGCTGCTACGCACCACCCAATCCCCTTTGCCGTAGTTATCGGGCGTCTTGCGCTCCAGCATCTTCGCGGCGTCCTCATAGCGGCCAGCCATAAAATAGGCCGTGGAGTAGAAACTAGTTGCCCACATCGGGTAATTCGGGTCGAGCCGTATAACTTGGTCGACCAACTGAGCGCCGCGTTCGGGTTCGTCGAAGCCTGCCGCGTAGCCGGAATAGAATGTCAGGATTTCGGCCGAACCCGGAGCGAGGCGGAGGGCCGTGTCCATCTCGACCTTGGCGCGGGAGTTGTCGCCCTTTTCTTTGAGGCTCATGCCAAAAACGGCGTGCGCCTCGGCGTCGCTCGGATCGAGCCGCACCGCGCGTTCGGCTACATCGGCAGCCGCCTTGATCTCACTCTCGGGATTGATACCGAAGCCAGCCAATATGTTATGAGCATGATAAAGTTCCACCCAGGCGCGGGCGAACCCGGGGTCCAGCGCGACAGCGAGGTTGAGCAGCCTGATAGCCTCCTCCTCATCCGCTACGGTAATCTTTTCAATCCTTTCGGTTCCGAGCAGATAGTAATCATAGACAGTCAAGTTGTCCGGCCGTTTACGCTTCGCTGCAGCCCGCCCCGCTCCCTGAATCAGCCCCACGCCGTTGCCGAGACGGTTGGTGACTTGCTCTGCAATCTCGGTCTGGACGGCGAACACGTCCTCAGCGGGCCGGTCCCAACGATCCGACCAAAGATGGTTGCCGGTTTGTGCATCGATCAACTGCGCGGTAACCCGCACCCGCCCATTTTGCCGCTGGATAGAGCCTTCCAGCACGAAGCCGACATGGAGCGCACTTGCGACCTGGCGGGCATCCACCGGCTTGCCTTTGTAAACTTCCGTCGAGTTCCGGGCCACGACCTCAAGTTCGGGAAACCGTGCGAGGTCGGTGATGATATCCTCAGTCAATCCATCGGCCAAACGACCGGTGACCTCGTCGTCGCCATAATTATTGAAGGGCAGCACCGCGACCGACGGCTTGGCCCCCAGTGGCGCGGGCTGAAAGAACCACCAGGTCCCTCCACCCGCCAGAGCCAGCACCACGACGGCCGCCGCAGCCGTCCTGGTCCAGCGCGGCATCGCCTTGCGTAAGGTCCAACGCACCCGCTTGCCATCGAGCCTCACCCGGTACATCCGCACGGGGCGGTTGATGTTCTTGACATGCTGCTCGCCAACGAAATCGAGTGGCCAATCAAGCTTGCCCTGCAAATGGTCGTAGGCCGTACCTGACACCATTACTCCGCCCGGTTCGGCAAGCTGCTCTAGGCGAGCGGCGATATTGACGCCGTCGCCATACACATCGCCATCCACCAGCGCCACATCGCCAAGATTTATCCCGATGCGGAACACAATCCGCTCATGCTCCGGCAATCCACCATTGCGAACGGCCACAGCTTTCTGAATTTCGGCTGCGCAGATCACCGCATCGACCACGCTGTCGAAGACGACAAGTGCGCCATCTCCTAACAGCTTGACAATTCGACCCTGGCGCAGAGCGATCGCCTTATCGGTCACATCGGCCCGGATAGCCCTCAGGCGTGCGATGGTGCCAGCTTCGTCGATCTCGATCGCCTTTGAATAGCCGACCATGTCCGCTGCCAGGATCGCCAGCAGTTTCCGGTTCAATGGAGGGACGATCATCACCCGGCCCCGGACCAACAGGGCCAAAATGGTACACCTAATGCTGCGCCCTGACGAGAGGCCCGCCCCGCGGCGTGGACTTTGCGGTGCGTCGGACTCTTTCAACAGAATCGGCGCAAAGCGGTCCGCACTACGCTGGACGCAAGGGGCCGCTGTTTTGCCCAGCCTGAAAGCTGACAGTCGCTTCCGGCCCCATTGAGATGTTCATCGCCTCGGTGCCAAGCGTCGGCTCATGCTGCCAAGCGGGCCTAACACTCCGAGCGGGTGATCTCAGAAACCAACAGGCGCAGCAATGACATAGCGGCGCGCAATTTCCTTTCGGCCGGCGCGTCAGCTGGCTCTCGCCTATTGCCTGCGACGCCTGGTCGACGAGGCAAGATAACCCATCGCCAGCGTCATCACGGCGACCGCGATGCCGGCGCTGATCACGCCTGCCGGCGTTATCCTGGCACTGCCCTGCAAAGTAACATGCTTGCCCAAGCGCAGGTCGAAAACCGACTTGATTTCCTCAGGATGTGAGGGGACCGCGGGCGAAGCTTCTTCCTCGACAACTGACATTTGAGCCTCCGGTTCGAATCTGCCGTTCGCGCAGCGGCCGGCGACTGGTGCGCCAACATTCTGTGCAATGGCCGAGCCTATTAGAACTGATAGGCGCCGAACAACACAGCAGTACCAATTTCATCTGATCCGGCGCGCCAAATCCATTCATCGACTATGGTGCTTTGATTGCGACCATCGGAGACTGATTTGACCAAGTCCCCTGCCAGCATCAAGCGTGCGCTGATCACCGGGGCCGGTGCGTCCGACGGCATCGGCTTTGCCATTGCCCGGCAGCTCAGCCATGCCGGCCATGCCGTTGTCCTCACCGGCGCCAGCGCGCGTGTGCTCGATCGCGCCGCCGAGCTTCGTGCCGAGGGCATCGATGCCACTGCCGTGGTCGCCGATCTCACTGTCGCCGCCGATGTCGAGCGGCTGCGGGCAAGCGCCGGCACCATAGACGTCCTGGTCAACAATGCCGGCATGGGCTCGCTGGCATCGCCCTCGGTCGACAAGGCGTTCCTCTCCATGACCGAGGCCGACTGGGACCAAGGGATCGACGTCAGCCTGAAGACTGCGTTTCTGGTCACCCGTGCATTTCTGCCGGCGATGGTCGAAGCGGGCTATGGGCGCATCGTCAACGTGGCATCGGTCACCGGGCCGCTGGTGTCCTTCGAAGGCACCGCCGCCTATTCCGCCGCCAAGGCCGGAATGGTCGGCCTGACCCGCACGCTGGCGCTCGAAGTGGCGAAAAGCGGTATCACCGCCAACGCCGTGGCCCCCGGCTGGATCGAAACGGGTTCGTCGAGCGAGATGGAGCGGACCGCGGCCCTGCATACGCCGCCAGCGCGGGCCGGCCGGCCGGATGAAGTGGCCGCAGCGGTCGTGTTCCTGGCATCGGAAGGCGCCAGCTACGTCAATGGCGCGCTGCTGGTGGTCGACGGCGGCAACAGCCTGCAGGAACGCAAGGGCTGAAGGGTCAAAGGCGCTTCGCCGGAACGAGGCAGCGTGTCTTTCGACAGGTTCAATTAGAATTCGGTGCATAACACCCGACCGATGCCCATTAGTTCTTGCTGATATACCATCCGCAGCGGATAGTATCCGTTGGGGCTTTCAGCAGGCGAAATGCTAAATCGGATCGTAGCTTCCACCACGTCGCGCCAATTCAACTTTCTTGTTCCCGATGACGTCACTGACGCTATCGCTGGATATATCGACTCCTCCGCCCCCGGACGCATCATCTCGACCTTTTCGGCAGTTCAGTCAGTGCGAGATAAAGTCCCTGATTGCGAGCTGTCGGACGATCAGCTTGAGCGGTGCGCTGTATTGGCAGCAGTCAACGAAGGCCTAGCGGTCCACTTCGATCGGCGGGGACGCCAGCCGGATCCATATTCGTCGCTAAGCAGGAGCCACTGGCATCTCGTGCCCATTTGGAAAACCAGGACGCGACTGGCTGTCATGTCATTCCAGCGGCCGAATGCAGCCGGGCTCGCCGGCTGTACCCCTCCGCCCGTTATCGTTGGCCGGCCGCAGGTTCGGCCGCAGCGCATAGATCTCAGCCCATGATAGGCGCTGGCCGCTAAGGCGTTCGAACTTCTTCGGGCGTGCCAATGAAAGCCTGCCAGGCGCTTCATCCCGTTAGCCGGCGTGTTCAAGACGCCTTGGCGAGGAAACTCTGGTAGTCCGATTTGGCCTGCAGCAGGCGCAGCACGTTGTCGCGGGATCCCCGCACATGGGCGCGCGCCAGCGTGCCGGCCCGGCTGGCATCGCCGGCGCAGATCGCGTCGACGATTTCGGCATGCTCGTCGCGGGCGATCTTCCATTCGTCCAGCCACAAGAGCTCGGTCCAGACATAGTGCTGACACTTGTCGAGGATGCCGCACAGCATGCCGTGCAGCATGACATTGCCGCTGATCTGCGCGATGACGCGATGCAGGTCGATGCCGGCCTCGAGCTCCTGGAATTTTTCCCTGGTGGTGCGATCCGGTATGGCGGCCAGCCGCTCGCACTCAGTCAGAATGGCTCGCAGCCGCGCCTTGTCCTGCTCCGTCGCCACGGCCGCGGCCAACTCTGTCGCATGGCCGTCGAGCAGTTCGCGGATCTCGAAGGCCTCGCGGAACATGCTGATGTCGAACTCGGTGACGACATAGCCCTGGCGGGGCCTGCCGGTGACCAGGCCATCGCGCTCGAGGCGGTTGAAGGCCTCGCGCACCGGCGTGCGGCTGACATTCAGCTTCGCGGCGATGTCGCTTTCGGTGACGCGCGAGCCCGGCGGAATCTGGCCGGTCACGATCATCGCCTTGAGCGAGGAATAGACCGAGTCGCGCAGTGTATTTTTGGTTTCCTTGGCCAAGGTTTCGTCCCCAGTTCTCCGGTCTTTCAGCCGGGACACGCACAGCTGTAGTCGCAGTCGGCGTAATTTGCCACGCCCCAGCGAGGCCGTCTCTTTCCATCTTTGCCCTGCTCGACACGCCTGAATTCGATCGCGCCGGACGGTGTTGACATCACCGATCGCTAGGCTACACTCAAAATTGTATACAAGATAGCATGCGAAATCAAAAACAATGGGAACACCGGTTGGAGAGCCGAAAATGAACATGACCAGAAACGTTAGCGTTGTTGCGGTTGCCGCTCTCATGGCGCCGCTCGCAGCCCCCGCCATGGCGGGCGATACCATCACCGTCGCCTCATGGGGCGGCACCTACCAGGAGGCGCAGACCAAGGCGTTCTTCAAGCCGACCGCCGATGCGCTCGGCATCACCATCAAGGAAGACACCACCAACGGCCTCGACGACGTGCGGCTGCAGGTGACCGGCAATGCCGTCAAATGGGACATCACCGAGCTAGGCGCCGACGAATGCGCGCGCGGCTCGAAGGAAGGCCTGTTCGAAAAACTCGACTACGGCATCATCGACAAGAGCGGCATCAACCCGAAGCTGGTCCATGATGACTGGGTCGGCATTTCCTACACCTCGGTCGTGCTCATCTACCGAACCGACGTCTTCGGCGACAAGGGCCCGAAGACCTGGGCCGACTTCTGGAATGTCGAGAAGTTTCCGGGCCGGCGCGCGCTGAGTGGCAGCCAGGCGACGGAGACGCTGAGTGTCGCGGCACTGGCCGAGGGCATTCCGATCGACAAGGTCTATCCGGTCGATATCGACGGCGCGCTGAAATCCGTCGACAAGATCCGTGGCCATGTCGATGCCTGGTGGACCTCCGGTGCCCAGGCCATGCAGCTGGTCAAGGACGGCGAAGTCGACATGGCGAGCATCTGGAACGGCCGCGCCGGCACCTTGAAGAAGGAAGGCGCGCCGGTCAGCTTCTCGTTCGACCAGGGTGTCCTGACCGCCGACTGCATGGTCATTCCGAAGGGCGCCAAGAACAAGGAAGCCGCCATGAAGGCGCTGGCGATGTTCGTCAGCCCGCAATTGCAGGCCAACCTGCCGCTCTATGTCGACAACGGGCCGGTGAATGAAAAGGCCTTCGAGACCGGCAAGATCCCACCGGAGAGGATCAAGGACATCAATTCGGCGCCAGAAAACGTCAAGAAGCAGGTGCTGCAGGACGCCGAATTCTGGCGCGACACTCTGGTCGAGGCGACGGAAAAGTTCAACAATCTGGTCCAGCAATAGGCTCTGGCCAGAACCCAAACCACGGCAGGGCGGCGCAACCGCTCGCCCTGCCTCTGCCGCCTCAGTTCAGGAGACGATGATCTTGTCCATTGCGCCATCCGCGCTGCCGATCAGCATGCGCCGGATCGAGAAACGATTTGGCAGCGTAGCGGTGCTGCGCGACCTCAACCTCGATGTCGAAGCCGGCGAGTTCCTGACGCTGCTGGGGCCTTCCGGATCCGGCAAGACGACGCTGCTGATGATCCTGGCCGGCTTTGTGCGCGCCAATGCCGGCAGCATCAAGGTCGGCGACGTCGAGATCATCACCACGCCGCCGCACAAGCGCAACATCGGCATGGTGTTCCAGAACTACGCGCTGTTTCCGCATATGAACGTCTTCCACAACATTGCCTTCCCGCTGAAGCAGCGCGGCGTCACCAGCACCGAGACGGCCGAGCGCGTCGAGAAGGCGCTGGATCTGGTCAAGCTGCAGGGCCTCGGCGAGCGCCGCGTCAACCAGCTCTCCGGCGGCCAGCGCCAGCGCGTGGCGCTGGCGCGCGCCATCGTCTTCGAGCCGCGCATCGTGCTGATGGACGAACCCCTGTCGGCGCTCGACAAGGGCCTGCGCGAACATATGCAGATCGAGCTGCGCAGCCTGCATCGCCGGCTTGGCATGACCACCGTCTATGTCACGCATGACCAACGCGAAGCCATCACCATGTCGGACCGCATCGCGGTGATGAATGGCGGGCGCATCGAACAGCTAGACAGACCGGAAACCCTCTACGCCACGCCGCAGACGCGGTTTGTAGCCGGCTTCATCGGCGAATCGAACTTCATTCCCGTCGAATGCCGCAATGGTTCGGTCTGGTACGAGGACAGGAGAATCCATACCGCGGCGCCGGCGCCGGCATCGGGCCAACACCTGATGGTGGTGCGGCCGGAAAAGTTGCGGCTGCTGGCAAATTCCGAGCCGCAAAGCGGCGTCAATGTGATCAATGCGACGGTCGGTGACATCATCTACCAGGGCGACAGCTTCGTCTGCTACGCGGCGCTGCGCGATGGCCGCCAGTTGACGTTGCGCGACTATTGCCGCAGCGATGTGCTGGCCAGAATGCCGGCTCCCGGCCAGCCGATCAACCTCGGCCTCGACGCGCAGGACACGATCCTGGTGGCATCAGACTGATGAGCGCGCAATCCGCCTTCCACGCATCTGCCGGCGATCTGAATGCGCAGTCGTTGCGGGCCGACGCCCGGCGCGAGTCGCTGCGGCTGCTGGCGCTGCTGTCGCCAAGCCTGTTCCTGGTCTTTGCCATCATCGTCGTGCCGATCGGCTGGTTGTTCTGGCTGTCGCTGTTCGACGAGGCCGGCGTCCTCAGCGTCGCCAATTATGCGCGCTTCTTCGAGCAGGCCTCCTACATCAAGACCTTCGTCACCACCTTCAAGGTCGCCTTCATCGTTACCGGCGCCTGCGTCCTGCTCGGCTATCCGCTGGCCTACATGCTGTCGCAACTGCCGCGCCGGGCGGCGTCGATCTGCCTGATCTTCGTTATCCTGCCGTTCTGGACCTCGGTCCTGGTGCGCACCTATGCCTGGCTGGTGATCCTGCAGCGCAAGGGCCTGATCAACAGCTGGCTAATCGACCTCGGCGTGATCAGCCAGCCGCTGTCGCTCGCCAACAATCTGTCGGGTGTCGTCATCGGCATGACGCACATCTTGTTGCCCTTCCTGGTGCTGCCGCTCTACGCCTCGATGAAGACCATAGACGGCGATTGCCTGCGCGCCGGGATGAACCTTGGCGCCGGTCCGGTCGCCACCTTCCGGCAGATCTTCTTTCCGCTGTCGCTGCCCGGGCTTGCCTCGGGCGTGGTCATCGTCTTCGTGCTTTGCCTGGGGTTCTTCGTCACCCCGGCGCTGATGGGCGGCGGCAAGGTGATCATGTGGGCGATGCGCATGGAACAGACCACCAGCCTTTACTCCAACTGGGGAGCCGGAGCGGCCCTCGGCGTGGTGCTGCTGGTGGTCACGCTGGCGCTTCTTGGCCTATTCCAATGGCTGCTCGGCGCGCGCGCCACCGGCGTATGGAGTTCGCGATGAGCGAGGATATCGGCCTGCCGATCTCGCACCGGCAACGCCTGTGGCTCTACGCCCTCGGCGGCCTCGTGCTGTTGTTCCTGATCGCGCCGTCGATCATCATCGTCATCATGTCGTTTTCGGATTCGACGCTGCTGCAATTCCCGCCGCAGCAATGGTCGCTGCGCTGGTACCAGACCTATTTCCAGTCGCTGGAGTGGCGCGACGCGACGATCGTCTCTGTCAAGGTGGCGATCATGACGACTTTGGTGGCGACGCCGCTCGGCACCGCCGCCGCCTATGCGATCAACCGCGGCACGCTGCGCTTCAACGGCACCATCAACGCGCTGCTGACGGCGTCGCTGATCGTTCCGGTGATCCTGATCGGCATCGGCACTTTCTTTCTCTATGCGCGGATCGGGCTCAACAACACGCTGACCGGCCTGGTCATCGCGCATACAGTGCAGGCCTTGCCGCTGGTGGTGCTGACGGTGCTGTCGGGCTTGCGCTCCTATGACATGAACCAGGAACGGGTGGCGCGCAGCCTGGGCGCCGGACGCGTCGCCGCGTTCTGGCAGGTGACCATGCCGCAGATCCGCTTCTCGATCGTCTCGGGCGCGCTGTTCGCCTTCATCACCTCCTTCGATGAAGTGGTGGTTTCGCTGTTCATATCGGGCGGCGATACGACGACATTGACGCGCCGCATGTTCAACGCGCTGCGCGACCAGATCGACCCTACGATCGCCGCCATCTCGACCTGCCTGATCGTGCTGTCGGTCGTCCTGTTGTCGGTTGGGCAGATGTTCGGGCGCAGGAATTGATTCAAGTGACCATGGGATATCCAGACAGAATGCGTGATTTTCAGTTTCCCGGCCGCTCGCCGGTCCGTGCCACGGAAGCGGTTGCCGCGACGTCGCACCCGCTTTCGACGCTTGCCGCAATCGAGATGCTGCGCTCCGGCGGCAACGCCATGGATGCCGCCGTCTGCGCCGCCGCCGTGCAGGCGGTCGTCGAGCCGCAGTCGACCGGCATCGGTGGTGATTGTTTCGTGCTGTACTGCCCGGCGGGACAAGGCGACGTGCTGGCCTTCAATGGCTCCGGCCGCGCCCCGGCCAAGGCGACGGTCGACTGGTATCTGGAAAAAGGCTTCAACTGCATGCCGCTGCAGGGACCGCACGCGGTCACCGTGCCGGGTGCCGTCGACGCCTGGGCCCGGTTGCTGGAGGACCATGGCCGCAAGGGCCTTGCCGAGGCGCTGGCGCCGGCCATCCACTATGCCGAGAACGGCTATGTCGTGCATGACCGCGTCGCCTTCGACTGGGCCGAACCGGAGACCGATCTGTCGGCCGACGAGCATGCAGCGCGCATCTTCCTGCCCGGCGGCAAGGCGCCGAAGGCCGGCGATGTCCACCGGCAACCGGAACTCGCCGCCACGTTGCGGATAATTGCCAAACACGGCCGCGCCGGGTTCTACGAAGGTGCTGTTGCCGGCGATATCGTGCGCCGGCTCAATGAATTGGGCGGACTGCATTCGACCGAGGATTTCGCAGCGACCAGGGGCGACTATGTGGCGCCGGTCAGCACCTCCTATGGCGGCCACGACATTCACCAGATGCCGCCGAACAATCAGGGGCTGACGGCGCTTCTGATGTTGAACGTGCTGTCGGGTTTCAAGCTCGGCGGGCTCGACCCCAACGGCGCCGAGCGCCTGCATCTGGAGATCGAAGCGGGGCGGCTGGCCTATCGCGACCGCGACCGCTTCGTCGGCGACCAGGATCATGTCCCGGTGCCGGTGGCACAACTCCTGTCCAGCGCCTATGCCGACCGGCTGCGTGCCGAGATCGACCACGAGCGTGCCATGACGCATCTGCCGCGCCTGGACCTGCCAGGCAGCGACACGGTTTACATCTCCATCGTCGACCGCGACCGCAACGCGGTCTCCTTCATCAACTCGACCTATTATTCGTTCGGCAGCGGCGTCGTCGGGCCGAAGACCGGAGTCGTGCTGCAGAACCGCGGCTCGAGCTTCCGCCTCGACCCGGCTCATCCGAATGCCATCGCGCCCGGCAAGCGGCCGATGCATACGATCATGCCCGGCATGGCAACCAGGAATGGCCGCGTGGTGATGCCGTTCGGCGTCATGGGCGGCGGCTACCAGCCGTTCGGACATGTCCATCTGCTGACCAACATGCTCGATTTCGGCATGGACCCGCAGCAAGCGCTGGATGCGCCTCGGGTGTTCTACAATGATGATACCGTGGAGGCCGAACGCAACGTGCCCGCCGAAGCAATCGAGGGCCTGCGCCGGCGCGGCCATCGCGTGGCCGAGCCGCATCACCCGCTGGGCGGCGGGCAAGTGGTGCTGATCGACTGGGAGAAGGGAACGCTGACCGGGGCCTCCGATCCGCGCAAGGATGGTTTGGCGCTTGGCTACTGAAGCGATCCGTTGTCCAATGACGTATCCATATCGAGGCAAGCCCGTCAGCGGAGCTCCCGCCAATAGTCGTTCGAAATCCAGTCGGTGATCATGACCAATATTGCAAATCCCAAAGAGCTTTCCGGTCGTCTCGTTGCCGGCGCCGATGATGCGCCGGCGATTTCGGCGCCCGAGAGAACCACGCTGACGCATCGCGGACTGCGCGAATTGATCGCCGACACGGCTGCCGCGCTGCATGCGCTCGGCATCGGCCGGGGCGACAGGGTGGCGATCGTGTTGCCGAACGGGCCGGAGATGGCCACAGCCTTCGTCGCGGTGGCGGCAGCCGCCTCCACGGCGCCGCTCAATCCGGCCTACCGGGCGGACGAGCTCGATTTCTACCTGACCGATATCGGCGCCAGGGCGATCCTCGTTGCGCAGGACGAGACCGGCCCGGCCGTGGCGGTCGCCGAACGGCTCGGCATCGGCGTGTTCAGGCTTGTCGTGCAAGCCGACGCGCCTGCCGGCTCCTTCACCATCGAGGGCGCGGCGATTGGTCCGCAGGCGGCGCCCGACATGGCAGGGGATGATGACATCGCGCTGCTGCTGCACACGTCGGGCACGACATCGCGCCCAAAACTGGTGCCGCTCAGCCATGCCAACATCGCCGCCTCCGCCAGCCATATCGGCGCAACGCTTGGCCTGACCGCCGATGACCGTTGCCTCAACATCATGCCGCTGTTCCACATTCACGGGCTGATCGCGGCGGTGCTGTCGTCGCTGGCATCAGGCGGCAGCATCTACTGCACGCCGGGCTTCAACGCGCTGCGCTTCTTCCAATGGCTGAGCGATGCCAGGCCGAGCTGGTACACCGCGGTGCCGACCATGCACCAGGCGATCCTGCCGCGGGCGGCGCGCAATGCGGACGTGCTGGCGGCGGCGCGCCTGCGCTTCATCCGCTCGTCCTCGGCGTCGCTGCCGGCGCAAGTAATGGCGGAACTCGAAGCGACCTTCGGTTGCCCGGTGATCGAATCCTACGGAATGACCGAGGCCGCCCACCAGATGGCGTCGAACCGGCTGCCGCCGGGCCTGCGCAAGCCGGGCAGCGTCGGCGCAGGCGCCGGGCCCGAGGTCGCGGTGATGGCGCCCGACGGGCGGCTGATGGAAGCCGGCGAGACCGGCGAGATCGTCATTCGCGGACCCAATGTCACGGCAGGCTACGAGAAGAACCCGGATGCCAATGCCACGGCCTTCGCGCATGGCTGGTTCCACACCGGCGACCAGGGCGTGCTCGACGAGGACGGCTATCTCCGCGTCACCGGCCGGCTGAAGGAGATCATCAACCGCGGCGGCGAAAAGATCTCGCCGCTCGAGGTCGACGATGTGCTGATGGACCATCCGGCGGTGGCGCAGGTGGTGACCTTCGCCATGCCCCATGACAAGCTCGGCGAAGAGGTGGCGGCGGCCGTGGTGCTGCGCGAAGGCATGAGCGCCACCGAGAGCGACATCCGCGCTCACGCCGCGACACGGCTCGCCGACTTCAAGGTGCCGCGCAAGATCCTGATCCTGGACGAGATCCCCAAGGGCGCGACGGGCAAGCTGCAGCGCATTGGGCTCGCCGCCAAACTCGGGCTTTGACGATGAAGATCACCATTTTCGGCGCCGGCGCGATCGGCGGCTATCTCGCCGCCAAGCTGGCGATCGCCGGCCGCACCGACCTGTCGATCGTCGCACGTGGTGCGCATCTGGAAGCGATCAAGGCCAACGGCCTGCGCCTGATCGAGGACGGCGAGGAATCGGTGGCGCCGGTGAGAGCCGCCGCCAAGGCCGAGGAACTCGGCGTGCAGGACATCGTCGTGCTGGCGCTGAAAGCCCATTCGCTGACCCCGGCGCTTGACCAGATCGCGCCGCTGCTCGGGGAGCACACAGCCGTCGTCACCATGCAGAACGGCGTGCCATGGTGGTATTTCCATGGCGTGGGCGGGCCGCTCGAAGGCACCAGGCTGAGCACGGTCGACCCCGGCGGCAATATCTGGGAGCGGATCAGGCCGCAGCGCGTCATCGGCTCGGTCGTCTATCCCGCCGTCGAGGTCGACGCGCCCGGCCTGATCCGCCATGTCGAGGGCAAACGCTTCTCGCTTGGCGAACCCTCCGGCGAGCGCAGCGAACGGGTCACGCTTCTGGCCGAGGAGATGGTCAAGGCAGGCCTGCAGGTTCCAGTCCGCGACGACATCCGCAGCGAAATCTGGGTCAAGCTGTGGGGCAATCTCTCCTTCAACCCGATCTCGGCGCTGACCGGCAGCACGCTGGCGGCGATCGTTGCCGACGAGGCAACCCGAACGCTTGCCCGCACCATGATGCTGGAGGCGCAGGCGATCGGCGAAAGTCTCGGCGTGCGTTTTCCCATAGCCGTCGACCGGCGCATCAAGGGCGCCGGCGATGTCGGCGAGCACAAGACCTCGATGCTGCAGGACCTGGAACGCGGCCGGCCGATGGAGATCGACGCGCTGGTCAGCGCGGTGCAGGAACTTGGCCGGCTAACTGACAAGCCGACCCCCACCATCGATGCCGTGCTGGCGCTGGTGCGGCGGCTGGCCATCGAGCGCGGCTGCTATTCCTGAACCGCCCGGATCGATTGCTATCAGTCCCTCGCTGCCGGTCAATCATTCGCTGCCGGCTTCAGAAGCCGCGCATAAAGTTCGCCGACGATGCCGCGCCGCCCGACAACTGCTGGCCAGCCCAGCCAATGCCGCCAGCATGACGAATGGCATGGCCGCGATCGGGTGCCCTTTCAGTCTTCGCGCTATCGTTGCCAGAACGGCTTGGCGAGCTCTGCCTCGACCTGCCGGTCCGTCAGACCGATATCGTCGATCAGATAGGGATTGTCCCTCGCCATCTGCGCAAGCTCCCAGCGAAAGCGGACCCGCTCGCGCCAGGACCGATCGTGACAGCTCGCAATAATGCTCTGCAGGGTCGTCAGATGCCGATGCGCCATTGGCGCCACGGGCGTTCCCGACAGCGCTGTCTTGTGCGGGGCAAATTCAAGAATGTTGGTCATGACAACCTCCATATGGTTTGAGGGTCCGGAGGCCCTCGACCTGAAAGAGGCCGAATTCTGCAGGTTACGGACAGCGCCGTAATTAAGCCTTCCCAAATAGTTCTCAAAAGTTCCAAATGGGTAGAGCCGGCCACCGGTTCACGGAACCGGCAACCTGCCCTAACTCTTTGTTTTGACGTAATTCCCTGAGGGAACCGCTACGCGCTTTCCCCAGGAAAACCGTTTCACACTGTTCCTGTAATTGCTCTATAGATGCGCCGTATGCAGGGATCGCGCTTTGCCTTTGGTCCGTTCGTGCTTGATTCCGGTGCGGGAACGCTGCTTCGGAACGATGTGCCCGTTGCCGTCGGCTACCGCGGGCTCAAGTTGCTCGCGGCGCTCGTCGGACGGCCCGGCGACATACTGAGCAAGGCCGAATTGATGGACGCCGCATGGCCGGGCACTGCGGTCGAGGAAGGCAACCTCACCGTTCAGATCGCGCAGCTGCGCAAGCTGCTTGGCCCGGTTGGGGATGGCGGCGAATGGATCGCCACCGTTCCACGCGTCGGCTACCGCTTCACGGGGGCCATCGAACAGCTTGGTGACGCGAAGCGAAAACCTTTGCCGCTACCCGGCAAACCATCGATAGCCGTGCTGCCCTTCGTCAATGTCAGCAACGATCCCGAGCAGGACTCCTTCGCGGATGGGTTGACGGAAGACCTGATCACCGACCTGTCGAGGATATCCGGCCTGTTCGTCATCGCCCGCAACTCGGTCTTTGCCTACAAGGGAAAGGCGATGGACGTGCGCGAAATCGCTGGCGATCTTGGCGTCCACTATCTGCTGGAGGGCAGCGCACGACGCGCCGCGGGGCGCGTGCGCATCAACGCACAGCTGGTCGACGCTGTGAGTGGCGATCATCTCTGGGCGGAACGCTTCGATCGCGGCCTGGAAGACATCTTTGCCGTCCAGGACGAGGTGACGGCCAAGATCGTGGAGGCGCTGCTCGGGCGGCTGCGCGCACCACCGCCACGCAACCGGCCCAGAAATCTCGAGGCCTACGATCTCTGCGTGCGGGCGCGCAAGCTGATGGATGATTCGCCGCAGATGGCGCAGGAAGCGCATCTGATGCTGACGCGCGCGGTGGCGCTCGATCCGGAATATGCAGAGGCGTATCGCTGGCTTGCCATGAACCATTGGATGGGATCGGTGCATTCCGGCGGACCAAGTGAGTCTTCCCGTAGCGTTGCCCTGGAACTGGCGCGTAAGGCCGTGGCGATCGATCCCAACGATGCCGGCTGCCGCTGGGTCCTGGCTTACCTGCTTGCCTATGAGCGCAGCTTCACTGATGCGAATGCCGAGTTCGCCAGGGCGTTCGAGCTCGACCCGAACGAGGCCGACGCCTGGGCGGCTCTGTCCGACATCGCGGCGCTGGCCGGGCGGGTCGAGGAGGCCCTCGAGCATATTCGCAAAGCGTTCCGCCTGAACCCGATTCCGCCAAGCTGGTACTATCTGACGCTCGGCGCCGCGCAATATGCGGCCCGCGATTACGAAGCCGCTGTCGAGACATTGCGCCGGGACGAGACCTATCGGACAAGCTCACGCCGTTTCCTGGCGGCAAGCCTCGCGCAACTGGGCCGGCTCGACGAAGCGCGCGCGGAGGTCGAACTGTTCCTCGTCGGCAACCCGCATTTCACGACCCGGCACTGGGCCACGACAGAGCCCTTCCGCGACGCAGCGACGCTTGAGCATTTCGTCGATGGCTTCCGCAAGGCCGGTCTTCCGGACTGACGCGCCGGCGCGATCGAAGGCGACCGGGACTATTGGTGTGCGCAAGGGCGTGCATGATATCGATCATTTCCGAGCGATGTCCTCGAAGCTGAGATCGAAGCGCCTGAGATACTTGCGCAGCCGGTCGGCATCGTTGCCGCTGGTCTTTTGCAGCCGCGAGACGGCAAACAGTTTCCGCCCAGCCGCACTGATCGAATTGCTGTCCCGGCAAACCTCCAACACCGTGGCCAGCTGCGCCCGGTCGAACATGTCGATCTGGGCCTGGTGGTCCTTGCCGAGAACCTCCTCCACAATGGCTTCGCGATTGCCGGCATCACCGGCACGCCACAGGACGGTCAGACGATCGACCTCATCGCGTACGGTGTCCTCATTGATGCGGCCATGCGGGGCCAACGTCGCCATGCGGGTGACGGATGCCGAGAGATCGCGGAAATTCGCCCGCCACACCGCCTCGGGCGCGATGGCGAATCTGAGATAGAGCTCGCGCGCCTCCTTGTTGAAGGTGGCGTTCTGGCCCTCGCGCTCACTGAAGCGACGCAGCTCGAATTCGAGGTTCGGCTCGATGTCTTCCTTGCGGTCACGCAGCGCCGGAAGCTGGAACGTCCACAGGTTCAGCCGCGCAAACAGATCCTCGCGGAACTTGCCCTCCTTCACACCGATCGAAAGATCGCGGTTGGTGCCGGCGAGAAGCTGGAAATCCGACATCACGTCCTGGTCGGCGCCGACCGGTAGGAAGCGCTTTTCCTCGATGGCGCGCAGGCACATGGCTTGCTCGTCAAGGCCGAGCTCGCCGATCTCGTCGAGGAAAAGCACGCCCTTGTTAGCCGACTTCATCAATCCGGCACGCTCGTTTTGAGCACCGGTGAAGGCACCCTTGACGTGGCCGAACAGCGTCGACATCGCCTGATCGCCGCGCAGCGTCGCGCAATTGACCTCGATGAAGGCCCCGGAGACCTGCCGCTGCGCCTTCTTGAGTTCGTAGATGCGCCGAGCCAGCTGTGACTTGCCTGCCCCCGTCGGACCGGTCAGCAACACCGGCGCGCGCGAGCGGATCGTCACCTTCTCGATCTGGTCGATCATCTGGTTGAACGCCGGATTGCGGGTGGCAATGCCCGATTTCAGGAACGATGTCGCTTCGTCGTGTTCGGCCGTAAAGCGCGTGGCGATCGCATCGTAGCGGGACAGGTCGAGATCGATGATCGAATGGCTGCCGGAGACATCCTCGTCGCGCCCCTGCTTGCGTGGCGAAAGCTGCAGCAGCCGCGCCGGGATGAAGTGCGCCTCGGTGAGCAGGAACCAGCATATCTGCGCGACATGGGTGCCGGTGGTGATGTTGACGAGGTAGTCTTCCTTCTCAGGGTCGAATGCATAGCCGCGGGCGAAATCGCGCAGGCCAGTATAGACCTCGCTGAAATCCCAGGGATCCCGCATGCTGATGAGATGGGGCCGCACCTCGGTGGCGGGCGAGACCTGCTCGATGTCGGCGATGACCTGCGTGGCGAGCTGCCGCGACTGAGTCCCGTGAATGAGCTCCAGCCGATCGATGAACAACCCCGGTTGCTGGCACAGCGCCACCGTCGGCCGCCATTTTCGCCAGCGGTCATCGGTCCGGCCGGCATCGAGCGTCGTTCCGAGAATGCCAATCGCAACGCGTCTTTTCATTTTATCCTATATTATAAATGTTGAGATTTCTAGATCACTATACAGACACATGCCTGGACGACGCCAGAGCCAAGGAGATTTGCGCTTGATTTTTCTTTTCTAATAAAATCAATTAGTTACTGCAAACTAAGCGAACCGGGACCCGCTCGCGCTTCGAACTGGCACGCCGCTTGTAGTGATGCTGGTGTGAAATGAAGGATGAGAACAATGGCGAACAAATCCGTGTTTGCGACGATTGCAGGAAAGCTGCTCCCGCCGGCTGACGCCAAGAACCATGAGGGCGCCCAGGCTTACCGCCTGTCGCCCCACCAGGCTCTGGCGCAGCTGGCGGCGACGGGAACGTTCAACGCGACCTTCTATGCCGAACCGCGTGAGCAGCTGGACGAGGTGCTGAAGCTCGCCTGGCAGGTCGAGCCGGGATTCCTGGCGCGCACCGCCGTCCACGCCTTCGAGCAGGGCTACATGAAGGATATGCCGGCGTTCCTGCTGGCCGTTCTCTCCTGCATGCAGGGTGACGAGTTCAACCGTGCGTTCGGGCGCATCGTCAGGAACGGCAAGATGCTGCGCACTTTCGTGCAGGTAATGCGTTCCGGCGCCACCGGGCGTAAGTCGCTCGGCACGCGGCCGAAACGCCTTGTCCAGGCGTGGCTCGAGCAGGCGGCCGACTTTGAGATCATGCGGGCCGCGGTCGGCAACGATCCGTCGCTGGCCGATGTCATCAAGATGGTTCACCCGAAGCCGAAATCGGCGTCGCGTGAGGCGCTTTATGGCTACCTGATCGGTAAGCCGCATGAATTCGCGGCCTTGCCGGAGGTGGTGAAGGCTTTCGAGGCGTTCAAGCGCGATCCGTCGCTGCCTGTGCCCGAAGTGCCGTTCCAGATGCTGACCTCGATGCCGCTGACATCAGCGCATTGGGTGCAGATCGCGGAGACGGCCGGATGGCAGATGCTGCGGCAGAACCTGAACACTTTCGCCCGCAACGGCGTGTTCGAAGTGGACGGGTTCGCGGAAAGGCTGGCGACGCGTCTGCGTGATCCGGAGGAAATCCGGCGCGCCCGGGTGTTCCCGTATCAGCTCATGGTGGCGTTCACCATGACCGATGCGAACGTGCCCGGCATGGTCAGGGACGCACTGCAGGACGCGATGGAAATCGCGCTCGGCAACGTTCCCCTGATCAACGGCAACGTGGTCGTGTGCCCGGACGTTTCGGGCTCCATGGGCTCGCCGGCGACCGGGTATCGCAAGGGCGCGACGTCGGCCGTGCGCTGTATCGACGTGGCTACCCTGGTGGCCGCCGCGATGCTGCGCCGCAACCCAACGGCCCGGGTCCTGCCGTTCGAGAACGATGTGGTTGATATCAGCCTCAACGCTCGTGACACGGTGATGACCAACGCCGCGAAGCTTGCCGCCATCGGCGGTGGCGGGACCAATTGTTCGGCTCCGCTGGCGCGGCTGGTGCGGGAGAAGGCGAAAGTCGACCTGGTGGTGTTCGTGTCGGATAACCAGTCCTGGGTGGATGCGTCCGCGCATGCACATCAGGGCACGGTGACGATGCAGGAATGGCGCAAGCTGAAGGCGTTGAACCCGGCAGCCAAGCTGGTCTGCGTCGACATCCAGCCGTACACGACGACGCAGGCCAAGCCGCAGGCCGACATCCTGAATGTCGGCGGCTTCTCCGACCGCGTCTTCGACGTGATCGGGACGATGTTGTCCTCGAACGGTGACCCGGATCATTGGGTGCGCACAATCGAGGCGGTCGAACTCTAGACAATGGTCCCGGCGGCGCGCCCGCCGGGACCAACAAACAAAGGTCATCAGGGCATGACGAATGCCGATGGAACTACAGGCTGTTCACCTCCAGGTCGCGGGTTCGAATCCCGTCGGGTCCGCCACTATGGACCCGTAGCTCAGCGGTCAGAGCGGGACGTTTCGTCAAACCTTGTCGTCATGTCCGACGACTTTTTGCACGGCTTCGGTCGTGGTTGGAAAAGGAGAAGAGAAATTGAGAGCGTGACGAATGCCTGTGGAACTACATCCTAACTTTCGGGTCGCGGGTTCGATTCCCGCCGGAGCTGCCAATCGGCTCCGTAGCTCAGTCGGCAGAGCAGAAAGGCAGTTTCACAACAGACTTGTCGTCACCCTCGCAAGAAACAGCCGCGGCGAATGCCGGATGGAACTACTGTACCAAGGAACGGGATGCTCCGTGAGGTTCGACTCCTCACCTCGCAGGCGCTCTCTGGCACGAGCGGGACTCCCAGGTTTCATCATCCCTAGTCGCCGCGGCGACAGATCAGAGCATGATCCCGAAAAGTGGATTCCGGTTTTCGGGAAAGATCATGCTCAAGAAATGGCGAATGCAGGCAGGACTACAGGTAGCGCGCCCGCCAAAAGGCGGGAGGTCGGGTGTTCAAATCACTCTCTCGCTCCACGGAGCGGGGTGGCGCAGTCACCGTCCTGCCGATCCTTGTCGCCAGCCGATTGAACAGGGCGAATGCCTGCGGGACTACATTGGTGTCTGGTTCGATTCCGCCCGCCGATCAGTTGATCGGTTGGATTCTCGCATCGACTCGTCGCCGCCCGGAGAAGGAAAATGAATGGCGAATGCAGGCAGGACTACAGGGATAGAGCGTCCGCGGTGAAAGCGGCGGAAGGTCGGATGTTCAAGCCATCCCTTCCATCCCTTTGGGACGGAAAGTAGCTCAGTCATTGTCCTGCCGATCCTTGTCGCCAGACCAAATGAAAAGGACGAATGCTAACGAGACTACAGGCAGACGCAGCCCGCTTTTGTGGGTGCCGAAAGGCGTGAGGGTTCGTGTCCCTCCTTCGCACCTTGCGAAGTGGCGGAAAAAAGTCTCGTACTCCCTTGTCGTCCGTCCGCAATGCGCAGGGCAGCAGATGTACCGAAAGTGAAAGACATGACCGAGATTTTGAGTGGACAGGATTTGATCGACGCCGGAATGCCGCAAGGCAAATGGTTCGGCAAGGCGCTCGTCGCCGCCAACGCGGTGCTGGAGGGTGGCGGATCGCAAGGCGACGCGCTGGAGGCCGCGCGTGCTTTCGCGCCGGCGCTGCCGCTGCATGCTGTCGCCTCCATGCCGCTGCATCTGAACATCGAGGCGGAAACGCCTGATGAGGTCGCCAATGTCGAAGCGGTGACGCGCAGCATGGCCGAGTTGATGCGCACGCCGGTCATTCGTGCGGGCGCCATCATGCCGGATGCCTGCCCGACTGGTCCGTCGGGCACCATTCCGGTTGGCGGCGTCGCCGTGTCGGAAGGCATCCACCCCGGCATGCATTCGGCCGATATCTGCTGCTCGATGGCGATCTCGGTGTTTCCTGGCGTGGCGCCCGCCGCACTCCTCGATGCCGTCCACGCGGTCACCCATTTCGGGCCGGGCGGACGTCCGCGCGGCCAGCAGATCCGGCCGGCCAAGGAGGTCTTCGAGCGCTTCGAGGCCAACCCCTTGCTGCGCGATCTCACGAGTGCTGCGATCGAGCATTTCGGCACGCAGGGCGACGGCAACCATTTTGCCTATGTCGGCACGCTGAAGTCGAGCGGCGAAACGGCGCTGGTCACCCATCACGGCTCGCGCTCTCCGGGCGCGCGGTTGTACAGCAAGGGGATGAAGATCGCCGAGTGTGTTCGCAAGATCCTGTCTCCGGAAACCTTGCCGCAGAATGCCTGGATTCCGGCCGACACCAAGGAAGGCGACGAGTATTGGGAGGCCCTGCAGACGATCCGCGAATGGACCAAGGGCAACCACATGCTCATCCACGACCTGGCGGCCGAGCGCCTGTCGGCGAAGGTGTCGGACCGGTTCTGGAATGAGCACAACTTCGTCTTCCGCCGTTCGGACGGACTGTTCTACCACGGCAAAGGGGCCACGCCGGCCTTCGACGACTGGGCCGACGATGCGACCGATCTGACGCTGATCCCGCTCAACATGGCGGAGCCAGTGCTGATCGTGCGCGGCAAGAACGCGGCGCACGGACTTGGCTTCTCGCCGCATGGCGCCGGGCGCAATTTCTCGCGTACCCAGCACCGGCGCATGCAGGCCGGGCGCAGCGACGCCGATATCTTCGCGCAGGAGACGAAGGGCATCGATGCCCGTTTCTTCTCCGGCGTGACGGATATTTCGGAGTTGCCTAGCGCCTACAAGAACGCCGCCTCGATGCGCCGCCAGATCGAGCATTTCGGTCTGGCGGAGGTCGTCGACGAGGTTCTGCCCCATGGCTGCATAATGGCCGGCGATTGGGAGGCCAATGCGCCCTGGCGCAAGAAACGGGAAGCGCGCCTGCAACAGGGGCGCTAGCCAGAAAATGGATGCGGGCCGCAAGGCCCGCATCCAGATCACCCGGTCAAGGCTCCCGCAACTGCTTGCGGCGCCAGGCGGCCGGCGCTTCGCCGACCCGTTCGCGGAAGACCCTTGAGAAATAGGCCGGGTCGTCAAAGCCGATCTCGTACGCGATGTCCTCGATCGTGCGCACGGTGAACAGCAGCAGCCGCTTGGCCTCCAGCAATCGCCGCTCGCTGACCACCCGTTTGACGCCGGTGCCCAGCACCGCGCGGGCGGCCTTGTCGAGCAAATGTGGTGTCGTGGCCAGCGTCTCGACATAGCGGTCGACCGGCCAGTTGTCGCGGAAATGCACGTCGACGAGCCGCCGCAGGCCTAGTGCCAGCGAAGCCTCGGAAGAGGTTGTGGCGGTGGTCCCGTCGGGACCGAGACGGGCGATGTGGGAGAGTGCGACGGCGATCAGCGCCGGCAGCATCTTGTCATTGCCGGCTTGCGCCTCGGCGTATTCGGCAGCGATCATCTCCAGCACCGCTGCCAGCCTTTTCCACGCGGCATGGTGCGGCGGGCCGTCGGTAAACACCGGCCTGTCCAGCGGCAGCAAGCTCTGGCCGGCAATGGCGGCGAGCGCGTCATCGGCGACCGAAACGACGATGGCATCGGTGCCTGGGCCGATCGAGAAGCCATGCACGACATTGCTTGGCACGAAGCTGACGGCGGGCGCCGAAAAGTCCCAGGAGCGCTCTTCGATGCGGTAGGTGCCTGAGCCACTGGTCCAGTAGGTGATCTGGCCCATCTGCGGATGCTTGTGCGCGGCGACCTCGCCGAGATGGATGTTGCTGCGGGCAAGCACCGTCTCGACATGCAGGAAACCGACGTCGAGCGGCCGCACCGGCTCGCCGTAGACGAAGAAGTCAGGGATGGAACTCTGGCTCATGGCGCCGGAAAAAGTCCAATCGGTTTTGCGGTTCCGTCCATAACCGATCCCCGGCTGCGGCGCTACAGTCGTCACCGCAAGTGGAGGAACATCATGCGATCCGAAGACTTCCGTGCCGACAAGGGGCGTCCGTTCACCGGGGCCGAATATCTGGCGAGCCTGCGCGACGGCCGCGAGGTCTATATCAACGGCGAACGCATTGCCGATGTCACAACGCATCCGGCGATGCGCAATTCGGCGCGGTCGCTGGCGCGCCTTTATGATGCATTGCATGACACCAAGCAGCAAGACGCGCTGACCTCGCCGACGGACACCGGTTCGGGCGGTTACACCCACAAATATTTCCGCGTCGCCAAATCCTCCGCAGAGCTTGTCGCCCAGCAGGCAGCGATCGCCCAGTGGTCACGCATGTCCTATGGCTGGATGGGGCGCACGCCCGACTACAAGGCGGCGCTGATGAACACGCTTGGCGCCAATGCCGACTGGTATGGGCCGTTCAAGGACAACGCGCTGTCCTGGCATAAACGTGCCCAGGAAGCGGCGCTGTTCATGAACCACGCCATCGTCAATCCGCCGATCGACCGCCACAAGCCGGCCGAACAGGTGAAGGACGTCTTCGTCCACATCACTGGGGAAACCGATGCCGGCATCACCGTGTCCGGCGCCAAGGTGGTGGCGACGTCCTCGGCGCTAACCCATTACAATTTCCTGGCGCAGGGCTCGGCGACGGTCACCGAGGATCCGTCGCTGTCGGTGATGTTCATCGTGCCGATGAATGCGCCGGGGATAAAAATGTTCTGCCGCGTCTCCTACGAGCAGACGGCCAATACCGTTGCAGCACCCTTCGATTATCCGCTGTCGTCGCGCTTCGACGAAAACGACGCGATCCTGGTGCTCGACAACGTCTTCATCCCCTGGGAGGACGTGCTGGTGCTGCGCGACGCGCAGAAAATCCTGTCGTTCCACCCGGCTTCCGGCTTCATGCACGGCTATTGCTTCCAGGGCTGCACGCGTTTCGCCGTCAAGCTCGACTTCCTCGCCGGCTTGCTGGCAAAGGCGCTGCGCGCCACTGGCGGCGATGCCTTCCGCGGCAACCAGGCGGCGCTGGGCGAGGTCATCGCACTGCGGCATATGTTCTGGAGCTTTTCCAATGCCATGGCCTACAACCCGATCCCGTGGGCGAACGGCGCGGTGCTGCCCAACCTGGAAGCCGCCCTTGCCTACCGGACTTTCATGTCGGAAGCCTATCCGCGCGTCATCGACACCGTGCGCCGGGCGATCGCCTCGGGGCTGATCTACCTGCCGTCGTCGGTGCGCGATTTCAACAATCCCGAGATCGACAAATATCTGGCGCAGTATGTGCGCGGCTCAAACGACATGGGCCATATCGAGCGCATCAAGATTATGAAGCTGTTGTGGGACGCGACCGGCACCGAATTCGGCGGCCGCCACGCACTCTACGAGCTCAACTATGCCGGGGCGCCGGAAGAGGTGCGGCTGCAGGTGCTGAAGGGCGCCGAACGCGGCGGGCGGCTGAAGGCGATGGAAGAGCTGGTCGACACCTGCATGGCCGACTATGACGAGAACGGCTGGACGGGAGATACCTGGTTCAATCCGCTTGCTTCGTCGGCTGAGTGAACCCAGATGGCCACGCAGATTTCGAAAGCCGATTTCCGCGACGCCATGGCGAGGGTCTGCGCGCCCGTCAACATCGTCACCACCGACGGCCCGGCCGGACGCGGCGGCTTCACCGCCACCGCCATGTGCAGCGTCTCGGACGAGCCGCCGACGCTGCTGGTGTGCATGAACGGCCGGTCGACGCAGGCCGCCATGTTCCTGTCCAACCGGCGCTTCTGCGTCAACGTGCTGACCCATGACCACATGCATCTTGCGGGAAAGTTCGCGGGCGCGACCAGGGACATGGAAGCACGCTATTCGGCGGCACGTTGGCAGACGCTCACGTCCGGCACGCCGGCACTGTCGGATGCGATCGTCAATTTCGATTGCGAGATCGAGGATGTGCATATCGTCGGCACGCATAATGTCATGATCGGCCGGGTCATCGATGTCCGGCACGGCAGCGGCGGCTCGGCGCTGCTCTATGTCGACCGCAACTATACGCAGCCGACGCGGCTTGGCAGCTTTGGCGGGTGAGCCCTAGCGAAACCGCCCGGACCGAACGGTCAGCTCTCGCCGTCGATGAGGTTTTCCAGGAGGTCGAGCAGCTTTTCCAGCCTGTCGTGGCCGAAGCGCTGTTCGATGTCGTCATAGATGACGCGACGCTCGGGTGAGAGCGCATCGATCAGGGCGGAACCAGCCGGGGCGATTGTCAGCACGACGCGGCGGCCGTCGCCTTCGGCCTTGTTGCGGGTGATGAACCTGCGCCCCTCGAGCGCCTTGATGATGCGCGTCAGGCTGGGCGGCAACACCGATGCGCGATCGGCAAGCTCGGTCGCCTCGACCGGGCCGGCTTCGCTCAGCACGCGGAGCACGCGCCATTGCTGTTCGGTCACATCGTGCGCCGCGAGCATCGGACGAAACCGCGCCATCACCACTTCGCGGGCGTGCAGGAGCGCCATTGGCAGGGAACGACGGGTGTTTTCAGGCAGCAAGAAAAAAGCCTCCCACGCTGGCTTGCGATCGAAAACAGGCCTTCCTTTAGCCGAGTCCGCCCACCGAAAGCCCGTTCCAGCCATCCCCGTATCGTTGCGCCAAGGCCGATGCAAGACTTGACTTCATGGGCGCCTCATGTAATTAACGCGTTAACTACAACAAGACAAGTGATTGGGGAGCGAAACGCGGTGCCGCACTTCTCCATCGAGTATTCGGCCAATCTCGATGCCAAGGTCGATATGGGCGAGCTGTGCGCACTGGTGTTGCGCGCCGTGCTGGATACCGGGCTGTTCGAAACCGGCGCCGTGCGGGTGCGGGCTTTTCGCGCCGAAGCCTATGCGGTGGCCGACAGGCTGCCGGAAAACGCCTTCCTCGACATGTCGTTTCGCATCGGAATCGGGCGCAGCGCCGAGGAGAAGAAGCGGACCGGCGAAGCCGTCTTCGCGGCGGTGAGCGAGCACCTTGCCGCGCTGTTCGAGACACCGCATTTCGCCCTGTCGCTCGAGATCCGGGAAATCGACCCGGTGCTGAGCTGGAAGAAGAACGCAATCCACCCGCGACTGCGCGGCAAGTGACGGAAGCTGAGATGTCCGACCTGCAAGATAATCTGAAGAAGGCCGAGGCCTATCTGGCCCGTTTCAAGCGCGACGGCGTGCTGAACCAGATCGGCGGCGAAGCGGTGCCGGCGCTCGACGGCACGACGTTCGAAACGCTGTCGCCGGTCGACCTCAAGCCGCTAGCCAATGTCGCGCGCGGCGGTGCCGTCGACATCGACCGCGCCGCCAAGGCGGCGAAGGCGGCGTTTCCGGCCTGGGCCGCGATGCCGGGCGAAGCGCGCAAGAAGCTGCTGCACAAAATAGCCGACGCGATCGAAGCGCGCGCCAAGGAGATCGCCTTCGTCGAATGCATGGACACCGGCCAGGCGCTGAAGTTCATGGCCAAGGCGGCGTTGCGTGGCGCCGAGAATTTCCGCTTCTTCGCCGACCGTGCGCCGGAGGCGCGCGACGGCGAAACGCTGCGAACCACGGGCCAGGTCAATATGACCACACGGGTGCCGATCGGCCCGGTCGGCATCATCACGCCGTGGAACACGCCGTTCATGCTGTCGACCTGGAAGATCGCGCCGGCGCTGGCCGCCGGCTGCACCGTGGTTCATAAGCCGGCTGAATTCTCGCCGCTGACCGCCCGCCTGCTGGTCGAGATCGCCGAAGAAGCCGGCCTGCCGAAAGGTGTGTGGAACCTAGTCAACGGCCTCGGCGAGCACGCCGGCAAGGCGCTGACCGAGCATCCCGACATCAAAGCGATCGGCTTCGTCGGCGAAAGCCGCACCGGCTCGATGATCATGCGCCAAGGCGCCGACACGCTGAAGCGCGTCCATTTCGAGCTTGGCGGCAAGAATCCGGTGATCGTCTTCGCCGACGCCGACCTGGAGCGCGCCGCCGACGCCGCTGTCTTCATGATCTATTCGCTGAACGGCGAGCGGTGCACCTCCTCGTCACGGTTGCTGGTCGAAGCGTCGGTCTACGACGAATTCACCGATCTGGTGGCGGAGAAGGCAAAGCGCATCAAGATCGGCCATCCCCTTGACCCCGCAACGGTGGTCGGCCCGCTGATCCATCCGGTGCACGAGGAAAAGGTGCTCTCCTATATCGAGATCGGCAAATCGGAAGGCGCGGTGGTCGCCGCCGGCGGCGGCAAGTTCGCCGGCCCGGGCGGCGGCTGCTATGTCAGCCCGACGCTGTTCATCGGCGCCACCAACAGGATGCGCATTGCCCAGGAAGAGATCTTCGGGCCGGTGCTGACTGCCATTTCCTTCAAGGATGAGGCGGAAGCGCTGGCGCTGGCCAACGACACGCAATACGGCCTGACCGGCTATCTCTGGACGTCGGACGTCACCCGCGCCTTCCGCTTCACCGACGCGCTGGACGCCGGCATGATCTGGGTCAATTCGGAGAATGTGCGCCATTTGCCGACGCCGTTCGGCGGCGTCAAGAATTCCGGCATAGGCCGCGACGGTGGCGACCATTCCTTCGACTTCTACATGGAGACGAAGAACATAGCCTTCGCCACGACCGCGCACGCGATCCAGAAACTCGGCGGCTGACCGGAGGAGATCAGAAATGCCCTTGCCCAAGCCCAATCTATACCCTGAATTCAACATCGTGCGCCTCAGCCATGTCGAACTGGCCGTCACCGACCTCGCCAGGTCCCGCGCCTTCTATGTCGACACGCTCGGCCTGCAGGTCACCGACGAGACCGCCGATACCATCTATCTCAGGGCATTGGAGGAGCGCGGGCACCATTGCATCGTCCTGAAGAAGGCCCCTACGGCCGAAGCGCGCGACCTCGGCTTCAAGCTGTTCTCCGAGGAGGACCTCGATAAGGCCGAGCATTTCTTTGGAGGAAAAGGCCTGCCGGTGGAATGGGTCGAGCGGCCCTACCAGTCGCGCACCTTCCGCACCCGCGATCCGCACGGCATTCCGCTCGAGTTCTATGCCCAGATGGACCGGCTGCCGCCGATCCACCAGAAATATGCGCTCTATCACGGCGTCAAGCCGCTGCGCATCGATCACTTCAACTGCTTCTCGCCCAATGTCGACGAGTCCGTCGCCTTCTACAACGAGCTCGGCTTCCGCGTCACCGAATACACCGAGGATGCGAGCAGCGGAAAGCTGTGGGCGGCGTGGACGCACCGCAAGGGCGGCGTCCACGACATCGCCTTCACCAACGGCATCGGGCCGCGCCTGCACCACGTCGCCTTCTGGGTGCCGACGCCGCTCAACATCATCGACCTGCTCGACCTGATGGCGACGACCGGCTATCTCGCGAACATCGAACGCGGGCCTGGACGGCACGGCATTTCCAACGCCTTCTTCCTCTATATCAGAGACCCCGACAACCATCGCATCGAGATCTACTGCTCGGACTACCAGACGGTCGACCCGGACCTTGAGCCGATCAAATGGGACCTCAAGGATCCGCAGCGCCAGACGCTGTGGGGCGCGCCGGCCCCGAAAAGCTGGTTCGAGGAGGGTAGCAGATTTGCCGGGGTTGCGGCGCGCCAGCCGGATCTGACGGCTTCGCCGATTGTGGCGCCGTGAGTGTTTCGAAAATGATGTCTGCGTCCCTTCGCGCCCCCCTCTGTCCTGCCGGACATCTCCCCCATTTGGGGGGAGATCGGCTGGCCGCTCGGCCGGCGCCTTTCTTGCAGCGTCGGAAATTGGCGAAAGCGGAGGTGACATCCAATCTCTCCCCTCGTGGGGGAGATGTCCGGCAGGACAGAGGGGGGCGCCGTAAAGCTCCAAACCAGCAGAAGCCCACCGGAGGTGCAGCATGAGCAGGGCACAGCTCGCCACCTTCACCGTCGGCGGCAAGGCACGGTATGGCGCGATCACTGGCAAGGGCGTCGTCGACCTGTCCGCCCGCCACGGCCAGTGGCCGACGCTGCGCGAAGTGATCGAGGCCGGCGCCTTGCTGCGCCTGGCGGAAGAGGCCGACGCCTTCGCCGCCGATTTCCCGCTCGACGCCATCGCCTACGACATCCCGATCCCATCACCGGAAAAGATCATCTGCGTCGGCGTCAACTATCCCGACCGCAACGAGGAGTACAAGGACGGCCAGGCAGCACCTGCGAATCCGTCGCTGTTCATCCGCTTCCCGCGCTCGTTCGTCGGCCATGGCGCGCCGCTGGTGCGGCCGCCGGATTCACCGCAGCTGGACTATGAGGGCGAGGTCGTCATCGTCATCGGCAAGGCCGGCCGGCGGATCGCGCAAGCCGACGCGCTCGGCCACATTTCTGCACTCTCGCTGTGCAACGAAGGCACCATCCGCGACTGGGTGCGCCATGCCAAGTTCAACGTCACGCAAGGCAAGAATTTCGACCGCAGCGGCTCGATCGGTCCCTGGCTGGTGCCGTTCACGGACGAGGCGCAGATCGCCGACATTACGCTTTCCACCCGGGTCAATGGCGAGCTGCGCCAGCAGGACCGCACCAGCCGCATGATTTTTTCCTTCCGCAAGATCATCGCCTACATCTCGACCTTCACCACGCTGGTGCCTGGCGATATCATCGTCACCGGCACGCCGACCGGTGCCGGCGCGCGCTTCGACCCGCCGGTCTGGCTGAATCCGGGCGATGTGATCGAGGTCGAGGCAGACGGCATCGGCGTGTTGCACAACAGCGTCGTCGACGAGGCAGCGACATGACCCCGGAGCAAGTGGAAGACGCCGCCAACCGGCTGTTCGAGGCCGAGCGTTCGCGCCGCCAGATCCGGCTGCTCAGCCTCGACTTCCCCGAGGCGACGATGGAGGACGCCTATCGCGTGCAGGCCGCTCTGGTGACGCGCAAGATCGATGCCGGGCTGAAACCGAAGGGCTGGAAGATCGGCCTGACCTCCAAAGCGATGCAGTACGCGCTGGCCATCGACACGCCGGATTCGGGCGTGCTCTTCGACGACATGTTCTTCAACGACGGCGCGACGATTCCCGCCGGCCGCTTCATCCAGCCGCGTGTCGAGGCCGAGATCGCCTTCGTCATGAAAGCGCCGCTCAAGGGTCCCGGCGTGACCCTCTTCGACGTGCTCAACGCCACCGACTACATCACGCCGGCGCTCGAAATCCTCGACACGCGCATCGAGCGCGTCAATGCGGAGACGAAGAAGACGCGCACCTTCTTCGACACGATTTCCGACAATGCCGCCAATGCCGGCATCGTCATCGGCGGCCGGCCGCAGCGGCCCGAGGTTGCCGACATGCGCTGGATCGGCGCCATCGTCTCGCGCAATGCCGAGGTCGAGGAGACCGGGCTTGGCGCCGGCGTGCTCAACCATCCGGCGATGGGCATTGCCTGGCTGGCGGACAGGCTCGCCCGTTACGGCATGTCGATCGCGGCCGGCGAGGTGGTTCTCTCGGGGTCCTTCGTGCGGCCAGTCGAGGCGCGGCCCGGAGACACCATCGTCGCCGATTTCGGCAGTTCAGGCACGGTCAGCATTCACTTCGCCTGACCGGCAGGCCAGCGCCGGTCACTCACCATGCAGATAGTCGATCACCACATCGGCTGCGATGGCCGACATGCGCATGCCGACATCCCTGGTGATGTCGCCTTCGACGCGGCTCTGCACCCAGCCGAGGAAGGCGAAAGCGCGCAACGCTGAAAACAGCGGCAGTGCGGCGATGTCCTGCGCCGTCAGTCCCCGCAACTGCCGATAACCGTCGAGCAGGGCGGCCTCGATCAGCGGATAGATCGCCTCCTCGCGGTTCTGGTAGAGGGCAACGGCAAGATCGTACATGTGCCAGCCATAGCCGCAATCGTCGAAATCGATGATGCGGATCGCGCCGTCGTGGACGAGCACGTTCTCGCGCACCAGATCGGCGTGGATGATGCAGAAATTACGGGCGCTGCGTTCATGCTCCGACAGCGCCTTCACGGCCTTGTCCCGCGCCTGGAAAACCAGCTCGCGGCGAAGATCGTCGAGGAAGGGCGAGGTCTCGAAGCGGCCCCAGGTCGGGGCCGGGCCGAAGAAGCCGTCGAAATCCCAGGCATGGCGGGTGAAGCCGGCGGGCGGCGTCCAGGCGCCGGTGACGTTGTGCATATGCGCGATGGTTCGCCCGATCGCTGTGAAGATCTGCCTTGCCTGCTCGGGCGTGTAATCCAGCGGCACGCCTCGCGCCCCAACGGCGCGGCCTTCCAGCCAGCTGAGACAGTCGACCTGGCGAGGCGGCGCCGATGTGCCGGTATCGACTGGCACGAACAGGTCGCCGCTCAGCGCCGCGAGCGGAGACGGCGTGGCGACGCCGGCCGACTGCAGGAAGGACATCCATTGCAGTTCCGAGCGCAGCGCGGCGTCTGAATGATAGCCAAGCCGGTGAACGCGCATGGCCGCCGGCTGGCCATCGGGCAAGCGGACCCGAAACACCGCGTTCTCGCGGAATTTCAGCAGCTCGGGCTCACCGACGCGGATGCCCCAATGCTGGAGCGCGTGCCGCGCCAGTTCAGTGACGGTGGCGGCATCTTCCGGTTCGGACGGCACGGAAACAGCGTTCACGCCGGCACTCCGCAAACTTCATCGAGCACCTCGTCGAGCGCGCCGATCAGGAAGGCGGCATCGTCGCGGGAAAACGGCATGGGCGGGCGGATCTTCAGCACATTGCCGTGGATGCCGGTCCTGCCCATCAGCACACCGCGATGGCGCATCCGGTTGGCGACTTGCTCGGCAATGTCTGATGCCGGCTCGCGCGTCTTGCGGTCGTGAACCAGCTCGGCACCGAAAAACAGCCCGGCGCCCCTGATCTCGCCGATGCACTCGTGGCGATCGGCCAGCGGGCGCAGCAGGCCCTGCGCATAGGCGCCGACATCGCGTGCGTTGGCGACGAGATCTTCCTGCTCCAGAACATCGAGAACGGCATTCGCCACCACGCAGGAAACCGGGTTGCCGCCAAAAGTGTTGAAGTAGCGGAAAGCGTCGCGGAAGGTCGCGAGGATCTCACTGGTGGTGACCACGGCGGCGACCGGGTGGCCGTTGCCCATCGGCTTGCCCATGGTGACGATGTCGGGAACGAAACCGGCGCGCTGATGGCCCCAGAAATGGCTGCCGGTGCGGCCAAAGCCGGGCTGCACCTCGTCGGCGATGACCAGGCCGCCGGCTTCGCGCACCGCCGCCACGGCTTCGCCAAAGAAGCCGTTGGGAAGCGCCGGGAAGCCTTCATTGGCGAGCAGCGGACACAGGATGATGCCGGACAGGCCGATGCCGTCCTGCTCGAGCGAGGCGATGGCTTCGCGCACGGCGTCGCCAAAAGCCTTGCCGTTGGCCATCGCCTCCGGATGGCGATAGCTGTCGGGCGCCGGCACCAGCCTGACGTGGCGGGCGCGGCCACCGACCGGCGGCATGCGCGTGCTGAGCTGCGAAACCGCTGCCGTGTTGCCGTGATAGGTGGCGTCGGTGGCGATGATGCCCATGCGGCCGGTGGCGGCCTGCGCCATGCGCAACGCTATGTCGTTGGCCTCGCTGCCGGTGCAGGTCAGGATGGCGGTGGACAGGCTGGCATCGAAGGTCGCGGTGAGCCGCTCGACATAGTCGAGGATGGTGGTGTGCAGATAGCGCGTGTGGGTGTTGAGCAGGCTTGCCTGCCGGCACAGGGCCTCGACCACGTGCGGATGGCAATGGCCGACATGCGCGACATTGTTGTAGGCATCGAGATATTTGCGGCCGTCGGCGTCATAGAGCCAGACGCCTTCGCCGCGCACCAGATGCACGGGCTCGTCATAGAACAATTGCGATTTCGCGCCGAGCAGCCGGGAACGCCGGCTAACCAGCGCCTCAACACCCTCATTTTGCTGCCCCGCTTTTTCCCGCGAATAGGCCATCTGCGTACCGAAACTCCGTTGTAACCGCGTCAGACCTTAGACAGGCCTGCCTCCAGTGCTTCGCCGATCCTGGCGACATCGGCGGCGCTGATGATCAGCGGCGGCGACAGGATGATGTTGTTGCCCGAAACGCGCAGCATGACGCCGGCTTCGTAGGCCGCCTCCGAAACCACGGCCATGGTCTTCTTGTCGGCCGGCTTCTTGGTGGCGCGATCCGAGACCAGTTCGAGCGCCGCCATCAGGCCCTTGTACCTGACATCGCCGACGATGGCGTGCCTGGCCTTCAGCCCTTCCAGCACGGCGGCGAGTTCGATGCCCCGCGCGGCCGCGTTCTCGTCCAGGCGGAGGCGTTTGGTTTCCGCAAGCGCCGCCAGCCCCGCCGCGCAGCCGACCGGATGGCCGGAATAGGTGTAGCCGTGGCCGATCGAGCCGAAGCTGGTTTTGTCGGCTTCAAAGACGTCTGCAACCTTTGCGCCGATAAGGGTGGCGCCGAGCGGGAAATAGCCGGAAGTAATCGCCTTGGCGATGGTCATGAAATCCGGCTTCACGCCCGACAGCCTGGAGCCCGACCATGCGCCCGAGCGGCCGAAGCCCGTGACCACCTCGTCGGCGATCAAAAGGATCTCGTGGCGGTCGCAGATCTCGCGCACCAGCGGCATGAAGCTCTCATGCGGAACGATGACGCCGCCGGCGCCGAGAACCGGCTCCATGATGAAGGCGGCGATGGTGTCGCCACCCTGGAAGGCGATCTCGTCCTCCAGCGCCCTGGCGCACAGTTTCGCCAGCCGCGCCGGGTCGGTCTCGTCGAACGGGTTGCGGAAGGTCCACGGCGCCGGGATGTGGAAGACACCGGGCAGCAGCGGCTCGTAGTTGCGGCGGAAATTGGCGTTGCCGTTGACCGAGGCGCCGCCGAAATGGGTACCGTGATAGCCCTTCTTCAGGGCGAGGAACTTTGTTCGATCACCCTGTCCGCGGATCTTCCAGTATTGCCGGGCCAGTCGCAGCGCGGTTTCGACCGAATCCGAGCCGCCCGAGGTGAAGAAGGTCCGCACCATGCCTTCCGGCTCGAACCATTCACTGAGCTCGTAGGCTAGTTCAATCGACGGTCCGGTCGAGGTGCCGCGAAAGCCGGAATAGTAGGGCAATGCACTGAGCTGGTCGGCGATCGCCTTTTTGATCGGGTCGCAGCTGTAGCCGAGATTGACGTTCCACAGGCCGCCGACGGCGTCGAGCACGCTTCTGCCATCGATGTCGGTGACGGTGACCCCCTCGCCCTTCATGATGATCTTCGGCGGATTGGCCCGCATCTCGGCCGGATGCGCCATGGGATGCCAGATCGGCTTGGCGTTTGTCTCGGTGAGGAAATTGATGTCGCGCATGGCAGGCTCCGCAAATGGTCTCAGACGGCTGGGACGAGGTCGAAATGGCCGAGGGCTTCGGCATAGGAAAGTGCTGGCCGCGCAACGTCGAAATGAACGGTGCGCATGCCGGCGGCACGGCCGCCATCGACATTGCGCTTCTGGTCATCGACGAAGACGCAAGCCTCGGCAGGCAGGCCGAGCGCCTCGGTGACGGAGGCATAAGCGCGCGGATCGGGCTTCAGGATGCCGGTATAGGTCGCGTCGACTATTGTGTGGAACAGGCCGAGCAGCGGCAGCCGCCGGCGGAAGTCGGCCCCGTAGAAGAGGTCGAGCTCGTTGGACAGGATCGCCAGGCGAAAGCCCGCCGCATGGACGGCGCGGATGGCGCTGTCGGCCTCCGGCCGCACCACCTTTTGCGGCTCCGCCCCGCGCGCACGCTGGACGAAGGTTTCCATTGCCTGCCAGTCCTCGCCGACGAGCCGGCCGACTTCGCTTGTGCGCGTACGCCAGTAGTCGCGCTCGCTGATCTCGTCGGCCTGCATCGCGCGCCAGAGCGGATCGCTGTCCGGATCGAACGGCCCGCGCCATTGCAGCGTTCCCGGCTCAAGGCCGAGCGCCTGTTCGGTCAAGGCATGGGTCTCGAACAGCGTCCGGGTGACGACACCGCCGAAATCCAGGACCAACGCCTGAGCCAAAGGAACGCTCAAGCGGCTTCTCCCTTGGCTGGCGCACCGCGCGGAACAATGCCTTCCTCGACCCATCGGTCGAAGATCTCGAGCGCCTTGCCGACGAAGTCGTCGCTGTTGATGTGGGCGTCGATCTCGTGGAACTCCACGCCAGCAGGCATAGCCTTGCGCATTTCGTCGGCGAAGGCGGCGAGAGCCTCCGGTTCGTAGAGCGGCTCGCCCGGCATGTCCCATTCCTGGATGCCGCCGGAGGGCAGGATGAAGGCGGCGCGCCCTTTCGCCGCGCCGAGCTTGGCGGCGATGGTTCTGGCGACCTGGCGGCGGTCGTCGGCATCGACGGTGACCGAACCGATCAGCCTGTTGTGAGCGTGGAACGGGCGTCGCGCAAACTTAGCCGGCAAATCCTGCCAGGTCGGCAGATCGACCATGTCGACCGCACCGGGCGCCGCGATCTGCGGAATGCCGCGGGCGCCGGCGTTCTCCAGCCGGTCGATGCCGGAACTGACGACGGAGCCGGCGAGATGGTTGGTGATTTCCTGCAGGCTGAAGTCGAACACCGCGCAGAAATGCCCCTGCCCGGCAATCGACTCGAAGGCGCGGCCGCCCATTCCAGTGGTGTGGAATACGGCGACATCATAGCCGCGCTGCTCCAGTGCCGGCTTCAGCGTCTTCATGTAGCGCAGGCAGCTGCTGCCGAGCGAGGTCATGCCGATGGTCGGACCGATGGCGGGAGCCGTGGCGCGCGACGCCAGCATGATCCTGGCCGCGCCGACAACCGCGCCGCAGGCCTGCGAAAGAACCGCCTTGCAGATGGTGTTGAGGCCATAAAGCCCACCCGCCCACAGGATCATCATCAGGTCGGGCGCGACGCGTTCGGGCGGGATGAGATGCGAATAGGCGATGGTCGAGACGACGAATTTCGGCACACCGAGCGGCAGGCAAAGCGCGACGTCGAGCGCCAGGTCGGTTCCCATCGAGCCGCCGATGGCGATGAAGCCATCGATCTCGCCGGTTTGATATAGCTTGCGCGCCAGCTGCACGGCGCCGCCGGCCATCAATGTCATGGCGGTGTTTTCGTCGCCGCTCGCAACGATCTCGGCGATCGTCACATCCACGGCGCGCGCAACGGCATGCTTGTCGTGATCCGGGCTGTAAGGCGGGTCGCCCAGCACGCTGACATCCATCATCACCGCGTTGCCGCCCGATGCCTCGATGCACTGCTTCATGAAGCGCAGCTCGTCGGCCTTGGTGTCACCGGTGCCGATGACCAGGATGCGGGGCACTGTCGTCGTCTCTGCCGACATCACGCCTGCCTCCTCAGCGTTTGCAGGTTTTCGCCGTTGAGGCGCATCGAAATCTCCCGTGCCGCGGCCATCACTGCAAGTCCCCGTTCCGCGATCGCCGCCGGCGTCGTCCTGGCGTTCGGCGCGGCCACCGCGATGGTGCCGAGCGCAAAGCCGTCCGCCGCGCGGATTGCCGCCGCGACGCTGATCACCCCTTCCTCGAAACCCTGGTCGCAGATCGAATAGCCGCGATCGCGCGTCTCGGCGATGGATGTGGAGATGGCGGCCGGCTCGATCAGCGTATGCGTCGTGAAGGCCTTGAGGGAGCCCGTCAGGCATGCCTTGACAGTCTCGTCGCGGGCGAAGGCCAGATAGGCGATGCCGGAGGCGGTTGAGTGCAGCGGGAGAAGCTGGCCGATATCGATATTGACCCGGTTTGCCCAGGCCGGATGCTCGACATGGACGGTGACCAGCGCATCGACGCCGAATTCCGAAAGATGCACGGTCTCGGCTGTGGACGCCGCGAGGTCCCGCACCAGGGGAACCGCTGTCTGCAGGAAGGGAAAGCGCGCCTCGCGGATGCGGGCCAGACGCGACAGGCCTGCGCCGAGGCGATAGTGCCGCGTGGCGGCATCCTGTTCGACGAAGCCATGGCCGCTCAACGCCACCAGCAGCCGTCGCGTCGTCGCCTTGTCGAAGCCCGACCGGCGCGCCAGATCGGACAGTCCGAGTTCGGGCTCGTCGACGGTGAACAGCTCCAGAAGTGAGATCGCCTTGCCGACCGTACCCAACTTCGCCTCCTTCGACTAATCATTTAACGTGTGAATTAACTTGACAGGCATCGGCTTTGTTTGCAAGTCTATATTCAAAATAAGGGTTCAAATAATGAACCGGCATTCAGAGCAGATGGAACAGGCCAATTGGCCAGCGGACCCAAGGGTTCGCATACAGGAGGGACCAATGTCAGCAGTTACGGAGCAGGCGCCGGCCAACAGGCTGCGCAAGAACAGTCTTGGCGTCGGCGCCATCACCTTCATGGTGATTTCGGCGGCGGCACCCCTTACGGCGGTAGCCGGCGGCACACCGCTCGGCATGCTGATGGGCAACGGCGCCGGCTTTGCCGGTACCTATCTCATCGTGACCATCCTGCTGCTGTTGTTCGCGGTCGGCTATGTGACGATGTCGCGTCACGTCGGCAATGCCGGCGCCTTCTACGCCTATGCGGCGCGTGGGCTCGGCGGCCTGGCCGGCGGCGCCACGGCGCTGATCGCCATCCTGTCCTACAATGCCATGCAGATCGGCGTCATGGGCCTGCTCGGCGCAGCGACGGCCGGATTGTTTGCCGGCTGGGGCATCAATTTGCCCTGGTGGGTATGGAGTTTCATCGCCATCGCGCTGGTCGCCGTGCTCGGCTATCGCCAAGTCGACCTGTCGGCCAAGATCCTGACGGTGCTGGTCCTGTGCGAATATCTGGTGGTACTGGTCCTCGACATCGCCATCCTCAAGACCGGCGGCGATAGCGGCCTGTCGGCGGCGCCGTTCAGCTGGAGCCAGATCACATCAGGTGCACCGGCCATCGCCATCCTGTTCTGCTTTGCCGCCTTCATCGGTTTCGAGGCGACGACCATCTATGCCGAGGAAGCCCGCGACCCCGAGGTCACGGTTCCGCGCGCCACCTATTTCTCCGTGCTGCTGATCGGCGTCTTCTACATGGTCACGGCATGGCTGATGGCGGTCGGCGCCGGTGTCGACAAGCTGCTGCCGGCGCTGCAGGGGCTGCAGGATCCGACGACCTTCCTGTTCGGCCTGTCCGACCGTTACGCCGGAACGATGCTGTCGCATGCGATGAGCATCCTGTTCGTGTCGAGCCTGTTTGCCGGCGTGCTGGCGTTCCACAATGCGGTTGCCCGCTACATCTACGTCTCGGGCCGCGAAAAGCTTCTGCCGCAGACGATCGGCGTGACCCATTCGGTGCATCAGAGCCCGCATGTCGCGTCGGTCATCCAGAGCGTGCTGGCGGCAATCGTCGTCGGGCTGTTCGCCGTGCTCGGCCTCGATCCGGTGCTGGCGCTGTTTTCGTGGCTGACCAATGTCGCAACGCTCGGCGTCATCGTCATGATGGCGGTGGCGTCGCTGGCCGTGGTGATGTTCTTCCGTGCCAATCCGGCTGCCCGGGAGAATGCGCTGAAGACCACCATCCTGCCCGGTCTGACCTTCATCGCCTTCGTCGTCATCATCTACCTGATCGTCATCAATTTCGGCAGCCTGTCAGGCGCCGGCGGCTTCCTTGGCGTGTTCCTGCCGGGATTGGTGCTGATTGCAGCAATTGTCGGATTGCTGCTGGCAAGCGCGCTGAAGAGCCGCGATCCGGTCGCCTTCGAAAATCTCGGCCAGCCGTTGAAGGATTGAGCGGGACGCAGGATCGAGGGAAGCAAGGGGCGGCGCGCCAAGCCGCCCCTCGTACTGCTTAACTCCAGAAGTGAGAACACAATGATCAGCCAGGATGCCATCGACACGTTGCGCAAGACGGAGATCGGGGCGCGACGCCTGTTCATCGATGGCGCACAGATCGATGGCATGAGCGGCGCGAGTCTGCCGGTGACGTCGCCGATCGACGGCCGGCCCTTCGCCAGCATAGCCGACGGCAATGCCGCCGACGTCGACCGTGCCGTCAAGTCGGCGCGCAAGGCCTTCGAGAATGGTTCGTGGTCGCGCTCGGCACCCGCCTTCCGCAAGAAGGTGCTGACAAGACTCGCCGAGCTGGTCGAAAAGCATGCCGACGAACTGGCCGTGCTCGGCGTCCGCGACAATGGCACAGAAATAGGCATGGCCTACAAGGCCGAACCGCTCTCGGCGGCAGGCACCATCCGTTACTATGCCGAGGCGATCGACAAGATCTATGGCGAGATCGCGCCGACGGCCGAGAACGTGCTCGGGCTGATCCACAAGGAACCGCTCGGCGTCGTAGGCGTCATCGTGCCGTGGAACTTTCCGCTGATGATCGGCGCCTGGAAGATCGCGCCCGCGCTCGCCGCCGGCAATTGCGTGGTGGTCAAGCCGCCGGAGATCGCTTCGCTGACGCTGCTGCGGCTGGCCGAGTTGGCCAGCGAGGCCGGACTCCCCGCCGGTGTGTTCAACGTCGTCACCGGGCGCGGCGCGGTCACCGGCGAAGCGCTCGGCCTGCATATGGATGTCGACGCCATCGCCTTCACCGGGTCGGGGCCTGTCGGTCGGCGGCTGCTCGAATATTCCGCGCGTTCCAATTTGAAGCGGGTCTTCCTCGAACTCGGCGGCAAGTCGCCCAACATCGTCTTTGCCGACGCCCCGGACCTGAAGCAGGCGGCGGTCGTCTCGGCCAATGGTATCTTCCGCAATTCCGGCCAAGTCTGCGTCGCCGGCTCGCGCCTGCTCGTCCAGGCGTCAGTCTATGACCGCTTCATGGACGAGCTGCTCTCGGCGACCACGCGGCTGAAGGTCGGCGATCCGCTTGATCTCTCAAGCGACGTCGGCGCGGTGTCGAGCTCCGAACAGCTGGCCAAGAATCTCGGCTTCGTCGACCGGGCGGCGGCCGAAGGCGCCCGGCTGGTCACCGGCGGTGAACGAATTCTCGCCGAGACCGGCGGCAGCTACATGGCGCCGACGATCTTCGACAACGTGACGCAGGACATGCAGCTGGCCCGCGAGGAGGTGTTCGGGCCGGTGCTCGGCGTCATGCGCTTCGAGACCGAGGAGGAGGCGGTGCGGCTTGCCAATTCGACCGTATATGGGCTGGCCTCGGCGGTGTGGACAGCCAACCTTTCCACCGCGCATCGCATGGTGCGCGCCATCAATGCCGGCGTCGTCCACGTCAACACCTATGGCGGCGCAGACATCACCGTGCCGCTCGGCGGCGTCAAGCAGTCCGGCTTCGGCCGCGACAAGTCGCTGCACGCGCTGGAGAAATATCTCGACCTCAAGACTGCCTGGATCGCTCTCTGAGACCGGCGGCAGCCGGTTCTCTTGGAATCTGCCTCCCTCTCAGGGCGCGCCGGGATCGACTGTAGGCCCCGCCGCGGTCGGTCAGGCGGCGTCTTGTGCTCACTCTCCTGAAATTTTTGAGAGAATATTCCCGGCTTTGACGAGAACGGCGAAACGCGTTCTTTGATAAAATCGATAGAATTTCTGATGATGTGACCAAGGCTCGGCAATCCGCCTGGCTGCCATGACTTCACAACCGCAGAGATCAATCATGACTGACTTCAAGAACACTTTGCCATCTTCCCTTTGGTCAACCCTCAACCGGCGCAGTGGCCTTGCTCTGCTGTTCGCATCGGCTGTCGCCATCGGCAGCCTGATGGCGCCTCATGCGTCGTTCGCCGAGGACAAGAAGGCGATCAAGGTCGGCATCATCAGCGGTGAGGACGAGGATGTCTGGCGCGTCGTTGTTGCGCAGGCGGCCGAAAAGGGTCTCGCGATCGAAACCGTAGTGTTCAACGACTATACCCAGCCCAACGAGGCGCTCGAGCGCGGCGAGATCGACGCCAACGCCTTCCAGCACCAGCCCTATCTCGACAATCAGATCAAGACACAAGGCTACCACATCGTCCGCGTCGGCTATACCGGCGTCTGGCCGATCGGTCTCTACTCGAAGAAGTACACCAAAGTCGCCGACCTGCCCGAAGGCGCGGTCATCGGCGTGCCGAACGATCCGTCCAACGAAGGCCGGGCGCTGCGCGTGCTGCAGAACGAGGGGGTGATCAAGCTGAAGGACGGCACCGGCATTCTGGCCACCACCGCCGACATCGCCGAGAACGCCAAGAAGGTGGTGATCAAGGAACTCGACGCAGGCATCGTCGGCCGCTCGGTCGAGGACCTCGACGCCGCCGTGGTCAACACCGACTGGGCGCTGAAAAGCGGCCTGACGCCGGAAAACCGCATTGCGCAGGAGCCCATCGCCGACAATCCCTATCGCAACTTCATCGCGGTGAAGGTCGGCAATGAGAACGAGGCCTGGGTGAAGACGCTGGTGGCGTCCTATCAGAACGAGGCGGTGAAGGCCGAGTTCGACAAGGTCTACAAAGGCACCGGCCTCAGCGCCTACTAGGGGATATGCGGGCGCTGACGTGCCTGCTTTTACCGGGAAAGCGGTCCGCGCAACGCGCGGGCCGCAATTGCATTTCTAGGGGATCCGCGCATGAACCAGCATTTTGCCGCAACCGCCGAGACCACGGACCAGCCGGGCGCAACACCGCAGGACGTGGTGCGCCTTGTCGACCTGAAGCGCCGTTTTGGCGCGACAGCGGCACTCGATGGCATCTCGCTGACGGTGCGCAAGGGCGAGATCCTCGGCATCATCGGCCGCAGCGGCGCCGGCAAATCGACGCTGATCCGCTGCCTGAACGGGCTGGAGCGGCCCGATTCCGGCGAGGTCTTCATCGAAGGCCGCGAGATTAGCCGGCTCGGCGAGCGCGATCTGCAGCCGCTGCGGCGGCGCATCGGCATGATCTTCCAGCATTTCAACCTTTTGTCGGCCAAGACGGTCGAGGACAATGTGGCGCTGCCGCTGAAGATAGAGGGCCGGCCGAAGGCCGAGCGGCTGCAGCGCGCCGCCGAATTGCTTGACCTCGTCGGCCTGTCGGAGAAAGCCAAGACCTACCCGGCGTCGCTATCGGGCGGCCAGAAGCAGCGCGTCGGCATCGCCCGGGCGCTTGCGGCGCGGCCGGCGCTGCTGCTGTCGGACGAAGCCACTTCGGCGCTCGACCCGGAGACGACGCGCTCCATCCTCGCTTTGCTGAAAGACATCAACCGGCAGCTTGGGCTGACCATCCTGCTGATCACCCACGAGATGGAGGTGATCCGCTCGATCGCCGACCGGGTGGCAGTGATCGATGCCGGCCGCATCGTCGAGGAAGGGCCGGTGTGGTCGGTATTTGCCGAGCCGCGCTCCGAGATCACACGCAGCCTGCTCGGCGCCATCCGGCCGCAGCTGCCCGCCGAACTGGCCGCCCGGCTGCTGCCGTCGGCCGGCACGGAGACGGTCCTGCGCGTGGACGTGGCCGGCGAGGCGGCTCGCGGCCCATTGCTGTCCGATCTCGCCACTGCTGTTCCAGGCCCCTTCCGCCTCATCCATGGCGGCATCGACCACATCCAGCAGCAGCCCGTCGGGACGCTGTTCGTTTCTGTCCCTGGCAGCGATGCAAGCCATCTCGCCGCCGTCATCACATTCCTGAAGGCCCGCCAGGCGCGGGTGGAGGTGCTTGGCCATGTCGCCAATCCTGTTTGAGCTTCTGCTTCGTTCGATCTGGGAAACCGTGCTGATGACGGCCGCGTCCGGCCTGATCTCGCTGGTCTTCGGCCTGCCGCTGGGGCTGGCGCTGATCGCCACCGAACGCGGCGGCATCGCCGAAAGCCTATGGGTGAACCGCGCGCTCGGCGCCGTCATCAACGGCTTCCGTTCGGTGCCCTTCATCATCCTTCTGGTGGCGCTGATCCCGGTGACGCGGCTGATCGTCGGCACCTCGATCGGCACGTGGGCGGCCATCGTGCCGCTGTCGATCGCCGCCACGCCCTATTATGCGCGCATCGCCGAAGTGTCGCTGCGCGAAGTCGACCGCGGGCTAATCGAGGCGGCGCGCGCCATGGGCGGCAATCGTTGGACGATCATCCGCGAGGTGCTGGTGCCCGAAGCCCTGCCCGGCATCGTCGCCGGTTTCACCGTGACGCTGGTGACGCTGATCGGCGCCTCGGCGATGGCCGGCGCCATCGGCGCCGGTGGGCTCGGCGATCTCGCCATCCGCTACGGCTATCAGCGTTTCGAGACCAGCGTCATGATCGCCGTGGTGATCGTGCTGATCATCCTGATCTGCGGCATCCAGTGGGCAGGGGACCGGCTGGTGGCGAGGCTGGATCGGCGAGGGTGAGGACGAGGCCGACGATCTGGACGAAATTGTCCTCCATACCTATAGCGATGCTTCTGAACCACAAGGCCCGACGATCTGGCTTGGACGAGGTCTGCGTCGCGGCGTTGGGACGAAGACGTTCAGTAGTTGCCGACGTCGTCGTCAGGTCGACGTCCGGGACTATTCGCACCAAGGCCAGTAGCCGCCCCGTAGGCCTTCCAGGTCGCAGAGGCATATGCCGCTGCTATGCTGTACAAAAATCGACCAAGGTGGACCTTACGCCACTTCGGCAGTTCGTTCGTGAGCGTTTTACCTGCCTTTCCCAAAACCTCGGTGACGATGGACATTGGAGTTTCCTCTCGGATGTTGTTAGTTGCGAGAGGCAACATCGAATGCGGGGCGTGAGATGCCTGTGAAAAGCTCGTGAATATCGCGGAAAAAGCAGAAATTCAGAGTATATCGCGATGAGCCCAGCGCGGCTCGATCTCCTGGGTGGTTTTCACCTGACGTCGCCGCAGGGGAAACCCTTGGAGGTGGCTGCCAAGAAGAATAGAGCACTTCTGGGCATTCTCGCCGTAGCACCGAACCAGGAGGCGACGCGTCACAAGCTGGCTGCTCTTCTATGGAGCGATCGAGGCGAGGAGCAGGCAAGGGACAGTCTACGGCAGGCCCTGGCCGCTATCCGCAAGGACTTTGCCGGGTTGGGAGCGGATGCCTTGGCCCTGGTCGGGGATCGTGTCGCGCTCAATCCGAAATTCTTCACCATCGACGTGACTGAATTCGTCGCTGCATCCGCAAGCCGTGATGCGGCCGAGCTTCGGCGGGCAGCCACCCTCTATGCCGGACCTTTTCTTGATGGGTTGAGCACGTTTGACAACGCTTTCGAGGATTGGCTTCGCGAAGTCCGTGCCGACCTGTCCTTGCGGGCAATCAATGTGTTCGAGCTTCTGGCAGAATCGGAGAGCGGCATCGAGCGCGTTGCAATTTGCGAACGGCTGGTCGCTCTTGATCCGCTGCGGGAGCCGTCGCATGCCGCGCTGATGCGGGCGCATATCGCCTCGGGTCAGGCCGCGCTCGCCATCAAGCATTATGAGGCGTGCAAGCTGTTGCTGAAGCGCGAGCTGAACCTGGAGCCAGGTGACGAGCTTCGGCTATTGCGCAGGAGCATGGACGAGACGCCCAGACCGCAAACCGACGGCGCATCAAGCCGCGGACCAGTCGTTGCAGTTCTCGCATTCGAGAATATGAGCAGCGACGCCAGCCAGGAATATTTCAGCGACGGGGTCACCGAGGACATCATCACCGAACTGGGGCGATTCGGTGAACTTCATCTTATAGCCCGCAATTCCTCCTTTGTGTTCAAGGGAAGGACTGTCGACGCCGTCACCATCGCGAAGCAGTTGTCCGTCGACTACCTGCTTCGGGGTAGCATTCGCCGGGCCGGCGACAGGGTCAGGATCTCATCGCAACTCATAGAGGCCAGATCCGGCAATCAAATCTGGGCCGATCGATTCGATCGGGAGCTGACAGATATTTTTGAGCTCCAGGAGGAGATCGCCAGAAGCGTCGCTATCACCGTCGTCGGCACAATCCGAACTTCGGGTGTGGAGAAGATACGGCGCCTTCCGATCACCCAGCTCGATGCCTACGATCTGTATCTTCAGGCTCGCGTTCGGATGGTTCGCTATGACACTACTCTGGAAGCAGAGCCCTATCTTGCCAGGGCGATTGAGCTCGACCCGAATGTCGCTACCATCCATGCAATGATGGCGACCGTACTCACAAGCAAATGGCTGCTTGAGGGGGACGGGAACACGCTCACGATCGCTCTTGCCCACGGTCGCCGTGCTCTAAAACTTGAACCGAAACAGGCATGGAGCCATACAGCGGTGGGTCACACGCTCATCTTCATGGGACAGTTAGAGGAGGCGTTGCTGCATCTCGAGCAGGGTGTGAACCTTAATCCGAACGAAACCCGGGCGAGAGCAATACGGGGCTTGTGCTGGAGCTATCTCGGTCGGCATGAGGAAGCTTTGTCCGATCTGGACGTCTGTATCGCCCGTGATCCCCTGAATTACGATTGGTTCTGGGATCTACGCGGACAGGTTCTCCTGGTTCTCGGACGGTATCCTGAGGCGATAGCCTCCTACCGGAATCTCAATTCCTATGCATTTTGGGCCTATGCGTTTCTGGCGGTCTGTCATTTGAGAATGGGTGACGAGCATCTCGCCGCTCACGCAGCCAGGCAGTGTCTGGCGGCAAGGCCCGGTGCGACCGTGAGCACCATCTTGATCGATCCGTATCGTAACCCAAAAATCCTGGAGGACCTTCGGAGAGACCTGCTTGCTGTCGGCATACCCGACGGATGAATGTCGGCCTTCCGCCATACCCTTAACCCAAAAGGAAAGCCCAAGAGCGATTTCCGGAACAAGCCGCGCTAGCCCCTCAGCCTGACCCCCTCGGGGTCGAAGAACGGTATCGGCGCCACGACCGCGCGGGTCGGCTTGCCGTCGATGTCGATGCTGAGTTCCGTGCCGACAGCCGTGAACGGCAGCCGCAGATGCGCGGTCGCCAGCACCTTGCCGAGGGAATAGCCGTGGTCGCTGTAGGTGACGATGCCGGCGCCCTCGCCACCGGCCAGAACCCTGGCGTCGGTCGCGGCCGGCCTGTCACCGTCGAGGATCAGCCCGACCCACTGCTCGTCCAGGCCCTTGTCGCGGACCTTGAGCAAGGCTTCGCGGCCGACGAAATCGCCCTTGTCGAACTTGATCCAGCGGTCGAGGCCGACATGGAACGGCGTGCGGGTCTCGTCCATGTCGATGCCATGCGCCGGATAGGCTTTTTCCAGTCCGAGCGTGAACATCGCCAGCACGCCATAGGGTTTCAGGCCAAAGTCACGGCCGGCGGTCATCAGCGCGTTCCAGACCGAAGCCGCCTCGTCGGCCGGCACGAACAGTTCGAAGCCTAGCTCGCCGGTCACGCCCGTGCGCGAGATCAGCACCTTCGTCTCATCGATGCGTCCCGAGGTGAACGACCAGCGCTTGAGCCCGTCCAGATCGGCGTCCGCGATCAACGCCTTCAGCAGTTCGCGCGAGCGCGGCCCCTGGATGGTCGGGAAGGCGATGGCCGCGGTGATGTCGGTGACATAGGCCTTGCGCCCCTGCGCATGATGCAAAAGCCACGGCAGCATCTTGAGACGATTGACCGAGCCGGTCACCAGCATGAAATGTTCGGGCGCCAGACGGAACACGGTGAGGTCGTCCATGATGCCGCCATCCTCGCGGCAGACGGTGGAATAACGGACCTGGCCGGGCTTCATCGCCGCCGCATCGTTGACGATGACATGATTGACCAGCGCCTCGGCGTCTGGCCCCTTGATGTCCATCTTGCCCATGGTGCTGAGATCCTGCACGCCGACATTCCTGCGCGTGTTCAGGTGCTCGTCGGCAATGCCGGAATAAGTCTTGGCCGAGATGAAATCGCCACCGACCCGACCCATGGTCGCGCCTAGTCCGACGATGCTGCTGTAGAAGGGGGAGCGCCGTTCAGCCAAGAAAGTCTCCATTATTCATAGAAATCGGCAGCGCCGGACAGCGCTGCCGAAGGGAATTTCTGCCGGGATCAGCTGCCGTAAACGTCGAAGGAAAAGTATTTATCGTTGATTTCCTTGTATTTTCCGTTGGCACGCAGTGCGTCTATTGCCGCATTGAACTTGTCGGCCAGCTCCTTGTCGCCTTTCTGCAGCGCGATGCCGACGCCGGGGCCGTGAATGGCCGGGTCGGCCGTCAAGGTGCCAAGCAGCTTGCAGCAGGCGCCGTCTGGTTTCTTCAGCCACTCGGTCAGAATGATCGAGCCGTCCATCATCGCGTCGAGGCGTCCGTTGGCCATGTCGGTGCGGGCGTCATCGCCGGTCGGATAGGCCTTGACGGTCGAGCCTGAGTATTTCTGCTCGGCGAATTTCTGGTGGATGGTCGCGGTCTGCACGCCGAGCGCCTTGCCTTTTAGGTCCTCCGGCGATGTGCCTGATATGGTCGAATCCTTCGGCACCGCGATGGCCGGCGGCGTCTGGTAGTATTTGTGGGTGAACTCGACCTTCTCGGCCCGCTCCGGTGTGATGGTGATGTTGATGATCGCATCGAACTTGCCGGCCTGCAGCGCTGGGATAGAACCGTCGAAATCCTGCACGGTGAACTCGCACTCGGCCTTCATCTCAGCGCACAGCGCCTTGCCGAGGTCGATGTCGAAGCCGCCCAGCGTGCCGTCGGCATTGGCGTAGTTGAAGGGCGGATAGGCGCCCTCGGTGCCGATCCTGAGCTTCTTGTCCTGGGCGGATGCGGCACCCGTGGCGAGAACCAGGGCGACCGAGGCGGCAAGCACGAAACGACCGAAAAGACGCATGTCCGAGATCTCCGTTGACCGGAGAAGTCTACGGGCTTTCGTGACTCCGGCGGAGACGGAAACGACATGTGCTGCGGCGATCACGGCGCGGCGAGCGATCCAAGCCGCCTTCAGTGTTAGCCGGCGCGCTGCTCGTCCGTCGCCTTCCGGTCAATGGCGAACTCGCCCGCCGACAGGACAACGCCGAATTTTTCGCTGGCTTCCGCTGACGTGTAGTATCCCAACGCCACATCGCGCAGCACCAGATCGGCATCGCGCTCCATCGGATCACCATAGCCGCCGCCGCCCGGCGTGCCGACGCGCACACGGTCGCCCGCCTTAAGCGCGATATCCTGCTCCTTGGACAGATGTGGCGGCACATGCTCCTCGCCATTGCGGAAGACGGTCACCGTGTTGACCGCGCCGTCCTTGCCGCCGAGGGCGCCCTGCGGGCCGAAACGGCCATGATCCATGACGAAGGAAGCGCGGGCGTCGCCGCGCAGGATCTCGACCTCATAGGCGAGGCCAAAACCACCACGCTGCTTGCCGGCGCCGCCCGAGCCTTCGCGCAAGGCGTAGTGGCGGTAGAGCACCGGAAAGGCCTGTTCCATGATCTCGACCGGCGGCGACTTGGAGATGCCGATGGTCGAGCAGCCATTGGTCAGGCCGTCATGGCCTGAATTGCCTCCATAGCCGCCGCCGGAGATCTGGTACATGACGTAGTCGCGGCCGCGCGCCGGATCGTTGCCGCCGAGCGCGAAATTGCCGCTGGATCCGGCGGGTGCCGCCGTCACCTTGTCCGGCAGCGCCTGGACCATCGCCGCGAACACCGCCTCGGCGATGCGTTGCGAGACCTCGGCTGCGCAGCCCGAGACGGGGCGCGGATATTTGGCGTCGAGGAACGTGCCCTCCGGACGCTTGACCTCAAGCGGCTCGAAAGCGCCGGCGCTGATCGGCACATCCGGGAAAATGTGGCGCATGGCGAGGTAGACCGAGGACAAGGTCGTCGCCAGCACGCTGTTCATCGGCCCGGCGCAGGGCTTTGACGAGCCGGCGAAATCGAAGGTCAGCGTGTCGCCCCGTTTCTCGACAGCCAGCGCGATGGTCAGTGGCTCGTTGACCACCCCGTCGGAATCGACAAAGGCCTTGGAATGGTAGGTGCCATTGGGGATGGCGGATATGTTGGCGCGCATCTGTTCGGCGGCCCGCCGGCGCAGTTCGGCGATCGCCACGACAACGGTTTCGTCTCCGTAACGATCCAGGATTCCATTGAGCCGATCCTGGCCGATCAGCAACGCGGCGGCCTGGGCGCGGATATCGCCGATCCGCTGGTCGGCGACGCGGATGTTGGAGCAGATGATGGCGTAGATTTCGGGGTCGAGTACGCCCTTCTTGAACAGCTTGACCGGTGGCAGCCGCAGGCCTTCCTGTTCGACCGCGGTCGCGGAAGCCGAGAAACCGCCCGGCACCGAGCCGCCAATGTCAGGCCAGTGGCCGGTGTTGGACAGCCAGCAGAAAATCTTGCCGTCCCGGTAGACCGGCATGGCGAAGCGCACATCCATCAGATGGGTGCCGCCGAGATAGGGATCGTTGACGATGTAGATGTCGCCGGGCTCCGGCGGCAGGCAGCGGCCATCGGCGATCATCTCGATCACCGTTTTGGTCGAGTATTGCATGACGCCGACGAACACCGGCAGGCCCTGCGACCCCTGCGCGATCAGCGAGCCATCGACAGCCGAATAGATGCCATCGGAGCGGTCGTTGGCCTCGGCGATGACCGGCGAGAATGCCGCGCGGGAGAAGGTCAGGTCCATCTCGTCGCAGACCTGCTGCAAGGCCGCCTGGAGGACCGAAAGGGTAATGGCGTCGAGCTTTGCCATATCAATGTCAGGCATCTCAGGCCTCGCCAATATCGATGATGATGTTGCCGTCGGCGTCCGAACGCGCGCGGTCGCCGGGTTCGAGCACGGTGGTCGCATCCATCTGTTCGAGGATCGCCGGGCCTTCGATGACCGCGTCAAGCGGCAGCTTTTCGCGTGCGTAGACCGGGGTGTCGTGCCAGCGCCCGCCATACCAGACCGGCCGGATCTCGCGCCGTGCCTCGTCGAGCGTTTTTCCGCGCCCAGCCGGGTCGATCAAGCGCGACAGGTCGATCGCCGGCCGCACACCCGTCACCGAAGTGTTGAGGTTGACGAGGTTGGCGCGGATTTCCGGCAGCTCGACCTTGAAGCGGGCGAAATAGGCCTTTTCGAACAGTGTTTGCAGCTCGTGCCGGGTCACCGAGGAGGATGGCAATGGCACGTTGATGATGTGGGTCTGGCCGACGAACTGCATGTCGGCGGAGTGAGTGACGCGGATCGTCTCAGGCTTCACCGCTTCCTTGCCGATGAGCTCCTCGCCTTCGTTTCGGTGCCGTTCCAATACAGCGTGAAGCTGGGTCTCGTCGAGCACCGCCACCGGCTGGTTGACGGTGTTGACGAAGTCGTGGCGCAGATCGGCGACGACGCAGCCGAGCGCGTTGGTGATACCTGGCCGCGCCGGCACCAGCACCTTGGGCAGGCCGAGTTCGCGCGCCAGGGCGGTTGCGTGCAGCGGCCCGGCGCCGCCGAAGGCGAACAGTGCGAAATCGCGCGGATCATGGCCGCGTGACACAGAAACCATGCGGATGGCGCCGGCCATCTTCATATTTCCGAGCCGCAGTACCGCGCCCGCCACCTCGACGCCGGAAAGGCCAGTCGCCTTGCCGATCCTGTCTTCGAAGATACCGGTGACGCGCTCGACTGTGACCGGGTTTTCGACGGCCAGCAGCTTCTTCGGGGCCAGCCGGCCGAGCACCAGATTGGCGTCGGTGATGGTCGGCTCGAGGCCGCCGCGTCCGTAGCAGATCGGGCCGGGATTGGCGCCGGCGCTTTCCGGACCGATCTGGATCAGGCCGGCGGCGTCGACGCGGGCGATCGAGCCGCCGCCGGCGCCGACCGTGTGCACCGCCACCATCGGCACGTGGATCGGCATGGCATATTCGATCTCGATCTCGTTCGAGACAGCCGGCTCGGCGTTGCGGATCAGAGCCACGTCGGTCGAGGTGCCGCCCATGTCGTAGGTGACGAGGTTTTCGTAGCCGGCGCGTTTTCCCGTATAGGCGGCGGCGATGACGCCCGAGGCCGGACCGGACATGACGGTCTTGGCCGATTCACGTGTGACGAAGCGGGCCGAGATCATGCCGCCATTGCCGTTCATGATCAGGAAGTCGCGGGCATAGCCTTTCGCGCCCAACTCCTTGCGCAGCCGCTCGACATAGCGCTCGAGGATCGGCTGCACCGAGGCGTTGACCGAAGCGGTGACGCCGCGCTCGAATTCGCGCGCTTCCGACAGCAGCGCGTGGCCCGACGTGATGTAGCCGTTCGGCCAGAGCTCGGCGGCAATCTCGGCGGCGCGGAGCTCATGCGCCGGGTTGGCGTAGGAATGCAGGAAGTGGATGACGAGGGATTCGCAACCGGCGTCGATCAGCGCCCTCACGGCGTTGCGCATTTCGGCTTCATCGAGCGGCGTGCGCACCGTGCCCGACGCCTCGACGCGCTCCGAGACTTCGAGCCTCAGATTGCGCGGGATGATCGGCACGAAACTGCCGGTCATGCCATAGGCCTGCGGCCGCGTGCGCCGGCCAAGCTCGATCACGTCGCGAAAGCCGCGCGTGGTGATCATGCCGGTTTTCGCCAGCCGGCGTTCGAGCACCGCATTGGTGGTGGTGGTCGTACCATGCACGATGAGGTCGATGCCGTCGATCGGAAATCCGGTGGCGCCGAGCGCCGAAACGACGCCGAAAGCCTGGTTATCGACTGTGGTCGGGGTCTTGGCGATATGCACCCGGCCACCGTCTCGGCCGTCGATCAGAAGCAGGTCGGTAAAGGTCCCGCCGACATCGATACCGGCGACGACGCTGCCCAGGGAATCCGGCTGCTGCACCGAAAAATTCTCTTTCATTGTCGAAACCCGAAATGCGCGGACTACGGATATGTCACAGTTTGGAAAGGTGTTTCGCGGCGGTATCTTGACGCAAATATCGTTTGTATACTAATAAATTCCGGACACAAGAGCTTACTGCTTTGGAGTGTGCAGGCAGCACGCCGGAACCTGAACGGTTCGGGCGCGCAGGTGAAGGTTTGGTGCCCGCGTTCGCAGTTGGGCCAGAAGGTTGGATTTGATGAACACCACAACCGCATTCAATACCGCAGGCGCCCGCCCGCTGCAGTTTCCGATTCCGGCCAATGTCTATGCCGAGACCGTCGTCTCGGTAAAGCACTATACGGACCGGCTGTTCTCGTTCCGCATCACCCGGCCGCAGTCGCTGCGCTTCCGTTCCGGCGAGTTCGTCATGATCGGCCTGCCCAATGCCGAGAAGCCGGTGTTCCGCGCCTATTCGGTGGCGAGCCCGGCCTGGGACGACGAGCTGGAATTCTTCTCGATCAAGGTGCCGGACGGCCCGCTGACCTCGGAACTGCAGAAGATCCAGGTCGGCGACACCGTCATCATGCGCCAGAAGTCGACCGGCACGCTGGTCGTTGACGCGCTGACGCCCGCAAAACGCCTGTTCATGATCTCGACAGGCACCGGCATCGCGCCCTTCGCCAGCCTGCTGCGCGACCCCGACACCTATGAGAAGTTCGAGCAGGTCGTCCTGACTCACACCTGCCGCGACACTGCCGAGCTCATCTATGGCCAGGAGCTGGTCGCCGGGCTCGAAAGCGATCCGCTGATCGGCGAGCTGACCGGTGGCCGTGTCACCCTCTACAATTCGACGACCCGCGAAGACTCGGCGCGCATGGGCCGCATCACCGCGCTGATCGGATCCGGCAAGTTCTATACCGATCTCGGCATCGACAAGCTCAATCCGGAAACCGACCGCATCATGATCTGCGGTTCGATGCACATGCTGAAGGACGTCAAGGAGCTGGCCGAAAGCCTCGGCTTCGAGGAGGGCTCGCTGCATCATCCGGCGAGTTTTGTCGTCGAACGCGCCTTCGTCGGCTGAGCTGACCAACACACTCAGAAATCAAGTTTTGACCTTTCGGTCAAAAAACTAGCTGCTTTCGCGGCCTTTTTAAGCTATGAGCGCAAAAGCGCGTCGCCTTACGCGACGCGCTTTTTGTTTTTTGTCGATGCATGCCGTTGTCCCAAAACCGCTGCGCACTTTTGGGCGGCATGCATTAAGGGACTCGTGAAGCGTCAATTCACGGGCTATCTTCGGCGCAAGTCGCTGAATGAAAGGGCAGGAGATGAGCAGCACAATCCGCGAAGCCGAGCTTGGTGCCGGCGCGTCGAAGGTGACGCCACTGCCGGCGCGCGCCGCCGCCAATACCCCCGTTCCGCTGGACCATCGCATCGCGCGCAACCCCGGCATGAAGCTCGACCTCGGCTTCATGGAGTCGGTGCGCAGCGTCAACCGCTCGGCGCTCGAACGCCGCGTCGCGAGCCTGACCAAGCGGCGCTCTATCAAGGCCGACAATCAGGCGGCCTGGCTGCTGCGCGCCGTCGCCTGCATGGACCTGACGACGCTGAATTCCAACGACACCGAAGAGCGCGTGCGCCGGCTGTGCGCCAAGGCGATCAATCCGTTCCGCCGCGATATCGTCGAGGGTCTCGGTATTGCGGGCGAGGTCATTCGCCCGGCCGCCGTTTGCGTCTACCATCCCTTCGTCGCCACGGCGGTCGATGCCGTGCGCGGCACCGGCATCCACGTCGCCGCCGTTTCCACCGCGTTCCCGCACGGCCTTGCCCCACTTTCCACCCGCCTGCAGGAGATCGAAGCCTCGGTGAAGGACGGCGCCGACGAGATCGACGTCGTCATTCCACGCGGGCTGGTGTTCGGCGCCAAGTGGCGGGAGCTTTACAACGAGATCGTCTCGATGCGCGCGGCCTGTGGGGACGCGCATCTGAAGGTCATCCTCGGCACCGGTGACCTCGCCACGCTACGCAATGTCATGCTCGCCTCGATGGTCGCTATGATGGCCGGCGCCGACTTCATCAAGACCTCGACCGGCAAGGAAAGCGTGAACGCCACGCTGCCGGTTGGCCTCGCCATGGTTCGCGCCATCCGCGCCTATTTCGAGGAGACCGGCTATCTCATCGGCTTCAAGCCGGCTGGCGGCATCTCCACGGCAAAAGCCTCGCTCGACTGGCTAGTGCTGATGAAGGAAGAACTCGGCCGGCCATGGCTGGAGCCCGAGCTGTTCCGCTTCGGCGCCTCGAGCCTTTTGACCGACATCGAGCGCCAGCTCGAACACCATCTGACCGGGCACTATTCGGCCAATCATCGCCACGCGATGGCTTGAACGCCCCACCCCGATCGGCTTTGCCGATCGACCCTCCCCACGAGGGGAGGTGAAGGAGGAACCCCATGAACATTCTCGACCGCTATCACGCCATGGAGTACGGCCCGGCGCCGGAAGCCCGCAACGAGGCCGACGCCTGGCTTGCGGCGCGCGACTTCGGCAAGGCGCTGTTCATCGGCGGCGACTGGAAAGCCGCTTCTGGCGGTAAGACATTCGAGACCAGTGAGCCCTCCTCCGGCAAGCTGCTGGCCAAAGTGTCGGACGCCAATGCCGCCGAAATCGACGCGGCGGCTTCGGCCGCGGCCAAGGCGCTGCCGAAATGGTCGGCGTCTTCAGGCTATATCAGGGCGAAAGTGCTCTATGCCATCGGCCGCGCCATGCAGCGCCACCAGCGCCTGTTCGCGGTGCTGGAATCGATCGACAACGGCAAGCCGATCCGCGAAAGCCGTGATATCGACGTGCCGCTGGCCATCCGCCATTTCATCCACCATGCCGGCTGGGCGCAGGCGCTGGACAGGGATTTCCCCGGCCACAAGGGTGTCGGCGTCGTCGGCCAGATCATCCCGTGGAATTTTCCGCTGCTGATGCTGGCCTGGAAGATCGCGCCGGCACTCGCCGCCGGCTGCACCGTGGTGCTGAAACCGGCCGAATTCACGCCGCTGACCGCCATCCTGTTCGCCGAAATCTGCGAACGTGCCGGCGTGCCGAAGGGCGTCGTCAACATCGTCCAAGGCGGCCCGGAGGCCGGTGCGGCCATCGTCAACCACCCCGGCATCCAGAAGATCGCCTTCACTGGTTCGTCGGAAGTCGGCAAGATCATCCGGAAAGCCACGGCGGGGTCAGGGAAGAAACTGTCGCTGGAGCTTGGCGGCAAGTCGGCCTTCATCGTCTTCGAAGATGCCGATCTCGACAGCGCCGTCGAAGGCCTGGTCGATGGCATCTGGTTCAACCAGGGCCAGGTCTGCTGCGCCGGTTCCCGGCTGCTGGTGCAGGAAGGCATCGCCGATGCCCTCATCGCCAAGGTCAAGACACGCATGAGCCGGTTGCGGGTCGGCAGCCCGCTCGACAAGAACACCGATATCGGCCCGCTGGTCGATGCCACACAGCTCGACCGGGTCAAGGGCCTGGTTGCCGAGGGCGCCAGACAGGGCGCCGTGTGCTGGCAGCCGGACGCCGCGCTGCCAACGTCGGGTTACTACCACCTGCCGACGCTCGCCACCGGCATTTCGCCGGCTAACATTCTAGCGCAAGAGGAAGTGTTCGGGCCGGTGCTGGCGACCATGACCTTCCGCAACACCGAGGAAGCGATCGAGCTTGCCAACAACACGCGCTATGGGCTGGCCGCCTCGGTGTGGAGCGAGAACGTCAACCTCGCCTTGCATGTCGCGCCGCAATTGAAGGCTGGCGTTGTCTGGGTCAACGGCACCAACATGTTCGACGCCGCCTGCGGTTTCGGCGGCTACCGCGAGAGCGGTTTCGGCCGCGAAGGCGGGCGCGAAGGCATGTTCGAATATCTGACGGCCAAATTGCCACTTGGCCCGGTGATCAAGCCGGCGGCAGTCTCTGCGCAACCTGCCGAGCAATCCGACGGCGATACGATCGACCGCACGGCAAAGCTGTTCATCGGCGGCAAGCAGGTGCGGCCGGACGGCAACTATTCGCTGGCTGTCGCCAGCGCCAAGGGCAAGCTCGCCGGCGAGGTCGGTCTCGGCAGCCGCAAAGATATCCGCGATGCCGTTTCGGCCGCCCGGGCCTGCAAAGCCTGGCCGGAGGCGACGGCGTACAACCGCTCGCAGGTGCTTTACTATCTGGCCGAAAATCTTTCCGGCCGCGCCGGCGAGTTCGCCGCCCGCCTCACCGAGCTGACCGGCGCTACGCCCAAGGCAGCGCGCGACGAGGTGGACCAGTCGATCGAACGGCTGTTCCTCTATGCGGGCCTTGCCGACAAATTCGAGGGCCGCGTTCACCAGCCGCCGGCACGCGCCGTGACGCTGGCGCTGCACGAACCGGTCGGCGTTGTCGGCGTCGTCGCCCCCGACGCGTCACCGCTGCTTGGCCTGATCTCGCTCGTCGCACCGGCGCTCGCCATGGGCAACACCGTGGTCGCGGTGCCGTCCGAGCGATACCCGCTGGTCGCCACCGACCTCTATCAGGTCATCGAATATTCCGACGTTCCGGCCGGCGCCATAAACATCGTCACCGGCCGCACGGCCGAACTCGCCGCTGTGCTGGCCAAGCATGACGATGTCGACGGGCTCTGGGTGTTTGCTGATGCCGACACCTGCGCCAAGGCGGAAGCCGAGTCGATCGGCAACCTCAAGCGCGTCTGGAGCGGCAATGGCCGCGGCCTCGACTGGGCGTCCGACGAGGCGGCCGGCGATGCCTTCCTGCGCCGCGCCGTCGAGGTCAAGAACGTCTGGGTGCCTTACGGCGACTGATGCATGTCGCCCAAAAAGCGTCAGCAGGTTTTGGGACACGACATGGATGAAGACAGGGAACCAAAGCGCGTCGTGTGCTTTGGGCAGTTTCGACGCCGCTGCCGCGATGGTGATCGTGTTCGGACTTGACGCCCGGATGCATGTTCTTTAACGAGAAAAAACATCTTTATCTGTGGGCTGACCGGCGCGCAGGCCGCATGATGGCGTCCGACTGGCCCATGACGCCGTGGCCGACCACCGGTAGACCCGGACGATCCCAAGCGGACGAGGAGAAGAGCATGGCGGATCTGGCAGGCAAGGTCGTTGTCATCACGGCAGCGGCGCAAGGCATCGGCAAGGCGAGCGCGCTGGCCTTCGCCAAGGCGGGTGCCGTCGTCTACGCCACCGACATCAACGAGGCGCTGCTGGCGGAACTCGCCAAGACCTCCGACATCAAGACCCGCAAGCTCGATGTGCTCAAYGACGAGGCCGTCAACGCCGCCTTTGCCGAGATCGGCAAGGTCGACGTGCTGTTCAACTGTGCCGGTTTCGTCCATTCCGGCTCGATCCTCGAGATGAAGGACGCCGATCTCGATTTCGCCTTCAACCTCAACGTCCGCGCCATGATACGCACCATCAAGGCGGTGCTGCCCAGCATGCTCGAGCGCGGCGACGGATCGATCATCAACATGTCGTCGGTTGCCGGCGCCGGCAAGGGCGTGCCGAACCGCTTCGCCTATGGAGTCACCAAGGCCGCGGTCATCGGCCTGACCAAGGCAATCGCCGCCGACTATGTCGCCAAGGGCATTCGCTGCAATGCCATTTGCCCCGGCACGGTCGAGAGCCCGTCGCTGCAGGACCGTATGCATGCGCAGGGCGACTACGATGCCGCCCGCGCCGCCTTCATCGCCCGCCAGCCGATGGGCCGGCTCGGCACGCCGGAGGAAATCGCCGATCTCGCCGTCTATCTGGCCGGCGCTACCTATACGTCCGGACAGGCCTATAATATCGACGGCGGCTGGTCGATCTGAACCAAACCGACTGAGGAGACATACCATGAAGCTGCTGCGCTATGGCGAGGCGGGGAGCGAACGCCCCGGCCTGCTCGATGCGGATGGAACGATCCGTGATCTCACCGGCCATGTCGCCGACATCGGCGGCAAGGCACTCGATCCGGCATCGCTGGCGACGCTGGCCAAGGTCGATCCGAAGTCGCTGCCGGCGGTTTCCGGCAAGCCCCGCATCGGCGCCTGCGTTGCCGGCACCGGCAAGTTCATCTGCATCGGCCTCAACTATTCCGACCACGCCGCCGAGACCGGCGCCACCGTGCCGCCGGAGCCTATCATCTTCATGAAGGCAAGCTCGGCCATCGTCGGGCCGGACGACGACGTGCTGATCCCGCGCGGCTCGGTGAAGACCGACTGGGAAGTCGAACTGGCCGTGGTCATCGGCAAGACGGCAAAATATGTCAGCGAAGCCGACGCGCTCGACTATGTCGCCGGCTATTGCGTCGCCCACGATGTCTCCGAACGCGCCTTCCAGGCCGAGCGGCAGGGCCAGTGGACCAAGGGCAAGTCCTGCGACACCTTCGGTCCGATCGGCCCGTGGCTGGTGACAAAGGACGAGGTCACCGACCCGCAGAACATCAAGATGTGGCTGACCGTCAACGGCAAGACGATGCAGAACGGCTCGACCAAGACCATGGTCTATGGCGTGGCATACCTTGTTTCCTACCTCAGCCAGTTCATGTCGCTACACCCCGGCGACATCATCTCGACCGGCACGCCACCCGGCGTCGGGCTGGGCATGAAGCCGCCGGTGTTCCTGAAGGCCGGTGATGTTGTCGAGCTCGGCATCGAGGGCCTGGGCCAGCAGAAGCAGACGTTCAAGGCTGACGCTTGAGCACTTAAGTTCGATAAGTTTGCGACGCCCCTCATCCGCCTGCCGGCACCTTCTCCCCGTATAGTAACGGGGAGAAGGGAACCAACGCTGCCCTCTGCAGCGATATTACTTCAGCACCTTCCCATCCGCGCCAAACCGATAGGTCTTGGCCGGGTCCGGCGTCGCATAGAGCGTGGCGCCCGGTTCGGCGTCGTAGACGCCGAAGATGCGCACGGTGATCAGGCCGGCCTTCTCGCAGTCGAGATAAAGATTGGTGTCGGCTCCGAGATGCTCGGCGTGGACGACCGTGCCCTTCCAGGCGCCGGATTTCGGATCGACGGTCAGATGCTCCGGCCGCACGCCGATGGTCTTGGCGGTTTCACCAAGCCTGGCGCCGTCGACGAAGTTCATCTTCGGCGAGCCGATGAAGCCGGCGACGAACTCATTCGCCGGCGAATTGTAGAGTTCCATCGGGCCGCCGATCTGCTCGATCCTGCCGGCGTTCAGCACCACGATCTTGTCGGCCAGCGTCATCGCCTCGACCTGGTCGTGGGTGACGTAGATCATCGTCGCCTTCAGCCGACGGTGCAGCTGCGCGATCTCCAGCCGCGTGTTGACGCGCAGCGCCGCATCGAGATTAGACAATGGTTCGTCGAACAGGAACAGCTTGGGCTCGCGCACCACGGCGCGGCCGATGGCGACGCGCTGGCGTTGGCCGCCGGAAAGTTCGGCCGGCCGCCTTTCGAGATAGGGCTCCAGCGACAGCATCGAGGAGGCAATGCCGATGCGGCGGTCGATCTCGGCCGCCGGCGTGCCCGCCTGTTTCAGCCCGAGGCCCATATTGTTCTTCACCGTCAGATGCGGGTAGAGCGCATAGGTCTGGAACACCATGGCGATGCCGCGCTTGGCCGGCGGCGTGACGGACACGTCCTGGCCGTCGATGACGACCCGGCCCGAGGTCGAATCCTCCAGTCCGGCAATGACCCGGAGCAAGGTCGACTTGCCGCAGCCCGACGGGCCGACGAAGACGACGAATTCGCCGTCCGTCACCTCGAGGTTGATGCCCTTCAGCACCTCGACCGGCCCGAAGGCCTTCTTCACGTTCTCGATGTTCAGCGAGCCCACGGCTTCGTCCCTGTTCTAGAGTTTGACGGCTGCGCCGCTGCGCACGCTCTCGTCTGCGGCAAGGCAGACGGCGAGCGATTTCACCGCGTCGTCCATGTGCCTGGTGAGATCGATATCCTCGCGGATCGCCTTCAATACGAAGGCCTGTTCGAGATCGCAGAGATCCTGATGGCCGGGCTCGCCCGCCATCGACAGCATTTCGTCCGGCTTGGCGAACTTGCCGTCCGGGCCGGTCGCGGCACTGTGCAGGCGGATGGTCGAGGTCTTGGTGTGGGTGTCGATGTCATCGGACTTCACACCCTCCTTCATGACGATCGACACGCAGCCATTGGGCGAAATGACGTCCTTCACGAAGAAGGCCGTTTCCGAAATCATCGGACCCCAGCCGGCTTCGTACCAGCCGACCGAACCGTCATCGAACAGCACCTGCAGATGGCCGTAATTGTACATCGACGGCGCGATCTCCTCGCTCATCCGCAACCCCATGCCGCGCACCTCGACCGGCCTGGCGTCGGTGATCTGCAGCATCACGTCGAGATAGTGCACGCCGCAGTCGACGATCGGTGACGTCGTCTGCATCAACTGCTTGTGCGTGTCCCAGGTATGGCCGGAGGATTGCTGGTTGAGGTTCATGCGGAAGACATAGGGGCCGCCGAGCTTGCGCGCCTCGGCGATCAGCCTGATCCAGGACGGGTGATGGCGCAGGATGTAGCCGATCACCAGCTTCCTGCCGTTGGCCTTTGCCGCCGCAACGACGCGCTTGGCATCGGCCACCGTCGTTGCCAACGGCTTTTCGACAAAGACATGGCAGCCGGCCTCGAACGCCTTCACCGCATAGTCGGCATGGCTGTCGGAATAGGTGGCGATGCAGGCGACATCGGGCTTTTCGTCGCGCAACGCCTCGTCGAAGGAGCGCCTGATGCCATAGCCGGAAAGCCCTTCCGGCAGCGGCACGTCGGAGCGGTTGACCAGAGCGGCGATCTCGAAGCCCGGATTGGTGTGATAGGCCAGCGCATGGCTGCGGCCCATATTGCCAAGTCCGGCGACGACGACGCGAAGGGGTGTCTGCGAACTCACTTGACGGCTCCCGAGGTGATGCCGCGGATCAGCTGCCGCGAGAAGATGACGTAGAGGATCAGCACCGGCATGATCGCCAGCGAGAGTGCGGCCAGGATGGCGTTCCAGTTGGTGACGAACTGGCCGAGGAACAATTGCGCGCCGAGCGTCACCGTCTTGGTCTCTTCCGACGGCGCCAGGATCAGCGGGAACCACAGGTCGTTCCAGATCGGGATCATGGTGAAGACGGCGACGGTCGCCATCGATGGCCTGACCAGCGGCAGCACCAGCCGGAAGAAGATGGTGTATTCGGACAAGCCGTCGATGCGGCCGGCGTTCTTCAGGTCGTCGGATACCTGCTTCATGAATTCCGACAGGATGAAGATGGCGAGCGGCAGGCCTTGCGCGGTGTAGACCAGGATCAGCGCCGTCAGCGTGTTGACCAGCCCGCTCGCCACCATCAGCTGCAGGATGGCGACGGTGCCGAGGCGGATCGGGATCATGATGCCGAGCGCCAAATAGAGCCCCATCAACGAGTTGCCGCGAAACCGGTATTCCGACAGCGCGAAGGCGGCCATGGCGCCGAACAGAAGCACGAAGAACAGCGAAGCGACGGTGACGACGAGGCTGTTTTGGAAATAGTGGATGAAATCGCCCTGGCCGATGACGGTGGTGTAGCCGATCAGGTCGAAGGTTTTTGGCGTCGGCGGCGTCAGTGGCGCGCCGAAGATGCCGGCGCGGGACTTGAACGAATTCATGATGACGAGGATCACGGGAAACAGCGCGATCGCCGTATAGGTCAGCAGGATCGCGTGGGCGCCGATGGTGCGGGGCAGGGAATGGGTGGCGGTGCTCATCTCTTGCTCCTCAGAACTGGTAGCGACGCAGGCGCGTCTGCACGAGGAAGAGATAGACGCAGACACCGCCGAGGATGATCAGGAACATCATCGTGGCGATCGCCGCGCCCATGTTGGGGTCGCCGACCTGCAGCTGGAAGCCGAAGAAGGCGCGGTAGAGGAAAGTGCCGAGAATATCGGTCGAATAGTTCGGCCCCGCGAGCGCGCCTTGCGCGGTGTAGATCAGGTCGAAGGCATTGAAATTGCCCACGAAGGTGAGGATCGAGATGATGCCGATCGACGGCAGGATCAGCGGCAGCTTGATCTTCCAGAACTGCGACATGCCGGTGATGCCGTCGCATTCGGCGGCCTCGATCACCTCTTCGGGGATCGACAGCAGGGCAGCATAGATCAGCATCATCGGGATGCCGACGAACTGCCATACCGAGATCAGACTGAGCGCCGTCAGCGCGTATTCTTCCTTGCCCAGCCACGGCGTGAACAGGCTTTTCAGGCCGACGAGATCGAGGAGATGCGGCGCCACGCCCCACAGGGGCGACAGGATCAGCTTCCAGGCGAAGCCGACGATGACGAAGGACAGGATGGTCGGCACGAAGATCGCCGTGCGGTAGAAGGCGGCAAATCTCAGCCTCGGGCTGGACAGAAGTGCAGCCAGCATGACGCCGATCGGGTTCTGCACCAGCATGTGGATGATGAAGAACCAGACATTGTTTCTCAGCGCGTTCCAGAAATTCACCGACCAGTTGGGGTCGCCGAACAGCGTGCGGAAGTTCTCCAGCCCGACGAAGACCTGGTGCTGCTCGATGTTGCGGAACAGCGACAGCTGCAGCGTGCCGGCCAGCGGCAGGATCATGATCGCCGTATAGACAAGCACCGCCGGCGCCAGGAAGACGCCAATGTGCCAACGGAACGGTCTTTTCGGTCGTGTGTCTGCGGCCATGAGTTCGGTCCCCGCCGTCTCTCGGTTCCAAATGGGTGTTGATCTAGATGATGCCTCGATGCACGGCCCGAACATTCTTGCCCGGTGCGGCAAGAACAAAGGCCTGCGACTGATCAGCTAGCCTTCCCCAAGAAAAGCAAGGGTAAGGCCGAGAGGCGGTGCCGACAATCGCTATCTGAACGGTCGCAATCTGAAGAACCAGGGTAGTCCGAGACCGGCCAGGCGTACGCCCGGCCGATCTCGTTGCCTGAGCTCTTTACTTCGCCGGCTTGTACCAGCTGTCGAGGCCGGTCTGCAGCTTCTTGGCCGCAGCTTCCGGGGTGTCGGTGCCGTTGATGACGTTGGCCGATTCAACCCACGTCTCGTTTTCGAGGTTCGGCGTGCCGCGCGACAGGATCTGGTAGGTCGAGCGGATCGTCGACTTGCACTTGCCGCGCCAGGAAACGAATTCCTGCGCCAGCGGGTCTGCCATCTTCACCGGCGAGGAGTTCAGGCTGAAGAAGCCCGGCAGCGCGTTGGCGTAGATGGTGGCGAAGTCCGGCGAGGCGACCCACGACAGGAAGGTCTTGGCCGCATCGGCATTCTTCGACGCCGCATTCAGGCCCATGCCGATATCGGTATGGTCGGAGATGTAGCAGGTGTCGCCGGCCTTCTCGACCGGAGGCGGGAAGGCGCCCATCTTGAACTGGGCCTGGGTGTTGAACAGGCCGATTTCCCACGAACCGGCCGGGTAGATGGCGGCGCGGCCAAGCGTGAACAGGTTCTGGCTGTCCGGATAGGTCTGTGCTTCGAAGCCGTCGCCTAGATACGGCTTCCACTTGGCCAGTTCCTCATACGGCGCGACCCAGTCCTTGTCGGTCAGCTTCTGGTCGCCCTTGATCAAGGCAGCGCGGCCGTCCTCGCCCTTCCAGTAGTTGGGGCCGATGTTCTGGTAGCCCATGGTCGCGGCTTCCCAGAGATCCTTGGTGCCCATCGCCATCGGGATGTAGGTGCCGTCGGCCTTGATCTTGTCGAGTGCGGCGAAGAACTCGTCGCGGGTCTCGGGCACCTTGATGCCGAGCTTGTCGAAGGCGTCCTTGTTGTAGATGAAGCCGTGGATGACCGAGGCCATCGGCACGCAGAAGCTCGCCTTGCCGTCGTCGGTCTCCCAGGCGGACTTGGCCACCGGCGAGAAGTTCTCCATGCCGGAGAGCGCCGAGAGGTCGGCAAGGTTGCCCTTCTTGAACAGTTCAAGCGACTTGTCGAACGGGCGGCAGGTGATCAGGTCGCCCGCCGAGCCGGCGGCGAGCTTGGCGCCAAGGGCGGCGTCATACTCGGTCGGCGCCGACGGTGCGAACACCACCTTGATACCCGGGTTCTTGGCTTCGAAGGCCGGGATCAGCTTGTCCTTCCAGATGGCAAGGTCGTCACCGCGCCAGCTTTCGATGTTGAGCGTTACGTCTGCAGCATTAGCCACCCCGGCCGAGCCGAGAATGCTGGTGCCCAGAAGCAGTGCCGTCAGTAGTTTCGTTGTCATGCTCAGTCTCCCTGTTGACCTTTTTCAGGTTCGGTTTTGATGAGAACAGAGGCAGCGCGCCCCTTGCTCCCCTCGATCGCGGAAAGCGCCGGCCTCAGCTTCTGGCCGGTTCCTTCCAGCAGTTTCTCCGCCGCATCGGCGCTGTCGGCGCCGGCGGCGAGCAGAATGGCGGTCTTGACCGCGCCGCCGCTCTTCTCGAGCAGGCGCGCCGCTTCGTCCCTGCCGCGCCCGCTGACGGCGGCGACGATGCGAGCCGCCCGGTCGCGCAGCTTGATGTTGTCGGCCATCAGGTTGACCATGTAGCCGTCATGCACATGGCCGAGATGGACGGCGGTCAGCGTCGACAGCATGTTGAGCGCGATCTTCTGGGCGGTGCCGGCGCCCATGCGCGTCGAGCCGGCAATCAGTTCCGGCGGCGTTTCGAGCAGGATGGCGGTTTCGGCCTGCCGCAGCAGGGCCGAGTCCCGGTTGTTGGCGATGCCGATGGTGGCGGCCCCGCGACGGGCGGCTTCCTCCATGGCCCGGACCGCATAGGGCGTCGTGCCGCTGGCCGAAATGGCAATCAGGCAATCGCCCTTGCCGATGCCAGCATTGATGACGGCTGCTGCCGCCTCCTCGGTGTCGTCCTCTGGACCGCCGGCCAATGTCCGGAAGGCTTCGTCGCCGCCGGCGATCAGGATGGCGATGCGGTCGCGGTGAATGCCGAAGGTGCCCGGAAGTTCAAGCGCATCGGCCAGCGCCATCAGGCCTGAACTGCCGGCCGCGGCATAGGCAAGCTTGCCGCCGCCGTTCAACCTGCCGGCGATGATCTCGGCCGCCTTGGCGATGGAGGGAATGGCGTGGCGCACGACTTTTGCAGCCTCGATCTGCGCGTCGGCCAAATAAGAAAGGATGGCGTCCGGGGCCTGGATATCCAGCCCCTCGGCATTTTGGTGAAGCGCTTCGGTGCGCGTTTCGGCCATCCCGGTTCCTCCAATGCGGAAACAATACCAAAAAAATACCACTTGTCCACATGCATTAACGAATTCGCTGGTCGGAAATTGCTCAGCCGACGAAATGCCTAGGTTTTTCAATAAAATACGGCTTAATCTTTTTGAAACGGAAATTAACTCTTGGCTATTGGTATTTTATTGGTATTATCCGCCTGGAGGAGAAATCGCGTGAATTTCGTGCTCGGTATCGATGGCGGCGGCACCAGCTGCAGGGCCGCCCTGGCAACCGCGGATGGTGCCGTCATTGGCCGCGCCAAGAGCGGCGCCGCAAACATCCGCACCGATCTCACCGGCGCCCGGTCGAACATCGTCGAGGCGGCACGGCAGGCGTTCATTGCCGCCGGGCAGGATCCCGAGCAGATCCCGCAGACACCGGCCATTCTCGGCCTTGCCGGCGCCAATGTCGGCACCTACCGGCAGCAGCTCGAAGCGATCCTGCCGTTCAGCATCAGCCGCGTCGAGACCGACGCCGAGATCGCGCTGGAAGGTGCCGTCGGCTCCGGCGACGGCGCCATGGCCATCCTCGGCACCGGCACCGCCTATATGGCGCGCAAGAACGGCAAGTCGCGCGCCATCGGTGGCTGGGGCTTTCAGGTCGGCGACCAGGGCAGCGGCGCCCGCATCGGCCGCGACCTGCTCGAACAGACGCTGCTTGCCTATGACGGCGTCCGCGAAGGTTCGCCGCTGACGCACAGCATGCTGGCGGTGTTCCGCAACAATCCGCAGGACGTGGTCGAATTCACCACCAATGCCAAGCCCGGCGATTTTGGTGGGTTCGCGCCCAAGGTGTTCGAGCATGCCGAAAAGGGCGACAGCGTTGCCAACTGGATCCTGGACAGGGTGGTCGCCGATGTCGAAGCCGCACTCGGCGCGCTCGACCTTGCGGACGACGCGCCGCTGTGCCTGCTCGGCGGGCTGGCGCCGCTATACGCGCCGCGGCTGTCGGCCCGTTACCGGGCGCTGCTGAAGCCGCCGATCGGCGATGCATTGGGCGGCGCCGTGCAGATGGCGGCCCGGCTTTTCGCCGGGACAGCGGAGGCGGCTCGATGAACGATGCCGCCGACCAGATCTTCGCCATGCTGAAACAGTCGTCGCAAAGTGGTGCGCCACTTTATCTGCAACTCAGGAAAAGCATCGAGGACGCCGTCAATCGCGGCCTGATCGGACCGGGCGACGCACTGCCCTCGGAGCGCGACATCGCCAGCAAGGCCGACATTTCGCGCGTCACCGTGCGCAAGGCGGTGCAGGATTTGGTCAAGGGCGGCATCCTGGTGCAACGCCGTGGCTCCGGCACGTTCGTGGCGCCGCGCATGGAGCGCGTCGAGCAGTCGCTGTCGCGGCTGACCTCGTTTACCGAGGACATGGCGCGGCGCGGCATGGCGGTGCGTTCGGCCTGGCTCGACCGCGGCCTTTACGCGCCCTCGCCCGACGAGATGATGGTGCTCGGCCTGTCGTCGAACGAACTGGTGGCGCGGGTGGCGCGCCTGCGTATCGCCAACGACACGCCGCTGGCGATCGAACGCGCCTCGCTGTCGGCCAGCGTGCTGCCCGACCCGGCGGGAATAGGTTCCTCGCTCTATGCGGCGCTGGAATTGACCGGCAACCGGCCGGTGCGGGCGGTGCAGCGCATCTCCGCCGCCAACCTCGGCGACGGCGACGCGCGCCTGCTCGAGGTGCCGCCGGGCATTGCCGGCCTGCACATCGAACGCATTTCCTATCTGGCGAGCGGCAAGGTGATCGAATTCACCCGTTCCATCTACAGAGGCGACGCCTATGATTTCGTCGCCGAACTGCGGCTGACAGGGCCGAGCGAAGAGGGCCGACCATGACCACAGAGCCGACTGAGCCGACCAAGTCGACTGAAATGACCCATATGCGGCGCGAGATCGAGGAGATCCCGCTGGCCGTCGCCCGCCTGCTCGACGGCTCCGGCGCCGTCCTGACCGAGGCCGGGCGCGGCATCCGCGAACGCGACCCGCAATTTGTCGTCACCGTGGCGCGCGGTTCGTCCGACCATGCCGCCACCTTCATGAAATATGCCGTCGAGCTGACCGCGGGCCTTGCCGTCGCATCGGTCGGTCCGTCGATCGCCTCGATCTATGGAGCCGAGCTCAGGCTCGGCGGCTCGGCCTGCCTGGCGATCTCGCAGTCGGGCAAGAGCCCCGACATCGTCGCCATGGCCGAAACGGCGCGAGCCGGCGGCGCGCTGACCATCGCCATCACCAACACCGCCGATTCGCCGCTGGCGCGTGCCTCGGACTATGCGATCGATATCCTGGCCGGACCGGAGCGCAGCGTCGCGGCGACCAAGACCTTCATCAATTCCGCCGTCGCCGGTCTTGGCCTGATGGCGCATGCCACTGGAGACGAGGCGCTGCTGGCAGCGCTCTTCGAATTGCCCGAGCATTTCTGCAAGGCGATCGCCTGCGACTGGATGACGGTGCTGTCCGAAACGATCGAAAAGCAGAAGTCGCTGTTCATCCTCGGCCGCGGCCCGTCGGCGGCGATGGCCAACGAGGCGGCGCTGAAATTCAAGGAGACCTGCGGCATGCATGCCGAGGCCTATAGTGCGGCCGAAGTCATGCATGGCCCGCTGGCGCTGATCGGCCCGGACTTTCCGGTGCTGGCGCTGGCCGCGCGTGACGCATCGGAGCCCTCCGTCGCCGAAGCCGCCGACAGCTTGGCGGCCAAGGGCGCGCCGGTGTTCGTCACCTCCGCACTTGCCCAGCGTGCCGTGCGCCTGCCGCATGTCGCCACCGGCCATCCGCTGACCGATCCGCTGGCGCTGATCGTCTCCTTCTACATGTTCGTCGAGGCGTTTGCCCGCCATCGCGGCCTCGATCCGGACACGCCGCGCAATCTTCGCAAGGTGACGGAGACCGTATGAGCGACCGTTTTGCCCTGACTGGCGCCCGCATTTTCGACGGCGACGACTGGCACGCCGGCGCAGCACTCGTCGTGCGCGACGGCCTCGTCGAGGCCATCCTGCCCGCCGGCGCCATTGCCTCCGACCTCCGCGTCGTCGAGACCGGCGGCGGCATGCTGGCTCCCGGCTTCGTCGACCTGCAGGTCAATGGCGGCGGCGGCGTCATGCTCAACGACCACCCTGATGTCGCCTCGCTCGAAACCATCTGCCGGGCGCATGCGCCCTTCGGCACGACCGCGCTCTTGGTGACGCTGATCACCGATACGCCCGACATCACCGCCGCCGCCGTCGCCGCCGGCGAAGCCGCGACGCTGCGCAAGCTGCCGGGTTTCCTCGGCCTGCATCTCGAAGGCCCGCATCTGTCGATCGCCCGCAAGGGCGCGCATGATCCGGCGCTGATCCGGCCGATGCTGGACGCCGACCAGGTGAAGCTGATCGCGGCGCGGCAAAAACTGCCGGTTCTTTTGACCACCATCGCACCGGAATCCGTCGAACCGGCACGGGTCTCGGCGCTGACCAGGGCCGGCGTCATCGTCAGCCTCGGCCATTCCGACACCGGCTACGCCACGGCCAGCACCTTTGCCGCGGCCGGCGCCTCGATGGTCACGCATTTGTTCAACGCGATGAGCCAGATCGGCAACCGCGAGCCCGGGCTGGCTGGCGCCGCCATCGATATCGGCTCGCTGTCGGCCGGCCTCATCGCCGACGGCATCCATGTCGATCCCGCCACCATCAAGATCGCGCTGCGCGCCAAGCAGGGACCGGCCAAAATCGTGCTGGTCACCGACGCCATGGCGCCGATCGGCACCGACATGACCTCGTTCACGCTCAACGGCCGCACCATCTACCGCAGGGATGGCAGCCTGCGGCTTGCCGACGGGACGCTTGCCGGTGCCGATCTCGACATGATCTCGGCCGTTCGGTTCATCCACCGCGTCGTCGGGGTCGAGCTTTCCGAGGCCTTGCGCATGGCCTCGCTCTATCCCGCGCAAGCGATCGGCCAGTCGCACCGGCTCGGGCGCTTCGCCAACGGCACGGCAGCCGATATCGTTGCGCTGTCAGACGATCTCGACATCAAAGGCGTCTGGATCGGCGGCGACAAGGTTTTTGCAGGCTCCAACAGCGCTGGGTGATATCAGGCCATGCATGACATCGATTGCGTCATTGCAGGAGCAGGTGTCGTCGGGCTCGCCATCGCCAGGGCGCTCGCCCTGTCGGGCCGCGAGGCGCTGGTGGTCGAGCAGGCCGGCGCGATCGGCACCGGCACAAGTTCGCGCAATTCCGAAGTCATCCATGCAGGGCTCTACTACACGCCGGGCAGCCTGAAAGCCCAGCTCTGCGTCGAAGGGCGTGAGCGGCTCTATGCCTATTGCCGCGAGCGCAATGTTGCCCATGCGCGCACCGGCAAGCTAATCGTCGCCGTCGAACCGGGCCAGTTGGACAGGCTGGACGCGATCAGGGCCAACGCGCAGAGTTGCGGCGTTGGCGATCTCGAAATCTTGACGCAGGCACAAGCCGAGAGCCTCGAACCCGCGCTGGAATGTGCCGGCGCGTTGCTGTCGCCATCGACCGGCATCATCGACAGCCAGGCACTGATGCTGTCGCTGCGCGGCGATGCCGAGGCCGCCGGTGCATCCTTGGCATTGCTCACGTCCGTTACCGGAGCGGCGATCGAAGCCGATGGAATCCGGGTCGACACGCGCGATGCCGATGGGGGGGGCTTCGCCCTGAAGGCCGGCGCCTTCGTCAACGCCGCGGGCCTCGATGCGCAGGCTCTCGCTGGCCGTATCGAAGGTTTTCCGCAACACCTTGTTCCGCAGCGATGGCTGGCGCGCGGCAATTATTTTTCACTCTCGGGCCGGTCACCCTTCTCGCGGCTGATCTATCCGGTGCCGGTCAATGGTGGCCTCGGCGTCCATCTCACCCTCGATCTGGGCGGCAGCGCGCGTTTCGGCCCGGATGTCGAATGGATCGACAGCGTGGACTACACGGTCGATCCTACCCGTGGTGAGGCCTTCTACGGCGAGATCAGGCGCTATTGGCCCGATCTTGCCGACGGCGCCTTGCAGCCGGCCTATGCCGGCGTCCGGCCAAAACTGTCCGGCCCGGGTCAGCCGGCGGCCGACTTCACGATTCAGGGTCCAGCCGACCATGGCGCCGGGCCGATCGTCAATCTGTTCGGCATCGAGAGTCCCGGCCTGACGGCAAGCCTGGCGATCGCCGAGCATATTTGCGAGCTTTTGTACCCCGGCTGACGAGCTGCCTGCGCACGTCCAGCCTTAAGATGTGTAGAGACCCCTGTAGGTATCGCGCAGCAGGTTCTTCTGCACCTTGCCCATGGTGTTGCGAGGCAATTCGTCGACGAAGATCACCTGCTTCGGGTGCTTGTATTTTGCGACGCGTTCAGCGATGGCGCCGAGAATTTCGGCTCCGGTGATGTTCGAAGCCGGCGACCGCACGACGACAGCGGTGACGCCTTCGCCGAAATCGGGATGGGCAACGCCGATGACAGCGCTTTCGCTCACGCCGTCAAGCGCGTCGATCTCGCCTTCGAGCTCTTTCGGATAGATGTTGTAGCCGCCGGAAATGATCAGATCCTTGCCGCGGCCGACGATGTGGACGTAGCCGTCGGCGTCGACGATGCCGAGATCGCCGGTGATGAAGAAGCCGTCGGCGCGGAATTCCGCCTTGGTCTTTTCCGGCATGCGCCAATAGCCGCCGAAGACGTTCGGGCCCTTGACCTCGATCATGCCGACCTCGCCCTGAGCGAGCGGCCTGCCAGTGTCGGGATCGGCGATGCGAAGCGCCACACCCGGCAAGGGAAAACCGACCGTGCCGGCGCGCCGCTCGCCGTCATAGGGGTTCGAGGTGTTCATGTTGGTCTCGGTCATGCCGTAGCGTTCGAGGATCGCGTGGCCGGTTCGCTCACGCCAGGCCTTGTGCGTCTCGGCCAGCAGCGGCGCCGACCCGGAAATGAACAGGCGGATACTTTTCGCCGCCTGACGGTCCAGCCCGTCCTGCTGCAGCAGGCGCACGTAGAAGGTCGGTACGCCCATCAGAGCAGTGGCTCGCGGCAGCAGCGAGACGATGCGGGCCGGGTCGAATTTCTGCTCGAACAGCATCGAGGCGCCGGCCATCAGGACGACGTTGGTGGCAACGAACAGACCATGGGTGTGGAAGATCGGCAGCGCGTGGATCAACACGTCGTCGGCCGTGAAGTGCCAGTGGTCGACCAGCACCCGCGCGTTCAAAGCAAGGTTCTCGTGGCTGAGCATGGCGCCCTTCGAGCGGCCCGTCGTTCCCGAGGTGTAGAGGATCGCCGCGAGATCGTCCTTGGCCCGCACCACGTCGTGGAAGTCCGCCGGCAATCGCGAGGCCTGATCCGTCAGCGATCCCTCGCCATTGCGGCCGAGCGTGATGGTGACGGCGCCCGATTTTTCCGCCAGTGCGCCGATGTCGGCCGCCCTGGCCGGATCGCAGACGACTAGGCGTGGTGCTGCGTCGCCGAAGAAGTACTCCAGCTCGGCCAGTGTGTAGGCGGTGTTGAGCGGCAGGAAGACGGCGCCGGCACGCAGGCAGGCGAGATAGAGCAGGACAGCTTCGGGACTCTTCTCGACCTGCACGGCGACGCGATCGCCGGGCTCGACATCCAGTTGCAAGAGCGCATGAGCGAGCTGCGCCGACCGCGCCAGCATATCGCCATAGGTCAGCGAGCGGCCATCATCGGTTTCCATCAGCAGGCGATCGGGCGCCGGCATCCGGGAACGGAACGCGTCGAACAGATGGTTGCTCATGAAGTCTTCCCGGGGATAGTAGAGACGGCGGCGCCGGGCATGCTTTTCGAGCGGCATGCATGGGCGGCGAAGAGTTCGCGGTTCTTGGCCGCGCCGTCAAGACCCGCGGACAGGTGCTTGCCCATGGCGCCTATGGGTTGCCGCAGCCGATGCTATCGCCGGGCGCGTGCCGTCTTGCCGGCGACCGACTTCAGACTCTCACTTTGCCTGATGCGTTCCATGCACATGGCAGCGGTCAGCTGGTAGTGTTTGATCAGCGCTTCGACGGCGCCGTCGGCATTGCCGTCCAGCGCACATTCGGCGATCCGACGATGCTCGCCGAAATCGTCGCGCTGGGCGCTTTCGCTGTCACTCGCCATTTGCCGGTAGCGGTAGGCGTGATCGGAAAGCTGCTCGCAGAACCCCACCAGCCATTGCGACCGGCAGGCCGAAATCAGGACCCGATGGAAGATGCGGTGCAACTTCTCCCAATCCGGATTGAGCGACGAGAGATTCTGTGGCGAAAGACGTGATGCACGCCCTAGGCGATGCAGCGCCAGCACGAGTTGTTCTTCCCATTCGGCGGTGCGGTGGGCGATGGATTCGCGAAGCGCCCGCTCCTCGAGCCAGCAACGGGTGCGCGTCAGCTCTTCGAGCTCCGCCGCGCTGACCGGCATGATGAAGAAGCCGCGCTGGTCGTGCCGGCCAAGAAGCCCTTCCGAGGCAAGGCGATTGAGCGCCTCGCGGACAGGGGAAGCGCCGGCTCCATATTTGGAGACCACCCATTCGACCCGCAGCTTGCTCTCGGCTTCAAGAACTCCACCGAGAAGGTCATCCCGCAATTGGTGATAGACCGTGCTGGCAAGCGTGCTCTTGGGCCCTGCGCCGTCGTCGTTCAGATTGGCAGCTCCGTATGTCAAAGCGACTCCTTGTCCCCAAATTATGTTTGGGCAATTCGAGTCCGAAGCATCCCCCTTCGTACACGTACCATATCGCGTCTGGCCTCGGAGGCTCAAGCAGAAGATCACGCTATTGTACTTAAGCACGAAGAAATATACGGCATTTTGCCGTTCAGCGATGCAAATTCGCGTATTTCTACAACCTTCGGAAACTTAACATGTTTTGTATGCACGCAGCTTCATCTGTTTCTTGTGTGCACGCGCGATCGTCTTTTCTGCCGCGCGCAAAAGACGGACCGAATCAAGCCTCTCGTCCAGGCCCGATGCTTCGCGAATCAGACTCTGACGGACCCTGCCGGGCATGAGAGCCGTTGGCGGCCAATTGGAATTGAAGACAGGATGAACGCCGTGGACTAGCCAGCTGCCTTGTCGGCGGCCGTCCTGATCGCCTGGATGTTTTGCCGGTAAGCGTCGACACTGCCGCCCTTGAAGATCGCGGCGCCTGCCACCAGCACGTCGGCGCCTGCGGCAGTGACCAGCGGCGCGGTTTCGGCTGACACGCCGCCGTCGATCTCGATGCGGATCGGCCGGCTGCCGATCAGCGCCTTGACCCGCTTCACCTTGTCGACGATCGCCGGAATGAAGGCCTGACCGCCGAAGCCCGGATTAACGGTCATGATCAGGATCAGATCGAGCCGGTCGAGCACATATTCGACCGCACTTTCCGGTGTTGCCGGATTGAGCGACACGCCGGCCTTCTTGCCAAGGTTCCTGATGGTCTGCAGCGAGCGGTCGAGATGCGGCCCGGCCTCGGCATGCACCGTCATGCCGTCGCAGCCAGCGTCGGCGAAGGCGGCCAGATAGGGGTCGGCCGGCGCGATCATCAGATGGCAATCGAAGAAGGCCTTGGTGCGGTTGCGGATCGCCTTGATCACCGGCGGGCCAAAGGTGATGTTTGGGACGAAATGTCCGTCCATCACATCAAGATGGATCCAGTCGGCGCCGGCAGCCACCACCGCTTCGACTTCATCGCCGAGCCTGGAAAAATCCGATGCCAGCACCGAGGGTGCAATCAAGGTTTTTTTGCTCATGGGCAAGGCCTTTCCGAGCGCCCTTTTCATCCGGTCACTCAATCGACTGCCTAATGCGCCGCAGGTGACTTGTCGAGTGCACAGGCGGCTGGCTGCACAGGCTACGTGCCGCCCATGTCGGCTGCCGGTGCCCCCGGTCCAAACAAAACCCGCCGGATTGATCCGGCGGGTTTCTGGTTGTGTCGCGCAGACGGTTACGGCTTCAAGTTCTGGATGTTTCCAGCCGGATCGCCCTGCTGTTGCTGGTCAGTTTGCGTCCTGCGCCGCGGAAGCAGCTGCTGCAGGACGTTCGGGTTCAGCAGGCCTGGTTCCAATTGGCCACGGATCGGCCTGCAGTTTGGATAGCGCCCGATCGTGCCTTCCGGGCAGTGCCGCCTGATGATCGGCTGGCACTGACCATTGATCATCTGCGAGCCCGGTGCGCACTCCTCCACCTGTGGCCTGCGGCATGCGCCGTCGATCACCTCGGTCCCGCGCGGACAGACACACTCGCCGCGCTTGTTGTGGACCTGGCCGCGTATGTCGCACTGCTCCACCGGCGGCTGTTTGCGCCGGCAGGCATTGCCTTGCACCTCGGTACCCCTAGGGCAGACACAATTGCCGTTGGCGTCGTGGACCTGGCCACGGATGGTGCATTGCTCGGGCTGCGGCCGGATCGGTCGGCAGGCATTGGCCCGGACTTCCGTACCTTTCGGGCAGACACAATCACCATCGGCATTGTGGACCTGGCCACGGATGGTGCACTGCTCGGGCTGCGGCCGGATCGGACGGCAGGCATTGCCCCTGACTTCCGTACCCTTCGGGCAGACACAATCGCCATCGGCATTGTGGACCTCGCCACGGATGGTGCACTGCTCAGGCTTCGGCCGGATCGGACGGCAGGCATTGCCCCTGACTTCCGTACCCTTCGGGCAGACGCAATCGCCGTCCGAATTGTGGACCTGACCGCGGATCGTGCACTGCTCAGGCTTGTCGGTCTTGACGCACTTCCCGTTTTGAAGCCCGGTTCCGCGTGGGCAGACGCAACGTCCGTCCTGGGTGCGGATCTGGCCTTCGAGCAGCACGCAGGGCCGCGGCTTTGGCTCAACGATGACACCACCGTCGGGCGAGCACTGGCCGTTGCGGAAGGTGGTGCCTTGCGGGCAGACACATCTGCCGGCGTCGTTCATGACGAAACCTGGCGAGCACTCGTTCTTCACCTCATGCGTGATGGTGAAGGGATGGCACGCATAGGCCTTGCCGCGGTCGCCCTGGACATTGGCCTGGTCGCCGGGAAGCATGTCGCCGCCTTGCACCCGTGTGTCGGGAGACAGGACGCCGACGCAGTTCTGGCCGCTGACATTGCCCTGCAGATTGGCCAGGCGGCCGTCGTCGGGAATGACCACGGTGACTTGGTGCACCTGGCTCTCCCCGGCGCCGAGCGTCAGGTTGGCAATGCAGGACAGTGGCAAGGTCGCCGGTTCCGGCGAGCAGCCGAAAGGCGGATCGATCGAGGTGATCGCAACGCCGTCCAACCTGCCGAGACCTTCGACGCCGATCGCATCACCGATGCGAACCGGACCGGAGAAGGGGCTCGTCCCGTCATTCGTGATGGTGATCTCGAACGAGCAGGGCTGGCCGAGCTTGCATTCGCGGTCGCCGGTCTTTTCGACGCGGATGATCGAAGAGCCGCCGCCCTCGGCGCAGGCCTGGCCGATCGGATAGACGATGTCGTCGCCGGGGGCCGGACCATACGAACCCCGCGCGCAGTTCTCGAACTCGCCGTTCGCCGAAACCGTCACGTCGAAGTGGCGGCTGGTTCCAGGTGTCATGACGGCACCGGGAATCTGGCACGACAGCGTATTGGCTGGAACCGGTCCGCACGCCCATTCCGCGCCGTCGGGGGTGACGGTCTGGATCTGGACGGGCGCGCCGCCCGCCACCAGCGTGGCGGCGTCGTTGACCCGCACCGGTCCGGTGGGGGCGGCGGTGCCGGCATTGACGACGGTGATGCGGCAAGAGACGACCGCGGCACCGGCCAGCGAGCCATTGCACACCTTGGTGATTCGCAAGGCGGGCTTGCCGCCATTGGGGTGACGAATGCGTTCCTTGGCGCAGGCCTTGTTGTTGGTGAGGTCGGTTTCACCAGGGATGGCCTTCACCTCGGCGCAGTTCTCCACCGTATCGGACTGATAGCCGGCCGGCATGACCGCCTTGACGAAGATCGGTGTCGAGGCGCCCGGTGCGAGCGAGATGCCCGCATTGTCGCAGCGGAACTGGCCGGGGCCGGTCGGGCCGCATGTCCATGGCGGGGTCGGGCCGAAGGTCGAGGAGGCAGGCGCGCCGCCCGGATAGCTGTCGATCACCGTCAGCGGCCCATTGTAGGTGAAGGTGCCGTTGTTGATGATATCGATCACGAAGGTGCAGATGCCGTCGGCCGTGCAGACCTCGGTGCGGGCACGCTTCTTGAGGATCAGATCGACCTTCTTTTCGACCGGTGGCTGGCAGTCGCGATCTCGATCGCCACGCCGGCAGATCGGGATCGAGGCACAGCCGCGATCGTTCGACTGGCTGCCGAACAGCGGCTTGCCGCTGGCCGCATAATTGTAGGTGGCGCAGTTGCGCAGCACGCTGCCTTGCCAGCCGCCAGCCGGCTTGAAGCCGAGCTTGAGGTCGACGAAGGCTCCCGGATTGAGCGTGGTCACCGGATAGGTGCACGTCATCGGGGTGGTGCCGGGTACGCAGACCCAGGGCGGATTGGGCCCTGAATCGAGCGTCGAGCCGGCCGGCAGCGTCACCTCGTCGAGCACGATCTTGCCGTGATAGGCACCGGTGCCGACATTGGTGACCCTGATGGTGAAGTCGCAGCCGCCGCCCATCGTGCAACGCTGGACTTCGGCGCGCTTTTCAACCTTGAGGTCCGGTTCCTTGTCCTTGGGCGGGCATCTCTGGTCGCGCGGGATGACGATGTCGATGGTCTGCGTGCAGCACAGGCCCCAGCCTTCCTCCGGGCCGGCATAGGTTTCGATGCCGGTGACGATGAGGTGGATGACATCGCCGGGTGACGCGCCAACGATCTTCCAGTTGAGCACGCCGCCGCCCGCTGGCACCAACTGGGTGTCGGGGATGATGGTGATGCCGGGTGTCGTCGTCGACACCTGCACCCATTTGCCGCCCATCTCCGGGCCGACCGGCATGTGGTAGATGAAGGCGCCGCCACCGGGCTCGCAATCAACCGTGCCGCGCTCCACCTTGAAGCATTCCTTGCCGGGAGGCGGCGGTCGCGGATTGCACTTGGTGACATCGATCTTGATCGAGGTCTTTTCGCCGGTCTTGAAGTCGCCGTCGTCGGGCTTGCTCGGATCCTGCGACGGGATGATGATCCCCGTGCCGGCTTCCGGCGTCACCTTGATCATGCCCTGGTTGTCGACGATGGTCGGCGAAGGAAACGCCGCATGGTCGATCTTGGCCGTGATCTGGAAGGTGATGACGCGCTCGTTGGGAGCGCCGACGCCGTCGAGATCGGAGGCGGAAATCCGGAAATCGGAAACCGTCGCCGTGTCGTTGGGATTTGCCGATGTGCTGATCGTTGCACCCGGCAGTGGACCGCCGGCCGCATCCGTGCCGTCGCCGGACACATTGACGTTGACGATCTCAAGGCCGTGCGGAAGCTGGTCCTTGAAGTCGAGCCGGGCCTTTTTCAGTCTGGCCGCGAAGCCAGGATCGGCAAAACCCTGCGGGTCGCCGCGCAGGCCGAAGCTCAGGGAATAGACGACATAGTCGCAGCCTCTCTGGGTCCCCTTCTTGGTGAAGAAAGGCACGACCCGGCCCGGTTCCGGATTGATGACGCGCGGATTGTCGAGGTCGAGTCTGGGCTCCGTAATGACGGTGTAGACCTCTTCGGCGAAGCCTTGCACCGGGGTCAGGGTGGCGAACGCGATACCGGCCGCCATCAGCCAGCGCGCGCCGCGCCTGGCGAGTGACAGGGGTTTCATGATCGTCTCCAAGACGGTTGGCTGCTTTGACTGGTTGCTCGTTGCGAGCGGGGAAAGTGCGAGATTTTTCATCTTCCCCTCCTCAACGTTCGCAGCTGACGGCTGGGGTTCTGAGCGGCAAAGTCATCTTGCAGCAAGGGTAGTAGCCACCCTTGTCCTTGTCGGACTTCCTGTAGAAGCAGAGCCCAACATCGACTGTGTCGCCCGGATAGTGGCCGGTGATGCCAATCGTGTATGGCGTGCCGGGCGCATGCGACATGGGGGAAGTCACCCCGACGCCTGGCGTCCTGGACTGAGCCTTGATCGAATCGCCGCCGAAGCCGGCATGGTCATGGAGATAGAGATCGGCCTCGAGGCCGGAAGGCGTGCAGTAGTACTGGACGTCCTCGACATCGATGCAAGGAGGCAGATTGCCGGGCGGTGGGAAGTCCGGCGGGTAGAAGGGGGGCAGATAGCCGCCCGGGATTTCTTCATAATAGCCGGCGCGACCTTCACAGGGATGCCAGACCGCGACGTCGCCGACATGGCCTTCCACTTCGGGATCTTCGAAGTAGCCGTCGAAATCGACGAACCAGGAGCCGAAGGGCGGCACGTTGGCCGGCTTGACCAGCTCCTTGGGCGTGATCTGCACGCCGTGCACGGCCACCGGCCCGCCGGCGGCGAGCTGCTCGGCGAGCGCCGGATTGTCGCGCAGCTTGTCGCCGGTGTTGACCAGCGTCTGCGTGCAGACCGAGGTGTCGAGATTGCCGTCGGCATCATAGCCATATTGCAGATCGAGACCGCCGGCCGACTGCCGGTTGCCTTGCGGGAAGCCGACGGCATATTCCTGCGGCACTTCGACCCAGACTGATTCCGTCGCCGGATCGTCCGGATTCTCGCGCCAGTAGCGGATGACCTCACCCTTGCCGGAATCGGCGAACTGGCTGTAATCGTAGCGGTTTTCGACCGGGCCGCGCTGGGCCAGGTACATGAAGCCGCTGTTGTCGAAGGCGATGTCGGTGACGGCGTAGTCCTTGTCGGCCTTGACCGTCAGTTCCCAGCGCGGGTCGCCGGCGAAGGTGCCGTCGCGGGCAATGCCCACCGACCAGATTTCCGACTTTTCGCCGACCGAGTAATAGAGCCGGCCGCCGTGATAGGAGACGCCCCAGACGCGGCGCTCGTCCTGCGTGTAGCCCCAGCTGTCGGGGTCTTCGCTATCAAAGGCGGCGCCCTGTATGTCCATCACCGAACCATCGTCGGCGATCGGAGCCAGTCCGTGCGCCGGACGCCCGGCAACGCCATGGTCGAAGCTGTCGATCAGCCTGCCTTCGGCGTCGATGCGATGGATCAGGCCGGTGTCGAGGTCGGAAGCGAAGAACTGGCGGTGGATGGGATCGAAGGTGAGGTTGCCGATGCCGGGACCGCTGTTGGTGTCGATGTCGGCAAACTTGGAGACCTGGCCGGTGATGCCGTCGATCTTCCAGATGGCGCCTGGCCCGCCGCCGTTCTCAGTGCCGAACTGGCCATCCATGAAGGTGGCGCCGGCCGCACCGCGGCGCTGCCGCTCCGGCCTTCCATCGCTATCGGCATCCGGGGTGACGATACGGATGCCGTGCAGCGAGGTGGCGCCGGCATAGAGATTGGGAACGCCCGACGGAACACCGTCGCGCACGCCGTCATCATAGGTGAGGCCGAACACCTGGCCGATCTGTTCGGCCGTCACCTCGAAGGGCGGCGGCGTGGAGACGAGCTGGCCGGCGGCCGGCCCGCCGAGATGCGAGACGTCGAACACGCGCAAGGTGGCGCGCGTGGTGTCGATGAAGGTTTCGTCGACCGGATCGACACCGGGCGGCAGGCCCTCGTCGAAATTGGGAATGATGGTGCCGGAAAATCCGGTTACCGCCATCGAGCCGGGATAGATGATCTGGGTGTCCTGCGCCCGTGCTGCGTCACCCAGCCAAAGGCCGGCAGTGAGTGCCAGCGCCAGCAATCCTCCCGGATGCATGGCGCGGCGCAGGCCGCAGTTGAGAGAAGACACGAACGTGCCGCGGACGCGAGACATGAAGCTACCCCCGTTAGCCACGGGAGAAACATCCGGCGTTACCGCGCAAACCAGGGCAAGGCGCGGTGGTCCGGCACGTTCTTCCCTGATCGAATTGTCTGCTTTCCTCATCTTGACGATACGCCTGCTCTTACGCAGGGTCAACGGAATCAACAGGAAGCCCAGGGCGTCGACCTCGTCTCGAAGGCGGTGGTCGCGCCGAGTTCCTGTTGTTCCCGGAGACCTCAGAGCCTCTGGGTTAATGGTCATGGGGGCTTCCTTTCCGGGCCGCACAATGCGGCACCTGGACATCAGTCGCGGGCTGAGGTGGAAAGGTTCATGGAAGCCTTGCGCAGAATGCTTGCGCGCGATGCTGCCTGTTCTTATATACGCGCCAAGCCGTTCGGCGCCGGAATGCCGGTTGCCGGAACGGAATTTCTTGTGAACAGGGGCTTTCGTCGGAACGCCTGTACGGGTCCTGAGAGCCTGCTTAGCGGAGAGACTAGAAAAATGGCAAAAGTAATCGGTATCGATCTCGGCACCACCAACTCCTGTATCGCCATCATGGATGGCAAAGAGCCGAAGGTGATCGAGAATGCGGAAGGCGCGCGCACGACGCCTTCCATCGTCGCCTTCAGCGGCGACGGCGAACGTCTCGTCGGCCAGCCGGCCAAGCGCCAGGCGGTCACCAATCCTGAAAACACCATCTTCGCGGTCAAGCGCCTGATCGGCCGCCGCTATGACGATCCGGTGACGGAGAAGGACAAGAAGCTTGTCCCCTACAAGATCGTCAAGGGCGACAATGGCGATGCCTGGGTCGAGGCCGGCGACAAGAAGCAGTCGCCCAGCCAGATCTCGGCCATGATCCTGCAGAAGATGAAGGAAACGGCGGAAGCCTATCTCGGCGAGAAGGTCGAGAAGGCGGTCATCACCGTTCCGGCCTATTTCAACGACGCCCAGCGTCAGGCAACCAAGGACGCCGGCAAGATCGCCGGGCTGGAAGTGCTGCGCATCATCAACGAGCCGACCGCGGCCGCGCTCGCCTACGGCCTCGACAAGAAGGATGGCAAGACCATTGCCGTCTATGACCTTGGCGGCGGCACGTTCGACATTTCGGTGCTCGAGATCGGTGACGGCGTGTTCGAGGTGAAGTCGACCAATGGCGACACCTTCCTCGGCGGCGAGGACTTCGACATGCGCCTGGTCGAGTATCTGGCGGCCGAGTTCAAGAAGGAACAGGGCATCGACCTGAAGAACGACAAGCTGGCACTGCAGCGCCTCAAGGAGGCGGCTGAAAAGGCCAAGATCGAGCTCTCGTCGACGACGCAGACCGAGATCAACCTGCCCTTCATCACCGCCGATGCGACCGGGCCGAAGCACCTGACGCTGAAGCTGACGCGCGCCAAGTTCGAGCAGCTGGTCGACGACCTCGTCCAGCGCACCATCGACCCTTGCAAGGCGGCGCTCAAGGATGCCGGCCTGAAGGCTGGCGAAATCGACGAAGTCGTCCTGGTCGGCGGCATGACCCGCATGCCCAAGATCCAGGAGATCGTTAAGCAGTTCTTCGGCAAGGAGCCGCACAAGGGCGTCAATCCGGATGAGGTCGTCGCTCTCGGCGCCGCCATCCAGGCCGGCGTGCTGCAGGGCGACGTCAAGGACGTGCTGTTGCTCGACGTGACGCCGCTGTCGCTCGGCATCGAGACGCTGGGTGGCGTGTTCACGCGGCTGATCGAGCGCAACACGACGATCCCGACCAAGAAGAGCCAGGTGTTCTCGACGGCCGAGGACAGCCAGTCCGCGGTGACCATCCGCGTCTTCCAGGGCGAGCGTGAAATGGCCGCCGACAACAAGGCGCTTGGCCAGTTCGACCTGGTCGGCATCCCGCCGGCGCCGCGCGGCGTGCCGCAGATCGAGGTCACCTTCGACATCGACGCCAACGGCATCGTCAACGTTTCGGCGAAGGACAAGGGCACCGGCAAGGAGCACCAGATCCGCATCCAGGCATCGGGTGGCCTTTCGGACGCCGACATCGAGAAGATGGTCAAGGACGCCGAGGCCAATGCCGAGAGCGACAAGAAGCGGCGTGCCGTGGTCGAGGCCCGCAACCAGGCCGAGGCGCTGGTGCATTCGTCCGAGAAGTCGCTGAAGGAATATGGCGACAAGGTCTCGGAAGCCGAACGCACGGCGATCGCAGATGCGATCACGGCGCTGAAGGCCGCGGCCGAAGGCGATGACGCGGCCGACATCGAGGCCAAGTCGCAGGCGCTTGCCGAGGCTTCGATGAAGCTTGGCCAGGCCATGTACGAGGCTTCGCAGAAGGAAGCGGCGGAAGCCGACGCCAAGGCGGATGCCGCCAAGGACAGTGACGTGGTCGATGCCGATTTCGAGGAAATCGACGAGGACGACGACAAGAAGAAGTCGGCCTGAACCGTTTGACGGCAAGATAAAGCGAAAAGCCCGGCGCAGGCCGGGCTTTTTTGCAACCCTGGCGGAAAAAATCGCTGAAAAACACGGACAGAACCGCGCCGGCCCTAGCATCCGGGCAGCACCGCTCCTAAATCGAGACAACGTGCCGGCAAACGACGCAACATGTGCATCAAGACGTTGAACATCCGGACTGCGGGAAAAAATGAAAGCTGATTTCTACGAAACGCTGGGCGTCCAGAAAGGCGCCGACGAGAAGGAGCTCAAGAGCGCTTTCCGCAAGCTCGCCATGCAGTTCCATCCCGACCGCAATCCCGGCGATCATTCCTGCGAGCACAAGTTCAAGGAAATCAACGAAGCCTACGAAACGCTGAAGGACCCGCAGAAGCGCGCGGCCTATGACCGTTTCGGCCACGCGGCCTTCGAGCAGGGTGGGATGAATGGCGGCGCGCAAGGCTTTGGTGCCGGCGGCTTCGCCGACATCTTCGAGGATATTTTCGGCGACATGATGGGCGGGCGCCAGCGCCGTTCGTCGGGCGGCCGCGAGCGCGGCGCCGACCTGCGCTACAATATGGAAATCTCGCTGGAGGAAGCCTACGCGGGAAAGATCGCGCAGATCCGCGTGCCAGCATCGATCTCCTGCTCGGAATGCTTGGGCAGCGGCGCCAAGCCGGGCACCCAGCCTGTCACCTGCTCGATGTGCAACGGCCACGGCAAGGTGCGCGCCACGCAAGGCTTCTTCTCTATCGAGCGGACCTGCCCGCAATGCCAGGGCCGCGGCCAGACCATCAAGGACCCGTGCCCGAAATGCGCTGGTCAGGGCCGCGTCACCGAAGAGCGTTCGCTGTCGGTCAACATCCCTGCCGGCATCGAGGACGGCACCCGCATCCGCCTTGCCAATGAGGGCGAGGCCGGCCTGCGCGGTGGGCCGTCTGGCGATCTCTATATATTCCTCGCGGTCAAGCCGCACGAATTCTTCCAGCGCGACGGCGCCGATCTCTACTGCAAGGTGCCGATCTCGATGACGACGGCCGCCCTTGGCGGCTCCTTCGAGGTGACGACGCTGGATGGCACGCAGACCAAGGTGAAGGTGCCGGAAGGCACCCAGAACGGCCGCCAGTTCCGCCTCAAGGGCAAGGGCATGCCGGTGCTGCGCCAGCCCAATGTCGGCGATCTCTACATCCAGACCGCGGTCGAGACGCCGCAGAACCTCACTCGCCGCCAGCGCGAGCTGCTGGAGGAGTTCGAACAGCTCTCCTCGCAGGACAATTCGCCCCAATCGAGTGGCTTTTTCACCCGCATGAAGGATTTCTTCGAATCCTTCGGCGAGCGCTGATGGGAATTCTAGGCAAGCCGCGTGATTTCGTGGAATGCGTCGCACCTTGAGACGCGACGAAACTTATCTTATCCACGACATGCGTCTGACCGCGCCTTGCCTTGCGCCGCTCAGATGTTAAGTAATTTGGGGGGAGTGCTGAGGAGAGCTTGCATGACACGTCCCGGACTGCGCAAGGCGCTTGCCGAAAAGTTCGACGACGAGCTCAAATTCTTCAAGGGCTGGATCGACAAGCCGAAGACGGTCGGCTCGATCGTGCCGACCAGCTCGATCACCGCCCGCAAGATGGCCTCGATCGTCAATCCGAAATCCGGCCTGCCGGTGCTCGAGGTCGGTCCCGGCACCGGCGTCATCACCCGCGCCATTCTGGCCCTCGGGGTGCGGCCCGAAAATCTCTACGCTGTCGAATATTCCACCGACTTCGTCCGCCACCTGCGGCAACTCTATCCCGGCGTCAACGTCATCGAGGGCGATGCCTTCAACCTCAACGCCACGCTTGGCGAAAAGAGCGGGATGATCTTCGATTCCGTGGTTTCCGGCGTGCCGCTGCTCAATTTTCCGGTGGCCCAGCGCATCGCCTATATCGAGAGCCTGCTCGACCGCATCCCGGCAGGACGGCCGATCGTGCAGCTGACCTACGGACCGATGTCGCCGATCCCGGCCGGCCGTGGCGACTACACGGTCAAGCATTTCGATTTCATCTTCCGCAACATCCCGCCGACGCAGCTGTGGATCTACCGGCGCGAGGCGCATTAGGGCGACCTGAATTTCGACTTTGATTTTTGGGCAGGTGCGTTGATTTGAGCAGCCTCTGGCTGTACCTGTCCGGGAACAAGGTTGGCCAATGGCAGTGATCCCGAAAATCCTCGTCTTCGCCGGCTCGGTGCGCAGCGGCGCCTACAGCGGCAAGACCGCCGACGTGGCGCAAAAGGAGCTCGCCATGCAAGGCGCCGAGGTGACCCGCATCTCGCTCGCCGACTATCCCCTGCCGATCCTCGACGAGGATCTGGAAAAGGAAAAGGGCGTTCCCGCAAATGCCCTGAAACTTGGCCGTCTGGTCATCGCCCATGACGGGCTGCTGATCGCCACGCCCGAATATAACGGCTCGATCCCGCCGCTGCTCAAGAACACGATCGACTGGGTGAGCCGGGTGCGCAGGGATGGCAGCAGGACGGTCAGGCCGCTGGCCGGCAAGGTGGCTGGCCTCTGCTCGTCCTCCAACGGGCATTTTGCCGGGATCCGCTGCATCAACCATCTGCGCGCCGTGCTGGTGCGTTGCCAGATGGAGGTGGTGACGCCGGAATGCTCGGTGCCGGAAGGCGGCAGCGCCTTCGACGAGGGCGGCAATTTCCGCGACGAAAGACTGTACAAATCGATGGAGCACCTATGCCGCACGCTGATCGAAACCTCGCGCATGCTGTCGACCCGGATCGAGGCGTGATCGTCGACACCATGCGGTCAGAATCCATCCAGGCCCCATCGATAAAGGCCAAATCCATGCAGGAAAGACTGATCGTCGGCCTCGACGTACCGACCGTGCAGGAGGCCGAACAGGCGGTTCGCGAACTCGACGGCGTCGTCTCCTTCTACAAGATCGGCTATCAACTGGCCTTTGCCGGCGGGCTCGACTTTGCCAGGGAACTGGCCAGCGGCGGAACAAAGATCTTCCTCGACATGAAACTGCTCGACATCGACCACACGGTGGCCAAGGGCGTCGAGAACATCGTCAAGATGGGCGTGACCATGCTGACCATCCACGCCTATCCAAAGGCGATGGCGGCGGCGGTGGAGGCGGCCAGGGGTAGCGGCCTTTGCCTGCTGGCGGTCAGCGTGCTGACCTCGATGGACGAGCAGGACATGATCGACGTCGGCTATGAATACGACCCGCACACGCTGGTGCTGCGGCGTTCGGAACAGGCGCTGCATGCCGGCATGGGCGGCATCGTCTGCTCGGCCGCAGAAGCGGAAGCGGTGCGCCGCATCGTCGGGCCCGACATGGCCGTGGTGACGCCCGGCATCCGGCCGGCGGGTAGCGACCATGGCGACCAGAAGCGCGTGGTGACGCCGGCACAGGCGATCCGCAACGGCGCCAGCCATCTCGTCGTTGGCCGGCCGATTGTTGCGTCGGCCAACAGACGAGAAGCGGCCGAAGCGATCATCGCCGAAATGCGCTCAGCGTAAGCAACAGGGAGAAGAAGAATGCCCAAGGGATACTGGATCGCCCGCGTCGATGTGCGCGATGCCGAAGGCTACAAGGAGTATGTCGCCGCCTCGAAACTGGCCTTCGACCGCTTCGGCGCGAAATTTCTGGCGCGCGGCGGTGCGCATGAGCTGGCCGAGGGTGTCGGACGCGCACGCAACGTCATCATCGAGTTCGAATCGCTCGCCATGGCGCACGATTGCTACCACTCGCCGGAATACCAGCGCGCGGTCGCCATCCGCCAGAAGGTCGCCGACGGCGAGATTGTGCTCGTCGAAGGTATCTGAAGCGATCGATCAGAGTCTGGCGGCGCGTCAGCGAAGTCCTGACGGTCCCCTTCCCTTAGGTCCGTCCCGCTAAGCCGAGCACTCCGATCAGCTGGTGCTTGAAGGCCAGGGCAGTTTCACTATGCCCTGGCCGACAACCGGGCGGAGCCGTTCGACAACGACCGCCACATGGCCGGCGCACGGCCCATCCAACAATTGACCGCCGAGCCAGAGTCGAGGTGAAGCGACCGGGCTGGTTGCTAGTTGACATGCAGGTATTTACCTGCATATTACACCTCGAAAGCAACGAGTGAGGCGGATGGACGCTGACAAGGTTTTCAAGGCACTGGGCGACCCGACACGCAGAAGGCTGCTTGACCTTCTTTGCGAGAAGAACGGGCAGACGCTCAGTCAGCTTTGCGAAAACCTGGACATGGCGAGGCAATCCGCCACCCAGCACATCGACCTGCTGGAAGCGGCGAACCTGGTGAGCACGGTCAAGCGCGGCCGGGAAAAACTGCATTTTATCAACCCCGTGCCGCTGCACGAAGTCTACGAGCGGTGGGTGCGGAAATTCGAACGGCAGCGGCTCAGCCTGTTGCACGATCTGAAGCAAGAACTCGAAGGAGATGACCAATGACCCGAGAGACAACCAGCTTTGTCTACGTGACCTACATCAAATCGACGCCGCAAAAAGTTTTCGAGGCCATAACCAGGCCTGACATTGCGAAACGCTACTGGGGCCACGAGAACGTCTCCGACTGGAAGCAGGGATCGACATGGGAGCATATCCGCGCCAATGACGAGCGGACCGTCGAACTCGTCGGCAAGGTCGTCGAGATCTCGCCGCCGACCCGTCTCGTCATCACCTGGGCCAACGCTTCGCAGGCCAACGATCCCACGCAATACAGCCGGGTGACGTTCGGCATCGAGGAATACGACACCATGGTGCGGCTGACCGTCACCCATGACGAACTCGAAGTCGGCAGCGGCATGGCGAAAGGCGTCAGCCAAGGGTGGCCGGCGGTGCTGTCCAGCATGAAATCCTTCCTCGAAACCGGCAGCGGCATCGACCTTTTCGCCAAGCCGAAATCGGCCTGATGCCTGCGATATCATGCAGAACCAGGCCAGTGGAGAACGACAATGACCAAGCGCTATATCGGTGGCTGTGCATGCGGCGCGATCCGCTATGAAACCAGCGGCGAGCCCATCTTCCAGAACCACTGCCAGTGTCTCGACTGCCAGAAGCGTGCAGGCACCGGCCACGGATCCTATCTGACCTTCGGCCGGCGCGCCGACATGAAAATTGCAGGCGAGGCGACCACCTGGCGTGTGAGAGGCGACAGCGGCAACGAAAAGGTCCACGCCTTCTGCCCGACCTGTGGAACGCCGGTCTACCTGACATTCGTCGCCATGCCGGACCTGATTGCGGTCAACGCGACCAGCCTTGACGACCCCGGCCAATTCGACCCGCAGGTGGTCACATACGCCATCCGCGGCCATGCATGGGACACGATCGATCCCACGTTGCAGAAATTCGAGCGAATGCCGGGATAGCGGGTTCGCCTCGGGCTGTCATGTCATGTCGGGCGCTCGTCGCGGGCGCTTGCGCCTTGGTGGCGGCGCCCGAGCATTTCCGGATGTGCTGCCGCGCCGTTCAAATATGGTGGTTTTGGCCGAGCAGCCGGCTGGCCGCGGTTTCGGCCATGGCGTCGGCAAGCTCGAGATCCCATTGCTGGCGGCAGTAGGCGCGGAAATCGAAGCAAGGCAGGCCGGGGCAGACCTCGAACTCGATGAGGTGGACCATGTCATCGGCGTCGACGCGAAGGTCGATGGAAAACACGTCGCGCAGGCCAAGCCCGTTCATAAGCCGCTCGGCGATCGCGCGAACCCTGGCGTCGGCGATCGGCTGGCTGTCGGCGACCGCAACGAGCTCCGGTTCGGCATAGTGTCCGGCCGCCTTCGCCGCCTCGCCGGTGTCGCCGTAGAGCGCCAGGCTGTCCGCCATGGTCTGGAAATCGGCGCCCGAATCGACAAAGGCTACGCCAAGCGCTTCGACCCCCGCGCCCGGCACAAGGCCGAGGAAACTGGCGCGCACGTTGCGGCCGGCGACATAGGGCTGGACAACGACATCGTCGCGATAGGCCGCAAACACACGCCGGCTAAGCTCCAGTGCGTGGCCGAGATCGTTTATGCGCGAATCCGCCCAGATGCCGATCTTGGCGCCTAGCCGGTTGGGCTTGACGAACCAGCCGGCGGCAGATGCAGGCGGCTCGACCAGCCATTTGCCGTCGCGAGCAAGACCGGCCTGCGGCACCGGCAGGCCGAGCGCGCCGAGCACCGCGCCGGAACGGAACTTGTCCTGGCAGAGCGCAAACAGCGCATCGTCGGCGCCGATCGTCTTGAGCCCGCCGAGCCTCGCCAAGGCGGGTGCGGCGCTGCCCCGGAAATAGGCAATGCCGTCGGTCAGCGTCCAGACCAGCGTCGTGCCGGGATGCTCGCCGGCGAGCACGCCCGCGGCATCGTCCAGCGCCACCGGCGTGAACGAAAGGCCGCGCGCCTGGCAAGCAGCGGCAAGCGCATCGAATTCATGGGCGAGATCGGTCGACTGCGCCAGATAGGAGGCGATTTCGGTGGCACGCTCCGGTGCATGGCCGTCGGCGACGAGACGGTCGTGGCAGGCTTTTTCCGGCTCGTGGACGAGGATCAGTCTTGGCGTTTGGCTCGTCATGGATTTGCATGGTTTTCCAGCGATGGCGTCGCCTACCATCGCATGAAAAGCGCAATCGGCTGCCGCGAAACCGACCGGGTCGGACGGTTGCGTGACAACCAACCGCCGACCGTGTTCAATCAGGCGATCAGCACGCGCGGCTCGAAACGGCCGTTGACCTTGATGTCGAGCAGAAAGGTCATGCCCGCCTGCGGATCGAGCTTGCGCTGCTTCTCGTCCTTGCCCTTCCAGGCGGATGTCACCGCCAACCGGTCGGCGTTCTTGCCGACAAAGGCCGGACAGGATGGCTGTGTCACCGGCATCGCGACGGACCGCAGCAGCGTGCCGTCAGGAGCATAAGCCTTGACCACTTTGCCGCCCCAGACGGCGTTCCACAGCACGCCGTCACGATCGACCACCGAGCCGTCGACATAACCGTTGGACGAGCGGTGATCGACGAACACTTTCGGCTCGCCGGTGGGCAGGCCGGTCGCCGGGTCGCAGTCCACGCGCATCAACAATCCGGTCGAGGTGTCGGTGTAATAGGCGAGCCCGCCATCTTGCGAAAAGCATATCGAGTTGGAGACCGTGATGTCCGAAAACAGGCGGCGCAGTTCGCCCTTGAAAAACCAGTAGATGGAGCCGGCGCCCTTTTGCTCCATCTTGCCCATCGTTCCGGTCCATAGGGCGCCACAGGGATGGACGCGGGAATCGTTGGAGCGGGTGGCGGGATTGTCGGCCTCGATCGGCGTGTGCAGGCTCATTGTGCCGGTCGCGACATCGCGGACATGAAGCCCGGTCTCGGTGGCGATCAGCTGGCGCTGGTCGTCGATGATGGCGATGGCACTTGCCATCTGGCCAAGCTCGTGGATTTTGAGCGCGCCGCCGGCCACGGGCTTTTCCAGAAGCTGGCCGTTGACGATGTCGAACCAGAACAGCCCATCGGTGACTGGATCGTAGCTTGGCCCTTCGCCGAGCTGGCAGATGTGGTCGGAAAAAACCGAAACGATCGCTTCGCTCATCATGCTTCTCCGAACACCGCATCCCAGGCCTCGACGGCGGCATGCGCGCGCGCAGCCACCTCGTCGACGCTCATGCCAGGCTTGAACAGGCTGGAGCCGAGACCAAACACCGTCACCCCCACCGCCTTGTAGCCGGCAAAGTCCTTCTCCGAAACGCCGCCAACCGCGCCGACCAATGTCTGCGCCGGCAGCACCGCCCGGATCGCGGAAATGCCGCTGGCGCCGAGCACGCTCGCCGGGAAGAATTTCAATGCCGAAGCGCCGAGCCGGATCGCCTGGAAGGCTTCGGTGGGCGTGAACACGCCGGGCATGGTGACCATGCCGTGATGCATCGCACGCGCCATCACTTCGGCATCGATGTTGGGGCTGACCAGTAGCCGCCCGCCGGCCTTGTGCAAGCCATCGACATCGGCTGGCGTCAGCACCGTGCCGGCGCCGACCAGTGCCGTTTTCGGCAGCACTTCGACAATCCGGGCGATCGACGAAAACGGCTCCGGCGAGTTGAGCGGCACTTCGATCGCCTCGATGCCCGCATCGAACAGCGCCTGGCCGATCGCGATCGCTTCGACCGGCTTGAGTCCGCGCAGGATGGCGACCAGGCCGCGCTTGAGCTTTGGGAAAGGTGCGGTCTGGCTCATCGGGCTGCTCCGGTTCTGGCGATCATGCCGTTCTCGCGTGCCGCTTCGATGAGCCCGGCACGCACAGCCTCGTCGGCATCGACGGTGCGGACCTCAAGTCCGGCAAGGCCGAGTGCGGTCTGGTAAAGCGCTGAAAGCGCACCGGACGCCACCAGCACGACAGGTTCGGCGCCGGCGCCATGGCGGCGGCTGGCCGAGGCTATCTCGCCACCGATCAAAAGGCCGGACAGGCAAGCGGCGGCATCATCGGCTTTTAGATCCTGCAGCAGGCCCGCGGCACGGATGGAAAACAACCTCGAGGTGACATCGCCGGCCTCGGCCAGTGCGGTTTCGCACCAACTGCGGAAGAATGGATTGCTAGGGGTGACCGGCTTGGGATGTTCGCCGAGCGAATGGCGCAGGATCGAGTGCGTGGCAAGCACCGAAAACAGCTCGCCGGTCGGCCAAGTCCCGAAACCGGCAACCGCGCCATCCTCGACCAGCACCCATTTCGAATGGGTGCCGGGCATGCAGACCAGGTGGCGCCCCTTGGCCGGCAGGCCGGCGCCGGCAAGCTGTGTTTCCTCGCCACGCATCACGTCGGGCGCATCGATCTGGCGCTGGGCGAGGCCCGGCACGATGCGGACATCGCGGTGCTGGCCGGGTACCCGTGCCGCACCCGCCAGGATGGCGCTGAGGGGCGCCGGAACGGTGACATAGGGCGCCTCGAGCCAGCCCTGGCGAGAGCCGGCCATGCCGCAGATGATGACAGGGAGCGTCTGCGGCGCGGCCATGGCCGCCAGATGCCCTTCGAGAATGGTCGAAAACCCCCTTTGCTGGGCGGTGATCAGGCCGTCATCGCCACGGCGTTCGGCGAGGACCTTGCCACCCTTGTCGATCAGCCAGACCCGCATGCGGGTCGTGCCCCAGTCGACGACGGCTACCGCCGGCGCGTTGCCGGCAAACCCTGGGCTCACAGGAAACCTCCATCGACGATCAGCATCTGCGCGGTCAGCATGCGCGAGGCATCCGAGGCGAGGAACAGCACCGTGCCGACGATGTCGTCGGGCTGCATCACCTGCTTGATGCACTGCTTGGCGACATGGGCGGCAAGCGCCTGTTCGGTCACCCAAAGCTCCTTCTGCCGCTCGGTGATCACCCAGCCGGGCGCAATGGCGTTGACGCGGATGCCGTCGACGCCAAGCTTGCCGGCCAGCCCCTTGGTCAGACCGAGGATGCCGGCCTTGGCGGCGGTGTAGGCCGGCATGTCGGGGTGGTTGATCAGGTAGGACGTCGAAGTGAAGTTGATGATCGAGCCGCCGCCGGCCCGCTTCATGCCCGGCGCCACCGCTTGCGCGGTGAAGAAATGCGGCCTGAGATTGATCGCCTGGTTGTTGTCCCAGAATTCCACCGTCACGTCTTCGACGGCGTGGCGCTCGTCAAGCGCCGCATTGTTGACCAGCACGGTGACATCGCCATGCGCGTCGGCCGCCCTGGCTGCGGAGGTCCGCAAGGCCTCGACGTCGCGCAGGTCGGTCTTGAGATACAGCGGCCGGCGGCCGAAAGATTTCTCGATGCGGTCGGCAAGGACAGTGCTGGGGCCGTCGGCGATGTCGATGAAGGCGACATTGGCGCCCTGGCGCACAAAACCCTCGGTCAGTGCCGCGCCAATTCCGGAGCCGCCGCCGGTGATCAGCACCGAGGCCCCCTCGAGGTCGGCAAAATGCGCCGATGGCATCATATTTTTTTCTCCCTGCGCATGACCCCGACAGTATCCTTTGCGCGTCCTGAAGGACGCGCGGCGCTGTTGTCAGGCCGGCGCGCATCCTAGCCAGACACGTCGTGCGGGCAAGGGCGAAACGACGGATTGCGGGCTTATGTCAGACAAAACGACAATGCGCCGCAGCGGACGCACAGCTGCCCCACAGGGATTGCGGGGCCGCTTCGAGCCAGCCGGTCAGATCGCGTTGGCGCGCAAGGCGCCGCGGAAGGAATCGCGGAGGTAGCCAAGCGTGGCATCGGCATCGACCGGTTTGCCGAACAGATAGCCCTGCCCGCCGGCGCAGCCGAACTGGACGAGGCGGTCGGCCTGCGCCTCCTGCTCGATGCCTTCGGCGACCACGTCCATGCCGAGCCCCTCGCACATGGCGAGAATGGCACGGATGATGTGTTCGGACGGGCGGTCGTCGAGAATGGAAGAGACGAAGGCGCGGTCGATCTTGAGCTTGTCGAAATGAAATTCGCGCAGGCGGCCGAGCGAAGACTGGCCGGTGCCGAAATCGTCGAGCGAAACGCGGATGCCGACGCGGCGCAGATCCTCGACGATCTTCTCGGCCGAGGCCGGATCGTTCATCAGGCCGGTCTCGGTGATCTCTATCTCCAGCCGGCGCGGATCGAAGCCGGTGCGCTCAAGTATCGCCAGAATGTGCAGGCCGGTGTTCTGGTCGACGAGCTGCGAGGGCGACAGGTTGAAGGACAGGAACAGGTCCTTCGGCCAGCTCCTGGCCGCCTCGGTCGCCTTGCGCAGCACCAGCTGCGACAGCGGGCCGATGATGCCGCGCTCCTCGGCGATGGGAATGAAGACCGTTGGCGGCACCGAGCCGAGATCGCGATCGGTCCAGCGCGCCAACGTCTCGAAACCGATGGTGCGGCGCGTGTTGAGGTCGACGATGGGCTGGAAATGCGGCTCCACCTCGCCGGCCGAGACAGCGCGGCGCAGCGCCTGTTCGATGCGGGTGACGCGCTTGGCCGCCTCTTCCATCTCGCGGGTGTAGACGACGACGCGGCCACGGCCGGAACGCTTGGCGTGGTAGAGCGCAGTCTCTGCCTTGTTGATGAGGATCTCGGTGGTCTCATCGCCCGAATAGAACAGCGAGCAGCCGACCGAGGCCGAAAGCCTGGCGGTGCGTTCGCCGACATCATAGGGTGCCGAAAGAATCTCGATCAGCATGCGGGATTTCTCAGCCGCCGCCTCCTCGCTGAACACCATCGGGTAGAGATAGGCGAATTCGTCGGCGCCGATGCGGCAGACGGTGGAATGGCCGTCCATCGAGGCGCGCAGCCGCATCGCGACCTGGATCAGGATATCGTCCCCGGCCTTGTGGCCGAACAAATCGTTGATCGGCTTGAAGCCGTCGAGGTCGAGAATGCCGACGGTAAACGGCGCCGGGTCGTCGGCACGGTCGCTTATCAGGCGATCGACCTTGTCGAAGAAGCGGCGATGGTTGCCAAGCCCGGTCAACGGATCGGTGAACGCCAGATCCGTGCTCTCCCTGTTTGCCTGACCGGTGCCAAACGAAGTTTGCATCGGTATCCCTGTTTTGTGACTTCGGAATTTAGCTTCAGATTGGCAGCAAACCCTTTAGGAAACGTATCCCCAAATCGATTATTCGCGGGTAAAGCGCGTCATGTTCGGAGGGATCGACGCAAGGTGCGTACAGCTCTTGCTTCAGGCCAATTTTCAGCCCCTGGGCCGGACATGGTAGAGTTCTAGCGAGGCGCCCTTGGTGTCGGCGATCGGCTCCAGCCATTCCGGCACGTTGCCGCGCATCAGCCCGGCAAGAAAACCGTCCGGCGCGGTGGAGGCCAGAAGCTGGCTTTCCGAGTTGCCGCGGCACAGCGCGACAAGGCCGACGTGATGATCGCCGATGATCGACCTGGCTTGCGCATCGGAACCGAGGAACGCGTCGAGCGCAAGCAGGTCTCCCGCGACGTTGCGGTGGTAGGGCCCGGCGAACACGCGATGCCCCGAGTACACCAGGATCGGCGATCCGATATTGGAGACGGCAAGCACGGTGGTATCGGGCAACCTACCGAGTGTGGCGAACGAAGCCTTGGCCTGGCAAGACGGGTCGACGCTCGCGCCGACACTGGCGTCGCTGGTGATTTTTACACCGGTTGCGAGCGCCGCCGACGCCACCTGGGCGGCGCCAGACCAGAGCGAGTTCACCGAGAGGAGCCAGGCTGCGGCCATCCGCAGCACCGAGCCGCGCGACGGGCTGGTTTCGGCCCGCTGCCGCCATTTGGCGATCCAGGCCGACAGCGGGATCACCGCGAAGACAATCGAGAATGTCGAGCCGCGCACTTGCCAGACACTGACCAAGAACGCCACGACCAGCAGCGTGGCGACGAGGCTGTCCTGGCGCCGCCAGCCGCCACGACGTGGGCGCAACGCCATCAGCACGAGCGCCACCAGCGGCGTGGCATAGCGCGCCGCCAGCTCGGCGGGATTGTGGGCGGCAAGCTGGAACAGCGACTGCGCCTCGTCGACATGATCGAGCCACAACGTCTTCAGGCGCGGATCGAGCCCGGCATAGGGCGAGGCCAGACATTGCGGAAACAGCAAAAGGAGGACCGCGCCGAGCGCAACGCCGAGCACGGCAAGCGACAGCCGACGCTGCCCGCGCCCGGCCGCTTCGAGCGAGGCAATCGCCGCAAGGCCGGTTCCGGCAAGAGCCGCGACGACGAACTGCATCGTCGAGAAGGCATCGCATTGCGTCTGGCCCCAGGCCGAAAGCGGGACGGTGGCGACGAAGACGAGTGCCGCGACGGCGGCAAAGCCAAGGCCGAAATCCCTGGCGATCAGTCTTTCGCCCGATGCGTCAAAGGCAAACAGCGTCGCCACGCAGACGCCGATGGCGGCGACATAGGGAGCGGTTTCCATGCCGACGGCCAGGGTCAGCGCGGCGCACAGGCCGGCAAGCAACGCCGCCGGCCTGCGCATGGGCGCTTCGATCAGGAAACTCAGGCTGGCGACGGTCAGCATCAGCTGGACATTGTGATGATCGAGGGCGGCCGGCTCGAAGATGCCGATGAAATACAGCGCCGCCGCGCCGACGATGACGGCGGGCAGCACCGCGCCATCGCCGGCAAAGCTGCGCGCGGCGCGAATGATGAAGACCATGGTCAGGCCGAAAAGCAGAGCCGGCCAGGCCACCTGCGCAACGTTCTCGGCCAGCAAGGTGTTGCCGGTCAGGCTCGATACTGCGAGCACAATGGCGGCGATAGGCGCATCGACCAGCCGCGACCAATGCATGACGAAGCCGCCTTCCAGGCCCATCCGGTATTGATGCAGGTCGAACCAGCCCTGGCCGGCCAAGAGATCGCGCACTTCGACCAGCCGCAGCAGATCGTCATTGTCGCCGCCGGCATTGTTCAGCGCCGGGAATCCAGCCCAGGCGTTGACGACAAGGAAGCCGAGCGTGGCAAGCAGCGCCAGCATGAGGTCCGCTCGCCAGGAGGCGCGTTCCCCGTCTTTGGAAAGCATCGCGGTATGAGCGGTGGTCATGGAGGGGGCTTTCAGCCTGTGTCTATCGGCGCACGCTAGCGCCGGCCGCTTCACAAAGCGTAAAGCGAGACGATTTTGCGCCACTTTTGGGCGCCAGGCATCAATCGCGCGCCGGAAACACCCACAGCGACGACAGAATGTAGCTCACCGTGCTTGCGGCAACCGTCATCAGCGCCGACATGGCGAGCGCCGACATGCCGAAACGGGTGACCGCCAGATGCGACACCAGGCCCGAAAACAAGGCGCATCCGACCTGCAGCGCGAGATAGCGCGGCATGGCGCTGGCATGATCGTGCTGGCCGCCGAATGTCCAGCCACGCTGTGCGCTATAGGCGACAACGAAGGTGATCGCATAGGCGACGACGCTGCCAATGAAGGGCGAAAGGCCCAGCGACACCAGGAGCCACGACAGGACGAACAGCAGCAATGCGGCGCCGACGCCGACCGTCAGGAACCGGAACAGGCGCGTCCGCACAAAGACCGGCGAGGCCTCGCTCATGCGTCGCGCGCCGGCCGTTGGTTAGCCGGCGATTCACAGGTCGGCAACTCATTGGCTGGGAGGTCCCGGGATTGCCCGGCCCGGCCGGACTTCAGCCGCTTGACCGGTATTTCCAGGACTCCGAGCAGGAAGGCCGAGAAGAAGACCTGCAATGAAATGACGATCAGGCTCAGGCCCAGCACGACGATGCGTGGGATCTCGGAATCGTCCAGCGGGCCGAAGCCGAGATGCGCCCAGCGCGCCACGGCATAGCCGAAGAACAAGACGCCGCCGGCAAAGCAGATGCCGGCATTGGCGGCGAGCCGATCGGTGCTTATGGTCCTGGTCAGCCAGTCGGAACGGCTGCTTGGCGGCAGGATGCCGGTTATCTCGGCATAGTATCGCGAAATGGCGCCGAAGGTGATGAGCTGCACGCCGGTGACGACCATGAAGCAGGCGGCGACGAATGTGTTGAGGTCGAGTGACAGATTGTCGATCACGCGCAGCGGCCCGAACACCAGCAGCGCCGCGAACAACAGGCCAAGGCCGGCGAGCACCGTGCCCGGGATGAAGAACATCCAGCGCGGGTTGTAGACAAGCAGGAACTTCAGGTGTCGCCAGCCGTCGCGCCAGGTCCTGAGATGCGGCGGCCGGCTGCGGCCGTCGGGCTTGAGCGTGGTCGGCACTTCCTCGATGCGCAGGCCGGCAAGGGCGCCGCGCACCACCATTTCGCTGGCGAATTCCATGCCGGTCGTCTGCAGGTCGAGCTTCCTGATGCTGTCGGCATTGAAGCCGCGCAGGCCGCAGTGGAAATCACCGGTCTTGATGCGGAAGAACAGGCGGCCGACAAAGCTGAGCACCGGATTGCCGAGGTAGCGGTGCAGCGGCGGCATGGCGCCGGCCTCGATGCCGCCCTGGAAGCGATTGCCCATGACCAGGTCGGCGCCGTCGCGCAGCCGCGCGACGAAGGCATCCAGCGCGCCGAAATCATAACTGTCGTCGGCATCGCCCATGATGACGAAGCGGCCCTTGGCGGCGGCAATGCCGCCCAGAAGGGCCGCGCCGTAGCCTTTCTGGGCCACCGGGACGACACGGGCGCCTCCCTGCGCGGCAATCGCCTGCGATCCGTCGGTGCTGCCATTGTCCGCGATCAGCACCTCGCCGGAGATGCCCGCTTTGTCGAGGAAGGCCTTCGCCTTGCCGATGCAGACCGCGAGTGTCTCGGCCTCGTTGAGGCACGGCATGAGAATGGTGAGTTCGAGCTGTTTGGTTGCGGAGGCGCGGATGGCGGTGACGGCGTTCATTGGTCGTTGTTCCATCGAGTGCCCGGCGCTGCGTCAATTCGGCCGGGCGCATTCGGGCTTACCGTTGCACGGCAAGGCTTAAGAAAGCGATGACGCGCAGCCTCGCCTTGTCTCCAATCGATCGGCACGGCGGCTTGCGGTAGTCTGATGCCAATCTTCAAAATGTCGCGATTGGCAGACGGTCAGTGAGCCTGTACAGGCAAGACAGTCGCCATCCGAGCCGCCGGAGACCTGCCATGAAGCTGAAAATCGCCGTCCAGATGGACCACATCTCCACCGTGTCGATCGCCGGCGACACGTCCTTCGCGCTATCGCTGGAGGCGCAGCGGCGGGGCCATCAGCTGTTCCACTACACGCCCGACCGGCTATCGCTGCGCGAGGGCAAGGTGTTTGCCCGCATCGAGGAGATGCAGGTGCGCGACGAGAAGGGCAACCATTATTCGCTGGGCGAGAAGGTGCGCACCGATCTGGAGGAAATGGATGTCGTGCTGCTGCGCCAGGATCCGCCTTTCGACATGAACTACATCACCACCACGCATATCCTCGAACGCATCCACCCAAAGACGCTGGTGGTCAACGACCCGGCCTGGGTGCGCAACAGCCCGGAAAAGATCTTCGTCACCGAGTTTCCCGACCTGATGCCGGACACGCTGATCACCAAGGATCCGCTCGAAGTCGCCGCCTTCCGCAAGGAGTTCGGCGACATCATCATCAAGCCGCTCTACGGCAATGGCGGCGCCGGCATCTTCCACATGCTGGAGGCCGACCGCAACCTCGCCTCGCTGCTCGAAATGTTCGGCCAGATGTTCCGCGAGCCCTATATTGTGCAGCGCTATTTGAAGGATGTGCGCAAGGGCGACAAGCGCATCATCCTGATCGACGGCGAGCCGGTCGGCGCCATCAACCGGGTGCCGGCCGAGCACGATTCCCGCTCCAACATGCATGTCGGCGGCCGTGCCGAAAAGACCGAGCTGACGACGCGCGAGCGCGAAATCTGCGCCCGCATCGGGCCGGCGCTGAAATCGCGCGGCTTCATCCTCGTCGGCATCGACGTCATCGGCGACTACATGACTGAGATCAACGTAACGTCGCCAACCGGCGTGCGCGAAGTCAGGCGCTTTGGCGGCGCCGACATCGCCAGCCTGTTCTGGGACGCGGTCGAGGACAAGCGGAAGTAAGCAGTTTTCATTTTGTCTTAACCATGTTCCGCTTTTTCAACCGGGCACAACCCGGCCGCGACCGGCGGGGCCGAATGTTCTTGTAATGTTCTTGATTTGACCGGGAAACTGTGATTGTCTCCTCACGGGGCCGTTCGTGGCCTCGTACGGGCTGGGGCTAGCCCATATCGGGGTTTGCACGAATGGTGGCGCGGGTTCGCACGGTCGCTTTCCAGGGCATCGAGGCCGTGCCGGTCGACGTGCAGGTGATGATCGCGCCCGGCAAGGTCAACATGCATATCGTCGGCCTGGCCGACAAGGCGGTGGCCGAAAGCCGCGAGCGGGTGCAAGCGGCACTGCATGCGTCGGGCCTGTCGATGCCGTCGAAGAAGGTCACCGTCAATCTTGCCCCGGCCGACCTGCCCAAGGAGGGCAGCCATTACGACCTGCCGATCGCACTTGGCCTGATGGCGGCGCTCGGCGCCATTCCGGGCGACATGCTGGCCGGCTACGTCGTGCTTGGCGAACTGTCGCTCGACGGCACGATTGCCGCGGTGGCCGGCGCCTTGCCAGCGGCAATCGGCGCCAACGTCGAGGGCAAGGGCCTGATCTGCCCGTTCGCCTGCGGGCCGGAAGCGGCCTGGGCCGGCAAGGATTTCGACATTCTGGCGCCGCGCAGCCTGATTGCGATCGCCAATCATTTCCGCGGCACGCAGGTGCTGTCTCGACCGGAGGCCGGCATCCACGCCTCGGCGCGCGACCTGCCCGACCTTGCCGACATCAAGGGCCAGGAAACCGCCAAGCGGGCGCTGGAAGTGGCGGCCGCCGGCGGGCACAACCTTTTAACATTGTGGCTAATTAAACTGCGTTCGACCAGACCACTCGTTAAACGCCAAGCGGCCCCGGAATGACCGCAATGCGGCCGACACCGGAATGGCAGCTTTGAGGGAGCGGAAGCGTAGAGCTTGCCCCCCGGTGTTGGTCCCAAATTGGACTTTGCAGCAGCTTTTGGTTTCGCGCTAAAATGGGAAAGGGTCTCGGCATATTGAGCCCGCAGGCGTGAGGCCAAGAATGCCTGGAACAGAATAGAGCCTGCCCGGGCCAAACCTTGGTTTGGTCGAACGCAACCCCGGAGCGAAAATGCGGACAAGAGACCGCTGCTCGTCCTGCATCAGGATGACGGCGAATACCCCCAGGTTTCGTTCTTGGCAGAGTTTGACGCATGAGGCGTAGTCAAGTGATTCATCCGCGCAGGCAGGGCCGCTATTCCCACCCTGCAAATATGGACACAGCCCAAGATCCGTCTCTTGATGCCAGCGATAAAGTTGCCGCGCCCCGGACGTAAAGCGGGTCGTTCCCTGTTGCTGCGCCTGTTGGGAGAGCAGAGCAAGGTTCGCTTCGCATTGGGCAAGCTCGCCAATCGCCCTTGTGGCAGCCGCTGACCACGATGCGCCTGCCGCAAACCCCATCGCCGGATACCGGCCGGAACTGTCGCTGGAGATTGCCGCAACGACTGGCACCCCCAAATCCAACGTAAGTCGCAGAAGCCGCAATTCGCGACCTCGGTGCCGAAGCCAATCCTCGTAAGAAGATACAGTGTCGCTTGCCATCGACTTCGGATCGATCCGAGGCAGGACAAGTCGATTGTACCACCAGATGGAGGTCGCATCCCGCTCTATCAGTTCGAAAAGTGCGCTCATCGCAGCGTCCTCAGGGTTGATGCCCAGCGCAAGTCCGTTCGAGTCGGCAGCCGGCAAAGATGATTCCTCGCCACCGGGATCATATCCGAGGAAACACAGCCCCGCGGGCACCCAGGCTTGCTCCGTACCGAGCTTGTCGTCGCTCAGGATCCAGTCTTCAGGCGCGGATCTATCCCAGCGGGCCGGAACCATGTTGCGGGGCAGTCGGTTCCCTGCCTCCCGCCGGTCATATTGCTCTTCGCTGAAAAGAAGGACGCCGGGCGGCTCGACGACCCGCCCATCAATCGCATTGGCACACGACCGGAGAATTCGCCCCTGGGGAATGATCTGGGCGAAGTAGGTCTCGTCCGCCTCATAAAGGCAGTCTTGCAGGGCCTGCTCGACTGTCGTGCCCCAACCAGACACGAAGTAAGCGCTCTCATCGCCATCCCTGGCGGCGCGAACGCGGCCGGCCGCAACAGTGAGAGGACAGCCGAGCAATGGGTCCGAGATCACCACCGGGCCATAAAGAAGACTTGACCCCACGCAGACCTCGAATGTGCGGATCTTTCGCATTGCGAGCGCTTCTGAACGGATTTCGCTCTGTCGTACGTCCGAAGCTCTTCGTGCAGCAGTTTACATGCTGCCATGCGCGATAGCATCATGCAAATGTGCTAAAGTACGTTCGGACGTCCGACCCGAGGTATGGATTGACCCCAAAGCCTGGATTGACCGCAAACAACGGCACCCTGAAGCGACGCCTGACTGCGATCGTGGTCGCCGATGTGGTCGGCTATTCGCAACAAATGGCGGAAGACGAGGAAGGCACGTTCACCCGCGTCCGGGCGCTGATGCACGACGAGGTCCCAGGCTACGTTCATCGGCATGACGGCCGCGTTGTCAAGAACACCGGCGACGGTGTCGTGGCGGAGTTCCTCAGCGCGGTCGAAGCGGTCCGGTGTGGCGTGGCTATCCAGGCCTATCTCGCAAGCCCCGAGCGATCGTCGCCCGGTCTGTTGCTTCGAATGGGCATAAATTTCGGCGATATTATCGTCGACGGCGACGGAGACGTGTTCGGCGACGGTGTAAACGTGGCTGCACGCCTTGAACAGATCGCGGCCCCCGGAGGCATTTGCCTTTCGGCAAAAGTGCATGAGGAGGTCCGCGCGGGGCTGCAATTGCCCTTCGAATATTGCGGCGAGTTTCAGCTCAAGAACATCCCCCGACCCGTGGCAGTCTACTCGCTTATTCACAGACCCGACGGCCCCTCTCCGAGGATCGGCGCCGAGACGTCGGGCTCGAACACGCCATCGATCCTGGTCCGCCCATTTGTCAGCACCGGCGGCGTGGAACCCTATTTCAGCGAAGGGTTCACGGAAGACGTCATCACCGAGCTGACGCGGTTCACGCAGCTGTCCGTCGCGTCATATCATACCTCGTTGCGGCTCAAGGATGTGGAACTGCCGAAGCTGGTCTCGGATATCGGGCTCGATTTCGAGCTTGCGGGGCGAATCCGCAGGATGGGGAAGCGTATCCGCCTGTCGTGCGAACTGGTTGACGCGACGTCCGGCGGTGACGTTTGGGCCGAGCATTATGACAGCGACGATCAGGACATATTCGAAGTGCAGGACGAACTGGTCCGCAAGATCGTGGGCACGGTTATCGGGCGCCTCAAGGCAGCGGGTGCGGAGAAGGCGCGGCGCAAGCCGCCGGCCAACCTGGCGGCCTATGAGTGCGTGCTGCGCGGCAATGCCCTGCCGCTGGGCGACCTAGCGTGCGAAGCGGAAGCCAGGCAATGGTATCAGCGCGCCATCGACCTCGATCCGACCTATGGGCGTGCCTACGCCAAGCTGGCTCACTACAAGCAGCTGGAATGGTTTCGCGACATGGGATCTTCCGATGCCCTGCTCGAAGAGGCGCATGCAATAGCCAAGAAGGCAGTGGCGCTCTCCGCCAACGATCCGGTCTGCCTCAACATTCTCGGCTGGGTGCTGCTGCACTTGCGAGACTTCGACGTCGCCGCGCAACTCTACGCACGGGCCCTCTACCTCAATCCGAACGATCCCGAACAGGTATCCTATCTCGGTACCCTCTACACATTTGGCGGCGAGCCGGATCGCGCCATGCAATGGTTCGAGCGGGCGCAGGTGCTCGATCCACTCTACGAACCATCCTGGTATTGGCCGTTTCGCGGCATCGTCCACTTCATTGCGGGCCGGCCCGAGTCGGCATTGGTCGCTTTGAGCCGTTCGTCGACGATGCCGGCATGGGTTACCGCCTACATGGCCGCTTCGAGCTCGGCGCTTGGCCGGGACAGCGACGCAAAGTCGTATGCGGCTCGCGTGTTGGCGGGTACGCCCAGCTTTTCTTGCCGTCGATTCGTGTCCAAGGAGCCTTATCGGCTGGAGGAGGATCGGGCCACGCTGTTCAAGGGGCTGCTCGCCGCAGGGCTGCCGGACTGAAATTGACGTTTGCTATCGGCAGCCGAAAAGGACCGCGGACGCAAGCTCTTCATGATAGTGCCGACCCTGTGCGTTGTTGTGGTACTTCCCCAGGTAATCCAGCAGGTCCTCTCGCGCACCACCTACCCTGTGGACAGAGCCATAATGTCACCAAGCCCAAAATTTGGGTCACATGATGGAGCGGTTCGGATAATCGCGGGGCTGACCGAAACCGCAATGGGATCAACAACTTGGGCTCGCTCGGTGCGTAGTAGATGTAGCGGACGATGTCCCAAGGTCCCACAATTTGTGCAGAGCATAGCTACTCGCCGCAAGACGGCCGCAACGATCCCTCAATCGCAGGATATCCGGCGAGATCTGCCGGTCATGGAAGGAATAGTTCAACCGTGCCCGATTAACGGCAATCAACCTGCATCCCGAAACAAACCAATTGACGCTGGCAGTTCAGCAGCGCTCGGAAATACCTTAGCAACAGTCCGGTCGGGAAGGCGAAGATGCTCAATTAACGCGGCCTTGATTATTGCTCGCAGATCGGTCGTAGCGGCAAGATCGGTTCCGCCGCGAAGTTGGCTGGGTGCCAGCCCAGGCCACTGATTGCCGACTCGGCCGCCGGCAACGGCACCGCCCATCAGGAACGTGACGCTGGCCGTCCCGTGATCGGTTCCGCCGTCTGCGTTGAATGGCACTGCACGGCCGAACTCAGTCACGACCAAGACAACTGTTCTGTTCCAGGCCGTTCCAGACGCTTCGGCGAACGAAACGAGCCCGTCTGCCAGGGCCTTCAATGCTCGCGCCAGACGCACGCCCTGGCTGATGTGCGTATCGAACCCAGGCAATTCGAGCGTTGCGATCCGAGGACCGCCCTCCGTTGCCAGCACCTGTGCCGCACGGGTCGCCGCGCAAGTGAACCTGGCCGCTTGGCATAAGCTTCGCTGCGCGAGCGGATCTTCCACACATTTCGATCCGCCCACCTGTGCTTGCTCAGGGGAAAGCAGGGCCAAGTCCAGCAGCGGATTGCCCCACGCCAAATCCGATATGAGATCGATGGATCGGTCGGCCGGACCGATCCGCCATGGTTCCGTCCCTAAGGCGAGCGAGGCCAGTCTGGGCCAGCCGGTGAGGCCGTCAAAGTCGCTCCCGAACAAAGCAAATTCCGAGGCTGCATGAGATCTTTCCACTCCCGCAATGGCCGTCCCTGGGACGATCAGCAACTCCCCGGCATTAAAATAGGGCAGAAGCGGCGCCAGTGCTGGATGAAGCGCAAAAAATCCGTCCAGCTTGAGTGTTTCGGTCGCCCCCTCCTCATTCACAAGCGCCTGAGCTTCGCGCAGGGTTAGCAATTCAGGATCCCCAAACGGAGGGATCGCAGCAACGCAATCGAGTCCACCCCGGAGAAATACCAACAGGAGTTTTGGCTCGCATGCCGCCGGTCTAGCCCTTGCCGCGATTGGACGAAGCATGGAGGATAGTAGAATCCCTTGCAGGGCTGCCCTTCGGGTCAGTTGCATTTTGGGTGCTTTGGTGTGGTAGCGTCCGACTTGCCCGCAGTCACGAACGCAACTGTGTCCGCGTCAGGATAGGTACTATCCGTAGGGTCGCCTGGCGACACTGACCCGCGAACCAGCAAACCAGCCAGAATTGGTGCAGCGAATGAAGTTCCCCAACACACATTCTGTTGCGGATTATTTGAATCATCCGACAGCCACAAGGACCGCACCTCGACGCCAGGTTCTGCAAACGAAGCGCCGAATGCACTGCCTTGCCACAGCTTGTCGGACCACTTCATAGTCATTGGATCATATTTACTGTCAGCCGCAGAAACACTATATATTGCCCCAGGACTGACCGGCGAAGTATACGGTGCAGAATTTGCCGGCGTGAACCCTTGGGCCCACGACCATCCGCCATTTGCTCGCTCCGCATTTCCTGCCGCCACAACAATTTGTAGTTTCCGATCCGCCATCAAATGAAATAGCATATCTAACAAAGTTATATCATTGCTGTATCCGCCAGTCCTTGCACTCTCAAGAGAGTTAGCTCCCCAGCTTATGTTTACAACGTCACCAGCTTTGGCGTGATCCAAGACGTATCTTATTGCTTTGACAGGTTGGTCCCAGACGCTTACAGTTACATCATCACCAAATATTTTAATGATATTCAGAGATACCTTGGGGCTAACCCCTGCCAGTCCTGTGTAGTGCGACGATCCGTCTTTAAAAGTCCTTCCTCCAATGATACCTGCGACCATGGTTCCGTGTCCCAGCTCATCATCCACGGCCCCCATCACGCAACTGCTTTGCGTACAGTCGACCTTTGTCGCCACATTCAGAAGATTTGAACTGACCGCAACCGGGTCAACTCCGCTGTCTAGCACCCACACCTCGGGGCCGTATGTACTTTCCGCCGGTGACCCGACCACACGGCAGACGTTTGCGGGAACGTCCTGGATAGTGGTGGTGGTATCCTTTTTGATTATCCTCGGATTATTTTTGCATCTAGCTGCGTCAAAGAGGGTAACAGAAAATGGATCTGCAAGTTCAAAGCCTTGAGATTCAAGCTCTTTAACTCTTGTTTCCGTAATTTTTAGCGTTAAAAAGCTTTTACCTATTTCGGGAAAATCTACCGAAATCACTTCCTTTTTGTCAGTTTTCTGAATTTCTGCTTTAAAATCCGCCGAGTTGTTCGAGTTCATAGGCATGTCGCCGTAAGGCGCAATAAATGTCGCGGCGATCTCATTTGCAGGCATCTCGTCTGCCAATGACGATCTCTGAGTGGCAGCCAATGCCAAGACGCTCACGATAAGAACAGCACGGAACTGTAGAACGACCACAGCAAGCCTCCTACGTCTACGGAAACAGCATGCCCCCAAAGGCAGTGCGCTGTCTATAAGAACATGAATTGGGCGTTGTTCCACATCGAGAGCTATCTTGCGGTAGCTGCGAAACGCGCATACGCTCACAGATGGTCCTGTGTCGAGAAGCATGCGATGCCCAGAGCGAATCTCAGGAAGGGTCGACAAGCGCGGGAAATCGGCGCGGCCATTGTCGAGACGTGGCTCAAACTCCTGCCTACGCCGGCCACCATCTTGTCGGTCGATAGTACGGTTGGAAACCAACTGAAGATTACAATAAATCGCCAAATATTCACAGCTGCCGGCCAAAGTATCAACCTTCGCGACAGCGGTGGTAGTACTACGACTAACCTCAAGGTCGGAACCCCAAGCGCGGTGGCGGACTTTAAGCAGCAACTGCTGATATTCCTTGCCGACGGAGCCACTGCTTTTCCAACGGCGGGCGATTTCACGAACGGGTTGGCCTTTTCTAATGTCGGCAGCCCCAGTTCTCATTTGAAAGCCGAACTTACGGCCGTTTTGAACCAAATCGTCGATGGGGTGACGGTGGAACCTGAATTCGACGAGGCGGGAAAAATCTACGTCGTGGTACCGCAGATACCGGAAGACATCCTTATCAGGGCCGACCTGCTCGACTACTTGGAAAAATACCATAGATTTGGACAGGGGCGACATTATCATGACGAGCTTGGCGCGGCGGTGCTGTTTGGCTGTAGGTAGCCGGACTTAACCCGGCAAGGCACATCCCATGGAGCACCTTATTGCGGTCCGGCTCCAGCTAGTAGGGCTCCTTGGTCGCGAAGCGTAGTACAGAAAATCTAGGGGCGCTTTGCAACGTGTTGAGGGGCTGCGCCATCCTAGCCGCGGGCGGTAGCGCTATTTGGCTTGGCCATCGGAATTCGAACAATTTTGCACTGCCCGTATGCTTCGCCATCTCAGAAGAATTTATCGCCGCTTCATCAACAGCCCCTGGGCTGTTGGCTCTGCAACGTTCATGGTGCTGTTCGCGGGGAAACAACCTGCAGCGACGGCGCGCATTCCAGCTCGGCAAGCGCGGTGCTTGCTCGCACCACGGCGGCGTCGGCATGCGCGGCGGAACAATACCGCTTGTGCTTAGCTTGGCCGGCGGACTGTTCGTCAGCATCCGGCGGGCCGCCCGGCGGCATGAACGAACTTTTGAGGCGCTCGACAACTTGGACCAAGTTATCGACGCAGCCGACAGTGCCTTGAAACATGGCTACTCCCAGCAATCGGCCAACGGGGGTCTTTGGCCAATGACAAGATCACGACCGCCAACGGTCGCCGATCGGCCGAGTATGTCCGCGATCAGTTGAAGCGGGCAGACAAGCGGCGCCGAGAACAACAGCGGTCATAGCTTGGCACCGGACGGTAGGCGCATTGGCAGACATTGTTGACATTTTCGGTCTTCCGCTTCCGGCCAACATCAGACGTTACCATAGCCTTGTGCTCAGCGTCGGCTCATGGCGCGACCACGACTCCGCAGCTCGCCAATGTCCGAAATGAGGCGGTGCAAAGCCGCCGCTCCTTCCGAGTGAAACTGGAACGGTATTCCGTGTCAAAGGCGACCCTTGCCGGCGGACGATTCATGTTGGTGTTGTGGCTAATTAAACCACGCTGTCTCCGTTCACCGGAGTGGGCCGCTTATTGACCAACAGGTCCCGGCAAGTCGTGTGGGATACTGCCCTTCATGCGGTATTTGACGGTTCGGGACCATTGGCGCACCGAAACTTGGCTGTATCGGGATTGACTTAATTAGGAGGCTTCGCTCTTCGTGTTTAACATCAATATCGAGAGGCATTGGGAGCGCCTGGTGACTGAAAGTTCAGAGCTCGAAAAAGTTGAACGGCTGGTCGCACAGCTCGAGGATGCTCTGGATAGCGAGGGCGGAGAGAAGGACGCTCGCGGAATTCTGCGTCAGATCCTAGTCGCGCGGCTGCCAAACCCGCCCGAAGGCGGCAGCATCGCTGACGCGATCGATGCCCTGTCGGCGCAGGGCGACACCATGCAATCTCTTGAGGCCGCGACTCTATTGCGCTGCATGGCTCGCGACGCCATGGTTAGCAGTACGCGCGAGGCATCCATTGACCGCCCTGCGGTGACAATCATTGAGCGTACCCTTCCCGAAATCGCGAGTCTTAGCGGCGCTATTCAGAAGCGACAAACCTATGAGAAATACGAGGTACTCAAGGCCGTTCACGGACGCGTTGAGGAAGCTCTGGCGCCGTTCGTCAATCTGCCGGCCGATCTCGACGCGGTTCTAGGCGCTCGCCAACTGCTGGCGCGGACGCTGAACAGTCCGATGGTAAAGGCCTATTGCGCGCCGTCGCACCTTTCTCAGATCCGGGCCGGGTTTGAGGTCGTCAACAACAAGATAGCACGCCTGCTCAAAGACACGGCCAGCCTGCCGGCAAACATGATGGACTGCAAGCAAGCGATCGGGGATCAGCTCGCGTATTGCGAAGCCCATTCCAATTTTTTGACCAAACGGTATTTCGCACCCTACCTCGGGATCGCCGACGTGGCGCTGGAGAAGTTCCTCAGCTCCGTTCGCGGACGCTTCAAGGCTCAGATCGTCCCTCGTCTGAGCGAGGGCGGCGTATTGCAAAAGCGCTACCCCTTCCGTGAGGCGGGCCGCCAGATCAAGCTTTCAATCCCCTTGAGAAATCACGGGCCCGGGATAGCTTCGAACGTTTCGGTTCGGATCGAGGCTGATCCCGAACATTTCCTGTTCGCAAACGAGGAGCTGTTACTTGGGAGCGTCGCCTCCGGGGACTTCTCGGCCGTGTTCAACGGCGAGGTGATGACGGGAACCGATGGCGTCGTATTCCTGGTATCAGTCAAATGGGACGAGACCGGGGGTCAAGAGCGCCAGGAACTCGAGTTTATGGCGACGGCAAACGCTCAGCGCGGTGATATCGACTGGCAGGCTCAGACGTACCGGCGGCCATATAGCACCGACGTCGCAAAGGGCGACACCTTTGTGGGGCGCGTCGACAAGGTGCAGGCGCTCGGCAACAAGATGCTCCGGGCTCCCATGGAATCTTTTTATGTCACCGGCCAGAAGCGGGTTGGGAAAACATCACTTGCCCTGGCGGCGGTTGCGTTCGCGAAGGAGCACTCGGCCGCGCCAGGGATCGAATCGAAGTATCTACTTTGGGGTGCCATCGCCAACGCCGACCCGGTGGCCTCGCTGCGCGAACTGGGCACGCACATCGCCGAGTTCATGATTGATAGTTTCCCGGATGGAGTGCAGGTGCCCGCACTCAGTTTCGACGGTAGCATCGCCGCGCTCACTCGGCTCGCCGATATCGCTGCAAAGGTTCGTCCCGGACTGAAATATGTGATCGTCATTGACGAGTTCGACGAGATCCACCCTGAGCTATACCAGCACGGCAATCTTGCAGAGACGTTTTTCGCCAACATCCGCGCCCTAACGACCTGCGAGAACGTCTGCCTGATACTCGTCGGCGGCGAGAACATGCCGTTCGTAATGGATCGGCAAGGCCAGAAGCTGAACAAGTTTGTCCGCGTTCCACTGGATTATTTCTCGCGTGATTCCGAGTGGGAAGACTTTCGGCTTTTGGTTCAGACGCCCAGCGCCAACGTGCTTGAATGGCATGAAGACGCGATTGCCGAAGTGTTCAACGTTACCAAAGGAAATCCTTTCTTCGCCAAGATCGCGTGTGCCGCGGTGTTTGAGGATTGCGTTCGCGGGCGCGACTCGGACGTTACAGGGCAGGAGGTCCGTTCTGCCATCGCGGCCCAGGTGCCAACTTTCGACACCAATGCGTTTGCACATCTCTGGCAGGATGGCATCCATAAGCCGGTCAGCGAACGCGAGCCGGACATCCTGCGCCGCTGCCGAACCCTGGTGCTTGTGGCCCGTACGGCACGACGCAACCTGCCGATCACCATCGAAAATCTGCTGGCGCAAAAGCATGGACTGATGCTCCCGGACACCGAGATCGTGCCTGTGCTGCACAATTTCGTTGGCCGAGCGGTGCTACGCGAAAATCAGGGACAATACACTTTCGTGCTGCCAATCTTCCGCGCCTGGCTAGTGGAAGTCGGTGGCAGTCGGCTAATTGCGGACGCCCTAGGCGAAGAATTGGCGCGCCACGTCCAGGTCGCCGAGGACGAGGCTTTTGTCCAGTCCAACGAGATCGCAGCGTTGGTTAGAGGTTGGCCTACCTATCAAGGACGCGAAATCACGAGCGATGAAGTGCGCGCCTGGTTCGAACAGGTCGAAGGACATCGCCAGCAGCGGCTATTATTCAAGCTACTGCAGAGCCTGCGCTTCTACAGTGACGTAGAAATCCGAGAAGCGCTAAGAACTCTACACAATTTTATTCGGCCATCGCTTCCGACATTTGTGATCCGCAAGCGCACCGATCGCCGGTCGGACGTGCTGCTCACCTATGCTGACGGTGAAGGCAAGAGCGGCCAGTTCTATACCTCACGTTATGCAGAGACGAACGGGCTCGCTGCGAAGAGCATCGTCGCTCCTTTCCATTTCTCCGAACAGGTGCGAGAGAAGATGGAAGCCGGACTACGGCCAGCGGCCTTGCTTTTCCTAGACGATTTGGTTGCAACCGGTCGCTCGCTTGCTAAGAACTTGAGCCGTTTCGTAAGCGCGAACGAGGCTTTGCTGCGAGAGCTGAGCATCCCTGTGACTGCAATGGCGCTAGCGGTGACGCCCGACGGCGACGAGATGGTCCGTGAAGCCATGGGCGTCTTTGACTGGCTGCAGTTCGACTTGCGTTACGTCGATATCGTGGGGCCGCGAGAGAAAGCCTTCGCCGAAGGCCTGGGTATTTGGGCAAGCCAGGATGAGAAGGAGCGGGCCAAAACGCTTTGCCGTGATCTCGGCGCGTTAATCTACCCGCAGAACCCGTTAGGCTTCGGCGATCAAGGCCTACTTGTCACCTTCCCGGTGAATTGTCCCAACAACACGCTACCGATCCTGCAGTCGCCGTCGCGCACAGACGCGAACCGACCCTGGCATCCCCTATTCCCGCGGGTGACCCACTAGCGATGTCGACTTTCTAGCCATACTTGCACCCGAAGGTCGTCGGCTCGCTCGGGGTGAGCGCGCGCGGTCCGACATGTGCTTCGTGAAAATGCTGCCGGACATGCACGAGATGGTGGCCAAACACTATGGCCGCTTCTTGCCCAGGCGGCGCTGGGGCACGGATTCTCAGGTATCGGAGGCTGCGTGACCCGGCGGCCTACCCCTGCTGGTGGTGTGGCTAATTAAGCGGAAAGCCCTTTCCACTCGGCTGTGACCCCGGTACCGACCAACGTGCCGGAAAGCGGACCTCCTGCTCTCGACCAGAGTTGCCTTTTACGCGTCGCGCCTCAATTGTCCAGCTCGCGTAGAAGCAGCCATCCGACTTCCAAGCGCGTCGAAACAGCTTCGGCCCGGCCCCAGATGCCGAGCCGAGCAGAAAAGTATCATTCTTCCTCGGAGAACGAAGATGCCTCGATCAGGGCCTCGACCACGATCTGGAGCCACAGCGCCTTGACCTGGTTCTCAACCTTCGCGGCTGTCGCACGGGCATCGGTGTCCGTGTCGAAATGATCTTGGAATTCCTGGGAGACATCGACCCGGTAGCCGCCGCCCGCGCCGTAGCGGTTGTAACAGGTCTGCCACAGTGCGCCGGCCTGACTCTGCAGATGAGGCGCATACAGCATGCGGCCTGCAAGCGCGACGCGCGACAAGACCTCCTTATGCCACTCCTGCAACTCTTCGCGCAGGTTCTCAAGGAACTGCCCGACGTCGGCGAGATGCCCGAATTCGTCATTCAGTCCTTCGATCGCTTCATCGATCCGAACGAAGATTTCTTTCGTCCGAAGGTTGACGTCGCGCCGTACACCCTGACCGAGGATATGCGCGGCGTTGAACTGCGGCCAGTCGCCGTGCCGGCTAACCGAAGCTGCGACCGAACTCTGGTGCGTATTCTTGACCTCAGCGACAAGATTCGACGCGGCCGGACGCATAACCGGCGGCAACTCGCGGAAACGGTTGGCGGCCTTGCGCATGGTATCCGCGATAGCCGTACGGGCTTCCCGGGTTTTCGCGACATCAGCGTTGGTGACGAGCGTCTCCGCTGCCTCGACGTGGCGCTGGATGCGGGCTACCTTTGCGGCGCGGATCGCGCTGACGCGCTCAATCAGCCAAGTCCATATCAGTTCCGGAGAGTCTGCTTCGACGTGGAAGAAATTCACGGGGACCGCAGTAAGGCCCTCCGTTGCAAACTGCTGATCGATCTGAGCCTCGCGTATTGCGTAGCCCTCCTCGGCCGAACCAGGGCGATTGCCCATGTCGTCGATTATTTTCAGCGCCTCATCGTTGCGCGGCAGCGCGAGGAGGCAGATACGTTCGTCGTCGATCGCACCAATGCCCGCATCGACCGTGTTGCGCATGATCGACAGCGGTACGTTGCCTGGCGCGTCGGAGAAGGAGCAACACAGCACCGTGACTGTGCGCTCGTCCTCGATACGCTTCATCAGGTCCGCGCGCTGGGTCGTTCCCTCCACGCCTTTGGTGTCGATTACGCTCAACGCGTAGGGAGTCTCGCGCAACGCCTCGAGCGGCAGCAGCACGGTGATACGCTCCGGCACCGAAAAATCGGGATGCTGGCCATAATTGATGCGGCTAATGTTTTTCGACAGCCAATCCATGCTGTCCTCGACCTCCTTTGACAGGATAATCTGGGTACCGGTCCGGCTCTCCAGCTTCATCCGTGCCACTACCTCGGCGATAGCGATATCGACGTCGCCAAGGCGGTCGATGAGCTCCTTCAGGTGGTCGATGGTGGTGGGTTTCTCCCCTGGCTTGCGTGAGCGCACCGTCACCCGGCGAACGTCGGCCATGTTGCGAATGACCCGGTCCAGTTCGCTCGGGAGCCCGCCCATGCCCGACGCCACGCCATTGACCAAGTCGGAGACCAGCATCCGAATCTCGTCCTCGTCCAAGCTATCGACGGCGATCCCGAAGGCGGGTGCAATCTTGATGGCGACCTCGCAGACAGTCGTGCGGCCACTGCCAGTCGGGAAGACGCTCGTCTTCTTCTCGCCATCGGGCACCAGAAGGTTCGTGACGAACGATAGCGCCGTCGTCTTGCCGACACCGATCTCGCCCATGAACGCGATCCCGTGTTCCGTATGGCGGATGAAATCGACGTCGTTGGACAAACGCTTGCGGAGGTTAGTCAGCGGGTTCTGCAGGATTTGATCGAAATCGTCGCTCTTCTCAAAGGCCTCAAGAGTCTGGAGTGCCTGTTCCGCAGCCCAAATGGCTTCGCGCTCGGGGTGCCGGAAATCCGGTCGGTCGAGATGAAGCCATTTGCGTGCGAAAAATTCGACGATCTCCTTGCCGAGCGGCGTCCCCAACGCATCAAGGTACCGCTTCGCCATCTTCGCGTCAGCGGATTCAGACGTCTCTAGTCGCGACAGGACGCTGGGGCTGATGCCAAGCGATGCCGCCAAGTCGGCTTGACGGATTTTGGAATCGTCGCGCGCCATGCGCAACAGAGAAGTCGGAATTTGATCATCCACGAGAGCGATCCTTTTCGCATGAGAGGTTGCGTTCCCTTCTATGGCGAAGCCTAGTAGAATGCAACCGCAAAATAGTTGAGATAGGTTTGAATGCATTCATCAGCGTTCGTTTTTCATTCCGCACGCTTTCTCGCACGACCGTTGAGCGACGCCGCCAATTGCTGGCCGTATCAGCTTCCGGCTCTGCCTAGGCCTCGGCCCACTAGCTGTCGAAACGGAAAGCGCATCGATGGCTACTTTGGGCGCGACCCTAAGATTAGGCTTTCAACAATCGGCCTGCCCAAATACAGTCGGCATCTATGCGGATGCCAGTGGTCGACATTCCAATCCGGAGAACCAAGTGCCAAAAGTATCGATAATCGCCGATTCAGAGTTTGTAGGCGCATTGGCGGATGACCACGAACTGCCCCTTACGCAACGCGAGCGCGTCCGCGGAACCGTGACCGAGAGCGAACGACTTGGTTTCGAGCTCGGCAGCGTAGAAACCATGATCGGTTACATCGCCGCAGGCATCGAGTTGATCGTAATCGCGCGGCACCTACTCGCAGCGGCCCGACACTCTAGCAAGCCTAAGCTAGAGATCGCATCACCGACCGGTCGGGTCTCTGTCGATCTCGATGGCAAGACGGACTACGAGGTCGCCGAACTAATCAAGGCTGCGCTCCCGTTCACGCGTTGAGATGAGGACGCACGACTTCGGAGGTTTCTCCACCAGGACTTGCTCCATCGACCTCAGGTTTGCGTCACCAGCGCAGTTTGAGCACTTCGTGGAGGCTTGGGGCCAGCGTGGCCGACCGAACCTAGAGAGGCATCCGCCCGACCAGCGGATGGAGATGATCTCTATCGGGACAACGCTTGAGCACGAGTTGCGCCACTACCACGACTTCCTTCTCAGCTACGGCTCGCTACACAGCTATTGGCAGCGCGCGCAGGCAGCCATGAATGCCGAACCGATTCTGGGGCATATGCTGCACGATCCCGACATCGACACTCTTGTCTTCCCCGCCATCGAATGGGCGCGGACCGATTTGGAAAAACGCCGTCACTACCTTGCCGAAGCGCTGGGGCGTCCGAATGCCTACGAGCGCGCATGGGCGCCTCCGGTGCTTGAGGGAGCAAAGCCCCAGAGCTCGTTCCCCAAAGGGGCTCTGCCGTTGACCGATGAGACATACAGGCATTCGCTGTTTGTCATACGGGACCAGCTTTCGCGGATCGAAAGCCTTCGCGGCGGCATCGACAACCCCCAGTTTCCGTTCCGCTTTACCCCTCGCTTTGTTGCGGAGCATTCGTCCCTCCTCGTTCAGTGCGCATCCGTTCAGCAGACGTACGGCTTCGAAGAAATGGATCTCTTCATGAACCGCCTCGCGGCCGACGGCTCGCTCTATGCCCGCTTTTTCAGCGGCATGGTGCTCGTCTTCAGCGGACGCGGACTCCCAAGAGGGCGCGGAAGCGTCGCAATCGTCGAGACTGAGAATGTGGACTGGCGAGCCCTCGGCGTGGCGGTGACCTGGTGCTTTTGCGGGTCCGCGTCCAATCCTGAGCTGTTGAGACCGGTCGATCGCATGGCGCGACTGATTGAGGCTGTCGTCACGGATCGCAAGGCCACGTTCCCGCCAAGGCTAGGCTTCGGGGATCTGTTCCGCCATCTCGACAAGTACTTCGAAGTCGAGACGGCGAGCGCCGCCGCGAACCGAAACAGCACGTCTTTGCGCGACCTGCTCCAAAGGAGCGCAGCCAAGATTGTTTCGGCCGGGGGCATTGGCCGTCAGTTCAAGCCACTGGTCGACGTTTTTGAAGGTCTGCTTGACGAGAGGGATCGTGTGGTCGCTCGAATCCTTGAAGATCCCGAGGGATATATGGACGTTGGTAGGTACGTGAGAGCCCTACCTCAGTGGCCGCAGTGCCCGGTGTCCCTCAACTTCGCCCCTGCCGGGATTGTGGTTTCGAAGGAACATCTCGCCAAGATCGGCAATAATCCAGTCTTCGAGGACACCGTTGGTGACGATGGCAAACCACTGGATGGCATGGTCGTAGAGGTCTCGTATCCCTCATTCCTGCCCGGCGGCTCGAACTTCCCATGGCGAAAGGCGAAAGACCTCGCCGACCTCCGGGACCTGTTCGACATGTTTTTCGATCCGCAGCAGATTGGCGTCGACCGTGAGAACCAGATCAAGCGACTTATCGCCGAGGTTAACGGAAAGGCGCTGGTGCGTTTCATCCCCTGATCGGCCGGAAGGCTGCTAACATAAGCGAGCTGAGTGCGGCGCGCCGATTTTTTGATCGAGGAAGCACGGCATCTCGCTTATCATTCATGTCATGGACATAGTCACACCCGCAGCACGGTCGGCCATGATGGGCCGTATCAAAGGCAAGGACACGAAACCCGAGATGGCCGTTCGCAAGCTGGCCCATGCGATGGGCTATCGCTTCCGGCTCCACCGCCGCGATTTGCCGGGAAAGCCCGACCTCGTCTTTCCGTCGCGAAATACAGTCATCTTCGTCCACGGTTGCTTCTGGCACCGCCACGAAGGCTGCAAGTGCTGCTATTCCCCCAAGTCGAACGTTGAATTCTGGCAGGGAAAGTTTAATCATAACGTCGCCCGCGACGAACGCGTGCTAGGGGAGCTTCAGGACTTGGGGTGGAAGGTAGCAGTCGTATGGGAATGCGAGGTCGATGATCTGCCTGGCTTGAAATCGAAGCTCCAGGCATATTTGGAATCATGATCGCATCCGACCACCAGCAGATTCGCCGAAACAAGCTCGTTCGCCTGCAGACCGGGGCAACCCCGCGTGCACTCGAAATCTGCTCGGGTTGCGGGGGGCTCTCACTCGGACTGAAGACCGCCGGCTTCGAACTTTCAGCGCACATCGAACTCGATGCTGAAGCCGCGCGCACCTATGCGTTTAATTTCGGCGGCGACCGCGAGCCTGATGACGCTTGGTCGAAGCCGCGCGATATGGAAGATGTAACGGCCGCGAAGCTGGTCAAGGATCTGGGGTTCGAAACATCAGCTTCAGAGTCCTTCGACGTTCTTGCCGCCGGCCTGCCTTGCCAAGCGTTCGCGCGAATTGGGCGCTCCAAGCTACGCTCGATTGCCGGCCACGAAGACGCGTTTCAGAAAGACCCGCGCGCTTCGCTCTACCGCCGCTTCCTCAAATTCGTCGAAGACACGCAGCCGCTGATCATTCTCATCGAAAATGTGCCGGACATTCTGAATTTTGGTGGTCACAACGTGCCCGAGGAAATCTGCGAGACCCTCGAGTTGTCGGGATATCGCACCGGTTACACAATCCTAAACGCGGCGTACTACGGGGTACCCCAGGTCCGGGAGCGTCTCTTCATCGTCGCACTCGCCGATGTCCTGGGCAAAGCACCGAAATTTCCGGAACCGCTGCACTTCCTCGATCTGCCGCGCGGGTACGAAGGCTCTCGTCGTGTAGCCCTTAAGCATGTTGACCCCGGAAGCCACCGCTTCCACGAAATCCATATCCCCTCGGCGGACCTAGCCGACGCCGTCGGCGCGAAAGCCGCGCTCGATGACCTGCCGAGGATCAAGGAGCACGCCAGCAATCCTGCCGTCATAAGACGCCGTAAGCTCTCGGAAGTTCTGCCCTATCGGGAGTTGGCTACCGGCCCGTCGGCGTATGCACTGAAAATGCGGAACTGGCCCGGCTTCGAAACCGCCGATGGCGCCGACGGCCACCTCATTCGCCTAACCCCGCGTGACTTCCCGATCTTCGCGGGCATGAAGCACGGTGCCGACTATCCGCAGGCACGCGCGCTTGCTGAACAGATGTTCCAGGCCGCACTGATCGCCCAGGGGCTGACGCACATCAGCAAGGAGTCGAACGCCTACAGGGATCTGCGTGCGCAGGTGGTTCCGCCGTACGATCCGCAGAAGTTTCCGAACAAGTGGTGGAAGCTTGATCCGTCGAAGCCCTCTCGCACGTTGACCGCGCACATGGGGAAGGACACCTACTCGCATATTCACTACGACAGCACGCAGAAGCGGACTGTCTCAGTGCGCGAAGCAGCACGGCTCCAGTCGTTTCCAGACGGTTTCGTCTTTGCCGGCGCGATGAATGCTGCCTTCCGTCAGATCGGCAATGCCGTCCCGCCGCTACTCGGCCTCGCGGTTGCCCGCGTCCTCAAAGAGCAACTGACCAGTCGAACCGGCAAGAATAAAGAGGCTTCTGACCGGCAGGCGGCGTGACATGTCGCCTGAACGTATCATCGAGATTACCCCGGAAGCACCGGCCCTCATCACGTCGCTGAGAGGCCTGGGTTACTCGCCTGAAACGGCGCTCGCCGATCTGATCGACAACAGCATCACAGCGCAGGCTCGCTCCGTCGAGATTGACCTCCAATGGAATGACGGGACGCCCGTCGTCGCAATTCTCGACGACGGCAAAGGCATAGATGAAACGCGCCTCGCCCAGGCATTGAAACTCGGCGGACAGGGACCAGACAGTCCCCGTGAGGCATCCGACCTCGGCCGGTTCGGCATGGGGCTCAAGACCGCCTCCCTCTCGCAGTGTCGGCGAATGACCGTCATCACCAAGGCCGACGCGACCCTTAGTGCAATCACACTTGATGTCGACACAATCACCACACGTGGCTGGATCGCGATCGTGCCCGATCCGCTTCCGACACTTGCGTTCGTGGCGGAACTCGCGCAGCGCCCGTCCGGCACCCTCATCATCTGGGACCGGGTCGACGAACTGAGCGGTCTCGCGGGCCTCCAGAAAGAAGCCTTCTATCTGCGCATCGAAGAAATCCGCGCGCATCTCGGCATGGTCTTTCACCGCTTCATCAGCGGTGATGCGTCGCGCCTTTCAATCACGCTCAACGGACGCGCAATCAAGGCGTGGGACCCCTTCCAAACAACACATCCCTCAACGCAGGAGATGCCCTCCGAACGCATTCGCCACGCGGGGGCGTCGTTCACGGTCAAACCCTATGTGCTTCCGCACCGCGACCGTTTCGAAAACGATCGGGACTATGAACTCGCAGGCGGCCCTGGTGGCTGGGGCGCACGGCAGGGCTTTTACGTTTATCGCGGCAAGCGCCTGCTTGTCGCGGGCAGCTGGCTCGGTCTCGGCGGCGTTCGAACCTGGACGCGCGACGAAGCGAGCCGCCTCGCTCGCATCATAGTCGACCTGCCCACCGGGCTTGATCGCGACTGGCGAATTGATGTGCGCAAGTCCCATGCGCGGCCGCCCGGCGCACTACGTGCCCGATTGACTGCCATCGCAGGACGCTCCCGCGAAGAAGCTCGAGAAGTGTTCGCTTTCCGCGGCCGGGGTCCCCACCATCACGGCGCGCGCCACAATGTACCCGCAGTCTGGCTGGCCGTGCCGAGCGCCAAAGGTATTCAGTACCGCATCAATCGGGATCATCCCGTTGTTGTCGCATGTCGTGCGGCCGCGACCGGCGGATTGCGCCCGCTTAACGCCGTACTGTCGATCATCGAGCGCAGTGTTCCCGTGGAACGCATCTGGCTCGACTTGTCGGAATCTGAAGGCGCCGAAGTCCCCGCCCTTGACGCCGACGATATTGCACAGCTGACGGAACAACTCGTCGAACTAGGCAAGGCTCTGCCTGCCAGCATGACGACAGACCAGCGCATCGATGCTCTTCTACTCAATCTTCCGGGAGACCTGACACAGCTGCGAACGGAACTAACAAGAAGACTGGGGGGTACTCATGGCTGATGTTGTCGAGGCTCTCGCTCTGAGAGCGCGGAAAATTCTGCAGATTCAAAAGGACGCTGGCGAGGAGATCACGCGCGAAAGCATCGCGAAGATCATCGGCCTGGATGCGCCCATCTTCAGCCTGACCACCAAGCAGATCATATCCCCCGAACAGCTTGAGGCGGCAACGCGCTTGCTGTGGACTATCTTTGTCACGGAACAAGGGCCAGCGCTCTCGCTGATCGACACATTACGACCTGCCGCCTGGTATGTCGGCGAGCGACGCCAGCCGGGAGATTTCATGCGGCGCTACCTCAACAAGCTTGAGGAAGACGGATGGCCAGAAGAATCCGTTCTGCAGCTGCAGGACAGCACTGCGAGAATCCTCGAAGTAATGGACGATCCCAAGCGTCCCGGAAGCTGGGACTGGCGCGGTCTTGTCGTGGGCGACGTGCAATCAGGAAAGACCGCCAGCTATGCTGGCGTTGTAAACCGCGCTGCAGACGCCGGCTACCGGATCATCATCGTCCTCGCCGGCATGCACAAGATTCTGCGCCTGCAGACGCAGAAGCGCTTCGACAATGACTTCCTGGGTTACGACACCAATCCGAAGACCCGACAGCCCAACCAGCCGATGCGCATAATCGGCGTCGGTAATTTCAACGCGCAGCTGACAGTCGACAGCCTGACGATGGCTGACCCGAACGGAGACTTCAATCAACGCATCGCCGACCAGCTCAGCTTCTCTCCCGTCAACCAGCCTTGCGTTTTCGTCGTCAAGAAGAACGCGAAGGTGCTGGAAAACCTCAACGGCTGGATTTCGCGGCTGCCGGGGCCTGCGAAGGCCGCCCCAGTCCTCGTCATCGACGATGAATCCGACCAGGCGTCAGTCGATACGGGCGACCAGCCGCTCCTCGAAGACGGGACGTTCAAGGAAGAATACGAGCCCAAACGGGTCAACGGTGAAATCCGTCGCCTGCTGATGTCCTTCGAGCGCCGCGTTTACGTGGGTTACACGGCAACGCCGTTTGCAAACATTTTCATCCATGACGAACGATCGGCGAATAATTTCGGCCCTGACCTCTTCCCCTCGACCTTCATCGTTTCGCTCACGCCGCCCGATGACTATTTCGGCCCAGCCGCGGTCTTCGGTACGAACGATGATGCGGACAACTCTGGCCTCCCTTTGGTCCGGCCGCTTGAGCAAACCGAAGAAAACTGGATACCGGAAAAGCATGACAAGACGCTCAAGCCCCTGTTCAACGGCCAGGATGTCATTCCGAGAAGCCTGGAACGGGCAATCGACGCCTTCCTGCTCACCTGCGCGGCACGCGCCGCCAGAGGGCAGGAAACCGAACACAACTCGATGCTTGTGCATGTGTCGCGATACGTCGACGTTCATTCCGAGGTTCACCGGCAGGTAGAAAAGTACCTGTTCGAAACGCGCGCTATGATTTCCAACGCCGACCGCGGAACACTCCAGCGCCTCAAGTCGGTGTGGGAACTCGACTACCTGCCGACGACCGAAAAAGTCAGAACAACGGTCTATGGGCGTAATACATTGCCCGTGACCTGGGAACAGGTTCTGACCAAGCTTCCGGAAAGCTCAGACAAGATCCAGGTCATCACGGCCAATGGCAAGACGAAGGCCGACATTGACTACGACGCCTACAAGAAAACTGGTTACTCCGTCATTGCCGTGGGCGGTGACAAGCTTTCTCGGGGACTTACGCTCGAAGGGCTCTCAGTCAGCTATTTCCTGCGCATTTCGCGACAGTATGACAGCCTTCTGCAGATGGGGCGCTGGTTCGGTTATCGCCGCGGGTTCGCCGATCTGTGCCGGCTCTTCACGACTTCAGACATGGAAGACTGGTTCCGGTACGTAGCGACCGCGCAGAAGGAACTGCGGGGCCAGTTCTATGAGATGTCCATCACGAACGCGACGCCGAAGCAGTTCGGCCTCAAGGTCGCGGTGCATGACATTCTCGAAGTCACCGCGAAGAACAAGCAGCGTCACGCCGAACTTCACCAGAGTAGCTACGCCGGTGAGGGCAAGGTCCAGACGGTCATGTTCCAGGACGCAACGACTATTGAACGCAACGCCTCGGTGACCGATGACTTCCTCGTCGCACTCGGTGCTGGAACGGACAATCCACGCCGTCCGGGACCGGGTAACAAATGGGCCTCGGGCACACTGTGGACCGGCATTTCGGGCCAGGACATTGCTGCCTACCTGAAAAACCTGACCTTCCCCCCGGAAAGCCAGCAGGTCGATGGCAAGAAGCTGGCGACCTACATCAGCGATCAGCTGGCGATGACGCCCCCGGAGCTTACAGACTGGACTGTCTACCTTGCCACTGGCGATGAAGAGCCCGTTGATCTCGGTAACCGCCGCATCAAGTGCATCCTGCGTTCGCCCCGGGAATCCAGAAACGGTAAGCCTATGCCGGGCGACCGTTTCATCATCGGCTCCGCCCTCAGCCCGCTTGATCAGGCCATCGATCTTACCGATGAGGAATTCGATTCTGCGCTTATCATGACCAACAACGAACGGCTGACACGCACCAAGCCGCCGACGGATGTCCCCTCCGGTGAATTCATCCGCAAAGCCCGCGGTGCGCGGCCGCAGAACGGCTTGCTGATCATCTATCCCATCGATCCCGTAAAGGCAGAGGTCGAGAAGACTGAACGCCCCGTAATCAGCGTCGTTGTCAGCTTCCCGGATAGCGATGCAGCCGACAAACGCGTGTATCTAATCAACAGCGTCCGTCAGCGCGAGGTTTCATGACCGGCTGGCTTGTGGCACTGAACAAAGCCTGGGATACGCTTGCAACAAGCGCGCCAGTTTCGCGTCAGTATCGTTCCAAATTGATTTCGACTGAGGTTCCTCTCGATGTCCTGGCCGCAATGCGAGCCACCGACAATTCACCTTGCCTGATGCTGCAGACGGAACTGCGTCCGGATGCTCTCTTCGAACTCGGCGGCATGCGCCTCAGCCTCGTACCCGACGCGACGGGCATATTCCTGGTGCTTTCGCTCGAAGACAGTTCCAGACGCGATCTCTTCGCAACAATCTGTGCCGACGTGGTTACTGCCGCAGCACTGGCAAACCCCAATGATGCACTGGATCAGTTTCTGGCGCGCCTGGACGCTTGGCGACAGTTCCTTCGCGATCGACGCGACGGTCTCTCAAGACCCGAAACCGTCGGCCTGATCGGTGAACTCATCATTCTCGACCAGATACTCTCATCCCACGCTAACGGCCTCTCGACCTGGCAAGCGCCCAATGACGGATTGCATGACTTCGTAGACGGAGGCCATGCTCTGGAAATCAAGACGGGGCTTGGACCCTCTTCGACGATTACAATTTCTGCTCTGGACCAGCTTGATGCTTCAGGCCTCAGCCGCCTCGATCTCATACATGTCAGGCTGATCGAGACCCCAGAAGGAAAGCCCCTGCGGGATTTCATCTCTGATATCTCAGCCCGTCTGCCGAATGATACACGGCGCCGTGCCTTCGAGAATGCGCTTCTAAGTCGTGGCCTGATGCCCGATGACGATGTTGCGCGCGCTGTGCCCAGGGTTCAGCTTCGCACCATCGAAAGCTACCAGGTCCAGGAGAACTTCCCGCGGCTGATCCGTGCAAATCTTCCCGTCGCCATTACCGACGCCACCTACTCGCTCGAAGTGCGAGCCATCGCAGGCTTTGCCACCGATACGGCGTTCGTCCTTGAAGCGTTCGTTCAAGGAGACCCGTCATGACAGATGATGTAGTAGCGGCATTCTCACAAGAAATCGTCGCCGAGGTCGACGAAGGCCTCACGACGGACGCACCCTTCTCCCAGGAGGTGTTCACTCGTCTCGTCCTTGAACGACTGGAAGATGCCGGGCACCTTGAATCGACGTTTCCGCTCTACCAGGAAGGCCGCGTTAGAAACGCGCTCTATCGGATCGATGGCTACGCCTTTGACGAAGAGCGCTCGCGCCTCGACCTGTTCACGACCATCTACAGCGGCGAGCTTCCGGCAGCAAAGCTGCCGACTGCCGATGTGACAAAGGCCATTGAGCGCGTGCTTCGTTTCGTCAGTGCGTGCGTTAACGGCTTGGCAAAGGACCTGGAGCCGTCAAACACGGACGCAAGCGATCTGGCCCGCCTGATCGAAACGCAGGCTAAGGACCTGGCCGTCATTCGCGTGGTCCTGCTTACCGATGGCATCGTCGGCAGTCTGGCCAGCTCAGCGCGGTGGCGGGATCGCGAAGTCCTGTTCGAGGCATATGACATCGTCAGGCTTCAGCGCGTCCTCGGTGAAGGCGAAACGCGGGCCGATATCGTGGTGGACCTTGTGGCACTTACCGGCGACGGCGTTTCCTGTCTCCATGTGCCCAGCCATGACGGCGGCTATGACGCGTACCTTGCAGTTCTACCCGGTGAGGCCCTTTCAAAAATCTATGAGCGCTACGGTGTCCGCCTGCTCGAACTCAACGTCCGGGCATTTCTCGGCCTTCAGGGCAGGAAGAGCGTCAACGCCGAGCTGCGCCGCACGATCGTCGAACAGCCGTCCATGTTCCTCGCCTTCAATAACGGGATCGTGGCAACAGTCGATGATCTCGAACTCGCCGACAACGGCGCTGGCGGAACAGAAATCACATCCTTGAAAGGACTTCAGATCGTGAATGGCGGCCAGACGACGGCTTCCCTTCACCGCGCGCGCCGCAAGGAAAGTCTCAGCCTCGATAACGTCTCGGTTCCCATAAAGATCATCAAAGTGGGCGGTGCCGACCTCGGCGAAATGGTCTCCTCCATTTCCCGGGCCGCCAACCGCCAGAACACCGTACAACTCGCCGATTTCTCGGCAAACGATCCTTTCCACCAGAACATCGAGACGATCGCTAACAATACGTGGCTCGACGACGGCAAAGGCCGCTGGTTCTATGAGCGGGCTCGCGGCTCCTACATCGCAGCCGAGCAGAAGGCGGCGTACCGCAAGACAGAACAGCAGGCCTTCCGCACGCAGACGCCCAAGAACAGGCGTCTTAGCAAGCTGGACGTTGCCCGCTATCTCGCCGCCTGGGGTGGACTTCCATACCGGGTCTGCCTTGGCGGCCAGAAGAACTTCCAGCACTTCATGCAGCGACTCAAGGATGAGCCTCAGGGGGCCATCGGCGACGCATGGTTCAAAAAGCTGGTTGCACTGGCGGTTCTCTACCGCGCGACCGAGAAGAAGGTCCGAAGCATGAAGTTTCCGGCCTACGGAGCGCAGATCACAGCGTATGTCGTGGCCGGTCTCTCCCACAGAACGGGAGGCAGGATCGACTTCAACCGCCTTTGGTCTCACCAAGCCATCAGCCCGGAGCTGGAACAGCTCATTGAAACCTGGGCCCCGCAGATGGATATCGCCATGCGCACGTCCGCCGGTCAGAAGAACCCCAGCGAGTGGTACAAGAAGGACGAATGCTGGCAGGAAATTCAGAACCAGCTTCCGCCTCTCAGCGACCCGCTTCCTCCAGAGCTATCCTATGCCTCGGTGAGCGCCGAAGATGGTCCTATGGTCGCGCCGGTGGGCACGACGCATTCCGTTGCGGACTACGACCGCATAGCTCTGTGCATGAAGCTCAACGGTGCGATCTGGCTCGATGTGGCGGAGAAAGGTCAGAAGGCCGGTGTGGTACACTATCGTGTGGCCGCGATCTGCCGAACACTCGCCAGCTATGCGGCTGGCGGCTGGGGGCAGAAGCCTTCACCGAAGCAGGCAAAGCCGGCACTTGAAGCTGCGCTCGCTGTCGACCGCGCGGGGATTGTAGCTACCGGCCTTACCGAGCCGGCCGCTGAAGCCAGTTAGGCTTCTTTCGGAAATTCCTCTTCGAGCCATGTCTTGACGGCGGGCACACTGCCTCGGCCATTTCTTCGCAGCAGTTCAACGATGTCCTTGGCAGATAGGATCAGGATCGGGTGCTGATCTTCCTTGATCTCCTTGTACGCTTGGAGGTCAACGCATGACGTGGTGACCAGAACACCGAACTGCCGGTGCCTCAGACGGGAAATCAGACGGGACATGTCCTTTACGCCGACAGCGGTCGGCGGCGAGTAGCACTTCGCCTCAAGGGCGAAGTCGACAAGGATCCCACTCGGACCGGTACCGACACGCAGCTGGCCTACAGCATCTCGACCTCCGTCACGGGATGGTCGCGTTACGTCCAGGCCCGCGATGTCTGGAATCATCATTCGCGCAAGTGCAGCGGCACAATGCTCAAAGGCGTGGGGGCGGCCCTTGAAATGCTCGCGGACAGCGCCGATCAACGCTTGGCCGTCCTTATCATCAGGCAGCTGCTCCGCCCGCGAACGGTACTCAAGGGTACGACCTGCGATTAGTGCCTTGCGCTTGCCTGTCTCGCGCCATGTCTTCCAGGCATCGGGAGCAAGCCCGTGATTCGGCTGTCCCGCAACGATGCCGTCGATCCATGCGCGCGACATCTGTGCCGCATCGAGAACAGTGAAGCGCGCCCGATAGTTCTGGAATCTGCTGCCCTTGACGTTGCGCCAGATCGCGACCAGTTCCTCAGAGGCATCAAGATCGCTGACGCCGGGCACCGCCAATCCGAGAAATCTGACATCACGCGATACGCCCGCGCTTGAAAAAAGGAAGATCGGCGGGACAACGCCTCGTCCTTCTGCGCCCGCGCGAGAATCTTCGAAGATCGTCTTCAGGATCAGGTTGCCGTCGCGCCCGGTGTCGTGCAGCTCGCGCCCCGGCTTCTTATTATCGCCATAGTAGGTAAAGATGCCCGTCTCACTATCAAGATCGTCAGGCCAGTCCGCATCATTCATGCTCGTCATCAGCACGAGCATCTCCAGCTTGCCCTTCACCTTGCCGCGGTAGCGAAAGCCGCCCTGACTGTCGACGCGCATGAGGGCAGGGAGCGGATCATCGCCCGCATTGCCTTTGCGGCCGCCCTGGTAGATCGCGTCTACATGCAGATCGGAACTGGATAGCTGATTAACTGGAACGACTTTCACGACTGCCCCCGGAACGATTTTGGGGGCATTTGCTGCTGAAGTCGAGACGAAGGCCTTGTTGTTTTTTTTCATAACCAACAATGGCGTTTCCTTCGGACCCGGCCCTCGTGAACGGAGTCCTTCGTCCCCGCCATGCACCGCGCATCCCTGGCATGCTGGCGGCTCAGACCTGGAACCCTTGCCTGAAAGCGTCGTCATGACGACGGAGGATTGTATGGCCGCAGCGCCACGATGAAACCAGACGCGATATCAGTGATCCGCCGCCCTTAAAGCAAATGCTTGCCCGCCTCGGCAAGCGGCGGTTTCTCAATCAGCAACAGGTACAGGTAACGCCACGTAAGCCAAATGGTCCGTTGGGCCTTGGTGCAGTGGACCGGTCGGAAATTCCTCAAGGCTTGGCTCAAAAGGTCGGCATGTAATTTTGGACCGGATCAGGGTAAGACAGCAGCCCTATTGGACCGGAGAACCGATGCTGATTGGCTACGCGCGCACGTCGACTTACGAACAGGCGGCCGGGTTGGCTGCGCAGGTTAGAGATCTGAAGGGAATTGGCTGCGAAAGAATCTTCGAGGAGCATGCGTCGGCAATCGCCGAGCGGGAAATGCTTGAAGCCGCGCTAGATTTTGCCCGAGAAGGCGATACCCTTGTAGTGATGAAGCTGGATCGCCTGGCGCGTTCTGTGAGGCACATGTGGGCGATACTTGACCGGCTGCGAACAAAGGAGGTGGCCGTCAGGATCGAAAATCTAGGCATCGACACCAACACTCCAACCGGCAAGCTGATGCTGAACATTCTGGGCGGCATCGCTGAGTTCGAGCGGGAAATGATGCTCGAACGGCAGCGCGAGGGCATCGCAAAGGCAAAGACAGAAGGCCGCTACAAAGGACGGAAGCCGACCTCCAAAGCGCGAGGCGGCGAAGTCTTGGAACTTCGCGCGCAGGGCTTAAGCATGGATGCTATTGCCAACCGGCTAGGCATCGGGAAGGGCTCGGTTTTTCGACTCCTGCGGGATTCAAGACACGGTTCAGTCCTTTGACGCAAGGTCTTTCAGCCATTGCATATCGCCGCCGGCCCCCTCTTCAAAATCATCGTGGATGGATGCCCGCTCCGCCAGCCTGACAGGCGTCTTCTGCCCTGCGATGGTCAGATTGACAGCCGCCTCGAAGGCCGAAAGGCTGTCGAACAAATAGCACCGGCTTTCGAAATGCGACCGAAGCCAGGGCCGATCCCACGGGAGCAACGCAATCAATGGCGTGCCAGTTCCGTTCAGCATATGAAGCATCAGCATGGCCGGCTCGACCTCTTCCCTTTCGATGAAGCTCGCCACGACATCAAACGACGCCATATCCAGAATTGAGAGAGAATCGAGACAATCCGCCGCCCTATGAACCTGCCATCCGTTGGCCCTCATTTCGTCGGCCAAGTGATCGGGCTCCGGGCCGCTCATATCAATCTGAAGCATCTGCGGCAAAGCCGGGTTGATATCGCCTGGCGCAAAATCGAAGTAAGGATGGGCATTAGAGCCGCGATATAGCTGATACTCGGCCCATCGGTCGAGATCGCAAGCGGCAACGACTGGTCGCTCATTTGGGTACCACCTTATTCCTGACTTGGGTCCTAGTCCGTAAGTCAGCAACGCTTCGAGACCATCTGCATTGGCTGATATTCCCCAACGCTTCTTGAGTCGCCTAGCCGCATCTTCGAGAGAAAGATCCTCCTCATCGACTCGAAGACCATAGAACCTTGCCTGCCGTGCTTCACGAACGCGATCGACATCTACAACGTTCCAGGGCCGTGTCTTGCTATCTCTTCTCGACCTGACGAGTGGGCGCTGTGCCATCGTTCTTGCCTTTCATTTTTAACTTGCTGAAGTAAGTGATCGACCTATCTGTACCGGGGCGTATTGGCTGCCCCGGGACGATTGAGCGATAGCGACAGGAAACCTCGGACTAAGACCTGCCGCGCGGGAAAACGAGATACGCAACCTCAGGGATCAAGGGGAGTGGTCGCCGGCGGTTCAACCGCATCCGTTCGCCCAGGACGTCCGAGCGTTCCTGAATCCTGTCGTAGAAGGGTTCGATCGTGTCTATCGCCAAGACCTGCGCTTCAGGAAATTCCGGAAATGAACCCACGTCGTTCTTAACAACGACGCATGGCACATTGCGGTCGGTGAAGATCGCCACGGCAGGAATCATCAGCGCAAGCTGGTCGGGCTCCAGAACGAACAGCGCCGCATCAAAGCAGGATTCGGCATACTCCAACGCGGTGGCCGGGTTCAGTCGGATGACGTCACAACCGAACTCCTTCAGTTGCTCGCCCAAGTAGTTCGCTTCCGGGCCGTACTGGCAGACTAGCGCCCAAAGCGGCTTCTTAAACGCGATCTCGTCAAGGTGGTTTTCGTAAAATTCGAAGCCGGTATCCTGGCCTTTGGCCCAGTCGACAACCACCTTCTCGTCGAAAAGCACTCGACCGTCTCTCAAATCAGCGATCGGCGGTCCGTCCTCGGCATCGTCAGGCGAAATCAACTGCGTCGCTGTCCGTCGGATGTTGTAGTACAAAAGAAGCATCCGGGTTTCCTCAACATTGAGCTGGCGAGTATTGTTCTCCAGTTCGACAGCAATCTCGCCGCTATATTCTTCCGCCATGCGTTTTCTCCTTTGTGGCGTGGTGACGGTTCCTTGTCGATCAGTTTTTAATGGGGCGCAACCGCTAACTTTGAAAAATGTCTACGAATACCCACCTAGCCATACTTTAAATTCTTCGGCATGACCGGCGGTCGATGGCGCGCGCCGGCTCCCTTGCTTAAGTAGACAGCGAGACGTCGCCAATGACGGCGTCGTCCCCTGGGGGTCACCGTGCGCAATAGCCGAATCTATAAGGAGAGCTTCGTCGAGTTGGCGGCGGCGTTAGGGGCTCCGCTGTTCCACGCCGTGGCGATGCTCCCGCCGGATGCTCCTCGGCCCCGGCTGGAAGCGGCTTTGAGAGAATGGGCCGCTAGGGTCGACCGATTCTACCTTGGTCGACGATGGCAGCAGCGCCCTGAGCGCAGGATGGACGGGCTGGCATTTTTTGAATCCCGGCCTGGACCACATGCCCATCTTATTGTGCGGCCGCCGATCGGCGCCGCACCCTTTCATTTTCTCATGCACGCGGCACTGTTGTTCCGACCTGAAGCGGCACGAGAATTGCGTTGGTTCTACCCGGCGCCCGTGACCAATCGCGGCAAAATGCTGGTGAAGCGAATCGGCAACGCACCCGGAGACCGCGCACGGGTAGCCGGTTACGCTACGAAAGAGATGGAGTATCGTCCGGAAGCGATCGCCGGCTGGAAATTTTTGCGAGACCTATCCGGGCACTAAATAGGAGTTGCAGACTTTCGGCATGGCGGGAACACTTCGCGACGCGTCGTGTTTCGACATCGAGATCTCCGTCAATGCTGGGCCGGAGAATGGTAGAATATTGCCAAAAAGCATCTAAACCCATGGCGCAACGAGTCGGCAACGCCGTTCCATTGCGCCATCTTAGGTCCAGCCAGCACGGCTTTAGACAATCGTGCCCGGGCCCCTGTCTGGGATCATTGAGGCGATGTAATTAGCCGGCTTATGGAGGTCGGAATGTGGATTTGCTTCAACGATAGCTTCGTCTCGATTGTTCAGGATCGAGAAAGAATCGAATCCCTGGTGGTCAGGGCTAGGACTCCAACCCACCTCGAACGCCTATTCCCCGGTCAGGAAATCGTGATGTCGCCAGGCCGGGATTATGCCTGTCGATATTTCACCTCACCGAATCAGCTGGTCAAGTTGCTCGCTGACAGGGTGGATACGATCGACTACACGAACTTCAAAGGCAGCGTGGCCGACCATCGGCTTCGCCGCCTCTACGGCGAATTCTGGTATCTTCATGCCGAGTATCAGAGGCGCGTCACGACCTAGCCGGGGCTGCTTTCTCCAGACGGGCGAGCCGTCCATCGATCTCGTGATTCAATTGAACGGAAAAGCTGGGTTTCCCCGGTGGCAGGGTCAGACTTCATTGGCTGGACAACGCGTTGCAGACCGCCGTCTCTAAAGATCACGGCAAACTGACGCGGAAGTGACCCACCCTTCGAGGAGAACTGCCTGCTATGTTCACCGATGGCCGGCAAGACCGAGGCATTCCCTAGGTCGATGCCTTGTGCGGCCACCTCGACTCGATCAACCAGCGCTTTCAACCGGGCCGCTACCCGGGACCTCAACCGAAACATGTCGCCACCCCCATCCGGCTTCCGGAGTTGCCCAACTAGGTCTCGGATCTCGTGGCTGCTTTCCTGGAACCGGGCGACGTCCGATTCGAACAAGCGCCGTTCGGCCACCAGCGCTCCTCTTTCGGCAGAGGCAGCTTCGATTTCCCGTTGGTAGCGCGCAAATTCCTTCCTGACAAAGTCCGATGCCAGTTCGGCGTCAAGGAGGAGCTGAAAGGTTCGGCTGCGTTCCTGTTCCAGCTTGGCCAGCCGATCGTCTAGCGCATGAATGGCCTGATCGAACCTGATGCGATTGGAGGTTTCCTCGTCGCCCCGCATGAGGGGTCGAAGGTCGACCTCCCCCACGAACGTCAAGAACGAGGCCTCGAAGTGATCGTACCGCCACGAATTATTTGAGCAGCCGATGCCACGGTGGAATTTGTCGCAGACTAGGTAGGTTCCGCCCTTCGGCCCTGGTCCCTTGTTGATATAGTGCATGGGCGAGCGGCAATACGCGCACTTCGCCAGTCCTGAAAACAGATTGCTGACAAACTCGCCCTTCCGGCCGGCGCCTCCCATCCGACGACTGGCCCGCGCCCCCTGGACGCGTAGGAAAAGTTGCTCGTCGACGACGGCGGGGAAATAGTCCCTGATCAGTTCTCCTTCCGGCACGCGCCGTCCGCCCACCATCTTGTGAGGCTGATACTCGCCGATCGCGGCCCGGTTCGTCAGAATTTTAGAAACGTAGGACGTCTGCCAGCCCCTCGACCTTCCAAAGGGCGGCACGGCAGACCGATTGAGACGCCGGGCAATCGAGAACGTTCCCAGGCCGGCAACTGCGTCCTCGAACATGGACCTCACCACCGACGCCCGGTCTTCATTGATCCGGAACGTTGTCCCGTCCGACGAAAGGTCGAGCCACGATGGAGCCAGCGAAGTTAGCTTCTGCTCTCGAATTCCTCGACGCTTATTGGTCCAAGCCTCAGCTAGGCGCCGGCTCTTGGTCTGAGACTCTTCGTGGGCTCGGCTCATGATCGCAAGGGAAACGACGAGTTGGCTGAAATCTGTGTTTTCCGAGGTGTAGACTTGGTCATCGGCCAGTGTGACGATCTTGATCCCAGCCTTGATCAGATCCGTGAAAAGCGAGAGCGAAGTGAAAACGTCTTGACGGCTGAGGCGGTCGAGGGATTCAAGCAGTAGGTAAGAACCAGGCGGAACTTCGCCTTTTTTAACGGAAATCAAGAAACGGCCGAGGCTCGACTCGACTGCCAAGTTGGCCCCCCTGAACGCCGAGACGCCGATGTCCTCTAGCCGAAACTCCTCGACCAGTTCGAGCCCATGTGTCTGGGCGTACCGTTCCGACAGTTCTAGCTGGCGACGCCGGCTGTCGCCGGTCAGCTGGGTCTCAGTCGACATCCGGATATAGGAGTACGCCCTGGGCGGTTGGGTTTTGCGCTTTGTCATCGGCGCTATCTGGGTCGACACTTCACCGTTGTCAATTAATTGCCCACAATATGCTGATGATCGGGCCGCCTGGATCGGGCAAGTCGATGCTGGCGCAGCGGCTGCCGTCGATCCTGCCGCCGCTGGCGCCGAAGGAGTTGCTGGAAGTCTCGATGATCGCCTCGGTGGCGGGAGAACTCGGCGAAGGCAAGCTGACCGACCGGCGGCCGTTCCGCGCGCCGCACCATTCGGCCTCGATGGCGGCGATGGTCGGCGGCGGCATACGCGCCCGGCCGGGCGAAGTGTCGCTCGCCCATCACGGCGTGCTGTTCCTCGACGAGTTTCCCGAATTCACGCCGCAGACGCTCGACGCGCTGCGCCAGCCGCTGGAGACCGGCGACTGCATGATCGCGCGCGCCAACCATCGGGTCACCTATCCGGCGCGCATCCAGCTGGTCGCAGCGATGAATCCGTGCCGCTGCGGCATGGCGGGTGAGCCGGGCTATCGCTGCCTGCGCGGCGAGCGCTGCCGCACCGATTATCAGGCGCGCATCTCGGGCCCGCTGCTCGACCGCATCGATCTCAGGATCGAGGTACCGGCGGTCTCGGCCAGCGATCTGATCCGGCCCGACCGGGCGGAGAAGAGTGCTTCCGTGGTGCTGCGCGTGGCGCGGGCTCGCACCATCCAGCGCGAGCGTTTCGAACGGCTCGGCGTCAGCGCCACCACCAACGCGCATTGCGCGCCGGCGGTCATCGAGGAGATCGCCATGCCTGATGCCGCCGGCCTGTCGCTGCTCAAGGACGCCAGCGAAAAGCTCGCCTTTTCAGCGCGGGCCTATCATCGCGTGCTGAAAGTGGCGCGCACACTGGCCGATCTCGACGCCAGCGAAACGGTCGGCCGCATCCACCTGGCCGAGGCGATTTCCTACCGCATGAGTTCGGAGCGCGTGGCGCAGGCGGCGTGACGCCCCCTCCAAGGGCTGGAAACGCAAGCGGCGGCACCTGCCCTTGGCTCTCATGAAACTTCGGCTCAGGCCGAGGGGCGCGCCTTCAGTTCCAGCCGCCGGGCGTGCAGCACCGGCTCGGTGTAGCCGTTGGGCTGGATGCGGCCCTTGAACACCAGGTCGCAGGCCGCCTGGAAGGCGATGGAATTGTCGAAGTCGGCCGCCATAGGCTGATAGAGCGGGTCGCCGACATTCTGCAGGTCGACGATGGCCGCCATGCGCCGCAGGGAATCCATCACCTGGATGCGCGAGCAGACGTCGTGGTGCAGCCAGTTGGCGATGTGCTGCGAGGAGATGCGCAGCGTGGCGCGGTCCTCCATCAGGCCGACATCGTTGATATCTGGCACTTTCGAACAGCCGACGCCCTGGTCGATCCAGCGCACGACATAGCCCAGGATGCCTTGCGCGTTGTTGTCGAGCTCACGCTGGATCTCGTCGGGAGTCCAGTTCGGCCGCACCGCGACTGGCACGGACAGGATATCGTCGAGCTTGGCCTTGGGCCGATTCTTCAGCGCCGCCTGCACGGCGCGGACATCGACCTTGTGGTAGTGTGTTGCATGCAGTGTCGCCGCCGTCGGCGACGGCACCCAGGCGGTGTTGGCGCCGGCCTTGGGGTGGGCGATCTTCTGTTCCAGCATCGCCGCCATCAAATCCGGCATCGCCCACATGCCTTTGCCGATCTGTGCGTGGCCGGCCAGCCCGCATTCGAGCCCGGTGTCGACATTCCAGGCCTCGTAGGCGGAAATCCAGGCGGCCTGCTTCATGTCCCCCTTGCGGATCATCGGGCCGGCTTCCATCGAGGTGTGGATCTCGTCGCCGGTGCGGTCGAGGAAGCCGGTGTTGATGAACACCACACGTTCCCTGGCGGCGCGGATGGCCTCCTTGAGGTTGACGGTGGTGCGCCGCTCCTCGTCCATGATGCCCATCTTGATGGTGTTCTTCGTCATGCCGAGCAGGGCTTCGACGCGGTCGAATATCTCGACGGCGAAGGCGACTTCCTCCGGCCCGTGCATCTTGGGCTTCACGACATACATCGAGCCGGCGCGGGAGTTGGCGCGGCGACCCTTCGGCGCGACATCGTGCAACGCGATCAACGCCGTCAGCGCCGCGTCCATGATGCCTTCCGGTACCTCGTTGCCGTCGCGATCCAGGATCGCCGGATTGGTCATCAGGTGGCCGACGTTCCTGACCAGAATCAGCGAGCGGCCGGGCACGGTCAGCGTGCCGCCGGCGGGCGCGGTGTAGGCGCGGTCGGGGTTGAGCTTGCGAATAAAACTCTTGCCGCCCTTGGTGATCTCTTCCGCCAAATCGCCCTTCATCAGGCCGAGCCAGTTGCGGTAGACGACGACCTTGTCCTCAGCATCCACCGCCGCGACCGAATCCTCGCAGTCCTGGATGGTGGTCAATGCCGATTCCAGGATGACATCGGCGATCCCCGCCGGATCGGTCCTGCCGATCTGGTTGTTGCGGTCGATCACGATCTCGATGTGCAGGCCGTTCTTGACCAGGAGCACGGCTTCAGGGTTGGCGGCGTCGCCGCGATAGCCGGCGAATTGCTTGGTATTGGCGAGTGTCGTGACACCGGCACCCTCGCCCAGCCGCAGCATGCCGTTGATAAACGAAAGCCCGTTGACGCCCGCCCACTTGCCCGAGGTGAGCGGCACCGACTGGTCGAGGAAATCCTTAGCCCAGGCAACGACCTTGGCGCCGCGCGCCGGATTGAAGCTCTTGCCTTTCCCGGCGCCGTCGGTTTCGGGAATGGCGTCGGTGCCATAGAGCGCATCATAGAGCGAACCCCAGCGCGCATTGGCGGCGTTGAGCGCGTAGCGGGCATTCATCACCGGCACGACCAGCTGCGGGCCGGCAACGACTGCGATTTCCGGATCGACATTTTCAGTGGAGACGCTGAAGGCCGGCCCCTCCGGGACGAGATAGCCGATCTCCTTCAGGAAGGTCTTGTAGCCCTCCATGTCGATGGGCGCGCCATGGTCGCGATACCAGCCGTCGAGCTTCTCCTGTATGGCGTCGCGTTTTGCCAGCAGCGCCCGGTTCTTCGGCGCTAGGTCATGGACAATGACCGAGAAGCCGTTCCAGAAGTCGGCCGCTTCGATGCCGGTGCCGGGCAGCACCTCGCCAGCCACAAAATCATGCAGCTCGCGGGCAATCCGCAATCCGGCGATCTCGATGCGATCGGTCATCAGGCTTCTCCAGATGAAAGGCTTTGCGGGCCTTTGGCATGTCAGGTTTGCCGGGTCAATTCAGCTTAGGGTGAAGGGCGAGCATTTACATCGCTTCATACGGCGTGCGCAATTCAGGTCAGGCCGAGCCGAAAATGGTGGTTTCCCAGAACCGGAGCGGTGCGTGCTTTTGGGTACGTGAGCACCGGAAGTGCAGGAAGCCGCCATTTGCAGGCCGGCCTGACCTGAATCTACACCGCAATCCTTGGCCTTCCCGAGGCGACCGCCACGACATGCGCCTCGATGAACATGCGCTGGGCTTCGACAGTGGAGACGCGGAATTCAGTCGCGACCTCGATCTCGGCACTGTCGGTGCCGGCATCCCTGGCGCGCTGGGCGACGATGGCCCGGACATCGGCTTCGGCTGCCGCGATCGCCGCAGCTTCATCGAGGAAATCGCGCACGGTTTCACCCGAGGCAAGTCGAAACAGCCCTTCCTTGGGCTGGCTGACCCGGGCCTCGGCCGAAACCCTGACCTGGCCGACGACGGCGCCGAGCGCGTTGGCGACGTCGGTGTCCTCCGGCACCACGCACTCATTGCCGATCAGCGGCGGCAGGCCGGCATAGTGCAGCGGCGCTGAAGCGCCGAGGCCGATGACAGGGCGGTCGAGAGCGACGCTCAGCCGGGCAATGCCGGGGTGAGAATCGACGGCGCGCTGCACCAGCGCATGCGCCACCGTCGACGCGCCATCGAGACCGTCCTCGGCAAAGGCGGTTTCGAGGATGTATTCCGCCGACCAGCGTGTCAGCGTAACCAGCACGCGCTCCGAGATCACCTCCGGCGACGCGGCGATGGGCTGGCCGCGGCCGTCACGCTTGCGCGCGAACAGTTCGGCGCCGAGGCGAGCGGCGACCGGATCCCAGTTCGCCTGCTTGCCCAGCACATGGGCGGCGTCCGACGGCGTGAAGCCGGCGACATGCACCAGCCCGCGCGACACCAGCCGGTTCAAGGTCGCGTTCTGCGCGTTGGAGGTCAAAAGCCGGTCGACGGCGAGCGGCACCGCGCCAATCGCCTCGTAGAGGCGGGCTTCGGCGCCGGTCAATCCGGCGGCAAGCCGGTCCGGCACGCCGGTGCGCACTGCAAAGCGGCCGTCCATGCGGCCGGGATTGGGCGCACGCAATTGCCGTTCGAGTTCCGCGGTGACGGCGGCGCCATGGGCCATCCCCGCCAGCGCCAAGGGCACCAGGCGGCGGGGCCCGAGCAGGATTTTCGGGTTGAGCGCACCATCCTCCAGCGCCACTTCGGAATCGCCGCCGAGGCCGAAGGTGCGCATGGCGACGGCCTCGACCATGGTGCGGAAGCCGCCGACGGTGGCGCCTTCCGGGTCGAGCCGCGGCCGGCCCTTGTCGAGCACGGCGACGTCGGTGGTGGTGCCGCCGATGTCGGAGACCATGGCATTGTCGAGCCCGGTCATGTGGCGGGCGCCGACCAGGCTGGCGGCGGGGCCGGACAGGATGGTCTCGATCGGTCGCTGGCGGGCAAACGCCGCCGACACCAGCGCACCGTCGCCGCGCACCACCATCAGGGGTGCGGCGATGTTGCGCTGCTCGAGAAAGCCTTCGGTTGCCGCCACCAGCCGGTCGATCATCGAGATCAGCCGGGCGTTTAGCAGCGTCGTCAGCGCCCGGCGCGGGCCGCCGAGCTTGGCCGACAGCTCGTGGCTTGATGTGACCGGCAGGCCGGTCTTTTCGCGGATCAGCTCGCGGGTGGCTATCTCGTGCGCCGGATTGCGGGTTGCGAAATAAGCGCAAACGGCAAAGCCGGAGACCGACACGCCGAGTTCCGGCAGCGCTGCCTCGAGCCCCGACAGGTCGAGCTTGGCCGCATTGCCGTGTACGTCATGGCCGCCGGGGCAGAACACCACCGGGTCCGTGCCGAGTGCAGCCTTCAGCCCGTCACGGGCGAGGTCGGCCTCCGAAAAGCCGATCATCACCAACGCCACGCGGCCGCCCTGGCCCTCGACCAGCGCGTTGGTGGCAAGGGTCGTCGACATCGAGACCAGCTTGATCGCGGTCGGATCGGTGCCGGCCTTCTGCAGCACCGCATCGACCGCGCCGGAAATGCCGACTGCCAGGTCATGCCGCGTGGTCAGCGCCTTGGCCTTGGCCAGCACCTTGCCCTTGTTCGGCCCCTCTTGCTTACCTTCCGTTTCAGACCACAGCACGGCGTCGGTGTAGGTGCCGCCGGTGTCGATCCCGAGGAACAGCGGCTTTGGCTTGGTCTTGGCGGTCATTTCTTATGGTGGTCCGGCTGGGTAAATTTTGTTTCCCTGCCCTTAGCCGATACGGAGCGGCCGATAAAGACGCGAGCGCTGGGCCACGGTGGAGTTCGATCTCCCCCGACAAGGGGGATTGGCAGTTCCGCCAAGGTTTCGAGATTCAGGTCAGGCCGAGCCGAAAATGGTAGCTTCCGAGAACCGGAGCGGAGCGTACTTTTCGTACGTGAGCACCGCAGGAAACCGTCGTTTGCAGGCCGGCCTCACCTGAATATCGACACCTTAGCCGACAAACCCCACCTTCTTATGTGTGCCATCGCAAAACGGCTTGTTGGCCGAGTGGCCGCAGCGGCACAGGAACGCGACTGTCGTGCGGTCGACGGTATGGCCGGTGCCGGTGACGATCTCCAGATTGCCCTCGAGCTTGAGCGGGCCGTTCTTCGTCGGAGTGACCTTGAGCGGACCGTCGCGCTTTTCCAGCGCCGGCGTGTCCTTCAGCGGCGGCTCGCCGGTGGCGGTGAAACCTGATTTGATGTGGCTGCCGTCGCAGAACGGCTTGTTCTCCGAAGCGCCGCAGCGGCAGAGCGTGGCTCGATAGAACGTCTCGCCGTCGAGCACGATCTCGGCATGCACGGCCAGCGGACCGTTTTCCCGCAGGCGCACGGTGTTGACCACCGGCGGCTGTTCCTGCGGGCCGCCGTCCTTCCTGATGTAGGTGATGGCGCCAGAGGGGCAGCTTTCGGCGATGGCGACGATCTTCTCGACGCTGGCCGCCTCGGGATGGATCCACTGCCCCGGCGCGTTGGGCACGAAAACATGCGGATCGCCGAGCACGCAGTTGCGCGAATGAATGCAGCGCTTGCCGGAGAACCCGACGTCGATCTTGTCGCTTTCGACCATACCGGCCATGGCTACGCTCCTGTTGCCTGAAGCGCGTCGCATCCAGACGGACAGACGCGGCGCGCTTTGGATATTTGTGCAGGCAATGTTTTAACGCAATTCCCGTCGGAACCGCTTCACACTTTTCCTGGAATTGCTGTACGGCTCCAGCAGGAAAACCGTCAAGCTGGCAAACCGGTCAGGGGACCAGATCGATTTCCTCGGTCTCGCCGCCGCTGCAGGTATAGCAGCAGTCCTCGCATTTTTCCTTGTTGCCGGGGCCGACGCCCCAATAGGTCTCCTCGTCGCCGTCGACCCAGGCGCCGTAACAGATCGATTCCCCTTCGTTGCAGGATATCGGCAAGGACTTGGTCTCGCCGTCATTGAGGTAGAAATCCTGGTTGTTGCCCGGCCAGACATAGTCGCGGTCCTGGCTGTAGAGCTCGAGGCGCATGGCATTGGGATGGCTGTTCTTGATGGCAAAGGTAACGTCGCCGGCATGTGCCGACGGCACGACCAGCATGACGAGAGACAGCGCGGCCAGCGTGCGGCGCGCGTAGGCATGAAACATGGTAACCCCCTGGAAAGACACGGCCTACCCGGCCGCGGGGCGACCATGGCACGCCGTGCGTGGCCGCTAAAGGGACGATTGCAACAATTCCGGACTGATTTTGGGGATATCGGAACTAAGGTACCAGATCGATCGTCTCGGTCGTGTGTTCCACGCAGATGAAGCAGCAGGTGTCGCAGGGCTGGTCGTTGTCCGGACCGACGCCGGCGGAGATGCTGTCGTTGCCGTTAACCCAGGCGCCGTAGCAGATGTGTTCGCCCTGATTGCAGGAGAGCGGCACCGATTTCTGCGAGGCGGGGTCGATCAGGAATACCTGATCGCTGCCCGGCCAGACCGTTTCGCGGTCGCGGCTGAACAGCTCGACCGCAACCGCTTCCTTGCGCAGGTTCTTGACGAAGAAGGCCATCTCGGCGGCCTCGGACGACGTGGTGAAGACCAAGGCAGCAAATGCAGCCATGCGAAACAGCGTCACGGTCTCGATCTCCCGAATCATGGCGCCAGAATCGCATGCCTGCCAGGAACTAGAAAGACGCAGGGTGCTCCGCCGCGATCTGCCGTCCCAGCCTCGTCACTTGACGCACCAGAAGGTCGAGATCCTCGCGCCGGGTGCGGTGGTTGGTGATCGCCACCCGCAGCCAATGCTGGCCATGTACGGTAGTGTCGGAGAGTGCTGCAATGCCCTCTTCCTGCAGCCGCAGCATGATTTCGGTGTTGAGCGCCTTCGGCGCCTCGCCGGCGAGGCCCGGCTGATAGCGGAAGCAGACGATGTTGATGGTCGGCAATGCTGCCAGCTCCAGTTCCGGCTCGGCCTCGATCAGCCCGGCGAGGTAACCCGCCTGCGCAATATTCTGGTCGATTAGACGTCCGAACTTGTCGGCGCCATGCTCCTTCAGCGCCATCCACACCTTGAGCGCGCGAAAGCCGCGCGACGTCTGCAGGCCGTAGTCGTGCAGCCATTCGCCGGAGGCGAGACCGCGCGGGGTCGATTCCAGGTATTCCGGCGTCACCGCGAAGGTCTTGCGATGTGCGACGGCGTCCCTGACCAGGGCGCACCCCACCTCGAATGGCGCGTGCAGCCATTTGTGCGGATCGAGCGCGACCGAATCGGCCCATTCGATGCCGGCGACGCGATGGGCATTTTCGGGTGCAATGGCGATCAGCGCGCCTATGCAGCCGTCGACATGGAACCAGAGGTCTTCCTCATGCGCCAGTTTGGCTAGCGCCCGCAGATCATCGATCGCCCCGGTGTTGACCGTGCCGGCCGTGCCGATGACGCAGGCCGGCTTGAATCCGGCCGCGCGGTCCTCGGCGATTGCTGCGCGCAAGGCAGCGATATCCATGCGCAGGCCGGCATCGGTCGGGATGCGGCGCAGCGCCCGGTTGCCGAGGCCGAGCGCTTCCATCGCCTTGCGGTGGCAGGAGTGGATCTGGTCCGAGCCATAGAAGCGTAACGGCTTCTCGATGGCGGCAACGCCATGCTCGCGCACGTCGATGCCGGCCTTGACGTTGCGCGCCACGGTCAGCCCGATGATGTTGGCCATCGAGCCGCCGCTGACCAGCGTGCCGCCGGCGGAAGCCGGAAAACCCAGCATCTGCTTGCACCAGTTGACCACCTGGTTGTCCATCAGCCCGGCGGCGTGGTTGCCGCCGCCGAGATTGGAACCCTGGATTGCCGCCAAAAAATCGCCGAGCGCGCCAGCAAAATTGCTCGACCCCATGTACCAGGACCAGAAGCGCGGATGGATGTTGCCCATCGGATAGGACATCACAGTCCGGGAGACCTCGTCATAGACAGCGGCGAGTGGCGCCGGCGATCGCGGCAGGGGTGCCGCGAAGACATCTCTCACATCCGCCGGCATCTCCCGCCATACCGGGCGGTCGCGCACGTCGCGTAGGTAATCGACCGCATCGTCGATGACCCGGTGCGACAGGGCCTGCACATCGGCCCAGTCCTGAGGATCAAGCGTTTCCTCGGTCATGCCAAGGGTTTCTTGCACCATGTCCATGATGGGTCTCCGTCAAGCCGCCGGAAACTGGCAGCCGGGCGTCGAGCGCGACAGGGCGATCTCGTCGGCATCCATCTCGGCCTCGATTCCGTCGAACAGCGGCGTCGACATGTAGCGTTCGCCAGTGTCGGGCAACATGCACAGGATGACCGCGCCGGCGGGCGCCCGTTCGGCGACCTGCCGCGCCACCGCGAAGGTTGCGCCGCCGGAAATGCCGGTGAAGATGCCTTCCTGGCGTGCCAGCGCCTTGGCCCATTTGATGCCCTCGGGCCCGGCAACCGGCATCACCTCGTCATAAAGGCTGGCGTCGATCGCTTCCTGCAGCACGTTGGGGATGAAATCCGGCGTCCAGCCCTGGATCGGGTGCGGCTCGAAGGCCGGGTGGGTGGCGGCGGGAGCGCCGTCGGCACCGCGCTGCTGCGCCTTGCCGCTGCCGATGAGCTGCGCGTTGGCCGGCTCGGAGAGCACGATGCGTGTCTCCGGCCGTTCCCGCCGCAGCACGCGCGCCACGCCGACGACAGTACCGCCGGTGCCATAGCCGGTGACAAAACTGTCGAGCCGCGAGCCGGCAAAATCATTGATGATCTCGCGCGCCGTGGTCGCCTCGTGGATGGCGGCATTGGCCGCCGTCTCGAACTGGCGGGCGAGGAACCAGCCATTGGCCTCAGCCAGTTCCACCGCCTTCTTGTACATGCCAAAACCCTTCTCGGCGCGCGGCGTCAGCACCACCTTGGCGCCCAGCATGCGCATCAGTTTGCGGCGCTCGACGGAAAAACTGTCGGCCATGGTGACGACCAGCGGATAGCCCTTCTGCGCGCAGACCATGGCCAGCCCGATGCCGGTGTTACCGCTGGTCGCCTCGACCACCGTCTGGCCCGGCTTCAGCGCGCCGCTGCGCTCGCCCGCCTCGATGATGTTGAGCGCCAGGCGGTCCTTCACCGAGGCGCCCGGGTTGAAGAACTCAGCCTTCACATAGATCTTCGCATGGGCCGGTCCGAGATTGTTGATACGCACCACCGGCGTGTCGCCGACGGTGTCGAGAATGCTGTCGAACAGGCGGCCGCGGCCGGCGGTGGTCCTGATTTTCTGCTTCTGCAACATCTTTTTATCTCCTCGATCGTTTGCCATCACAAGCCGGTTACAAACCGGCGGGTTGGGCGGCGAGGTTTCGAGACCTGGCCGCGCTAGGACAGACATGCCGGCATTGCGGCAATGGCGGCATCCGGCACGGGAATACGCCGCCGGATGCGCTTTGTCGGTTTCGGTGATACAGCAAGGGCCGACAGGCCAGCGTGGGAGCAGGCGTGGAAACGCACGTGGAATCCACTCGAACGAGACTGGACGGCCAAGCGACCGGCCTGTCTGTGCGCCTGCTTGGAACGCTGACGATCTCCCGCAACGGCGTTGCGGTGGCGCTGCCGGCCTCACGTAAGCTGCGCGCGCTGTTTGCCTATCTGGCGCTGGCGCCGCACGCCGTCGGCCGCAGTCGCCTGTGCGAGCTGTTGTGGGACGTGCCCAACGATCCACGCGGCGAGCTGCGCTGGTGCCTCAGCAAACTGCGCGGCGCGCTCGACGAGCCGGATCGCCGCCGTGTCTCCACGCAAGGCGACACGGTCGCGCTTGACCTCGGCGATTGCCTGGTCGATGCGCTGGAGGTCAGCGACGCTGCGGCGCAAGGGATCGGCACCCTCGATGCGGAGCGGCTAGGGACGCTGGCCAAACTGTTCGCCGGCGATTTCCTCGACGGGCTGGAGCTCGAACGCAGCCCGCATTTCAACAGTTGGCTGGTCGCCCAACGCCGCCGTTTTCACTCATGCCAAGTCGCCGTGCTGGAGCATCTTGTCGCAAACCATCAGGCTGACACTCCGGATGTGTCCGCGCATCTCGACAAATGGGTCGAGCTGGCGCCGTTCGACACGCGCGCGCATCTGGCGTTGCTGGCCAATCTGGCGGAACGCGGTGAGATCGGCGCGGCCGAGCAGCATCTGGCAGCGGCAGAACAGTTATTTCAGTCGGAGGCGATCGATTTCGGACCGGTCAATGCCGCCTGGCGGGCGATGCGTGAGCAACGGCCAGCCGTCTCGCAGTGGGCGCCGCCGGCCGGCCTGTCCGCGGTATCGCAATTGGTCGCCGCACCCGGCGATACCGGCCGGGTCGAGCCGAGCCATGCCTCGCTCGCCGTCATGCCGTTTGTCGAGGAAACCGGCGGGGTGCGCGGCGGGCTTGCCGACGGTTTTACCCACGACATCATCACGCGCCTGGCGAAGCTCAGGGATTTCTTCGTCATCGCGCGCGGATCGGTGTTTGCGCTGGCTGAGAAGAACATCGCACCCGAGGATGCCGGCCGGCGGCTGAATGTCGACTATGTCGCCACCGGCACGGTGCGCAGCCCGCTGGGCCGCCTCATTGTCAGCGTCGAACTCATCGAGGTGCGCACGGCCAGGATCGTCTGGGCCGAGACGTTCGAACGCCGGTCCGACGACATCTTCGGCTTGCTCGACGATATCGGCAACAGCATCGTCTCGTCGATATCGGCCGAGATCGAAACGGTCGAGCGCAATCGCGCCATGCTCAAGGCGCCCAATTCGCTCAACGCCTGGGAGGCCTATCACCGCGGCCTCTGGCACATGTACCGCTTCACCCAGGTCGAAAACGAGCAAGCGCGGCATTTCTTCGACATGGCCTTGCGGCTTGATCCGACCTTTGCCCGCGCCTATGCCGGCCTGTCCTTCACGCATTGGCAGAACGCCTTCCAGCGTTGGGGCGACCGCGACCGGGAAAGCGCGCTGGCCTTCGAGAGCGCCGGCCACAGCCTGCTTGTCGACGACCACAATCCGGCCGCGCACTGGGCGATGGGCAGGGCGCTGTGGCTGCGTGGCGAACAGGACGGTTCGCTTCTCGAACTGGAACGGGCGGTGGACCTCAGCCCCAACTTCGCGCTTGGCCATTACGCGCTGTCCTTCGTCCACTCGCAGTCGGGCGACCCGCAGGCGGCGATCGGCTCGTCCGACCATTCGCGCCATCTCAGCCCGTTCGACCCGCTGCTGTTCGGCATGCTGGGGGCGCGGGCGATGGCGCATGTCCGGCTCGGCCAGTTCGAGGAGGCGGCCGAATGGGCGCTGAAGGCAGCGGCACGACCCAACGCTCACGCCATCATCCTGGCGATCGCCGCACACTGCCTGGCGCTGGCGGGCCGGCTTGACGAGGCGCAGGGCTTTGCCGCTGCCATCCGCAAGACCTTGCCGAACTATTCAAGCGACGATTTCATCGGCACCTTCCGCTTCGATCCGGATGCCGCGGCACTGTTCCGGCAAGGCGCTAGACGCCTCGGGCTGGGCTGAAGCCGGGGATCATGGCCCGGAACTTCGCCTCAATTCCGCCGGGTTAACAAAGTCGGAAGGAGTTGCTTAACCGTTCCCGGCTATGTCACGCCCGGGGGGTCTGACAAAGTGAGTATGATGAGCAACAGCCCCGACAAGCGCAACGAATGGCGCGCCATCTTTTACGTGCAAGCCCGCGTTGCCATCCTGTTCGTGCCGGTTGTGGCCAGCCTGCTGATCATAGCCGCCCTTGCCGGCAACGAACGCAAATCCGTTCCCAGCACGATCGACCCGACCGTCACAGGCTCCGTGCGATAAGGCGGCCGCTGGCTGTTTCCCTCTCGGCGAGAGCGGCGTCTTTGGCTGGGAACGCTATGCTGCGTCGGACATTGTGTTTCCAGCGATGGAGGACATGATGACGAGAGCCCTCGACGTGAATGAGAACACCGCGCAAAATCCCAAGCGCCCGCCGCAGCCGCAGACCGATGACGACCTGAAGAAAAAGAAGGTTGAAGGAATAGCCTTCCAGGTGAACGAGAACAGCGTGGACAACCAGGAGCCCGCCTCTGCATCGCCAAAGCGAGGTTGAGCGCGAAATCCGGTCCTCTGACGATCAGGCAAGAGCCCGGGAAAACCGGGCTTTTTTCCTTGGGGCTCCAGCCCCTCTGCGCCCGGCGCTGGCTCAATAGAATCGCGGGATCGGACCGTTCTGGGGCGTCGTGCGGTCGCCGAGGTCGAGAAAGGCCTCGTCGATGTAGCACCAGCCCCAGCCTTCCGGCGGATCATAGCCCTCGATGATCGGATGGCGGGTGGCGTGAAAATGCTTGGTGGCGTGACGGTTGGGCGAGTCGTCGCAGCAGCCGACATGGCCGCAGGTGCGGCATAGCCGCAGATGCACCCATTGCGAACCGCTCTTCAGGCATTCCTCGCAGCCGAGCGCGCTCGGCGTCACGTCCTTGATATCAGCCGCATGTCTGCATTCATCCGCCATCACACTCTCCCGATCAATTGAGGCGCGACGGCGTGGCTGCCGTCTTGCGCTAGATAGGCGTGCAACGCCGCCACCACCTGGGCACCCTCGCCGACGGCCGCCGCGACGCGCTTGACCGAGCCGGCACGGACGTCGCCGATGGCAAACACACCGCTGCGGCTCGTCTCCATCACCCCATGCGCCGATCCCAGGTCTGATCCGGTGCGCACGAAACCGTTGGCATCCAGCGCCACGTTGCAGTGCGCCAGCCAGTCCGTATTCGGGTCGGCGCCGATGAACAGGAAGAGATGGCGGATCGGGCGCGTCGTTTCCACGCCGCTGGCGCGGTTGCGCCACCGCACGGTGGCAAGATTGCCTTCGCCGCCTTCCAGCGCTTGGACCTCGGTCCCGGTCAGAACCTCGATGTTTGGCTGCGCCTTGATGCGCTCGACCAGATAGCGCGACATGCTGGCATCGAGACTACCGCCGCGCGCCAGCAGCGCCACCTTGTGCACGTGGCTGGCCAGGTAGACAGCCGCCTGTCCGGCCGAATTGCCGGCACCGACCAGCGCCACCTCCTGGCCCTGGCAAAGCCGCGCCTCGATCGGCGAGGCCCAATAATGCACGCACGTCCCCTCGAACTGCGCCAGATTGGCGACATCGAGGCGGCGGTAGCGCGCACCGCTGGCGATCACCACGGTGCGTGTCCGCACGGTCTCGCCATCGCCGACATCAAGCGTGTAACGGGCACCGTCGGTCCCAGCGCTCAACAGCTTCGCCTCGTCGGGTATCACCATTTCAACGCCGAATTTCTGCGCCTGGTTGTAGGCGCGCGCCATCAGCGCCATGCCCGAAATGCCGGTGGGGAAACCGAGATAGTTCTCGATGCGCGAGGAGGCGCCGGCCTGCCCACCGAAGGCCCGGCAATCGAGGACGATGGTCGACAGACCTTCGGACGCCGCATAGACGGCCGCTGCCAGCCCCGCCGGTCCGGCGCCGACGATGGCGACGTCGTATAATTTGTCGGCATCGATCGGCCGCAGCAGGCCGATGCAGCGGGCGAGGTCCTTCTCGCCGGGATTGAGCAGCAGCCGGCCGCTCGGACACAGCACGATCGGCAGATGGTGGAGGTCGACATCGAAGCGCTCGACCAGGGTTTTGGCGCAGGGGTCGCTGTCCGAATCGAGCACGCGGTGCGGCTGGCCGCTGCGGGCCAGGAAACCCTGCAACCGTAAGACGTCGGCATTGCCGACGGGTCCGATGATGATCGGCCCGCTGGTTGCGCTTTCCAGCAGCCCGACACGGCGCAGGATCAGCGCCCGCATGATGCGCTCGCCGAGATTGGCCTCCTGCACCATCAGGTCGCGCAGCCTCTGGGAGGCTATGACGAACGCCTTCACCGGCTCGGCGGCCCGCGCATCCACCAGCGAGGGGCGGGCCGAAAGCTGGGCCAGTTCGCCGACGAAGCTGCCCGGACCATGCGTCACGATCGTTTCGCGACGGCCGAGCCCGCTATCCTGGATGATGTCGACCTTGCCCGACAGGACGACGATCAGGCCGGGCGCTACATCGCCGGCCGTGACGATGCGCTCGCCGGCGGCATAGTCGCTGGCCTCGCCGAAACGGCGCATGCGGTCGATGTCGGTGTCAGCCAGCGTTGGGAACGCCTGATCGCGACGGGCGCCGAAGATCGGGTTGGTGGTCGATTGAGACATGGTTTCGACCGTACCGAACCGGCGGCACAGTTTGAAGCGGTTTGTTCAGCGCTTAGCCGGGAGGAGAGGTTGGCGGCAAAGAAAAAGCCCGGACGAACCGGGCTTTTTCTTTGGGTTTCTGAACCGTCGAATGGTTCGAAACGGGAATTTGGTGCCCAGAAGAGGACTCGAACCTCCACTCCTTGCGGAACACGGACCTGAACCGTGCGCGTCTACCAATTCCGCCATCTGGGCTGGTGCGGGCTCATGTAAGCGGGCAAGCGATGTGTGTCAACGCGGTTTTTTAAGCCATTGCTCGCTTGCCGGCTTAAGGAGCCCTCAGTTCTCCAGCACTTCCTTGGAAGCCACCGTCGAATCCGCGTTAAGCGTGTAGATGACCGGCACGCCGGTGCCGAGTTCCAGCTTTACGATCTCCTCGCCGGACTTGCCGTCCAGCGCCATGATCAGCGCCCGCAGCGAGTTGCCGTGCGCGGCGACCAGCACGGTGCCGCCGCGCAGCACATGGGGCTGCAAATCGTGCAGGTAGTAGGGCCAGACGCGCGCGCCAGTGTCCTTCAGGCTTTCGCCGGCGGGCGGCGGCACGTCGTAGGAGCGGCGCCAGACATGCACCTGCTCCTCGCCCCATTTCTTGCGGGCATCGTCCTTGTTGAGGCCGGACAGGTCGCCATAGTCACGCTCGTTCAGCGCCTGGTCGCGGATGGTCGTCAGATCGCTCTGGCCGACGGCGTCGAGAACGTGCTGGCAGGTTTTTTGCGCCCGGATCAGCGCCGAGGTGAAGGCGATGTCGAACTTCAGGCCGCGCGCCTTGAGTTTTTGGCCTGCGGCCTTGGCCTCGGCGTGGCCCTGCTCGGTCAGGTCGACATCGCGCCAGCCGGTGAACAGGTTCTTCAGGTTCCATTCGCTCTGGCCGTGGCGCACGAGCACGAGGGTTCTCGACATGTTTGCTCCTTCAAATTGCCAGATAGGCAGGTTGGCAGACTGGCCGCTCAGCTGAGGCCGAGCACGTCCCGCATCGAATAAAGTCCGGGCTTGCGGCCGCGCGCCCACAGCGCCGCCTTGACGGCGCCGCGGGCGAAGATGGCGCGGTCCTCGGCGTGATGGGACAGGGTGATGCGCTCGCCGGTACCGGCCAACATCACGCTGTGGTCTCCGACCACCGAGCCGCCGCGCAGCGAAGCAAAGCCGATCGAGCCGGTCTTGCGTACGCCGGTGTGCCCGTCGCGGACGCGCACATCGTTGCCGGCGAGCGCGATGCCGCGCCCGGCGGCGGCGGCCTCGCCGAGAAGCAGCGCCGTGCCCGACGGTGCGTCGACCTTGTGCTTGTGGTGCATTTCGAGGATCTCGATGTCGAAATCGTCGGCGTCGAGCGCTCGTGCCGCCTGTTCGACCAGCACCGCCAGAAGATTGACGCCGAGGCTCATATTGCCCGACTTGACGATCGTCGCGTGGCGCGCCGCCGCCGCGATCTTGGCGTCATCGTCGGCCGAGCAGCCCGTGGTGCCGATGACATGGGCGATGCGCGCCTGCGCCGCGTAGCCGGCGAATTCGACGCTCGAGGCCGGCGTGGTGAAATCGAGCACACCGTCGGCCTTGGCGAAGACCGGCAGCGGATCGTCGCCGATCGGCACGTCGATGCGGCCGACGCCGGCAAGTTCGCCGGCATCCTTGCCCAGATAGGGTGAGCCGGCACGCTCGACGGCGCCGATCACGCGGACGCCGGGAATGGTGTGGATGGCGCGGATCAGCGTCTGCCCCATGCGGCCGGCAGCACCCACCACGACCAGGCCCATATCGCTCATGAAGGTCTCCCGACCGCCTTTTTCGCGCGGCTGCGCGGCGACGGAGTTTGGATTGGCTTGGCGTCGTCGACAAGCCCCAGCCCCTTTTTGCCCTGTACCCGGTGGAAGCGGGCATAGACGCTGTGCGGATCGGCCATCAGCGAGGCATGCGTTCCCTGTTCGACCAGATGGCCCTGTTCAAGCACGATGATGTGGTCGGCATTGACCACCGTCGACAGCCGGTGTGCGATGACGATGGTGGTGCGCCCTTCCATGACCTGGATCAGCGCTTCCTGGACCCGCGCCTCGGCCTCGTTGTCGAGCGCCGAAGTCGCCTCGTCGAGCAGAAGGATCGGCGCCTGCCGCACGATGGCGCGGGCGATCGACACGCGCTGGCGCTGGCCGCCCGACAAGGTCACGCCGTTTTCGCCGACGGGCGTGTCGTAGCCCTGCGGCTGCTGGCGGATGAAGCCGTCGGCCTCGGCCTGCAGCGCGGCCTGTTCGATTTCGGCGTTGGTGGCATTCAACCGGCCATAGCGGATGTTGTCGCGGATGGTGCCTTCGAACAGATAGGGCTGCTGCGAGACATAGGCGATGGAGCTGCGCAGCGAGTGCTTGGTGACCTTGGAAATGTCCTGGCCGTCGATCTCGATCGTTCCCGCCTCGACGTCGTAGAAGCGCTGCAGCAGCGCCACCAGCGTCGTCTTGCCGGCGCCGGAGGCGCCGACGATGGCGGTCATCTTGCCGGCTGCGGCGACGAAGCTGAGGTCCTGCAGCACCGGCGCCTCCTCGACGTAGCGGAAGGACACGTTGTTGAAGCGCACTTCGCCGGTGGTGAACCTGGCCTCGGCGGCTCCCGGCCTGTCGCCTTGCTGCGGCTCGAGATCGAGAAGTTCGTAGATCATGCGCGCATTGACCAGCGCGCGTTCCATGCCGACTTGCATGCGCGCCAGCCGCCGTGCCGGATCATAGGCGAGCAACAGCGCGGTGATGAAGGAAAAGACCGCACCCGGCGGCTGTCCAAGAACGATCGCCCGGTAGCCGGAATAGGCGATGACACCGGTGACGGCAAGACCGGCCAGCATGTCGGAGATCGGCGCCAGCCGTTCCGAGACGCGGGCGATCTTGTTTCCCCGCTGCTCGGCGCTGTCGGCGAGCGCGCCGATGCGGCGCGACAGCTCCTCTTCCATGGTGAAGGCCTTGACGATGGCAATGCCTTGCGTGGCCTCCTGCACGGCGCCGATCAGCCGCGAATTGATCTGCACCGATTCGCGGGTGATGCGGCGCACTCGGCGCATCAGATAGGTGACAGTCCAGATCAGCGGCGGTCCGATCAGCAGGGAGCTCAGGGAGAGAACGGGATCCTGGTAGATCATGACCCCAAGAAGGCCGAGCAACGTCACGCCATCGCGCGCGATCGACGTGAGCGTCATCGACAGGAGGTCGCGGATGCCGTTGACGTTCTCGTTCATCTGGGCAGCCAGCCGGCCCGAACGCGTGTCGCTGAAAAAGCCGACACCGAGCTTCATCAGATGGTCGAAGAGGCGTTTCTGGTAGCGCGCCACCAGATTGTTGCCGACCTTGGCCAGCGTCACCGCCTGGCCGTAACCGGCGAAACCGCGCACGAGGAAGGCCGCCATGATGGCGGCACAAATCCACACGATCAGATCGCCGCGTCGTTCATAGAATATCGAGTTGACGACGGGGCTCATGACCCAGGCGGTGAAGGCGGTTGTCGCAGACACCGCGATCAGGCAGGCAGCGGCAAAAGCATAGGACCAGCGGTAATCACGGCCGTTTTCAGCGATAATGCGGCGGAGCACCGCCGTGACCGCACGGGGGGTGACTTTGGGCTTGTTTGGTATCTGAAATGTCAAATCTGAGCGCTTCACAGGTTCCTGCTTCCCGTGGCCGGGTTGCAATTCGGCACTTCTCTTAGCGCCAAGGGGCCGGCTTGCCTATGCCTTGGGGTGACTAACTTCGTCGCGCCAACGGCGGCCCGCTGTCTGGACCCCGAACAGCGAGGGGTTTCTGGCATAGGCGGCAAGGCCCAAAAGCGCTGCCAGCGGGTGGGTGATCACATAGACCGGCATGGTGCGCATCAGCGCGCTGTGCGGGGCCTTGTCTTCGAAGGCGGCGCGGAAATTGCCGGCTTTCAGCGCCGGCACGATCTTCTGCGCGATGCCGCCGGTGAGGAACACGCCGCCGCGGCTCATGAACACCAGCGCAAGGTCGCCGGCGGTGCGCCCGAGGCAGGTGACGAAGGTCTCCACCGCCTCTTCGGCAACCGGATCGGTCTTGGCCAGTGCCGCGGCGGTGACTTCCGCCGGCGTGGTGAAGGGGGCAGGCTTGCCGTCCGCCTTGGCCACCGCCCGGTAGACGTTGACGAGGCCGCGTCCGCACAGGATCTGCTCGCCCGAAATGCGGCCCTCGAGCTTCTCGATATGCGGGAAAACCTCGAAATCGCGCGGCGTGCGCGGGCCGATGTCCATATGGCCGCCTTCGCCAGGCACCGGTATCCAGTGGCGAAGCGCATAGACCAGCCCGGCAACGCCGAGCCCGGTTCCGGGGCCGAGCACGACGCGCCCGGCATTTGGCTCCGGCGTGCCGCCGCCGATCTTTTCCATGTGCTCCTCGCCGAGCGCGACGACGGCCAGCGCCTGCGCCTCGAAATCATTGAGCACGACGATGTCGCTCAAGCCGAGGCTGGCGAACATCTGCCTGGGCTTGACGATCCACGGGCAGTTGGTGAGCTCGATCTCGTCGCCGTCGACCGGGCCGGCCACCGCCAGCACCGCCGAATTGGGGCGGACCGACGAGCGGTCGAGCACGGCAGCCTGGATCGCCTCGTCGATGGTGTTGTAATTGGCGGTCTGCACAATGGTCGGCTCGCCGGCCTCGGAATTGGCGTCGAGCACGATCGAGAAGCGCGCATTGGTGCCGCCAATGTCGCCGATCAGGATCGGAAACCGCAACAAAGTATCGTCATCGCCCGTGCTTGGCATGCTCTCGTCCGTCCCCGGCGCCCGCGACGGCGCAACGCCGTTCACCCGTTGACTAGCGCATGAGTTTGAAAAGGGAAACGGTTTTCGAGGCCGCTGTCACGGTGAGACAGGTTCTGCGGCCAAACGGCCACTATTTCGCAAAAACGGCCCGGCTAAACCGGTTCAACCCTGGATAAAAGCTGCAGCGGTCAGTTTCCCGGCCGTGGCCGCGGCAGCGGGATGCCGATCTCGGGGGTCTCGGTGAAAGCATTCACCGAGGCCGGCAAGCTGGCCGCACCACTGGTAGTGGCGGCGGGCAGCGAAGGCGCTTCGAGCTCGGGCGCCGCGGCCGCGACCGGCACAGCGCCGCCATAATAGGTTGCCGCCTCGGCAGACGCCGGCCCCGGCGCGTCGAGCACGGCGCGGCATTCCTTCGGCAAGTTCGCCATCGTCATCAGGTCACGAGCCTTCGGCGCATCCGGGTTCTTGTTGGGCCGCCAGGGCTCCTGCGTGAACCACCAGGCGAGCGGCTTGCCGCAGCCGTCATCGGCTGGCGTCGCTTCCTGCGCCTTGCAGTTGGGCGAGCCCGGCTGGCAGCCGATGCGCATGTGGAAATGGTAGTCGTGGCCCCAGAACGGCCTGATCTTGCGCAGCCAGTCGCGGTCGCCCTTGACCGTGTCGCAAAGCTTTTTCTTGATGCCGGGATTGACCAGGATGCGTTCGACCTCGGGATAGCTCGCCGCCCGCTTCAAAAGCCTCGTATGCGCCGGCGTCCATAACGCGTCCTTCACCAGATGGGTCTTCTCGTCGACCATCAAGGTGGCGCTGATGCTCTCGCGTTGCGCCATCGACAGGGGAGAGCTGGGCATCGGCGTCAACCAGATGTCGGCATCGAGGCCGATCTGGTGCGAGGCGTGGCCAGTCATCATCGGCCCGCCGCGCGGCTGCGAAATGTCGCCGATCAGCAGACCCGGCCAACCATCGGCCGCGGCGTCTCGCGACAGTTTCTCGATCACCGCGATCATCGCCGGATGGCCCCAGCGACGGTTGCGCGACGGCCGCATCACCTCCCAGGTCGGGCCATCCATGGGAATGGCGACGCCGCCGGCAAAACAGCCCTTGGAATAGAAGCCAATGGATTGCGCTGCGGTCGCCGCCGGCAGCTTCTTGGCGCCGAACAGATCCTTCGCCCGTTCCTCGGCCACTGCCGGCTGCGCGGCGAGCCCGGCCAGCGCGAACAGGCCGAGCGCTGTGGCCAGCAGTGATTTCCTGCCGAGAGATCGCCGCGTCGCTGTTTTCATGAAACCGGATCCCCACCGCAATCCAAGGCCGAATCATAGCACGCTACGCGCGCCGCTTCGATGATTAGCGCTTCATCGGGCTGCGCGGCTCGCCATCGCGCCAATCGCCGCTGGCCCACATATGGTCGAAGGCGGCGCGGTAATCCGGAAAGCGCAGGGAATAGCCCGCCGCCTTGATCGCCGCGTTGGCGACACGCTTGTTCTCGCCATAGAAGGAGCGCGCCATGGGCGAAAGTTGGGCGGCGTCGAAGGGAGTTTCGGGCGGCGGTGTGATGCCCATCAGCGCCGCGGCATAGGCGACGACATCCTGTGGCGGCGCCGGCAAGTCGTCGGTGACATTGAAGATGCCGCCGAGATCGCGTTCCGCCAAATGCCAGAGCGCGCCGGCAATGTCATCGCAGTGGATGCGGTTGAACACCTGGTCAGGCTTGACCAGCCGCCTTGCGGTGCCGTTTTCCAGATTGACCAGCGCGTTGCGGCCCGGCCCGTAGATGCCCGACAGGCGCAGGATCGCCACCGGCCGCCCGATGTCGCGGCCCAATTCCAGCCAGTCCTGTTCGGCAGCCACCCGCATCACCGAGCGCTTCGACACCGGCCGGCACTCGGCCGTTTCATCGACCCAGGCGCCGTCATAATTGCCGTACACACCGACGGTCGAGAGATAGCCGATCCATGCGAGCGCCGGCATCCCGGCCACGATCGCCGCGCGGGCGGCATTCAACACGGGATCACCCGCCTCTTCCGGGCCGACCGAGATCAACAGATGTGTTGTCTTTCCCAGCGCATCGCCGATTTCGCCGGTCATCGCGCTGTCGAACAGCAGCGGTACGATGCCGCCCTGCCGCAGCGTCTCGAGTTTATCCGGCGAACGCGTCGTCCCGAAGATCCTGCCGGCACCCTTGTTGGCGCGCGCAAAAGCCTGGCCGGAATAGCCGGCGCCGAAGATGAATATCTGCTTTTCGCTCATGAATGCACCCTGGTTGGCCGCGCCAGACGCCATTCGTCGCACACGGCCTTGTCGTCCTCGGTTTTCAGGCCGAAAGCTGCCCGTTCGGAATATTCGGCATCGGGCACCAGCCGCGCCAGCGCCCATATTGCCGCGCCCCGCACCAGCGGCGAGCCATCCGCCAGCAGTGCACGCACTGCACCGGCGAGCTCGGCATCGCCGGAATTGCCGGCGGCGATCAGCACGTTGCGGACAAAACGATCGCGGCCGACGCGTTTTATCGGCGACCCGGAGAAGAAGGCGCGGAAGGTTGTGTCGTTGAGTTGCAGCAGCTGGCCAAGCGGCGGTTCGCGCAAATCGTCGCGCGCGGCGAGCTTTGCCTCTGAAGCCGCCCGGGCGAACTTGTTCCACGGGCAAGCGGCGAGGCAGTCGTCGCAGCCATAGATGCGGTTGCCGATCTTCTCGCGGAATTCATGCGGGATCGGCCCCTTGTTCTCGATGGTGAGATAGGAGATGCAGCGCCGCGCATCGAGCCGGTAGGGCGCCGGGAAGGCGTCGGTCGGGCAGGCGTCGAGGCAGGCGCGGCAGGAACCGCAATGGTCGATCTCCGCCCGGTCGGGCATGAGTTCGGCTGTGGTGAAGATGGTGCCTAGGAACAGCCAGGAGCCGTGCTCGCGGCTGACCAGGTTGGTGTGCTTGCCTTGCCAGCCAAGCCCTGCGGCCTCGGCCAGCGGCTTTTCCATCACCGGCGCGGTGTCGACGAACACCTTCACGTCGCCGCCGGCGCGCGCCACGAGCTTGCCGGCGATTTCCTTCAGCCGGCCCTTCATCACTTCGTGATAGTCACGGTTCTGCGCATAGACCGAGATGGCGCCACGATCGTGCTTGGCCAGCACCCCGCGCGGATCATGGTCGGGACCGTAATTCATCGCCAGCACGATGATCGAGCGCACCTGCGGCCACAGTGCCGTCGGTTCGCTGCGGCGCTCAAGCGTCTCGGCGATCCAGCCCATCGAACCGTGAAAGCCGTCGGCGACGAATTCGGCCAGGCGGGCCGGCGCCAGCGGGATCGCATCGGGTGTGGTGACGGCGACGGCATCGAAGCCGGCGCGATGCGCCTCTGCGTCGATCAGCGCGCGCAGTCTTGCGGCGTCAGAAGTCGAGGTCCGCATAATGCGACACCGGCGACAGGCCGCGCACCCGGTCGGTCAAAAGCGGCCGGAAGGAGGGCCGCGACTTCACCCGCGTGTACCATTCGCGCGCCGCGGCGTGCTCGCGCCAGTCGATCTCGCCTAGATAATCGAGCACCGACAGCGTCGCGGCGGCCGCGAGATCGGCATAGGTAACCCTGCTGCCGGCCAGCCAATGGCGGGTGCCGGCGAGCCAGTTGGTGTATTTCATGTGCTGGCGGATATTGGCGCGGGCGGCTCGGATCGCGCCCGAATCGGGCGAGCCGCCGCCCGCCGTTTCCGGCATCACCGGCTTCAGCACGCGTTCGCGCACCAGATGGCGCGTGACGTCGCTTTCGGCCTTATTGAGGTACCAGTCGATCAGCCGGCGGATTTCGGCGCGCTGCATCGGGTCCTCGGCGAACAGCCGCTTGTCGCGCTTCAAGACGCCGCGCGTCTCATCGAGATATTCCGATATGACGGTTGCGCCGACGATCGGCACGTCGCCTTCGGCCAAAAGGATCGGCAGCGTGCCGGCCGGGTTCAGCGCCAAAAACTCCTTGCGCCGCGTCCACGGCTTTTCCTCGATCAAGGCCAGCTCCTCGCCATACTCGCCGAAAGCGAGGCGGACGAAGCGACAGGTGGCGAACATGGGGTGGTGGAAAAGCGTCAGCATGGTTCCGCGATGATAAAGCGCACTGGCGAATCGCCGGTCGCACCGGTAAGTCTTGGCCGCCCGCCTAGCGGGCCGTCAGGGTGTTGCGACCTATAGGGGGACTTGCAGGCCATGACAAGCAAGCCGTTCTGTTAGCCGTCACGCCAATGCCGAGGTAGCCATGGAAAGCCAGACCATCGTCGAAGCCCTGCTGCTCGGCCTGCTGGAGGGGCTGACCGAGTTCATCCCGGTCTCGTCGACCGGCCATATCCTGCTCGCCGGCCATTTCCTCGGCTTCCATTCGACCGGCAAGGCCTTCGAGATCCTGATCCAGCTCGGCGCCATCCTGGCGATCCTGAGCGTCTATTTCCGCCGACTGTGGCAAATGCTGCTCGACCTGCCGCATGACCGGCTGACACGACATTTCGTCATCGGCATCCTGATCGCCTTCCTGCCGGCGGCCATCATCGGCGCGCTGGCGCATGATTTCATCAAGACGGTGCTGTTCGAATCGCCAAGGCTAATCTGCATCATGCTGATCATCGGCGGCGTCGTGCTGCTGGTGGTGGACCGCATGAACCTCAAGCCAGTCTACCGCGACGTCGAGCGCTTCCCAACCCGGCTTTACCTGCAGATCGGGCTTTTCCAGTGCCTGTCGCTGATCCCCGGCACGTCGCGCTCGGGGTCGACGATCGTCGGGGCGCTGCTCTTGGGCGTCGACAAGCGGGCGGCGGCGGAGTTCTCCTTCTTCCTCGCCATCCCGACGATGGTCGGCGCCTTTGCCTTCGACCTGTTCAAGAACCGCAACGTGCTGAGCAGCGCCGACCTGCCGATCATCGCCATCGGCTTCGTCGCCGCCTTCGTCACGGCGCTCATCGTCGTGCGCTTCCTGCTCGATTACGTTTCGCGCAACGGCTACTCGCTGTTCGGCTGGTGGCGGCTGGTGGTTGGCATTGTCGGGTTGGTGGCGTTGATGATCTGGGGGTGAGGCGTGGTCCGCGAAGCGGACGGAAAGCCAATCGCTTGGCTTTCCGAACGACGAACGCCCTGAGCCTGCGAAGGGCGAGCACCGCTCCCCTCAGCTCCTTCCATAGAACGCATTCTCCACATGCACCGGCCAGCGCCAGGGCAGCACCGCGACCATGTCGAAACGCATCGACAGCCTGCCATAGTCGGACTGGCGCGACAGCCAGATGTCGGCCGCCGCCTCGATGCGGCGCTCCGATTCATGGCCGATCGCCTCCATGGCTTCGATCAGCGTGCGGCGTGCCTTGACCTCGACGAACAGGACCAGATCGCCGCGCCGCGCGATCAGGTCGATCTCGCCGAAGCGGGTGCGGTGGCGACGTGCCAGGATCCGGTAGCCCTTGAACATCAGCGCTGCCGCCGCCAGCCATTCGCCGCGATGGCCGCGCCGATAGGCTTTTTGGCGGCTTGCGCTCGGGCGCTCAGCCACCACTCTCTCCGGCAGCATCCCTAAGCTCCAGCAATCGCCGATAGAGCGCCTGTTTCTGGCCGCCGGTCATTTTCGCGGCTTCAGCCGCCGCCTTGGAGGCCGGCATTTCGGCAGCGAGAGACAACAGCAGGCGGTCGATGTCTTCAGGCTCGTTGGCCCTGGCCTCGGCGGGACCGACGCAGACGACGATCTCGCCCTTCGGCGTATCGGCCGCCGCATAATGGTCGGCCAGCACTTGCAGCGTGCCGGTGCGCATCTCCTCGAAGGTCTTGGTCAACTCGCGGCCAATCGCGGCCTTTCGGTCGCCGCCGAGGGCCTCGACCATGGCGCCGAGGGATTCGGCCAGCCGGCGCGGCGATTCGAAGAAGATCAGCGTCGCCGGCACGGCTTTCAGGGCTTCGAGCCGCGTCAGCCGCTGCCCGGTCTTCACCGGCAGGAAGCCGGCGAACAGGAAGGCGTCCGACGGCAGGCCGGATGCGGTCAGCGCGGCAAGCGGCGCCGACGGGCCGGGGATCGGCACGACGCGAATGCCATAGTCGAGCGCCTCGCCGACCAGCCGGTAGCCGGGATCGGAGACCAGCGGCGTGCCGGCATCGGAAATCAGCGCCACACTCAGTCCGGCCTGAAGTGCCGCGATCAGTTTTGGTCCGGCCTCGCCGGCATTGTGCTCATGATAGGCCGTGGTGCGGCGGCGGATGCCGTAGCGGTCGAGCAGCACGCGCGACACCCGCGTGTCTTCGCAGGCGACGATGTCGGCGGCGGCCAGCGTTTCCAGCGCGCGCAGCGTGATGTCGGCGAGATTGCCGATCGGCGTCGCCACCAGATAGAGCGCCGCCTCGAGCGGCCGGGCCGCGATCTCGGTCTGCCCGACCACATAGCTGCGCTTGCCCGTTTCGCCGGTCACCGATGCATCTCCATTCGAACCCTGTTTGGCACGGCTGACGCCGGGTTGCAAAAGCTCACGCTGGGTCCGCCTGCCATTCCTTTGCCACAGTAGGGAACGAAACCGGGTTCAGCAGATTTATCCCCTGATTCCGGAGGAGGAGGACAGGATGGACAGCCTAAAAATGCAGGACGCTTTCGAACCCTATTATGCCGGCCGCAAACGCGTTGCCACAGCCAGGGACAAGCGCCTGCCTGCCAAAACCGACACCAGCCTGACCAAGCGGACCACGAGCGCCTTGCCGACGAATGTCAGGCTTTCCGACAACAAACCAGACAGCACGACGGAGCACTGACCGAACGATGCCCAATCGCTTCGATATCTTCATCACCCGTCTTGAAACGAAAAACGCCCGTAACGGCGTGCCGCTATCCCAAGTAGGCGACCAGCATCGCGCCCGCCGCGACAAGGACGACGCCAAGCCGGTCCGCTCCGGAGAGTCGCACGCCGAGAAGGATCGAGCCAAACACCGCCACAAGCACGACGCTTAGCGCAGAGGTTGTGACGGGTTCAGAATTCTACCGTCGCATACCTCGGTAGGTGTCGCGGCATGAATTCTAGGGTCAAGCCCGAGGATGACGAACGCATGGTTGCGAACACTCTGCCAGGTCCTTCACCCCAGATATCGTGAAACGCGCGCCTCCAGGAGGCGTATCAACACCGGATCCATGAATCCATAGTCGTCGGGGATGTCGAGGCAGATGACACGGGCCTTCTTCAGGCTGGCCTTGAATTTCTTCTGCAATTTGGCGCGGTGCGCCTTTTCCATGACAAAGATGATATCGGCCCAGGCGACGAGCTCATGCGTCAGCGGCGTTTCCGCATCGTGGTTTGTTCCGGCCGACTCAACCTCGATATCCCTGCGCTTGGAAAACACCTGCTCGGCGGTCGGGCTGCGCAAGCGGTTCTGGCTGCAGACGAAGAGCACGTTCTTCAAGGGTTAGCGCGCCAGATCCGCCACCACCGCGTCGAGCACGATCATGCCGGCCGGCGTGGCGCGGAGCCGGGCGTTGCCGATCGGCGCCACCAGCCCCTCGCCCTGCAGCACCGCCAACCGTGCGCTCGACAGGCCGCGCCCGGAGAACGCCTCGTAGCGGGAGAGATCGATGCCTTCGGCCAGCCGCAGGCCCATCAGCAGGAACTCGTCGGCCTCCTCGGAGCGCGTCAGGATCTCGCCGCCGGTGACGCCATGGCCCTTGGCTTCGACCAGATTGGCCCAGGTTTCCGGCATCCGCTCGGCGATCGTCACTGTGCGGCGGCCGTTTTCAACAAAGCGGCCATGCGCGCCGGGTCCGACACCGACATATTCGCCATAGCGCCAATAGGTCAGATTGTGCCGGCTTTCGGCGCCAGGCCTGGCGTGGTTCGAAATCTCGTAGGCCGGCAGGCCGTGCGTCGTGGTGATCTCCTGCGTCAGCGCATAGAGGTCGGCGGCCTGGTCATTGTCGGGGATGATAAATTTCTTGGCCGCATGCAGCGCGTGGAAAGGCGTGCCTTCCTCGATGGTCAGCTGGTAGAGCGACAGATGATCGGCGGCATGGCCGATCGCCTGTTCGAGCTCGGCCTGCCAGGCGTCCGGTGTTTGCCCGGGCCGGGCATAGATCAGGTCGAAGGAGAGCCGCGGAAATATCTCGCGCGCCAGGCCGATGGCATGAAGCGCTTCCTCGACATTGTGCAGCCGGCCGAGGAAGCGCAAATCCTTGTCGTTCAGCGCCTGCACGCCGAGCGAGACGCGGTTGACGCCGGCAGCGCGATAGCCGCGAAACCGTTCGGCCTCGACCGAGGACGGATTGGCCTCCAGCGTCACCTCGATGCCATCGGGCACCGTCCAGTTCTTCGCCACGGCGTCCAGAACCCTGGCCACGGTTTCCGGCTTCATCAGCGACGGCGTGCCGCCGCCGAGGAAAATGCTGGTCACCTCGCGCGGCCCAGTGCGCCGGCGCATGGTCTCGAGCTCCGCCTCGAAAGCGCTGGCAAAGCGCTCCTGGTCGACCGGCTGGTGGCGGACATGGCTGTTGAAGTCGCAGTAAGGGCATTTGGCCGCGCAGAACGGCCAATGGATGTAGACGCCAAAACCGGGCGCCCGGTCGAGCAGCATGCTCATGTCGAACCCAATCTCGCTTTGGCGAATTTCTGGAAAGCGCGGGCGCGGTGCGACAGCGCCGTCCGCTGGCCGGGCTTCCAGCCATGTTTTTCCTCGGCGCTCATCTCGCCGAAGGTCTTTTCAAAGCCGTTGGGCAGGAACACCGGGTCGTAGCCGAAGCCGAGGTCGCCGCGCGGCGGCCAGACCAGCGTGCCTTCGGCCTCGCCGCGATAGTATTCGGCGTCACCGTCGGGAAAGGCCAGGCAGATGACGGCGACAAAGCGCCCCTTGCGCTGTTCCGGCAAGGCGGCGCCGACTTCCTGCAGCGCCACTTCGGTGCGCTGCATGGCCATGGCGAAATCGCGCGAACCATCAGGGGTTTCGGCCCAGTTGGCGGTGTAGACGCCGGGCGCGCCGTCGAGTGCGTCGACACAAAGGCCGGAATCATCCGACAGCGCCGGTAGGCCGGTGGCCTGGGCGGCGGCAAATGCCTTGATGTAGGCGTTCTCCTCGAAGGTGGTGCCTGTCTCGTCCGGCTCCGGCAGGCCATAGTCCTTGGCCGATTTCGCTTCGAAGCCGAACGGCCCCATCAAATCGGCGAATTCGCGCAGCTTGCCGGAATTGTGGCTGGCGACGACGATCTTTTTTCCATCAAGCGAATGAATGGTTGGCGAATGCATTATATGCCCCAGATCCGTGGCTCGGCGAATTCGATCGAATTGCCCGAGGGGTCGCGTATATAGATCGAACGCCCGCCTTGCGGCCATTCAAATTCGCTTTCGATGGCGATCTTCTTCGCCTCGAGATGCGCTTTCCAGCGCTCGATCTCGTCGGCGCTGGCCGCAAAACAGAGATGACCCTCGCCGACCGCACCGTGCGGCGGCACTTTCAGTCTCGCATCGGGCGCGGGCGGCACTTTCGTCGCCTCGGCGTTGAAGATGAGCAATACGCCGGAGCCGCAGCGGAAGAAGAGGTGCCTGCCGTCGACCTTGCCGAGCAGGTCGAGGCCGAGGATATCAGTGTAGAACTGCTCAGCAGCGCCGAGGTCGGTGACGTAGAGGGCTGATTCAAGGATGGCGGAAGGAATCACGAGGCACCCCCCTCTGCCCTACCGGGCATCTCCCCCGCAAGGGGGGAGATTGGAAGCGTCAACGCCGGCTCGCAGCTTGCAACGTTGGTGGTTGGCGAAACCCAGGACCACAGCCGATCTCCCCCCTTGCGGGGGAGATGGCCGGCAGGTCGGAGGGGGGTGGGAAGGATCGCCAACCTCATCAATACAAACCAGGCCTAAACCACCGCCATCTGCTGCAGGCTGACCAGGCGCTGGATGCCTTTCTTGGCCAGGCCCATCAGGTCGGCGAACTGGTCCTCGGAAAAGGGCTCGCCCTCGGCGGTGCCCTGGATCTCAACAATGCCGCCCTTGCCGGTCATGACGAAATTGGCATCGGTGCCGGCCGAGGAATCTTCGAGATAATCGAGGTCGATGACCGGCTGGCCGTCATGGATGCCGCAGGAAATCGCCGCGACATGGTCCTTCAGCACCTTGGCGACGCTGGCCATCTGGCGGGCTTCCATCCAGCGCAGACAATCATACAGCGCCACCCAGCCGCCGGTGATCGAGGCCGTGCGGGTGCCGCCATCGGCCTGGATGACGTCGCAGTCGACGGTGATCTGCTGCTCGCCCAGCGCCTGCAGGTCGACGACGGCACGCAAGGAGCGGCCGATCAGCCGCTGTATTTCCAGCGTGCGGCCGCCCTGCTTGCCGGCGGAAGCCTCGCGGCGCATGCGCTCGCCCGTCGAGCGCGGCAGCATGCCGTATTCCGCCGTGACCCAGCCCTTGCCGGAATTGCGCATCCAGCCCGGTACTTTCTCCTCGAGGCTGGCGGTGCACAGGACATGTGTGTCGCCGAACTTCACCAGGCATGAACCTTCTGCATGCTTGGAGACGCCGCGCTCAAAGGAGATGGCGCGCATTTCGTCGAATTGGCGTTTGGAGGGGCGCATTCAGGCTTCTTTCCCGTCATTTTTCGGATTCTTGGCCGGCTTGTAACCGCATGGGGCGCGTGGCGCAAAGGAAAATGGCCGGTGATCTGACTTCAGACACCTGGGTGATCTGATACAGACACCGGGTTGCGCGGACCATGGTGAAGTCTATATCCTTGGGCCGGAGGTTTTTGGCCTAATGACCAAGGCAGTTGCCGAACCCAGTCTGCTGTCACCTGCGCTGCAGTCGCTCGACATGCGTTCGCGCGACATCTTCCGGCGCATCGTCGATTCCTACCTGAAGGACGGCGAACCCGTGGGATCACGCAGCCTGTCGCGCATCCTGCCGTCCTCACTGTCGCCCGCCACCATCCGCAACGTGATGAGCGACCTCGAGCATCTCGGCCTGATCTATGCCCCCCACATTTCCGCCGGCCGGTTGCCGACGCAGGCCGGCCTGCGCTTCTTCGTAGATGCCTTCATGGAACTCGGCGACCTCTCCGACGAGGAGCGCCGCACCATCGAGGCGCAGGTGCGCGCGTCCGGCTCGGGTGCGACGCTGGAACATATGCTGACCGAGGCCAGCCAGATGCTGTCGGGCATGTCGCGAGGCGCCGGCCTGGTGCTGGCCGCCAAGAACGAGGTGGCACTGAAGCACATCGAATTCATCCAGCTCGAGCCGACCAAGGCGCTGGCGGTGCTGGTGTCGCAAAACGGCGACGTCGAAAACCGCGTCGTCGAGTTGCCGGCCGGCATCACCGTCTCGCAGTTGCACGAAGCCTCGAACTTCCTCAACGCCCATATTCGCGGCCGCACGCTGGCCGAGGCGCGGATCGAGATTGCCCGCATCAAGGAAGAGACCAGGGCCGCACTCGACACGCTGTCGCAAGACCTGGTCGAGAAGGGGCTGGCGGTGTGGGCCGGTGCAGAGAGCGGCCTGCCGGCACGGCTCATCGTGCGCGGCCGCGCCAACCTGCTCGAAAACGTCACCGCCCAGGCCGACATCGAACTGTTGCGCCACCTGTTCGAGGACATGGAGACGCAGGACGGGCTGATCCAGCTGCTTGACCTGGCCGAACAGGGATCGGGCGTGCGCATCTTCATCGGTTCGGAAAACAAGCTGTTTTCGCTGTCGGGCTCGTCGCTCGTCGTCGCACCCTATCGCGACAAGGACGCCCGCGTCGTCGGCGCACTCGGCGTCATCGGCCCGACCCGGCTCAACTATGCCCGCATCGTGCCAATGGTCGACTATACGGCGCAGCTGATTTCCCGCATGCTGCGTTGAACTGGGTAACCGAGGAGACGACGATGGCGCTCGAAGAATTCAAGGCCCGGATCAGTCTGTTGCTCGAGGAAATGGTCAACCAGCCGGAGGACCAGCACGAAATCCAGGAGCAGTTGCGCGAGAAACTGCAGGAAATGCGCGCCATGGGCCTGCCGCTGCCGGCCGATCTCGTCGCACTGGAAAAGCGCCTCGACGACGATTTCTACGCCGCCGGCACCTGAGGCTGGAGACCGTTTCACCTCAACTCATCGTGTGAGGCGGAACCGAGGAACAAACAGGCCGTTGATTCCTTCGCGACTAGGTGGAGGGCAAAATGATCCGACTGGCCGGGCTGGCGTTTCCTGCCGCACTGTTTCTCACGACGGCTGCATTCGCACAGCAGGCGGAGCAGCCGGTACTGAGGGGTGCCGCCGCCTTCGGCGACTGGCGTGCCGACAGGCCTGGGGTGCGCCGCCTGATCAAGCCGCAAGATCTGCCCAGGCCTTACGTCACCAAATCCGCCTCGAACGGCGCCGGCCTCGCCGACAGGCCGGCAGACGCCGAGCCGAAACTGCCGCCGGGCTTTTCGGCCGAGCTGATCGCTTCGGGCATCGACAATCCACGGGTCGTGCGCACCGCGCCGAATGGCGACCTGTTCGTCGCCGACAGCGAAGCCAACCAAATCCGCGTCTATCGCCTTGCCGAGGGCAGCGCGAAGCCGGCGAAGGACGGCATATTTGCCGGCGATCTCAACCAGCCCTACGGCATCGCCTTCTACCCGCCAGGCAACGACCCGCAATGGGTCTATGTCGCCAACAGCGACAGCATCGTGCGCTTTGCCTACCGCAATGGTGACCTGAAGGCGGCCAGTGATCGGGAAACCATCGTCGACAACATCCCTGCCAATCATCACTGGACCCGCGACATCGTCTTCTCGCCGGACGGCAAGACGCTCTATCTGTCGGTCGGCTCGGGATCGAACGTCGCCGAGGGCATGGCAAGGGAGCCGGATGGCGGCCTCGACGCCTGGACGAGGTCGCAGCCGCTGGGTGCTGCTTGGGGGTCCGAGGACGGCCGTGCCGCCGTGCTGGCCTTCGACCCCGACGGCAAGAATGGCCGCATCGTCGCCACCGGCTTGCGCAACTGTTCGGGCATGACGGTCCAGCCTGCGACCGGGGCGCTGTGGTGCGTCGTCAACGAGCGCGATGCGCTTGGCGATAATGTGCCGTCCGAATATGCGACTGCGGTCAAGGACGGCGCCTTTTATGGCTGGCCCTGGTACTACATCGGCAACAACGCCGATCCACGCCACAAAGGCGAGCGCCCCGATCTTGCCGGCAAGGCGACCATTCCCGATGTGCTGATGCAGGCGCACTCGGCGCCGCTCAACATTGCCTTCTACGATGGAAAGGAATTGCCCGCCGAGTCCGGTTTTCCGGCCGAGTACAGAGGCGATGCTTTTGTGGCCCTGCACGGTTCATGGAATCGCGGCAACCGAACTGGATACAAGGTGGTGAGATTGCTGTTTAAGGACGGCAAGCCGACCGGCGAGTACGAGGACTTCATCACCGGCTTCGTCGTCTCCAACGGCGAGGTGTGGGGACGACCGGTCGGCGTGGCGGTGGCCCGCGACGGCGCGCTGATCGTGACCGAGGACGGCAACGGCACCATCTGGCGCGTCACCTATAGTGGCGGCCGTTCCTGACAGCATGGTCGCACGCCGGCGTGGTGCAATCGAATCCGGCTTCAGGGAATTCCCGCATGGCTGACCTTGTGTCATAAGGCGCCGTTGCAATGCATGTCGCCCAAAGGTGCGCAGCGGTTTTGGGACAACGACATGCATAAAAACCAAGACTTTGGACGTGCAAGGCCGTAACCATGACCCTTACCGGCTTCCTCGCCTATAGTGCCGCCCTCGGCATCGCCGCCGCCATTCCCGGCCCCGGCGTCACCGCGCTCGTCGCGCGGGCGCTCGGCTCAGGCTTCCGTTCGTCGCTGGCCATGTCCTTTGGCCTGATGCTTGGCGATCTCACCTATCTGACCGCCGTGGTGCTGGGCCTCGCCTTCGTCGCGCAGACCTTCGGCATGGTGTTTCTCGCCATCAAATGGCTTGGCGTCGCCTACCTCGCCTTGGGCGGGCTGGTTTCGAGCTTCCTCGCCGGCCTCACCGTCACGCTCGGCAACCCGAAGACGATGATCTTCTACCTCGCCATCACGCCGACCATCGTCGACTTGAAGACCATCACGCTGGCCGACTACGGCATTCTCGTCGCGCTGACGATCGTCGTGCTTTTGGTGGTGCTGGTGCCCTACCTGGCGCTGGCGGCCAAGGCGCGCTGGTTCCTGAAATCGCCGCGCGCGCTCAAGGCGCTCAACCGCACCGCCGCCGGCTTCATGGTCGGCGCCGCGGCGGCGATTGCCGCCCGTCAGTAGGCTCCTTTCGGCCAAATCATTCCAGGGACAGGCTTCTCCGGGAAACGCTTTTCCGGGAGCCCTATGTTTTAGACATGGGTCCCACTCGATATTTTCGGCCGACAGTCTATCTTGCGCGACCGAAGGTCCTATCTTGGCGGTTGCAGTGCCACTTGCCTGAAATTCTCACTTGCCTGAAGTTCTGGGAGCGAAACCAATGAACAAGCCCGTCACCCCTGCCCGCGTGCCCGGTCGCGGCCGCGTCTACGATTCCATCACCGACACGATCGGCGACACGCCGCTGGTGCGGCTCAACAAATTCGCCAAGGAAAAGGGCATCGTCGCCAATCTCATCGCCAAGCTCGAATTCTTCAATCCCATCGCCTCGGTCAAGGATCGCATCGGCGTGGCGATGATCGAGGCGCTGGAGGCAGCCGGCAAGATTTCTCCCGGCAAGACCACGCTGATCGAGCCGACGTCGGGCAACACCGGCATCGCACTTGCCTTCGCCGCGGCCGCCAAGGGCTACAAGCTGATCCTGACGATGCCGGAGACGATGTCGATCGAGCGCAGGAAAATGCTGGCGCTGCTCGGCGCCGAGCTGGTGCTGACCGAGGGACCGAAAGGCATGAAGGGCGCCATCGCCAAGGCCGACGAGCTGGCGGCGACGATCCCCAATGCCATCATCCCGCAGCAGTTCGAAAACCCCGCCAACCCGGAAATCCATCGCACGACGACGGCCGAGGAAATCTGGAACGATACGCATGGCGAGGTCGATATCTTCGTCGCCGGCATCGGTACCGGCGGCACCATCACCGGCGTGGGCCAGGTGCTGAAGAAGCGCAAGCCCTCGGTGCATGTCGTTGCCGTCGAGCCGGAATCCTCACCGGTGCTGTCGGGTGGCCAGCCCGGCCCGCACAAGATCCAGGGCATCGGCGCCGGATTTGCGCCAAAAATCCTCGACACCACGATCTATGACGAGATCGTCAAGGTCTCGAACGAGGATTCGGTCGCCAATGCCCGCCTCGTCGCCCGCCTCGAAGGCGTCCCGGTCGGCATCTCGTCGGGCGCCGCCCTGCAGGCGGCGATCGTCGTCGGCTCGCGGCCGGAGAACAAGGGCAAGAACCTCATCGTGGTCATCCCGTCCTTCGCCGAACGGTATCTGTCGACGATCCTATTCGAGGGGTTGGGGGCGTAGGGTCTCGACGGCGGAGGTCGACCGCGGCATTCCTCCCCTCGTCATCCTAGGGCGGAGCGACGCGAAGCGGCGCGCAGACCCTGGGATCCATGCCGCGACGGCGGCCGGGGAATGCCGCGGTGCAAGATGAGGGCCATCCGCACCGTCGCGACGCTGAAATGTCACGGCATGGATCCTCGGGTCTGCGCTGCGTCGCTTCGCTCCTTGCTCCGCCCGTGGATGACGAAGCGAGGGCTCGTCACCAATCTCGCAGATCTGCAATGCCACTTGGACATTGGTTGACGACGCTTCAACTAGCGATCGCAGCCCGCTGGCCCCCCGAAAAAACCTCTGGTGGCGGCCACCACCGGCTTGAGCAGAACCTGCTTCCCGTGCAAATCGTCACCGGCCTGCTTTGCGCGCAGGCCGGGGAGAAATTTCATGTACAAGCTTTATACCCGTCCGGGCAGCGGCGGCTTCGTCGTCGAGGCGGCACTGGCGCTGGCGAACGCGCGGTTCGAGCAGATCGACATGCCAAAGACGGACCGGCCCGATCCGGCATTTGTCGACATCAGTCCCCTGAACCAGGTTCCGGTGCTGACCTTGCCGGACGGCCGCTCGATGACCGAGTCGGCGGCGATCTGCATCCTCCTTGCCGAGCGTCACCCCGATGCCGGCCTGGCGCCGGCGGTCAACGCGCCGGCCCGCGCTGACTTCCTGCGCTGGATGGCCTTCATGTCGTCCGTGCTCTATCCGGCAATCCTGCGGCTCTACTACGCCCATCGCTATACGACCGATGCCGAAGGCACGAAGGCCGTCAAGCAAGCGGCCATCGCCGAAATGGATCGCGGCTTCGCCGTCCTCGATGCGGCGCTCAAGGGCCGCGACTGGCTGGTGGGCGACCGCATGTCCGTGGCCGACATCTACCTCGTCATGCTAGTGGCCTGGCATCCCGACCCCGACAGGGCTCGCGCGGCGTGGCCGAATGTCGAACGCCTGTGGGCCGGACTGCGCGAACATCCGGTGATGAAGACGCTCAACACGGCACATGAGATGTGGCCGGCCTGAACGACTGCCGACGGCGAGGCTTAATGTCTGAGGGCTGCCCGTTTTCCCTGCAGGAACCGGCGCACCGCCGGGTCGCGCTCAAGGCCGATCGCCCGGTCATAGGCCTCGATCGCCTGCGGCACCTGACCGAGCCTGGACAGGAGACCGGCACGCGCCGCCCAATAAGGCTGATAGTCGTTGAGCCGTTTGTCGTCGCCCAGCACATAAAGAGCCGCCAGCCCCGCCACAGCGCCCTCAGCTTCCGCGATCGCCACCGCGCGGTTGATCGCCACCACCGGCGATCCTGCAATGACTGACAGCGCATCGTAGAAATTGCGGATCGCGGCCCAGTCGGTCAGGCCGGTCAGCCGTCGCGCCGCATGGACGGATTGTACGGCCGCTTCGAGCTGGTAACGGCCTATGACGCCCATGGTGGCGGCGCGGCGGAGCAGGGATTCCGCTTCCTCGATCAAGGCGGCGTCCCATTCCGCGCACTTCTGCTCGGCGAGCGGCACATACTCTCCGGCCGCATCGCGCCGCGCCGGGCGGCGTGCCTCGGCAAACAGCATCAGCGAAAGCAGGCCGAGCGCCTCCGGCTCATCCGGCATCAGCGAAGCCACCAACCGGCCGAGCCAGATGCCTTCTGTCGCCAGGTTGCGACGTTGCGTTTCGGTGCCTGCCGGATCGGACCAGCCTTCGGCGAAGGCGGCGTAGATGGCTTCCAGGACCGCGTCCAGCCGCTCGCCGAGTTCGGCCCGTTCAGGCACTCGGAACGGAATGCCGGTTTCCCGGATGCGGGTCTTGGCGCGCACGAGCCGCTGGCCCATGGTTGCAGGCGAGACCAGGAAGGCAGAGGCGATGGTGGCGGCGTCCAACCCCAGGACCGTCTGCAGGATCAGCGGCGCCCGCACACCCGATTCGATCGCCGGATGCGCGCAAGCAAACATCAGCCGCAGCCGTTCGTCGGGCAGCTCTTCGTCGGTCATGCGCGCTTCCGCCTCCTCGGCAATCAGCTTGAGATGATCGCGGCCGGCCTCGCTGGTCAGCCGGCGCCGCACTGCATCGACACGCCGGCGCCTTGCCACGGCCAGCAGCCAGGCTTCCGGCTTTTCAGGCACGCCGGTTCGCGGCCAGTGTTCGAGCGCTGCGGCAAAGGCATCGGCCAGCGCATCCTCGGCCGCAGCCACGTCGCGCGAGCGCGCCGCGAGCCAGGCGACCAGCTTGCCGTAGCTCTGCCGGGCGGCGGCCTCGGCGGCCGCCCGGGCGGCGTCTGACCCGACAGCCTTCATGCAGCGTATGTTGTCATGTATTCGGCCATCGGCCAGATCGGCCGCACTTCCATTGTGCCGGCGCTGGCACCGGGACAGCGTGCCGCCCACGAAATAGCCGCGTCCATGTCGGGCACCTCGATCAAATAGTAGCCGCCGAGTTGCTCCTTGGTATCGGCATAGGGGCCGTCAATCACGTTGGTCTTGCCGTTGGCCACCCGTACGGTGGTTGCTATCTTGGTTGGTTTCAATCGCTCACCGGCCACGAACACACCGGCCTTCTTCATCGCTTCGGTATAGGCGCCATAGGCGGCGCTCATCTGGGTGATCGCCTCCTTGGGCGCGGCCGCCATTCCGGCTTCGCTGGAATAGATAAGAAGCAGATACTGCATGGTCTTCTCCCGTGGTTTCGAAGGCCGCGTCATTGCGAGCCGGACGTATGTCGCGCGGCATCGCCCGATTTCGACAGGCGGCGGAAAAAACTTTCGGCTGCGGCGGCTTTTTGCGCAAGCCGCCAACTGTTTTGTGATCGCCCGCACCCATGGAGGTGCCGTAACCGACAATGAGACGCCTCATTCGCTGCTTCCAGAGCCGCGCTTTCAGCCCAGGAACCGCTCGCGCAGTTCGGCAGGAGGAATGCCGCAAATGTCCTTCCTGCCGAACAGGGCGTAGCGGTTTTTGGCGATGCGGTCGTAAAGCCAGTTGCGCAGCGGGCGCGGCAGCAGCAACAGGGCCTTTGCCGCCCGCCACGGCCAGCCGAGCTCCGCCATGACGGCAACGAAGCTGTCTAGCTGCGTGAAGGCGATGCCGTCGATCAGGACGAGATTGGTCTCGTAGGAATCCGTGCGCAGCCCGTGTTGCCTGAACAGCGCTTCGCCGAACGGTGACTGCGCGGTGGCGAAGCGGAAGCGAGCTTGACGGTCGAGCCTGACCACCATGCGCACGAAGCCGGAGCACAGCACGCAGACGCCGTCGAAGACGATCAGCGGATGGCTGCGATCGAGGGGGTCGGAGGGACGGGTGGACTTGGGTCGACTTGAATGGGGCCGACTTGGATAGGAAGGGTCGGTCACGTGGGCCTCGGCTGCTTGTGCCCTAGGACACTAAGCCAGCCGGAGGCGGTGTCAAAGCCGAGGCGATGTCGCACGCCGCCTGTCGGCGAGAGCGGGACGCTCGGCGCGATAGGTGGTGGCGCGGGATTCGGCGGCCGGCCGGCAGATCCGGCTGTCGTGGCGGCTCTCGAAGGTCATGGTCAGCGCGCGCTCAACGAATTGCCGCGACGGGCGCTGGCCGGGCCGGGGCCGCGCATGTAGTAGCGCTCCGGCCGATAGGTCGGCGCAACGAATTCGCGGATGGCGGCGGCATAGCCGATGAGGTGCGTGAGGAAGTTCATTTTACCTGTCCCTGTCCCGATTTTCGGATGTCCCTTCCGAATTGCGGGCATCTTAGCGTCGAGGCGTGAATAGTCGGTGAACACGATGTTAATATCTGGTCGAAAAGGCCTTGGTTCGTGGCCGGAATGCGGCTGATTCGGGGTCTTTCCGTGTGGTCCGTCGACATTTCGGCCAATGTGACTTTTGCATCACATATGTTTCGTTTGAATGTCGCCTGCGCGCGGTTATGTTTCAAATCTTGCCGTGCTGGCGAAATTTTCATGCTGGGCGACGCAGTGCCGGAAATCCCGGCCTCGCATCCCGACAGGGATCGGTGACGGAACTGGAACAGGCTCCAGTCGTTCTGGATTTCGAGACCTGTTGCGAAGGGAATTGTCATGGCGCCGCGTCCGGCCTGGAAGGGTTATCTGAAGCTGTCGCTCGTCACCTGTGCTGTCGAATTGACCAACGTCGTAACCCACGCCGAGAAGGTCTCGTTCCGGGTGCTGAACCGCAAGACCGGCAACACCGTGAAGCGCATCTATGTCGACGCAGAAAATGGCAAGCCGTTGCGCGAGGGGGATGAGATCAAGGGCTATGAAGTCGATGACGGCGACTTCGTCCGCATCGAGGAAGACGAGATCGAGGCGGTTCAGATCGAGTCCTCGCACACGATGGCGCTCGACGGTTTCGTCGACAAATCCTCGATCCAGCAGATCTATCTCGACACCCCCTACTATGTGACGCCGGCCGACAAGGTGTCGGAAGAGGCGTTTGCCGTCATCCGCGATGCGATGGCGGACAAGAAGATGGCAGGGCTGGCGCGCATCGTGCTCTACAACCGCGAACGCCCGGTGGTGATCGAGCCGCGCGGCATGGGCATGGTGCTGACGACGCTGCGCTACGACGACACGGTGCGCGAACCGTACTCCGTCTTCGGCGACATCAAGGATGTGAAGACCGACCCGGAGATGACCGATCTGGCCGAACGGATCATCGACAAGAAGAAGTCGAAGTTCGATCCCTCTCAGTTCGAGGACAAATATGAGAACGCGCTGCTGGAGCTGATCCGCGCCAGGAAGGCCGGCAGGAAGGCGCCAAAGGCCAAGGCAGAGCCCAAGCCGTCAAACGTTGTCAATCTGTTCGACGCGCTGAAGAAGAGCCTGTCTTCGGATGCCGGCGCATCGGAGGCTTCCACGCCGGCAAAAGCAAAACCGGCGGCCAAACGCACCAAGCCGAAAGCCGGCGCGTCCAAGCGCAAATCGGCCTGAGGATCAGAGACAGATGGCCAGCCTCGAACAGTATCATTCCAAGCGCGATTTCAAGAAGACGTCCGAGCCGGCCGGCAAGGTCGCGCGCGGCGAGCACGCCAAGGCGGGCGGCATTTTCGTCATCCATAAGCATGCGGCGACACGGCTGCATTACGACCTTCGCCTGGAGCATGACGGCGTGCTGTGGAGCTGGGCGGTGACGCGCGGCCCGAGCCTCGACCCGCATGAGAAGCGGCTGGCCGTGCATGTCGAGGACCATCCGATCGACTATGCACCGTTCGAGGGCACCATTCCCAAGGGCGAGTATGGCGGCGGCTCGGTCATCGTCTGGGACGAGGGCACCTGGGTTCCCGAAATCGACCCGGCCAAGGCGATGAAGAAGGGCCATATCGGCTTCGAACTGAAAGGCCACAAGCTGCATGGTCTGTGGCACCTGGTGCGGCTGAAGCCGCGCGCGGGCGAAAAGCGCGAGAACTGGCTGCTGATCAAATCAGACGATGCCGCTGCGCGCCCTGGCGAGGACATTCTGAAGGAGGCGCCGGAATCGGTGAAGTCGGGCCTGACGATCGAGGAGATCGGCGAAGGCAAGGCCGCCAGGGGCGAGAAGCCTGATGTCTTGCATTCCAACAAGCCGGCCGCCGGAAAGGCAAAGACCGGCAGGCGCCTGGACTTCGTCGAACCGCAGCTCGCGACGCTGGAGCGGGACGCACCGCCGGGCAAGGACTGGCTGCACGAGGTCAAGTTCGACGGCTATCGCATGCAGGCGCAGATTGCCGGTACGGAGGTGCGGCTGCTCACCCGCACCGGGCTCGACTGGACGGAAAAGTTCGGCGGCGCGATTGCCGCGGAACTCGCCGGACTGAAATGCAACGACGCCATCATCGATGGCGAGATCGTCGTGTTGGCCGACAGCGGCGTGTCGTCCTTCGCGCTGCTGCAGGCCGATCTGTCCGCGAAACGGACAGATCGCTTCATCTACTATGTGTTCGACCTGATGCGGCTCGATGGCAAGGATTTGCGCGGCGAGCCGCTGGTCGAGCGCAAGCAGGCCCTGCAGGACCTGCTTGGCAAGCAGCCGGAGAACTCGGCCGTCCGTTTCAGCGACCATTTCGCCGAGTCCGGCAAAATCATGCTGGAACATGCCTGCCGCATGGGGTTGGAAGGCGTCGTTTCCAAGCGCGCCGATGCGCCCTATCGAAGCGGGCGCGGACCTTCCTGGGTGAAGTCGAAGTGCACGGCGCGGCAGGAATTCGTCATCGGCGGCTATTTGCCGTCGGACAAGACCGGACGCGGGCTGCGCTCGTTGCTGGTCGGCTATCACGAGGGTGGCGGACTGCACTATGCCGGCCGCGTCGGCACCGGCTTCTCAGCCAAGACGGCCAGCGAACTCAAGACAAGACTCGATGCGCTGAAGGCGGAGCATTCGCCCTTCGACAAGGCCGTGCCGAAAGGCAAGGGCCTGGTCTGGGTGAAGCCCGAACTGGTCGGCGAAGTGGAGTTCCGCAGCTGGACATCCGACCGTATAATACGCCATGCCTCGTTCCAGGGATTGCGCGAGGACAAGCCGGCGGAGGAAGTCGTGCAGGAAAAGCCCAAGTTTGCGGCAGGGAAGTCTTCATCAGGGGAGGTTTCGACAGGGAAGGCAGGCAAGAGCCCGGCCAAGGCGAAGCTGGTATCAGGCAGCGCTGGTAAACCTGCCGGAGCGACGACGACCAGCGTGAAGCTTTCCCACCCCGACAAGCTGCTGTGGCCCGAGGAAAAGATTTCCAAGCAGGGCCTGCTCGACCACTACGCGTTGGTGTGGCCGCGCATGGAACAGTTCATCGTCAACCGACCGCTCAGCCTGGTCAGGGCGCCGGACGGCGTCGGCGGCCCGCGCTTCTTCCAGAAACATGCCTCGGCCGGCATGAGCGACAAGATCGCCCGGATGAAGGACCCGACCGACGGCGAGGAGATCCTGTTCATCCGCGATTTCGACGGCGTCGCAGCGCTCGTCCAGTACGGCGTGGTCGAGATCCACATCTGGGGCTGCACCGTCGATGCGCTGGAACAGCCGGACCAGATCATCTTCGACCTTGACCCCGATGAGGGCGTCGACGTGAATGCCGTGCGCGAGGCCGCACTCGATATCAGAGGCAAGCTTGAAGAGCTGTCGCTGCCGAATTTCGTCAAGACGTCAGGCGGCAAGGGCTACCATGTCGTGATGCCGCTGAAACCATCTGCGGATTGGGAAGCGGTGAAAACCTTTGCCCATGATTTTGCCAAGGCGCTGGAAGAGGCCTCGCCCGACCGTTACACCGCGACTCTGTCGAAAAAGGCGCGCACGGGAAAGATCTTCGTCGACTATCTGCGCAATGGCCGGGGCTCGACGACGGTTGCGCCCTATTCGTCACGCGCCAAGAAGGGCGCCACCGTGTCGATGCCGGTGGCCTGGGCAGAGATCGAGGCGGGACTGGCGCCGAACGCTTTCCCGATCGGCGACAAGACGACGCTGAAGCAGCTGGCCGAAGCCGATCCGTGGGCGGATTTCTTCGGGCAGGGGAAGGTGCTGAGGCGAGAGTAGTCTCTTCCGATACGCGCAAGCGTAGCGATCCTTCCCACCCCCCTCTGTCCTGCCGGACATCTCCCCGCAAGGGGGGAGATTGGATGTCACGCCGGTTTTCGCCAATCGCCAGCACCAATCGCCAACGTCGAGGAAAGGCGATAGCCGTGGAACTGCTGATCTCCCTCCTTGCGGGGGAGATGTCCGGCAGGACAGAGGGGGGTGCTTCGCGCCAGCGAATCGAGGCCGGAAACCAGCCCCGGCATCTCAGCCCAAAAACACCCTCTCGAAAGCCTGCTTGCCCGGCGGTGAGAAAATGACCGCGCGGCTGTCATTCTCGCGGCGCGCCCATTTTTCGACGAGGATCTTGTCGAGGATAGCGGCACCCAACGTGCCGGCGAGGTGCGAACGGCGCACGCTCCAGTCGAGGCAGGCGCGGCAGACCGGCCGGCGCGGCTTGGCATCAACATCGATGCCGATGGCTGCGAAATGCGGTGCCGCCGACGGCCCGAGCCTGATCTCCTTGTCGTCGCGCAGCAGGATTTCCTTCTCGACAAAACGATCGAGCATCGCCACCGCCTGCTCGCCGGCGAGGTGGTCGTAACAGACGCGTGCCACGCGCATGGCGCCGTCACGCGGGCCCGGCCGCACGCGCTTTGGGCCAACGGCTTCGGCGACACCGGTGATGGCCTCGATCATGCCCGCCACCTGCGGTCCGGCTAGGCCGTAATAGCGGTGCCTTCCCTGGCTCGCCAACGTCAGCAGCCCGCCCTCCATCAGCTTGGACAGATGCGAGCTCGCCGTCGGCAGCGACACGCCTGCCTCGAGCGCCAGTTCGCTCGCCGTCAAGGCCGTGCCGCCCATCAGCGCGTTGAGCATGTTTGCCCGCGCCGGATCGCCGACCAGGCTGGCGATGCGGGCGATGTCAGGTCCTTCACGCATAGTTCGTTCCTCATCGAAGCATTCTTGTCAGATAAGCATTATTCTCCGGCCAGATCAAGGAGACGACGATGACAACCGCTTCCACTTCCGCACCGCTCCCCAGCCGCCGATCGTTCTCGTTCGTCACCTGGTTCCGTTTGCGGCTGCTGGCCCGGTGGCATGACCGCCATGTGCAGCGCCTCGACCTCGCCGAGATCGACGATCATTTGCTGCGCGACCTCGGCCTGACGCCGGAAGACGTGCGCCGTGAATGCGCGAAATCCTTCTGGCAGGCATGACCCGCAAGGGAATTGCCTAGCACATCGACCCAGGGGATGCTTCGACCCCGCTCGAAATGTCGCCGCAAGAAGACATCAACCCGCCAAGGAGACCACCATGACCATCACCTGCTTCATCCGCTATGAAATCGACCCGTTCGGCAAGGCGGCCTTCGAGGAATATGCCCGCAACTGGGGCCAGGTCATTCCGCGCTGCGGCGCCGACCTGATCGGCTATTTCGCGCCACATGAGGGCTCGGCGACGACGGCCTACGCGGCCTACAACATCGACAGCCTGGCGGCCTACGAGGCCTACCGCGCCCGGCTTGCCGCCGACCCTGCCGGCAAGGCAAACTACGAGTTCGCCCGCCGTGAAAAGTTCATCCAGAGGGAGGATCGCATGTTCCTGAAACTGGCTTCCGGCCCACACGCGAAACTGGTGCTGCCGTGATCGCCGTCATCTTCGAGGTCGAACCAGCGGCGGGCAGGCGCGATGCCTATCTCCGCATCGCTGCCGACCTGCGCCCTCTGCTCGACGGCATCGACGGGTTTGTCTCGATCGAGCGCTTCCAGAGTCTCTCCGACCCGAACCGAATCCTGTCCTTATCGTTCTGGCGCGACGAGGAGGCGGTCAAGGCCTGGCGCAACACCGAGGAGCACCGGCAGGCACAGAGGGCCGGCCGTGGGGGTATCTTTGCCGGCTACCGTCTGCGCATCGCTCATGTCGTGCGTGACTACGGGCTGACGGAAAGGGCAGAGGCGCCGGCGGATAGCCGCGCAGTGAATGGATGAGGGTTTAGCGGTCCTTCCTTCTCCCCTTGTGGGAGAAGGTGTCGCCGCAGATGACGGATGAGGGGTGTTCCAGGGAACACCAACGCCTCATTCCGTCCAGCACCCCTCATCCGTCTCGGCGCTACGCGCCGATCCACCTTCCCCACAAAGGGGGGAAGGGAAGAAACTAAGCATTCCCGATCAGCACGCCGGCCGCGAACACCAGCGCGCCGCCTAGCACCACCTGGAAGGCGGCACGCAGGAAGGGCGTCTGCATGTAGCGGTTCTGGACGAAGGCGATCGCCCACAATTCGAAGAACACCACCACCGCGGCGACCGCCGTCGCCGTCCAGAATTGCGGGATGAGATAGGGCAGCGCGTGGCCGAGCCCGCCGAGCGTCGTCATGATGCCGACAGTGAGGCCGCGCTTGATCGGCGAGCCGCGGCCCGACAGCTTGCCATCGTCAGATGCGACCTCGGTGAAGCCCATCGAAATGCCGGCGCCGATCGAGGCGGCGAGGCCGACAAGGAGCGTCTGCCAGGTATCATGCGTGGCGAAAGCCGCGGCGAAGATCGGCGCCAGCGTCGACACCGACCCGTCCATCAGCCCGGCCAGCCCCGGCTGCACATAGGTGAGGATGAACTGGCGCTGTTCGGCAACGGCCTCTTCGACCTTGACTTCGCCCGGCACGTGCTTCTGTTCCAGACGCTGCGCCAGCGTTTCGTGGCCCTGCTCGGCCACCGCCAAATCGTCGAGCAGTTTCCGGGTGGAAGCATCGGTGGTGCGCTTGGCCGCCTCGACGTAGAACAGATAGGCGCGCCGCTCCATCGCCTCGGCCTGGCTGCGCACATGCTCGATGCCGAGCGGTCTCACCAGCCAGTCAGGCTTGCGTTCGAAGTAGCCTTTTACATGTTCGCGCCGGATCAGCGGAATGCGATCGCCGAAACGCTTGCGGAAAAGCTCGATCAGCGAGTCGCGATGGCCATCCTCTTCCTCGGCCATTTCCTCGAACACCTTTGCCGATTGCGGGAAGCTGTCGGCCAGCCCGTCGGCGTAGGCCCGGTAGATGCGCCCGTCATCTTCTTCGGACGAAATGGCCAGTGCCAGGATCTCCTGTTCGGAGAGCGATTCGAAGGGACGGCGGCCGAAACCGAAAACACGGGAAAGCATGAGGAATTCACCCTAGTTTAGAATGGTTCTAAACTATGGTTTGATATGTCCCAGGTCAATGCGCGCCTGGGTCGCGGTCAACAATTGTTGAAGCCCGCACGCGAGCCGCACCCCTTCATTATCAGCGAATGTCCACCTATATTTGGCACTAAGCCAAGGAAAAGGATTCCGCAGATGACGGCAAAGCAGCCCCCGCAACACTATGACCCCAGGCCCGTTCTCGATCTCATCGCCAGCATCGAGGCCGATCTGCAGCGCCTGAAAGGCCTGGTCGAGCAGCAGGTCGAGAAATTCGACCCCGCCAACCCGCACAACAAGGCCCCGGACGGCAAGTTGACCGAAGAGGGCGTCGAGTGCTGCTACCGCATGTTCGACGAAGGCAAGTCGCGCTATTCGGTCGCCCAGCAGATGAAAATCTCCTTCGCCGCCGCCACCCACCGCTTCAACAGCTGGCGCAAGCTGGGGGGCACCAGGCGGCAACGGGCGTTGTTAGGATAAGTGGCGGTTGGTCGCAAGGCACAAACGCCGGCAAGACTCCCCAACCTTGTAACCGTCACATTTTTTCGTTGGTGTCGCGCGGCCGTTTCCGTGCACCATGGTCGGACCATCTTTTCGCAGGATCCGCCATGACCACCCCTCCCGGCATAGAAGACATCCACCGCGCCGCAGCCCGGCTTGCCGGCCTGATCGTAGAAACGCCGTTGATCGAATCGCAGGAGCTGAACCGGCGCTTCGGCGCCCGCATCCTGTTCAAGCCGGAGACGCTGCAGCGCACCGGCTCGTTCAAGTTCCGCGGCGCCTACAACAAGCTCTCTTCACTCAGTGAAGAGGAGCGCAGCCGTGGCGTGGTCGCCTTCTCGTCGGGCAACCACGCGCAGGGCGTCGCGGCATCGGCGGCGATGTTCGGCGTCAAGGCGGTCGTCGCCATGCCGGCCGACGCGCCAGCGATGAAGGTCGGCAATGTCCGCAAGATGGGGGCGGAGGTGGTGCCGTTCGACCGCTTTCGCGACGACCGCATGACCGTGGTGGGCCCTTACGTCGAGAAAGGCATGGTGCTGGTGCCGCCCTTCGACGACCCGGCCATCATCGCCGGCCAGGGCACGATCGGCCTCGAATTGATGCGCCAGGCGAAAGCGCTTGGCGTCAGCCTCGACGCCGTGGTCATCCCTTGCGGCGGCGGTGGCCTGTCGAGCGGCATTTCCGTCGCCGTCAAGGACGCCTCGCCCAGCACTTCGGTCTGGGCGGTGGAGCCCGAGCATTTCGACGACACCCGCCGTTCGCTGGCCGCCGGCACCAGGGTTTCGAACGAGCCGGGCCACAATTCGATCTGCGATGCGATCCTGACCGCCGAGCCCGGCGTGATCACCTTCGAGATCAACCGCAGAAACCTAGCCGGGGCCATCGCCGTCTCCGACAAGGCGACGGCACAGGCGATGCGCGACGCCATGGCCTACCTCAAGCTGGTGGTGGAACCCGGCGGCTGCGTCGCGCTGGCGGCACTGTCATCGGGCGAGATCGAGCTCTCCGGCAAATGCGTCGCCGTGGTGCTGTCCGGCGGCAACGTCGATTTCGGGACTTATGCCGAGATCATGGCGGCGGCGTAGGCGAAGAACGCGGCCGCGCAGGGTGACAGCCGCAGCGATCCTTCCCACCCCCCTCTGCCCTACCGGGCATCTCCCCCACAAGGGGGGAGATTGGGCGTTATCTCTGCTTTCGCCAATCGCCGCCATCGCAGGAGCAAGCGCAGCGCTGAAACTGCCAATGTCCCCCCTTGCGGGGGAGATGGCCGGCAGGCCAGAGGGGGGTGCTGTCCCGCCGACCTCAAAAGTCTCCGGGCAGTAGCGGCCTGACCCTAATCCAGCGTCCGCCTGAACCGGACCAGCGCGACGCCGGCAAACAACGCCACGAACACCACCAGCCAGCCGATCTCCGTCGCCACCGCCGGCAGTTCTGCACCCTTCAGCATCACCGCACGGATGATGCGCAGGAAGTGCGTCAGCGGCAGGATCTCGCCGAACGCCTGCGCCCAGGTCGGCATGCCGCGATAGGGGAACATGAAGCCGGACAGCATGATCGACGGCAGGAAGAAGAAGAAGGTGAGCTGCAGCGCCTGCATCTGCGTGCGCGCGATGGTCGAGATCGTGTAGCCGAGCAGCACTAGCGCCAGCACGAAGATCAGCACGGCAGTCAGGAGCAGCGACATCGACCCGGTGAAGGGGATGCCGAACAACAGCTTGGCCGCCGCCAGCACCACCACCACCTGCACGCCGCCGACCGCCAGATAGGGCAGCACCTTGCCCATCATGATCTCGAGCGGGCTGGACGGCATCGCCAGCAGGTTCTCCATGGTGCCGCGCTCGGTCTCGCGGGTCAGCGCGATCGAGGTCATCATCACCATCGTCATCTGCAGGATGACGCCGAGCAGGCCGGGCACGATGTTGTATTGCGAAATGCCTTCCGGGTTGTAGCGCCGGTGCACCACCACTTCGAGCTGGCCAAGGGCTGCCTCGGCGGCCGCCTCCTGCATGCCGCGCGCCCTGAGCAGGGCCTGGCTGGCCACCGTGCCGAGCGTCGAGATGGCGCCGCTGGCGACGGCCGGATCGGTGGCGTCGGCCTCGATCAGGATCTGCGGGCTGTCGCCGCGCTCGACCCGCCGGGCAAAATCGGCGGGGATGGTGACGACGAAGGCGACATCGCCGCGCGACATCAGGAATTCCGCGTCGGCCGCACTTTGCGAGACATGGTCGAAACGATAGTAGCCGGTGGTCTGAAGCGCCGAGACCATGGCGCGGGTGTAGGGGTCGCTGCTGGTCGCAACCAGCGCGGCCGGCAGGCTCTTCGGGTCGTTGTTTATGGCATAGCCGAACAACACGAGCTGCATCAGTGGCACGCCGAGCATCATGGCGAAGGTGATGCGGTCGCGCCGCATCTGGATGAACTCCTTGATCAGCAGCGCGCCAAGGCGGGCGAAGGAAAAGACACTGTTCATGCCATGTTGTCCCTCGAGCCGGACATGAACTGGATAAAGACGTCCTCGAGGCTGGTTTCGCCCGGCGCCACCTTCACGCCCTTATGCTCCTTCTCTACATCTGCGAGCGCGGCTTCCAGCTTCTTCCTGTCGGAACCGACGACATGCAGCGTGGCACCGAACGGCGCCACCTGGTCGACGCCGGGCCGGCCCTGAAGCGCTTCCGCCACCTGGTCGAGCCGCGGGCCCTGCAGGACGAAAGTGGTCAGCCCGGCATTTTTCACCACCTCGGCGACGGTGCCGGTGGCCAGCATCTTCCCGTAGGAAATGTAGCTGATGCGGTGGCAGCGCTCGGCCTCGTCCATATAGTGGGTGGAGACCAGCACAGTGAGCCCGCCGCTGGCGAGGCGATGGATCTCGTCCCAGAACTCGCGTCGCGCCTTTGGATCGACGCCGGCCGTCGGCTCGTCGAGCAACAGCAGCTTCGGCTTGTGCATGATGCAGGCGGCCAGCGCCAGCCGCTGCTTCCATCCGCCCGACAAGGTGCCAGCCAACTGGTTGCGGCGCGTCGTCAGGCCGAGTTCCTCCAGCGTACGCGCCACATGCTCCTCGACCGGCTTCAACCGGTAAAGCCGCGCGACGAATTCGAGATTCTCGCCGATCGTCAGATCCTCGTAGAACGAGAATTTCTGCGTCATGTAGCCGACTTCGCGCTTGATGCGCAGGCTGTCGGTGCGGATGTTGAAGCCGAGCACCGTGCCTTCGCCCTCGTCGGGCGTCAGCAGGCCGCACATGATGCGGATGGTGGTGGTCTTGCCCGAACCATTGGGCCCGAGAAAGCCGACGATCTCGCCTTCGGCGACGGTCATCGTCACATGGTCGACGACGGTCTTGTCGCCAAACCGCTTGACCAGACCATGGACGTCGATGGCGTTCATTTTCCGCCATCCGCGAGATCGACATCGACGATCTGGCCCGGCTGCAGCGGGCCGGCGTCGCCCTCCGGCCGCGCCTCGACCAGATAGACCAGCTTCTGCCGGTTCTCCAACGAATAGATCACCGGCGGGGTAAATTCGGGATCCGGCGAGACGTAGCTGACCCGCGCCTTCACGTCCGGGCCGCAGCCGTCGCAATGGACGCCGAGCAAGGTGCCGACCTTGACCGAGGAGAAGGCAGCTTCCGGGATGTAGACGCTGAGCTTTACGGCGCCGTCGGGCAGGATCGAAATGACCGGTGAGGTCGGGCCGGCGGTGTCGCCCGGATTGCGGATGACATCGTTGACGCGGCCCGGCGACGGCGACGCCAGCACCCGCTTCGACAGCCGCCACCGCGCCTGCTCCAGGGTTGCCTGCGCCTGCTTGACCTGGTTGTCGGCGGCCTTGATCGTTTCCGGGCGCGCCGGCAGGCCGCCGACAGCGAGATTGGCATTGGCCTGGCCGACCTGCGCGTTGGCTGTCTCCAGTGTCGCCGAAGCGGTGTCGAAATCGGCCTGCGTGCCGGCGCCGCGCTTGAACAGATCGGCGGCGCGGTCGTATTTGCGCTTGGCGTCGGCGGCCTGCGCGCTGGCCATGTCGACCTCGGCCCTGAGCACCGCGATCTCTTCCGGGCGCTTGCCGATCTGCAGGTCGGCCAATTGCGCCTGGGCCTGGGCCAGGCCGGCCTCGGCCTGCGCGACCGCGATCTTGGCATCGGCGCTTTCCAGCGTCACCACGGTCGTGCCGGGTGTGACACGATCGCCGCGCTTGACGGTGACGGTCTCGACCTGCGCCACCTCGATCGGCGCCAGCAGCACATAGTCGCCCTCGACATAGCCGACGGCCAGCGGCGCTGCCGGCGCGCAGGCGCTGAAAAGCTGCGCGGCGAGTGGCAGCGAACACAGAAAGCTCATGGTCTTTGCCCCTTCATCCCTGGCCCTTGCGGGCAGCCAATATGGCCTTGAGATTGCCCGATGTGACCGCCACCACCTTGGCTGCCTCGGCAGCGCCAATGTCGTTCCAGCCCATGCGGCGCATCACCGCCTCGCGGCCGATGCGGAAATAGATAACCTGGCCAATCAGCGTGAACACGGTGAGCCTCGTGGCCTCGCTTTCGGCCGGCTCTCCCGTCGCCTGCTCCCAGAGCTGGCACAGCCGGCGGTGCGTCGGCTCGAACACGCCGTCATAGATGCGGTCGAGCGCTGCCGTCGGATGCGAAAGCTCGCGCAGCACGAACTGCACGATCTCGCCGGCCTGCGGGCTGGCAACGACAAAGCCGACCATCCGCTCCAGCGCCGCGAAGAGCAGCGCTTGCGCCGCCTCCGGATTGGCCAGTCCCGGTGTGGGTGTCTGCACATTTCCGAGCGCCGGGCCGGCAACCGTCTGGATGGTCTCGACGATGAAGTCGGCGGCTGCGGCGCGAAGGCCCTCCTTGCCGCCGAAGTGATAGGCGATCGAGCCGATATTGGCCTCTGCCTCGGCCGCGATCTGGCGCGTCGAGGTGCCGTCGAAACCCTGCCGTCCAAACAGTTTCAGGGCCGCCTGGACGAGAGCCGCGCGCGTCATCTCGGCGGGCGACGTCTCGCGGCGGGGGCTTCCGGTGTCGGGCAACTTGGTCATAAGCACCATTTAATCAATCGATTGATTAAAGTCAATCGATGAGTTAAACTAGTGTACGCGACCATCTTGCCACGGCCGGCTGTTAACGCTTTAGTGCGCGGCCATGGGCAAGGAAGTCGAACGCAAATTCCTGGTCTCCGGCACAGCATGGCGGGATCTGGTCGAGGCGGAGATCCGCATTCGCCAGTTCTATCTTGCCGCGACCCCCGGTCGAACCCTGCGCATCCGCATCAGCGACGACACTTCCGCCAAGCTGACACTCAAATTCGGCAGCAGGGCGCGCGTGCGCGACGAATTCGAATATCCGATCCCGCTGGCGGAGGCCAAGGAGATGCTGGCCTTCGCGCTTGGACGTGTCATCGAGAAGACACGCCACCATGTTAGGCATCGCGGCCATCTCTATGAGGTGGATGTCTTTGGCGGTCCGCTTGCGGGACTTGTGGTCGCCGAACTTGAGACGCCGGAGGACGTGCCTGACGAAATGCTGCCTGACTGGCTCGGCCGCGAGGTCACTGGCGAGTCTGAATTTTACAACGCGTCGCTCGCCCTCGGGGGGATTCCGGAGATCGCCGCATGAGTTTTCGCATCGATCCGCGCCTGCCGCTGACCGGCGAGGTCAGGCGTATCCTTGCCGAGGAAATCGGCAAGGCAATGGCCCATCTTGACGCCGCGCGCAGCCGGCCGGAACAGGGGCTGCACAAATGCCGCAAGCGGCTGAAGAGCGCGCGCGCGTTGCTGAGGCTTGTTCGTTCCGGTGACGGAACATTCTGCGAGACCGAGAACCAATGCTACCGCAACGTAGCGGGTCTGCTTGCCGGGCCGCGCGAGGCGACGGCGCTGATCGAGACCGTCGACCGGCTGGCGGCAAGCTTTCCCAAGGAGAGCGCCGACGACGGGCTGGCTGCGGTGCGCGACAGGCTGATTGCCCGGCAGCATGAATTGCACGAAGGCGCCGGGCTCGACGCGGCAATCGCTGCTGCGACCGCCGCTTGCGAGGAAGGCCTGCACCGGATCGAAACCCTCGCTCTGCCCGATCAGCCGGAACAGGCCGCCGACGTGCTTGCCGAAGGCGCCCGCGCCACCTTGCGCCGGGCCAGGAAAGCGCTCGACAGGGCCGGATCGCGCGGTGCGGCCAATGATTTCCACGATCTGCGCAAGGCGGCCAAGACGCACGGCATGCATCTGTCGCTGCTCGGCAGGCTGTGGCCGACGCCGATCAAGGCCAGGCGCAAGGCGGTCGACGCACTGGGTGAGCGGCTGGGCGACCTGCATGACCTGTTCGTTATGCGCGACCTGCTCGAGGCCGATGACCGTCCGCTCGGACCGCCCGAAGACACCAGGCTCCTGGGCAAGCTTCTGAAGCGGTCGGAAAAGCAGCTGAAGAAGGCCTGTCTGGCCGAGGCGGCCGAGCTGTTCGGCGACAGTCCCAAACGCTCGACACGCAAACTGGCCCGCAAGGCGCGCGGCGATCTGGCCGAGGCAGCCCAGGACGATCTGATCGCAACCGCCGGCTGACGGAGCTGTCCTCTCCCTTCTCCCCTTGTGGAGGGTGAGCTGACGTCGGCGCAACCACCCTCCCGCTGGCACCCAGCGCCTGCCCGTGCTAATCGGCATTTGGCATGACCGAGCTCAGAGACACGCTTCTGGATCGACTTGGCCGCCGGCTCGCCGGCGCGCTGCAGGAAGAGTCTTCCGGCTACGAACCCTACACCCCGTCCGATGCCGAGACGCTGCGCCGTGCGCTGGAGCCCGGCGACATCCTGTTGATCGAGGGCAATCAGAAGATCTCGGCGGTGATCAAGTACCTGACCCAGTCGACCTGGTCGCACGCGGCCCTTTATGTCGGCGATGCGTTGCCCGAGCCGCAAGACGGAACGGAGCGGCCGCGGCTGATCGAGGTCTCGATGGGCGAAGGCTGCGTTGCCGTGCCGCTGTCGCGCTATCGCACCTACAACACCCGCATCTGCCGGGCGAGCGGCCTGGCGCCGGAGGACCGCGACAGGGTCGTCGCCTTCATGATCGGTAAGCTCGGCCTGAAATACGATCTCAAGAACATCCTCGACATGCTGCGTTATTTCCTGCCGGCGCCGCCGGTGCCGGTGCGCTGGCGCCGCCGCATGCTGGCATTCGGCTCCGGCGACCCGACACGGGCCATCTGTTCCTCGCTGATCGCCGAGGCCTACGGCCAGATCCGCTATCCGATCCTGCCCGAAATCACCCGCGCGCCCGGCCGCGCGTCGGCGCAGTCCAACTATTCACGCAGGGAAATCCTGCATATCCGCCACCACTCGCTGTACACGCCGCGCGATTTCGACCTGTCGCCCTATTTCCGCATCGTCAAGCCGACGCTGGAATATGGTTTCGACTACCGGGCGGTGACGTGGGACGACAAGGCAAGCTCAGACGCCGCAGCCGCAAAGGCTGGGGCAATCGCCTCAGACACGTGATGGACATGCCCCTTATGGCGCGGCCTACCGCCATCCAGCCGGGGTGCAGGCGTTTCACATGGCGGCCTACATCACGCCGAAACCGCACCCTGGTTTTCGGCTCTATGTTCGATCCAGACATGGACCGGTTCGTCCCGGCCCCGGATGCTCACCGGTCCATGATCGCGCGCATTCAACTGTGTCGTGGGCGATTCCGCCTTCGCGGCGTCAATCAGTCGTGACCCAAAGCAAATATTCGCCTGGAGCTCACGGCATAGTGATTGCAAACGGCTGGCGACGTTGACGGTGTCGCCAACCACCGCGAAGGACAGATTGCGCTCGCTGCCGACCGCCCCGATGACAACTGCGCCATATTGTGCACCGATCCGAACGTCCAGCGGCGGGTATCCCCTGGACACCCGCTGTACATTCCAGTCTTCGAGAGCGGCGACCATCGCTTCAGCGCACTGGATGGCCCGAGTCGCGTCGTCATGGCTGGCTTGCGGAACCCCGAATGTCGCCATGATGCAATCGCCGATATAGTTATCGACGGTGCCATGGTGGTCGAAAACGACCTGTTCCATGCGACGGTGGAACTGACGCAGAAGTTCGAACACTGCTTCGGCCGGATGATCCTCGGAATAGTGTGTGAAGCCGACGATGTCGGCGAACAGCACCGCGATATCCTGCCGGCGGACCGGGCCGAAGGGCTCGTCATCGGTGGCGAGCTGGTCGACGACATTGGGCGAAAAATGCCGGGCGAGATTGGCGCGGGCGCGCTCTGCCTTCACATAGTCTTCCGACAGATGTCGGGAACGAAAGACGACCAGCGCCATGATCGCGCCGATAATCAGCACAACCAACACGTTGGTCGCCTGCGCAAATGTATCGACGAAATTGGGGTTGAGATAAAGGTTCAGTCGCTCTGTCATCGGCAGCGAATAGAGGTTCGTCGCCGGAATGACGGTTCCCGGATGATAAATCACCCATTCCACCCCGATCGCCCATGTCAAGGCCGCGAGCGCGCCAAGATAGAGCGCCAATCGTGTCGAAAGGGTCAGCGCGCCAAGGCATACGAAAATCAGCAGGAATTTGAAGCTGCCCTCGCGCAGTTGCATCGCGGCCGGCGCGACCTCYAGGGAAAACGGGTTGGGCGTTACCAGCAGAACGGTCAACAGAATGATGTCAAGCGTACCGACGAGGTAACCGATCCACCATCGCGCCGTGCGACGGCGCGCAAAGAGAAACTGGATCAGGCCGATGAGCTGGAACAGCACGAGGCCCGTCAGCACGAAGAGCAGCGAAGCATCCCAGCGGCTGATCAATGAAAAGAAGCAGGCGATCACAGCGAGCGATGCCGTACGCGCCCAGAACTGCAATGCAGCACCCTGGCGTTCTGCGCGCGCCCGCAAATTTTTCAGGCGCGAATAGCGGCGAAGTTCAAGTGTTGGCGCGGTCGGCATAGGATCACTTCGATTTCACGGGGGACGTGCCACGCATTCGGCAAACCCGCCCTCTACAGTCTGACAAATCAGTGCGCGAACTCTATCATGAATGTGATTTCATTCTGAAACGCGGTTGCAGAGAGCAATAATATCCGGAAAAAAGATCATGGTAAAAACCGAAGCAGGACAGGCGGAACCTCCCTGTTCAGGTCACCAAAAAACCGCAGCGCCCGGCGTTATTCTCTGCATGGATGCGTTCGGCCGGCGCTGGGCGGCATGGCGGAACGCTTGGCTGCAGGGGGCTATACCGTGTCGGTGCCGGATCTGTTCTATCCCAACGCGCCCTATCCTGCTCGGGATGATTGGCCGTGTCAGGCCGGTAACGGGCGGCGTCCCTTTGCAGGGGCGGCGGGCCGATCGAACGCTCCGGCATCGCGCGGATGCGGCCCAATCGGCATGATCGCCGGAAACGGTGTTGCACCAAACGCGAACGTCCATTTGTAGCCGACCAATCCATCCTCCGGCGTGGTGTGCTGGTCGTGGTGGGCAAGCAATTTGACACGCCCGGCGAGCTCCTCCGCCTCGCGCCGCACCATCTCCGCCGTCTCCGGCCGCATCCGCCTGGAGAAGCTGACGAAGGTCGCTTCGTTGTCGATATGGGTGATGGCCCAGCCGATGAAATTCTTGTTGGTCATCTCGAACAGCGGCCTCAGCGGCCCTTCGAAATTCCACTGGATCGGCGTCTCGACCAGCAATCTTGCCGTGAGACCCCGGCCGAGCGTGACCAGGCCGAGCTCCTCCAGATCGCGCAGATAGAGGAACATCGAGGCCTCGCTCAGGCCTTGCGAGCGCATGATGCCTTCGGGGGTGAACTTCTCCGACAGCATGACGAAGATGAACAGCAGCGCCGGCCGGYCGGCGAGCTTGCGCTCGATGTCCGGCGCGATGTGGTTGACCGGCCCTGGCCCGCGGTTCATCGAGCCGAGCACGTTTTCCAGTTCGACGCCGGCAGCCGTGCAGATCTCCATCAGCCGGTCGAGCTTGCAGTTGCGCTCGTGGAAGATGCGCTTCACCGTCGGCTCGGAAACGCCCATGCGTTCGGCAAGCTGGCGATAGGTGACGCCTTTGGCCTTCAGCGTCCGCTTCAGCGCCTCGAAGATCAAACCGTTCATCGGATGCACCTCTTGCCGGCAGTTTCGTATCGATTTACGATACTAGCGGTAATCGGCCTTTTCAGAAAGTATCGAAAACCGTAGCTCTTCCCCGTCATCACAGGAGAGCACCCATGAATCGCTTCATCCCCCTTTTCGCAGTCATCGGCATCGTAGCGGCGCCCGCCGCCCAGGCTGGCGAGCTCTGGCGCGCGACGGGCCTTGAACAGCCGGAATCGGCGCTGTTCGACGCCGCCAACAACCGCATCATCGTCTCCAACATCGTCGGCAATCCCGGCGATGCCGACGGCAACGGCTATCTCTCGGTGCTGTCCAGCGACGGCAAGACGGTCACCCAGCACTGGACCGACGGCATGGACGCACCCAAGGGCATGGCGATATCGGGCGGCAAGCTCTATGTCGCCGACATCACGAAGGTCCGCGTCGTCGATCTCGCCAGCGGCAAACTTGTTTCGAGCATAGCGGTGCCGAATGCGGTTTTCCTCAACGACATGACATCGGACCAATCCGGCAAGGTCTATGTGACCGACATGCTGGCCGACGCCATCTACCGCATCGACGGCGACCGGCCGGAGCTGTTCGTCAGGGATGCGGCGCTGGCTTCGCCTAACGGCGTCTTCGCCGACGGCAACCGGCTGATCGTCGCCTCCTGGGGCAAGGGCATCAAGCCCGATTTCAGCACGGCGGAGCCGGGCGGGCTGCTGTCGGTCGATCTCGCCAGCAAGGCGGTTTCGCCCTTGCCCGGCGCGCAGAAATTCGCCGATCTCGACGGCGTCATCGCCATCGGCGACACCATCTACGCCACCGCCTACATGACCGGCACGCTCTACCGCTACCGTGCCGGCGCCGCGCCGGAAGTGGTGGCGCATTTCAAGCCCGGCAGCGCCGACATCGGCACCGACGGCAAGTCGACCATTTTCGTGCCGCTGATGAATGAGGGCGAAGTTGCCGCGCTGACACTCGACTGAGGGTTGTCTTCCAGTATTGTTAGCCGGCTCGTCCCGACTTCCAGGCTGGCGTATGGTACGCTGGCCCGGCGTAAGCGGCGAAGGAGGTTGATATGGAAGACGGGGAGATTCGCGCGGCTCTGGATCGCCATTGGGCCGCCTCCGATGCGAGCGATTTCGAGGCCGAGCACGATATTTATCGGGAGGATGCGGTGCTCGACTATCCGCAATCAGGCGAGCGCATCCGCGGGCGGCAGAACATTCAATCGTCCCGCGCCGCGCAGCCGAACCGGAAGCGCTTCACGGTGCGGCGGATCACCGGGGCGGGCGACCTCTGGGTCACTGAATATGTCCTGGCCTATGACGGGCGGCCGTCCTACACGGTGAGCATCATGGAGTTCCTCGATGGCAAGGTGGCCCGCGAGACGCAGTATTTCGGCGATCCGTTCGAGCCAGGGCCTTCGCGCGCGCAATGGGTCGAGCGGATCCCCTAAAACTAGGCCGCCATAGGGATGGTCATTCGTCCACTCGCCCGCTCCGAACTGCCGAACGATACGGCCGCTCTCGCCCGCTATCTCATTGGCAAGGTGGTGGTGCGAGAATTGCCGGAAGGCGTCGCCAGCGGCCGCATTGTCGAGACCGAGGCCTATGTCGTCGGCGATGCCGCCGGGCATGGCTATCGGGGAATAACCCCGCGCAACCGCTCGCTGTTTCTCGAGCCCGGCCACGCCTATGTCTATGTCGCCTACGGCATCTCATACATGCTGAACGTCTCGAGCGACGTGCCTGGGATCGGAACCGGCGTCCTGATCCGGGCGCTCGAGCCGCTCGAAGGCATCGCCATCATGCGGCTCAATCGCGGCATCGAGCGCTTGCGCGACCTGGCGCGAGGACCGGGAAGGCTCGCCACGGCGTTGCGGATCGATCGTTCGCTCGACGGGCTCGATCTTTGCCGGAAAGGCCCGCTATGGCTCGGACATGGTGAGGACGACGAGCCCGGCGAAATCGGGCAGAGCACCAGGATCGGCATTTCGCGGGACGCGAGCCGCCTGCTGCGATTTTATGTCAGGGGGAGCCCGTTCGTCAGCGGGCCGAGATCGCTCAACGAATAGGGGGACAGCCCCCTGTCTCGACGGACACAAAGCCGGTCGGGATTGGACCGCCATATCGACGGGGCTGCCATCTGGTGCTGCCGTTCGCTCCGGGATATCCGGCTGCACATGAGTGAAGCCGTCAAGACATCCAGCCTGGCCGGCGCCGTTTCCCCGATGACCCCGGTGCTGGTCTGCGCGTTCGCGATCTTCCTGCTGTCGGGGATGGACGCGGCGATGAAGACGCTGGTTATCGCCGTCGGCGTCTACAACACCGTGCTGTGGCGCAGCATGGTCGCGACTGTCGTCGCCGGTGCAGCCTGGTCTGCAGGGGCGCGCTCAAAGCCAACCCTTGCGGTGCTGCGGCTGCATGCGCTGCGTGCCGCTGTCGTCGGCATCGTCCTGATATGCTTCTTTTGGGGTCTGGCCAGGCTGCCGCTGGCGGAGGCGATCGGGCTCAGCTTCATCGCGCCCCTGTTCGCCCTCTTCCTCGCCGCCTTGTTGCTGGGCGAGCGAATCCGACGGCAGACGATATGGGCATCGCTGGCCGGCATCGCCGGCGTCGCGATCATAATGGCCGGCCAGTTCGGGCGGGAAAGCTATTCGCACGATGCCATGCTGGGCACGGCGGCGGTGCTCGTATCGACGGTGTTCTACGGCTACAATCTGATCCTGGCACGGCAACAGGCGCAGTTGGCCAAGCCAGTCGAGATCATGTTGTTCCAGAACCTTTGCGTCGCCATTCTCCTCGGCCTCGCCGCGCCGTGGCTCGCGGTGGCACTGCCGACCAATCTTTGGCTTCCCCTGGCCGGCGTGACAGTGCTGTCGCTTGCCGGGCAATTCCTGATGAGCTGGTCCTACGCCCGCGCCGAGGCGCAATATCTGATCCCGACGGAATACTCGGCCTTCATCTGGGCCATCGCGCTTGGCTGGTTCTTCTTCGACGAGGCGGCGACCTGGACCACGCTGACAGGAGCATGCCTGATCGTCGCCGGATGCCTGATCGCGGCGCGCGCAAACCCGAAGCTGGCCGAGCCGATCGAGGCGACAGTCTGACGGTGCCTGTCGTCAGCCGCGCCGCGCGGCCTCGATCGCGGCGACGTCGATTTTCTTCATGTCCATCATCGCATCAAAGGCGCGCTTTGCTTCATCGCCGCCGGCAGCCATCGCCTCGGTCAGCACGCGCGGCGTGACCTGCCAGGAGACACCCCATCTGTCCTTGCACCAGCCGCATGCGCTTTCCTGGCCGCCATTGCCGACGATGGCGTTCCAGTAGCGGTCGGTCTCTTGCTGATCGTCGGTGGCGATCTGGAACGAGAAGGCTTCGTTGTGCTTGAACGCCGGCCCGCCATTCAGGCCGAGGCAGGGGATGCCGACGACCGTGAATTCGACAGTCAGCACATCGCCCGCCTTGCCGGACGGATAGTCGCTGGGCGCACGATGGACGGCACTCACCGAGCTGTCGGGAAAAGTCTCGGCGTAGAAGCAGGCTGCAGCCTCCGCATCCTTGTCGTACCACAGGCAGATCGTGTTCTTGGCAATTGCCATTGCTTGTCCCTTTCCCTTTGAAGCCGTTGCGGCCCGGTTTCCCACGCACCCCGGCGGCGATTCACAGTCGGCCTCGACGGGTGCGAATACAGAAATGCGCTCATGCCATCGGATGTTCCGCCTACGAAACGATGTTCCTGTGAGCCGGGTTTTGCATTCGGGTCGACCGTGGCCAGCGTTAGCCAAGGAGGTTGCGCAGCGTCCGCATGAACACCTTCGACCCGATCGGGATCAGGTCGTCCGGAAAATCATAGTCGGGATTGTGCAGCGCCGGGTGCCGTTCGCCCGCTCCAAGGAAGAACATCGCCGATGCCGCCTTGTGGCCGAACACGCCGAAATCCTCCGAGGCGCGCATCGGCAGGTTTTCTTCGCCGTGCGGGACGCCCTCCTCGTCGAGCGCTCGCCGCAGATGCTCCACCGCCTCCGGTGCGTTGACGCTGGCCACGAACACCTCGTGATACTCGCACCGGGGCGACAAACGATGCCCGGCGGCGATGCGCGTGACCAGGGCTTCCGCGGCGGCGCACAAATTTGCCATGCGATCGTCGCGCCGGGTGCGCAGCGTCGCCCAGATCTCGGCCTGGCCGGGCGCAATGCCGAACACGGCTTCGCCCATCTCGGCATGGGTGACGGTGACCATGCTGAAGTCGTCGTCGGCAAAGGTTCCACTGCCCAGCGCAGGCAGGGCCGGCATCAATTGGCTGATTGCCATCATGGGCGAGATGCCGGTCTCTGGCATCGACGAATGCGCGGTCTTGCCCTCCAGGACGATGCGCATGCCGCGCGAGGCACAGTTCACTACCCCCGTCTTGAGCCGAACCTCGCCGAGTGGCACGCCCGGCAGATTGTGCAATGAGAACGCGAAATCCGGCGCGATCGCGCCGAAGCGCGGATCGGCGACGACGCCGGCCGCGCCGTTGCCGGTTTCTTCCGCCGGTTGGAACATCAGCACGACACGGCCGCGGGCCGGCCTCTCGCGCCCCAGCTGACGACCAAGCGCCGCCAGGATCGCGGTGTGTCCGTCATGGCCGCACATATGCGACTTGCCCGGAACGAGCGATGCATGAGGCGCGCCCGAAAGTTCGTGGATCGGCAGCGCATCGAGTTCCGAGCGGAACAACAGCGTCGGTCCCGCCTCGCCGCTTTCGTAGACCACCGCCACGCCGTGCCCGCCCAAGCCGGTCAGCACCTGGTCCGGTCCCGTATCGGCGAGGAAGTCGACGACCTCTTTGGCCGTCCTCTCCTCCTCATTCGAGATTTCCGGGCGCTGGTGCAGCTGGCGCCGCCATCCCGTGAGCTCGACGATGTCTCGATTGGTCAGGGTCACGTTGTCGGCCTCCGCTTGCGTTCTGCATAACACACGCAACGAAACTTCCGCCAAGGGACAAAAGGCGGTCAATCCGGAGCGGGTTGTGCCAGAGCGAGTTCCGGAATGGCGCGCGCCCCGACTACCAGAGTTCAGATGTCGGGATCATCGAGAATGCGAGAGAGCGTGCTGCGCCCAAGCGCACTCATGGCGGGGTTGGTGCGATGGTAATACCAGACGAGACCCATCGCCTGCTGGAATGCCCAAGCCGCACCACGCTGCCACCAAAGGTCCTCAACTTGAAGGCCGCAGCGAAAGGTCGCCCTTCGCTCGCGGTCCAGGAGATGCCACGCGACGACCAAATCCAGCGACGGGTCGGCTGGTCCGAAACTGCCACCATCAAGCACTCCGACAAGACGCTCTGCCTGCACGAGAAGGTTTGGTGGGATAAGGTCCTTGTGACTCATCACGACAGGCCCAGCGGATGGCAACTCGCGGAAGCGAGCCCACAAGTCGCGCAGGCGAGCCACGTCGAGAAGGCCCTCGCTGTTTTCAAAGCAAACATTCATCCAATCGTCATGATCGGAGAGATGTCCACCACGTCCTTGACCGTCGAAGCGTCGGCCCCGTGTGTCCGCTTTGCGCAACGATGCCACGAGGTGTGCAAGGTCCAGGGCGAACGTCTGCGATCCACTGAGCCCGTGCGGCGTGGCAACCTCGCCTTCGATCCACGTTTGCAATGCCCATGGCATTGGATAGTGAGGACCTGGCTCGCCGAGACCAATCGGTTGAGGCGTCGGAAACAGGCAATGTTCTCCAAGCTCGACCATGGCAGCGGCCTCCGACCGAAGCATATCGGCGCATTCGGTCGGGTTCATCGCCCGCAGTGGGAACCGCGCAGTGCTCTTCGAGCCAATGCGGAAGATGGCGTTGACGGTTCCCGACGATCTGACTGGGGTGATGTCCTCATGACGATACTGGGGAAACTGATCGCGGATCATCCGGCGGGCGACATCGATGTCGAGATCCACCTGATCGTCATGCATCATCAGTTCTCGTCCTGCCGAGCTCGGCATGAAGGGCAAATCGTTTGGTGGTTTTAGCGAATGCAGGGACCAATGTCCGCTTCCATGTCTTCGCAGTAGATCCCAAAATGTCTGAAACAGGCGCTTTTCAGACAGGCAGCCCAGGGCCGGGAACTTGCGGCTTCCGGTCCAGTCCCCGGCGCCGCCCAGTCACCATGGGCCAGGACCATCATGAAGTCCGCGCGGCGTATCGAGACGCCTGTCATCGCACACCCCCAGTGAACCCGATGCTCGTCCCGCGTGCCGTCAACACCTAGGGGAAAAATTCCAAGCCCGATGTGCTATCCTGCGAGAAACAGACGACTGGACCGAACTCGAACGAACCCGCACCGGTTGCAGACAAGGCGTCCGTGCTTCGGCTACAGTTATGCCGGAAGCGACAATCATCGAAGGAGACTATCGAGGTGAACGAAGACGCCGCCAGTCCAAGGCCGCTCGCCGAGATTGCCAGCTATCATGCCCATATCTACTACGACGGGCAAAGCGAGCGGCAACATGCCGAGTGGCTGCGTCTTCGCATCGGAGAACGTTTCCGCGTGCGCCTGGGCAATTGGCATGAGCAGAAAGTAGGGCCGCATGATCAGGCAATGTATCAGGTCTCATTTGCGAGCGAGATTTTCGCCTCACTCGTCCCGTGGCTGATGCTGAACCATAGGGGGCTCAGCATACTCATCCACCCGAACACGACCAACCCAAGGCGCGACCATCTGGTCGATCCGGTCTGGATAGGCCGGCCGCTGGCCGTGAACGGCGATAGTCTTCCGGACGATCATGAGGCGGAAGAAGCGCTGCCGCCCAACACCAACCCGTCCCTCTCGGCCTAGCTGTTCTCGGCGCAAGCGTCCGCGCGGGCGAGGAGAAAGGCGGCTTCCCGCATGTTGCGGGTAAGCGTGGCCGCGGTCTCGAATTCGGAGCGGGCCTCGGCCAGCCGGCCGGCCCGAAACAGGAAGTCGCCCCTCGCCGCCGGCAGTGGCGCATAGTTGCGCAGCGCGGCGGCGTCGGCAATCTCGTCCACCAGCCGCAGGCCGGCTTCGGGCCCGAAGGCCATGCTGTGGGCGATCGCTCGATTGAGATCGACCACCGGTGAGGGCATCACGGCCCGCAGCCGGTCGTAGAGCGCTGCAATGCGGGGCCAGTCGGTATCGGCCGGGCTGCGTGCGCGCGCATGGCAGGCCGCGAGTGCGGCTTGCAGTGCATAAGGGCCATCGCCCCCGAGCGTCTCGGCGCGAGCCAGCGCGTCAAGGCCCCGGCGGATCAGCAATTGGTCCCAGCGTGCGCGATCCTGCTCGGTCAGCGGCATCAGGTCACCGTCCAGGCCAATGCGTGCCGGCAGGCGCGATGCCTGGATTTCCATCAGGGCCAGCAGGCCGAACACTTCGGCATCCTCGGGCATCAGCCCCGCCAGCATGCGGCCCAGCCGTTGCGCTTCCCGGCACAGGCCCGGCCGGACAAGATCGTCGCCCACCGTGGCGGCATAACCTTCATTGAAGATGAGGTAGACGACCTCAAGCACCGAAGAGAGCCGCGCCGTGCGTTCGGCGCCGCGCGGCACCTCGAAACTCAATCCGGCCTTGCCGATCGTCCTCTTGGCGCGGACGATGCGCTGGGCGATCGTCGCCTCAGTCGAGAGGAAGGCACGGGCGATCTCGTCCGTCGTCAGACCGCCGATGACACGCAGCGTGAGCGCGGCGCGGGCGTCGGCCGAAAGCACGGGATGGCAGGCCGTGAAAATGAGGCCAAGCAATTCGTCGCCTAGATCGTCGTTCATGGCCGCTTCGATCATCCCGGGCGTGTCGTCGACTTCGCCGTCCTGCTCGCGCGCGATCTCCTCATGCTTGCGCGCGCGCATCTTGTCGCGACGGATCGCGTCGATGGCGCGGCGCTTGGCCACCGTCATCAGCCAGGCACCGGGATTGGCCGGAACACCGGTCCCGGGCCATCGCGAAAGGGCAATGACCAGGGCGTCCTGCGCTAGTTCCTCAGCAAGGTCGACATTGCGCACGACGCGGGCCAGACCCGCGATGAGCCGGGCCCGTTCAATGCGAAAAATCGCTTCGATCGCCTGGTGCGTCTCGCCTGCTGTCATGCCGCCGCATTGTTGGCCAAAGTCACAAGGCAGGCAAGCAGGCTACGGCCGACAGTCGCTAGGGCCGCTGAGCTTCGCGCGGGTCCGGTCATGAATTTCCATGACCTCCGGCGTCAGCTACTCCTGCCAATCAGCCATCTCGTACAGCGGCCGGATTTCGATCTCGCTCGGTCCCGGCATGGGATTGGGGCAGCGTTTCACCCAGGCCACCGCCTCGTCCATATCCTTGACTTCCCAAAGCCAGAAGCCGGCGACCAGCTCGCGGGTCTCGGCGAAAGGCCCGTCGATGACCCTGCGGCCGGGACCATCGAACGCAATACGCTTGCCTTCCGAGGAGGGTTTGAGGCCATCGGCGGTGAGCAGGATGCCGGCATTGCGCAGCTCGTCATTGTACTTGCCCATCGCCTCCATCATCGCCATCGTCTCGGGCGTGGGGACAAAGCCCTTTTCGCTGTCTTCGGTCGCCTTCACGAACACCATCACTCGCATCGTCTGTCTCCTGTTTTGAGCCGGCCTCATCGGCCTCGCATCGAAACGACGAACGGGGTCTACGGAAATCGACATCGTCCCGCAAATTTCTTCGACGGTTGAGGCGCAAGGCGCGCAGGCCGCTTCCGGGCCAGGGATCGAAGTCGGCAATGGTCAAAAGCCGGAAGCGGACACCCGAAGAGAAATGGCTGCGAGCCGCTAGCCCCCCAGGCCTGGCTTGGCAGGTCGCGATACATACTCGGGAAACTCCGCCGCGCCTAGGCTCAGGGCCTTCACCATGAGAAGGCCGTCATCAAAGAAGCCGTTTCGAACATAAAACTGGTGCGTGGGTTCCTTGCCAAGCACCATAGCGATACGAAAGACAGCGCATCCAGTCCGCTCGCCCTCCGCCTCGATCCACGCCATCAGCCTGCTGCCCGTGCCAAGGCGGCGCAGCGTCGTGTCGACCACCACATGGTCGGCTTCGATGTACTTCCCGCACCAGAGCTGAATGCCCGTCCAGAAGCCGGAGACACCCACCATCCGATCGCCGACATAGGCCGCGATACAGCGGTAGTTGCCCTGCGCGAGCATGGCCGACAGCCGTTCCCGAAACGCCGCTTCGTCCAGATGCGAGTGGCTCAGCCGGTACACCGGATAGATCGAGAGTATCTCATCGAGCCCATTGAGTTCACGAATAACCACCTCGTCGGCCACGACAGCCCTCCTCCCCTGTCGTTGCACTTTGCGGTCGATCCCGGCTGCGGTCCAGTGGGATCATCCAAATCGGGGATTGAGCCAGTGGCCGCTTCGGGTCAAAAACGGGGCCTGGCGATCGGCGCTGACGGCGGACAAGTTTCACCTGACCAAGTGGCTCCCGGCCGGCAAATCCCGACCACTACTGCGTCTCTCGTTTCCCGTTCAGCTGTGCCCGCGCGTCGCGGATCGAGGCGGCGTAGGTCACCAGCGGCCGCTTGACGCCGTGGTTGATCAGCATGCGCCGTGTCTGCGGCGAGGCGCCCGATATGATGAAGCGGACACCGGCGCGCCTGGCCTTGTGGGCGGCGCCCTCGATGACATTGGCCGCGGTCGAATCGAGGAACGGCACGGCCGAGCAGTCGAGGATGAAATTCTTGCGCTGGTCGGCGATGCGGTCGAGCACGGTGCCGACAGTCGATGCGGCGCCGAAGAAGAAGGCGCCGGAGATGCGGTAGACGACGGTATCGACGTCGCTTGCCTCACTGGCATCATAGGCGCTGCCGCTGCTGTCGGCGACATCCTCCTGCACCAGCGGCAAGTCGGCCTCGACCGCGATCGACTTGGCCATGCGGTCGATGAACAGGATCGACCCCAGCACGAAGCCGACGACGATGCCTTCGGTCAAGTCGCGGAAGACGACGAGCAGGAAGGTCACCATCAGCACCAGCGCGTCGCCGCGCGACGCGCGCAGCAGCGTGGCGAAAGCCTGCTTCTCGAACATGTTCCAGCACACCACCGCCAGCACGCCGGCAAGGGCGGCAAGCGGGATGTAGCTGGCGAGCGGCGCGGCCGCCAGCATCAGCGCAAGCAGGATGGCGGAGTGGATCATGCCAGAAATCGGTCCATGCGCGCCGGCCCGCACATTGGTCGCCGTGCGGGCGATGGTGCCGGTGGCGCAGATGCCGCCAAACAGAGCCGAGGCGATGTTGGCGAAGCCTTGCGCCACTAGCTCACAGTTGGAACGGTGCCGCCGACCGGTCATGCCGTCGGCGACGACCGCCGACAGCAGCGATTCGATCGCGCCGAGCAGGGCAAAGGCTATGGCATCCGGCAGCACGTCAATCATCCTGCCTAGGCTGACCGGCGGCAAGGCAGGCATTTGCAGGCTGCGTGGGATGCCGCCAAAGCGAGTGCCTATCGTCTCCGCAGGCAGCGCAAACAACGCCACCACCAGCGACGCCAGGCCGATGGCGATGAGCATGGCGGGCCATGTCGGCCGCCAGCGCTTCAGGCCGGCGATGGTGACGATGGTCAACACCGCCACGAAGGTCGCGGCGAGGTTGATGGTGCCGGCCGCCTCACCGATCGCCATCAGTTTCGGCACCAGCGGTCCAGGCTCCTTGCCGGCAAGTTTCAGTCCGAACAGTTCGACGATCTGTCCTGAAAAGATGATGACGGCGATGCCGGCGGTGAAGCCGACCGTCACTGGATAGGGGATGAACTTGATGTAGGTGCCGAGGCGGAGATAGCCGATGGCGAGCAGGAAAACGCCGGCCATCATGGTCGCCAGCAACAGCCCGTCGACGCCGACCCGGGCCACCGTTGCTGCCACCAGCACGATGAAGGCGCCGGCGGGCCCACCGATCTGGAAGCGGCTGCCGCCGAGCGCCGAAATGATGAAACCGCCGATGATCGAGGTATAGAGGCCGCGCTCCGGCGTCACGCCCGAGGCGATCGCGATCGCCATCGACAGCGGCAACGCGACGATGGCGACGGTCAGGCCGGACATGAAGTCGGCCTTGAACTGCGGCAGATGGTAGCCCTCGCGCCAGACCGTCACTAGCTTTGGCGTGAACAATTCGGAAAATGTCGGCTTTGCCGACCCTTGGGCCGACCTCTGGGCCGATTGATGCACTGTCCGCTGCGCCTGATCCATGGACTGGTTTCCGCTCCAGAAGGCGGCGGGATCGTCGGCAGGACTGTCGGCGGTCGCCGTCGCGACTTTATGCCGGCTCAGCCTTCGGATCCGGCGGCACGACAGGCTTGAGGCGCACGCCCCTGCCGCCGCGCTCGCTGGTCTGGTTCTCGCCGATCAGCTCCACCCCGGCCTCATCGAGAGCCTGGATGACCTTCATCAGCGTATCGACCACGCCCCTGACCACGCCGTCGCTCGCCTCCATCCGCTGGATGGTCGGAAGCGAAACCCCGGCGCGTTCGGCGAGCGACTTCTGATCGATACCGGCCAGCGCCCTTGCGGCGCGCATCTGCGCGGCAGTGATCATCGGCCGAAATCCCCGTCTGAGTCTGCGGCTTTAGCGTATAATACCATCATTGTGATGTTTCAAGCATCAACATGAATGTCTGAGACGTAAGCGCCTGTTTGTCCATTTTGTCAGATACTTCCTGGGGACTTCAAGCTAGGGTGTTCCATCTGGGGCAGGGGGTAGCGCGGTTGAATCTTTTCAGGAGCTTCATGACATCGGCATGCTTGCTGTCGTTGGTTCTTTTGCTGGCAGGCTGTGGGCATGGGCTGATCAACCGACTGATTTGATTTCTGCCCGGGCCGTCAATCTGCAATTTCGCTTTCGTCGTTCAGGGGCCGTCCGCGTCCCCGCTGCAATGCGCGGGCCGCCAACCAGCACAGCATTGCCCAGGCGAAGCCGGCGCACCAGCCGGCCAGCACATCCGACGGCCAGTGGACACCGAGATAGATGCGGCTGACGCCGACCAGCAGCGTCACCAGCACGGCGAGCGACAACACATAGATCTTCGTCACCCTTCCCGGCAGGAAACTCGCCGCCAGCGAGCCGAGCGTCAGATAGGTCACCGCTGACAGCATGGCGTGACCGCTCGGAAAGGACAGCGAGGTTTCGTTGACCAGATGCGAAACGAGTTCGGGCCGCGGCCGGTCGACACCGAGTTTGAGTAGGCTTGACAGCACCTGGCCGCCCGCCACCGCGACGAAGATGAGCAGCGCCGTTGCCGGACGGCGGATCAACAACAGATAGACGATCGTCGCCGCCGTGATCAGCACCAGCACGGCCGAGCTGCCGAGGCTGGTGATATCGCGCATGGCGCCTTCCAGCCAAAGCGGGCCGATCGGCACACCCGGCTGGTCCGGCTGGCGGAAGGCGAGCAGGATTTCGGTGTCGAAGGCGTGCGGCGTGGTAGCCCGCGCCACCTCCATCAACTCCTCGAACCCCCACAGGCAGCCGGCGATGACCAGGCCGGCCAGCAGCACCGGGAATTCGATCCGGTTCAGCAGTGCATTGGCGGCGTTCTTCATCGGCAACTCGCCCTTACAACCGCCCCTGCAGATAGGGCCCGAGCGTGATCAGCGCCACGGCGGCGATCGCCAGCACGATGCCGGTCGCCTGCAGCGTGTTGACGCGCTCACCGAAGAACATCAGGGCGACGACATTCACCGAGACCAGCTGGATGACGGCCGAGAGGCTGAACGACACCGACATGCCGAATTCGCGGATCAGCCGCAGCATGATCAGATTGCCCAGGGAATAGAGCGCCAGCGTCAGCAGTATCTTGCCCAGGCTCGGCGCCATGCCCCATTGCTTGGCCGCCATCGCCGCCAGCAGGAAGATCACCGTCGAAAAGCCAAGCTGCAGCAACCCCGAAAAACTCAACGTCCTGTCCCCTCTCGAAGCGGATCGCGCCGCATGTATCGCGGACTTGTTTCCGAAGCGCGCCGGGACGTCAAGCGACGTTGATCAAACGAAGGCCTTGGCAACGGCAGGATGGAAGCTCAAAGTGCCGGCATCGCCCAGCCTGTCGATTGAAGGGCGGTCGGGGGCCATGATTCGCATTCTTCAAAACTTGTTGCGACGCTGGAGCGAGCTTTCTCTCGCGCTGCAATTCCTCGTTGCCGGCGGCTTTGGCCTTCTGGCCGTCATGCTGGTGGTGGGCGCCTGGGTGACGACACAGATCCGGGACGGCGTCATCCGCAATTCGGCTGCCACGACGGCGCTCTATGTCGACAGCGTGATTGCGCCGCTGCTGCCCGACCTGCGCAAGAGCCAGGAACTCAGCGATAGCGTCAAACAAGCGCTCGATGAGACGCTCGGCCAGGGCGCGCTCGGCAAGCGCATCGTATCGTTCAGGCTCTGGCGCCGTGACGGCACCGTTCTCTATGCGAAGGAGGCGGGTTTGATCGGCCATCGCTTCGATCTGAGCCCCGGTTTGCGTTCCGCCTTCGAGGGCAATGTCGTCGCCCAGTTCGATACGTTTGACGAGAACGAAAGCCAGGCAGAGGCGATCGGCCTGCCGTTGCTCGAGATCTACAATCCCGTGCGCGAACCGTGGTCCGGCGAAGTGGTGGCCGTCACAGAATTCTATGAGGTCGCCGACGACTTCAAAGCCACCCTGGCTTCGGCTCTGCTGTCAAGCTGGCTGATCGTTGCCGGCGCGACCCTGGCGGCATTTGTGCTCCTGTCCGGCATCGTCCTGCGCGGCAGCCGCACCATCGACGACCAGCGCGGGGCGCTGCGCCGCCAAGTGTCGGAGCTGCAGGGTCTGGTGGCGCAAAACAACGCCTTGCGGGTTCGCGTGCAGCGGGCGTCCCGCCGTGCCACCGCGCTCAACGAAAGATACCTGCGCCGCATCGGCGCTGACCTGCATGACGGTCCGGCCCAACTCGTCGCGCTGGCGGCGCTGCGCATGGACAGTCCGGTATTTTCCGGCGACGGCCATTCGAGCGAAAGCCGCTCGACCGAGGTTGCGATGATCCGCAAGACGCTGGAGGATGCGATGCGCGAAATACGCGGTATCTGCACTGGCCTCGTCCTGCCGCAGATCGAGACGGCAGCCACAACGGACATCCTGCGGCTGGCCGTCAACGAACACGAGATGAGGACGGGAACGTCGGTTACACTCACGCTGGCCGGACACTTGCCAGAGCCCGGCGCCTCCGAGAAGATCAGCATCTATCGTTTCGTGCAGGAAGGGTTGAACAATGCCTATCGCCACGGGCGAGGCAAGGATCAGGCGGTGAGTGCGGGGATGAAAGGCAGCAGGCTTTTCGTTGAAGTCTCGGACGGCGGGCCGGGCTTCGATCCGGCACGCGTCGAGGGTCTCGGGCTCGCCGGGCTCAGAGAGCGGGTCGAAAGCATTGGCGGCCAGTTTGAAACCCTGACCGGGCCGCACGGCACGCGATTGGTGATCCGCCTATCGGTCGAGGAGCAAGCATGATCGGCGCCATTCGCATTGCCATTATCGACGACCATCCCCTCTTTCGCGAGGGCGTGACGCGCAGCCTGACGGAAATCGGCGGCTTCGAGATGGTTGGCGAGGGCGCCACGGCGCAGGATGCCGAGCGCATCGTCTCGACCGTACGGCCGGACATTCTGCTGCTCGATATCTCCATGCCGGGCGGCGGTCTGACCGCGGTTGCAAGCATCCTCTCCAGCCATCCCGCCCAGAAGATCGTCATGTTGACCGTTTCGGAGGCCAATGCCGACGTGACCAGGGCCCTGAACGCCGGGGTGCGTGGCTATGTCCTCAAGGGCGTCGGGTCGCGCGCGCTCGCAGACATCCTGCACAGCGTGGCGGCCGGGGAAAGCTATCTTTCGCCGACGCTGTCAGCCCGCCTGCTTTCGGATCTCCAGTCCCTGCAGCCGACCGACGGCATAGTGGACCGGCTGCGGCAACTCACCGAGCGACAGGCAGAAATTCTGCGACTGGTGGCGGAGGGCCTAAGCAACAAGGAAGTTGCCTTGCGGCTGGAGCTGCAGGAGAAGACCGTCAAGCATCACATGACCGGCGTGCTGTCGAAGCTCAATGTGCGAAACCGCACCGAAGCAGCCTTGATGATGCGTGAGTCGCGCGACCGGGACCGGAACCATTCGTAGAGGCTTCGGCCATCCCGAGAGCGGCTCACCGTTTCACGGAAACGCCGAACAGCTCTATCAGGCGCGCTTTAAGTCTTTGTCGTTGCCTCTACTTCTGGGCGACACGCATCAGCCGGAAACCGGGTGACAAAAGAGAGGTCACCTCCGCCGGGGGCGGCGGAGGTGACGTGTGAAGCCGGCCGTTGCCTGTTGGCCAACTTCACAACGCTTTGAGGCGGCTGAAATCCGCCGGCGTGGCTCCGCGATCGATGATCGTGCGCCCGAGCGAATCCTCCATCCTGAAACGGCCATTCTCGATCTTTTCCATTATGCCGTCGGGATGCTGGACCGTGATCGTCTTGCCCTCCACGTCGACCTCGTCACCGGTCTTGGCGTTGACATGACGACCGTTGCCATTTTCGTTCTGCCCCTGGTCGGATTTGGAGTTGCCGCTGGCGGTTCCGCTATTTCCTTTGCCGTTTCCGTCGCCGGCGCCGTTGTTTCCGTTACCGCTGCTATTGCCGCTGTTTCCGTTACCGTTACCGCCGCTGTTGCCGTTTCCATTGCCGCCGCTGTTGCCGCCGTTTCCGTTGCCGCCGCTGTTGCCACCGTTTCCGCCACCGCCGCCACCACCATTGCCTCCGCCACCACCATTGCCGCCGCCACCGCCGCCCTTACCGGCCTGTGCGCTAGCTGCGTGTATTCCAGGAGCGGAGCCGTGGAGGTCAATCTGATAGGGAGCGATGGTCAGCGCCAGCGCGGCCGCCGATCTGAGCGCCAGCCGGCAACAACGGGTCGTGATCGATCTATGCATGGTGATCTCCGTCGATTGAGCTGGCGTGCCACCGTCGACGTTGGAGTTGCACCAGCATCGCCGAAAGAAAAGATACCCGAAAGCCGTATCCGACCGTTGCGCTTGTCACCCAGGACCTTTGCAAGCGCAAGATTGGACTAAAGTCCCAAGCTTGTGCTAATATATGCGTTGTATGGACGGCGGCGACCGCCATCGCCGACTGGAAGCTGGCTTACTGATGCCGCCGAACATCAAGTCACCTCCGCCGGGGGCGGCGGAGGTGACTTGTCAGGCTGGTCGTTCCCCAGTTGACCTGCTTCACAGGGGCCTTCTGCTTCACAAGGCCCGAAGTCGACTGATGTCGTTTGCCGTCGCCGGACGCTCGACAATCGTGCGGCCGACTGCATCCTTCATCTGGAAACGGCCGTTCTCGATCTCTTCCGTGATGCCGTCGGGATGCTCGACCTCGATCTTGTTGCCGTCTACTTCGACCTTGTCACCGGTTTTCGCGTTGACGTGATCTCCATCGTCGTCGTGACCCTTGCCGACCCCGGAATTGCCGGCTGCGCCGTGATCGTCGCCGGCACCATTGTCTCCGCCAGCGTTTCCGGAGTTACCGTTTCCGTTGCCGCTGTTGCCGCTCCCGCCACTCCCGCCGCTGCCATTTCCGCCGCCACCTCCACCGCCACTGCCATGTCCGCCATCCTTGGCATGCGCGCTTGCGGCAACGATGCCGGGACCAGAGCCGTGGAAAGCGAGTTGATAGGGGGCGATGGCCAGCGCCAGTGCCGAGGTCGCCCTCAGCGCCAGCCAGCAACAGCGGGTCGCGATCGATCTGCGCATCCTGGTCTCCTCTTCGATCAGGCAGGCGGATTTCACCGCCGGCGTTTTCGCAAGGGACCCACCATCGCCGACATGGCGGCCTCGCGTAACCGGCCCACGACCGATGCGGTGCCGCCAAGGGACCTTTGCCGGACCTGACAAGGGACCTTTGTCCCAGTGTTACGTGCTGCTCGCAGAGTGCTTAGCCGACGTCTCAGAATGCTGTCGCGGCTGAAAGGCTTTTGATGTCACGAAAATGTGATCAGGTGACTATAAGGGGGTTGAAGAGGCAACACGCTCCAGCCACCCGCAAAGCCAGAGGCAAGCCAGATGACCGAACATCGCTCCCCCGACGCCAAATTCCGCACCAGCCTGCTCGAAGAAAACGCCGGACCGGCCACCAATCCCACCGACAACCGCACCATGGGCGAGATCATCGCCGCGCGGTTCTCGCGCCGTGGTTTCCTGAAAGGCTCGCTGGCCGTCTCGGCGATCGCCGCCACCGTCAGCCCGCTGGCGCTGGTCAGCGCCGACCAGGCCCGGGCCGCCGAAGGCTCCGCCTTCGCGTTCGACGAGCTGGAGGCCGGCATCGACGACAAGCACCATGTCGCACCGGGCTACGATGCCGATGTGCTGTTGCGCTGGGGCGATCCGCTGTTTGCCGATTCGCCGGAGTTCGACCCGACCAAGCAATCGGCGCAGGCGCAGGCGAAACAGTTCGGCTACAACAACGACTATGTCGGCTACATCGCGATCGACGGTTCGGCCGAACACGGCCTGCTGGTCGTCAACCACGAATACACCAACCCGCATCTGATGTTCCCGGGCATCGTCAAGATCGTCGAGAAGGACGGCAAGAAATCGGCCGACGTCTCGCCGCTCAGCAAGGAACAGGTCGATGTCGAGATGGCGGCGCATGGCGGTACCATCGTCGAGATCCGCAAGGACGGCGGCAAATGGCAAGTCGTGCGCGACGGCAAGCTCAACCGCCGCATTACTTCCAACACCGAAATGGCGCTGTCCGGCCCGGTTGCCGGCCATGACCGCGTCAAGACTAATGCCGACCCGTCCGGCACGAAGGTTTTGGGCACCTTCAACAATTGCGCCGGCGGCGTCACGCCGTGGGGCACCTATGTGATGGCCGAGGAGAACATCCACGGCTATTTCTCCGGCGAATTGCCCGAGGGCCACAAGGAAGCCGCCAACTACAAGCGCCTCGGCATTCCCGAAGGCGCCTATGAATGGGCGGCGCACTATGACCGCTTCGACCTGGCCAAGGAGCCGAACGAGGCCAACCGCTTCGGCTGGATCGTCGAGGTCGATGTCAACGATCCGACCTCGACGCCGAGGAAGCGCACCGCCATGGGCCGCTTCAAGCACGAGGGCGCCGAATCGATCGTCGCCAAGGATGGCCGCGTCGTCTTCTATCTCGGCGACGACGAGCGCTTCGACTATGCCTACAAGTTCGTCACCAGCGGTAAGTTCAATCCCAATGACCTCGCGGCCAACAAGGATCTGCTCGACGACGGCACGCTGCATGTCGCCAAGTTCGCCGAAGACGGCTCCGTCGAATGGCTGCCGATCGTCTTCGGCCAGGGACCGTTGACCGCCGAAAACGGCTTTGCAAGCCAGGCCGACGTGCTGATCGAGACACGACGCGCCGCCGACCTGCTCGGCGCCACCAAGATGGACCGCCCAGAGGACATCCAGCCCAATGCCGTCAACGGCAAGGTCTATGTCATGCTGACCAACAATTCGAAGCGCAAGGCAGACCAGGTCGATGCCGCCAACCCGCGCGCCGAAAACGCTTTTGGCCACATCATCGAGATCGCCGAGGATGGCGGCGATTTCACTGCCACCAAGGGCAAGTGGGAAGTGCTTTTGAAATGTGGCGATCCGGCGGTTGCCGATGTAGGCGCCACCTTCTCGACGGCGACGACGGCCAATGGCTGGTTCGGCATGCCCGACAATTGCGCGGTCGATTCAGCCGGACGCCTGTGGGTCGCCACCGACGGCCAGAGCCCAAAGACCACCGGCCGCACCGATGGGCTGTGGGCGGTCGACACGGAAGGCTCGGCGCGGGCAACCTCGAAACTGTTCTTCCGCGTGCCGATCGGCGCCGAAATGTGTGGCCCGCTGTTCGCCCCTGACGATCAGACCGCCTTTGTCGCCGTCCAGCATCCGGGTGACGGCGGCGAGGACTGGGAAGCGTTCGGCCGCCCATCCTACTATGAGGACCTGTCGACGCGCTGGCCCGACTTCAAGCCCGACATGCCGGTGCGGCCGGCGGTCGTCGCCATCACCAGACAGGGCGGCGGCAAGATCGCGGTATAATATCAAGCACCGCAATCTCAGGGAGGGGTTTCGGCGAGCCGAAGCCCCTCCTTTTTTGCGTCAATCATTCAAGCCACGGGAAAGATTGGCAATTTACACATGGCGCCCTAGGTCTTTACCAGGAGATTGCCATGCCGAAGTCCGTTTATGACCGTGGCCTGCTCAAACCTGCCGAAGTCGCCACCTTGCAACGTGTGTTCGACGAAGCCTGCCGGCGCCGCGAAGCGCATCCCGAATCGGCCGAGGCTCGCGAACTGGCTCTCACCCTGCTGGCGCTGCACAATGCCGGCATGGTGGAAGAGGACATGCTGATCGAGGCTGTCGGCTTCCGGAGGCTTGAGCCCAAGTCAGCGTGAAGCGCCGGATTGGTCGGAGGTGCCAGCGGAACTGGCAATCCGTTTGGTGATCGCCTTGGCCATGATGCCGGCATTGGCGAAGCAGCCGCGAATGCTCGGCCGCATGCCGGTGAACCACAGGCCGGGCAATTTTGGATCGGCTTGCCCGCCGTTGAAGAGCGGAACGCCCTTTTTGTCGAGGACGCCGAGCTTGCCGACCATGGGCTCCAGCCCGGTGCGGTAGCCTGTCGCGGCAATGACGATGTCGGGATGGATCAGGTTGCCATTGGCCAGGATCACGCCGTCGCGGGCGAATTCCCGTATCGCCGGCACCACAACGATCTTGCCGGCCTTTATGGCGCTGACGGCGCCGTCATCGGAGGCGATCGCGGTGTAGTCCGAGGTCAGGCGGCTGGCGCCACCCGAAGGCGCGGGCGGCATGCCGAATTTGGTCAGGTCGCCGAAAACCAGGCGCTGCGTCGCCGCCATCACCGCATCGGCGACGCGCAAGGGCAAGCGTGCCATGAACGGCGAAAGCCGGTGCACGGCGATCTTGCCGAACCGCTTGGGCAGCAGCGCGGGGCCGTTGCGGGCCGACAGCCAGATCGCGGCCGTGTTTATGCCGGCCAGATGATTGAGCGTATCGAAGCCCGAATTGCCGGCGCCGACGACCAGCACTTTCTTGCCGGCATAGTCCCGTGCGTCGCCGAAATCCGCCGCGTGGATGATGCGGCCGGCGAAACCCGTCATGCCTTTCCATTCGGGAATGAAGGGCTGCCTGTCGCGGCCGGTGGCGATGACGACATGGCGGGCCAGGCGCGGTCCGGCGCTGGTCAGCAGCGCCCAGTGATCACCCTTGAAGACGATTTCTTCGACAGCTACGCCAAACTGCACCGGCAGCCGGTTCTCCTCCCTGAAATCATTCATATGGCGGATGACGACCGTCTTGTGCGGAAAGGCAGGCGTGCCCTGGGGATAGGCAAGACCGGGCAGAGAGGACAGATCGCGATGGGTGTTGAGATGCAATTGCCGATGCCGCCGGTGCCAGGGCTCGGCCAACCGGCTTTCCTTTTCCAGGATTGCCGTGGGCACGCCGACGTTCATCAAGGCATGTGCGACAGCCAGCCCGGCGGCACCGGCACCGACGACGATCGCCGGCTCGACCGGTTCGTTCGTCACCGGTCTGATGGTCGTCTCAGCCATTCCTTCTTTGATCTCCATTCGACCCTTCCGACGCCACGCTTCCCGTGGTCGCCAAGGGAGGCCGCGGCGGCTCGATCCTGCGGTTGATTTATATATCGCGAATCGAACCCGAATTTCGAGCATGCGCCGTCCGCGATTGCGCACTATATGGCATATGCGCGATATCAGCGGTAATCAGGTCGCGGCAATGTGATTGATTCGAGGCCCTGGGGCTGGCGGGTCTCTGCTATTCCCCCACGTGCATGCCCGAAATCGAGTCGATTTCCGGGGTCATGCGCAGAATCAAAGTGTTACAGCACCTTTGCGCGTCCTGGGCGCGGCGCTGTAGGCGGCTCGCGGAACTTCGACCATGCCCTCCTTGCGGATCTATTTCGACAAAATCCTTGAGGACGTCGCGCCAAAGGTGGCGCGGCAGAGGCTGACCCATGTCGAGCGCCTGGCGCTTGTTCGCCGCCATGGTGACTTCTCGCTTGCCTATTCGACCGCCGTGCAAGGCAAGCTTTCCTATTTCGGCGACGCCGACGGCTACATCGCCTTCGGCACCAAGATGGGGCGCCATTTCGCGCTCGGCGATCCCGTGGTGGCTCCAATGCTGCGGCCCGATTACATCAGACGCTTCGTCGAAACCGCCGGCAGCCCGTGGTTCGTGCAGATCGGCGAGGAGACGGCGCGGGTGCTGGCCGGGCTCGGCTACAAGATCAATCGCCTCGGCATCGACACCCGCCTCAACCTGCCCGACCATGATTTTTCCGGAAAGCGCAACGAGACCGTGCGCTATTCCGAGCGCTGGCTGTTGAAGAAGGGATTTTGGTTCGACGAGGACATGCGGACCGTCCATCTCGACGAAATCGCCCGGCTTTCCGAAAACTGGCGCGGCGACCGCATCGTCAAACGCTGGGAGATGGGCTTTCTCAACCGCCCCTTCGCCGACCATCTCGGCACCGACATGCGCCGTTTCGTCCTGCACGGCCCCGATGGCGGACTGGTCGCACTGCTCGACTTCGACCCGCTGTTTCGCGACGGCAAGGTGATCGGCTACACCACGGCGTTCAAGCGCAAGCATATCGACGCCTCGCCGCACGCCGAGATCGGCCTGACCAAATTCGCCGTCGACCGTTTCCGCGAGCAAGGCATCTCGGTAGTCACTCTCGGCCTGTCGCCGATGCTCGATGTGGTCCCGAGCGGGTTTGCCGAAAGCGATTTCTGGCGCAATGCCTTCCAGCGCGCCTACTCTTCGCCATGGGTCAACCGCCGCAGGTTCAACCTGCAAGGCCAGGCGGCGTTCAAGCGCCGCTTCCACGGTGTCGAAGAGCCGGTCTACATCGCCTTTCGCAAGGGGACATATGTGGAGATGCTGGGGCTGCTGCGGCTGGTCAAGGCGATTTGAGATCTGAGGTTCGTCAGTTCCTTAGCCGGTAACCTGTCCTGAAGATCCAGGCGACGATCGCTATGCAGGCCAGCAGGAAGACGATCGTCATGCCGAGGCTGACGCCGACCGAGACATCGGACTTGCCGAAAAAGCTCCAGCGGAAGCCGCTGATCAAATAGACGACCGGGTTGAACAGCGTCACAGTGCGCCAGATGCCGGGCAGCATGTCGATCGAATAGAAGCTGCCGCCGAGGAAGGTGAGCGGCGTGATGATCAGCAGTGGCACCAGCTGCAATTGCTCGAAGCTCTTTGCCCAGATGCCGATGATGAAACCGAACAGGCTGAAGGTCACCGCCGTCAGCACCAGGAAGGCAACCATCCAGAACGGGTGCTGGATGGTCAGCGGGACGAACAGCGAGGCGGTGGCCAGGATGATCAGGCCAAGCAGGATCGACTTGGTCGCGGCACCGCCGACATAGGCGATGACGATCTCCAGATAGGACACCGGCGCCGACAGGAGCTCGTAGATCGAGCCGACGAATTTCGGGAAGTAGATGGCAAAGGAAGCGTTGGAGATCGACTGCGTCAGCAGCGACAGCATGATCAGCCCTGGCACGATGAAGGCGCCGTAGCTGATGCCGTCGATCTCGGTGATGCGCGAGCCGATGGCCGAGCCGAAGACGACGAAATAGAGCGACGTGGAGATGACCGGCGAGACGATGCTCTGCAGCACGGTGCGGAAGGCACGCGCCATTTCCATCCGGTAGATTGCCCATACCGCACGCAGGTTCATGGCTCTCTCCTCACCAGATTGACGAAGATCTCCTCGAGCGAACTGTTTTGCGTGTCGATGTCGCGGAACTGGATGCCGCCGGCCTCGAGATCGCGGATCAGCGAGGCGACGCCCGGCCGCTCGGCCTGGTTGTCATAGGTGTAGGTCAGCTGCCCGCCATCCGGCGACAGCTCCAGCGCATAGCGCGACAAGGTTTCGGGAATGACCGTCAGCGGGCTGCGCAGCTCCATCACCAGCCGCTTGCGGCCGAGCTTGTGCATCAGTTCGGCCTTGTTCTCGACCAGGATGATCTCGCCACGGTTGATGACGCCGACGCGGTCGGCCATCGCCTCGGCTTCCTCGATATAGTGGGTGGTGAGGATGATTGTGACGCCGTCCTCGCGCAGCCGGCGCACCATCGCCCACATGTCCTGGCGCAGTTCGACATCGACGCCGGCGGTCGGCTCGTCGAGGAACAGGACGCGCGGCTCATGCGACAGCGCCTTGGCGATCATTAGCCGGCGCTTCATCCCGCCCGACAGCGTAATCGCCTTGGCGTCCCTCTTTTCCCATAGCGACAGATCGCGCAGCACCTTCTCTACGAAGGCCGGATTGGCCGGCTTGCCGAACAGGCCACGGCTGTAATTGACAGTCGCCCAGACGCTCTCGAAGGCGTCGATGGTCAGTTCCTGCGGCACTAGGCCGATCAGGCTGCGCGCGGCGCGGTAGTCCCTGTTGATGTCGTGACCGTCGACGGTGACGGTGCCCGACGAACGATTGACGATGCCGCATACGATCGAGATCAGCGTCGTCTTGCCGGCGCCGTTGGGGCCGAGCAGCGCGAATATCTCGCCACGCTCGATGTCGAGGTTGACTTCCTTGAGCGCGGTGAAGCCGGTGGCGTAGGTCTTGGAGACCCCGGAAATGGACAGGATGGAGGGCATGGCTGGAAACGGCTGCCTGAAAGAGAGGTCCCCTGATATAGGCTGAATGCCGGTGCGTGCAACCGCAAGTCGACGCCGCTGCTGACAGTTCTCGACAATCGTTGCAGGCCGGCCAGTGCTGGCCGGCGGCGGTTGCAATCCGACACGGCTGCAGCACGCAAGCGTCATCTTGCCCGGGCGCTGCGGCGTTCCGCCTCGCGGCGGGACGCCGCTTTGACCGACAGGCGCGACGGGCTTATTCTTGCCACATTAGAAGCAGCCGGAGCCCACCATGGACCCGCTCATCCTGTCGCGCATGCAATTTGGCGCGAATATTTCGTTCCACATCCTGTTTCCGACGATCACCATTGCGCTTGGCTGGGTGCTGCTGTTCTTCAAGCTCCGCTACAATGCGACAAACGATTCCGCCTGGATGCGTGCCTATTTCACCTGGGTGAAGGTGTTCGCGTTGTCCTTCGCCATGGGCGTGGTGTCGGGCGTCACCATGAGCTTCCAGTTCGGCACCAACTGGCCGGGCTACATGGAAAAGGTCGGCAACATCGCCGGGCCGCTGCTGGCCTACGAGATCCTCACCGCCTTCTTCCTCGAAGCGGCCTTCCTCGGCATCATGCTGTTCGGCTTCCGTCGCGTCTCCAACCGCATCCACACGCTGGCGACGGTGCTGGTGGCAGGCGGCACGACCCTCTCGGCGTTCTGGATCATCGCGCTCAATTCCTGGATGCAGACGCCGGCCGGCTTCGAGATACGCGATGGCGTCGCGCACGCCGTCGACTGGTGGGCGATCGTCTTCAACCCGTCGATGCCCTACCGGCTGGCCCACATGCTGCTCGCCTCCGGCCTGACAGTGTCGTTCCTGATCGCCGGCCTGTCAGCGCTGCGCTATCTCTATGGCGACCGCTCGGAATCGATGTGGAAGGCGCTGCGCACCGGCGTCTTCACCGCGGCGATCCTGATCCCGATCCAGATCTTCGCCGGCGACCAGCACGGGCTGAACACGCTGGAGCATCAGCCGCAGAAGATCGCCGCCATGGAGGCCAACTGGAACACCGGCCCCAACGTGCCGCTGGTGCTCTTCGCCCTGCCCGACGAGGCGGCGAAGGAAAACAGGTTCGAGATCGCCATTCCCGACGGCGCCAGCCTGGTGCTGCGGCACCGCACCAGCGGCGTGGTGCCGGGGCTGAACGACTATCCAGGCAACCATCCGCCGGTCTTTCCAATCTTCTGGAGCTTCCGCATCATGGTCGGTACGGGACTGCTGATGCTTGCGGTTTCCTGGTCGGCCGCCTTCTTCCTCAAGCGCCGGCACAGCCTGCCGAAGCCGCTCGCCTTGCTGATGGTGCCGATGGCGCTGTCGGGCTGGCTGGCGACGCTGGCCGGCTGGTACACCACCGAGATCGGTCGCCAGCCTTGGCTGGTGACCGGCGTGCTGAAGACCGCCGACGCGGTCGGGCCGGTGGCGGGCAGCCATGTCGCGCTGACGCTGGCCATCTACCTCATCCTCTATGTGCTTTTGTTGATCGCCTATCTCGGCGTGCTGGTGCACCTGGCGCTGAAGGCGGCGAAGGACGGCGATGCATCGCCGCTGCCTGGGGTGATGAACGCAGCCCTGTCGCAGCCGGCGGCCGGCGAGTGAGGAGAAGACAATGACCTTCGACTGGCCAACCCTGCTGCCCCTGATCTTCGCCGGCCTGATGGGCCTCGCCATCCTGATCTACGTCATACTCGACGGCTTCGATCTCGGCATCGGCATCTTATTCGCCGCCGCCGAAGACACCGAGCGGGACACGATGGTCGCGGCCATCGGTCCGTTCTGGGACGCCAACGAGACCTGGCTGGTGCTGGCCGTCGGCCTGCTCCTGGTCGCCTTCCCGCTGGCGCATGGGGTCATCCTGACCGCGCTCTACATCCCAGTGTTCGTGCTCTTGATCGGGCTGATCCTGCGCGGCGTCGCCTTCGATTTTCGCGCCAAGGTGCCGAGCGGCAAGAAGCATCGCTGGAACCGTATTTTCTTCCTGGGTTCGGTCATCGCCTCGCTGGCGCAGGGCTATATGCTGGGCGTCTATGTGCTCGGCCTCGATGTCGGCCCGGGCGGCGTGGCGTTCGGCGTGCTGGTTGCGCTCTGCCTTGCTGCGGCTTACGCGGCGATGGGTGCCGCCTGGGTGATCTACAAGACCGAGGGCGAGCTGCAGAAGAAGGCCGTGCGCTGGTTGCGCACCGCCCTTGTGCTGACCGCGCTCGGCATGGCCGCGGTGTCGCTGGCAACGCCGTTCGCCAGCCCGCGCATCTTCGACAAATGGTTCGTCTTTCCCGCGATGCTCTATCTGTCGCCGCTGCCGATCCTGTCGGCACTGTTGTTCCTGTGGCTGTGGCGGCAGACCTTCCACCTGCCCAGGCCCGACGACCGCCATTCGCTGACGCCGTTCCTGACGCTGGCCGCCATCTTCGCGCTCGGCTTTGCAGGTCTTGCCTGGTCGTTCTACCCATTCGTGGTGCCCGACAGGCTGACCATCTGGCAGGCGGCTTCGGCGCCGGAAAGCCTGGCCATCATCCTGGCCGGCACGGTGGTCGTGCTGCCGGTCATCATCTTCTATTCGTTCTATGCCTACCGGGTGTTCGGCGGCAAGGCTACGGATTTGACCTACGACTGACGCCTTACCGGTCGCCAGTGGCCATCCTGCAGATCAAGCAGGTGCGGTGCTTCAGATCAGCCCTGAGTCGCGTGCCGCAGCCGTCGCTTCGCCACGGGAGATGGCGTCCAGTTTTCCCAGAACCGCCGAGACGTGGTGGTCGACCGTCTTCGGCGAAATGGCGAGGTGGTCGGCAATCCGCTTGTTGGAGAAGCCGCGCTCGATCAGTTGCAGCACTTCCATCTGGCGCAGGGTCAGCCCGGCGCTGTTTGCGCGCGTGGTGCGGCGCGGTCCCCGCGTGATGTGATTGACACCGTTTCGCCGCATGAGGTCGCGCACGTGCTGGGCGACCGGCCTGGCGCCGAGGTTTTCGAATATCTCGAGCGCCGAGCGCTGCGCCGCCTCATCGCCCTGAACCAGGGCAAGCCCACGTTCGAAGGGAGCGTCCATCGCGGCCCACAAATCCGCCGCCCCTTGCCAGTCGCCTTCCAGAAGCATCCGGTAGGGCGCGGCCATGCCCGACGTGTCGCCGGGGCCAATCGCCGGCACCAGCAAACGCCGCCAGCTGGCCAGTTCGGCAAAGACCGCAGGCTTCGGTGAAAGGCTTTCGGCAAGGTCTATCAGCCGCAGCGCCTCGTCCTCTTCCGCCTCGCCCAGCCATGCCTGTTCGGCGACGACCGCCGCATAGGGCAGCAGCCTCTGCAGCTCAGCACCCTTTTCGAGAAACCGCTTCATTTCCGCCAGAAGCGGCTCGGCTGAAGGATCGCCGCGGCGCAGGCGCAATTTCGCCAGAGCCACCAAGGCGGGATAGCGCACCAACGCGGCTGCGCGGTCGTTGGTGACGACTTCCAGCGCTTCGGCAGCCGCCTCGTCCCATCGTCCGTAACGCAGCAGCAACTGCGCCCGCACGCCGCGCATGTAGTCACGCCAGGTCGCGAGGTCGTTCTCGACGCAATAGTCGATGCCGCGATCGAGAAAGGACTGAGCCTGATTGTAGTCCAACTGGTTCATTTCACTGCAGGCGCAATTGGTGAAGGCACGCGCCACGTGTTCCTGGAAATTCTGCTCGAGCGCGATTTCGAGACTGCGGGCAAGGTGCAGCCGCGCGCTGGACAGGTCCAGCCATTGTTCGGCAGCGCCGACATTGTTGAGCGCGTGGCAGACGATGTCCGGCCGATCCACCTGTTCGGCGAGCCTGATCGCCTTGTCGCCCAACGACAATGTCTCGTCGAGCCTTTCGGCCAGCATCGCCAGTTGCGAGAGATTGGAATAGGCCATGGCCAGTTCCGGCCCGGCCGGTGCGGTCTCCAGCAACGCGACCGCCTGAGCGCCGAACAGATCGGCGGCCTCACGGTCGCCCATCAGATAGGCGAAACGCGACAGGCATCTGAGGCTGTCGCCTTCCTTCAGCGTATTGCCCAGGGCGCGCTGCAGCGCGCGCGCCTGCTGCTGGGCCTCGATGGCCTCGGCGATCCGGCCGATCAGGTGGCATTCGAAGGCATAGTTCTCGTAGAGGCCGGCGCGCTCTTCCATGGGCAGGCCGTCAGCCTGTCGCAAGGCGACTTCGTAGTAGCCGGCAGCATCGCGATGCGCGCCGATGCGGGAAGCCTCCCGGGCGGCGACCGGCGCCAGTTCGCGCACCGCCTCCAGATTGTGCGCCTCCACCGCGTGGTGCACCAAACGCGCGGTGGCAATGTCGCCCTTTTCGAGCATCGCTGTCAGGGCGCGCTGGTTGAACTCTCTTCTGTGGCTTGTCGTCAGCATCGTCTCGATGGCGCGGCGGGCGATGTCGTGCCGGAAGGCATAGCCGTCGCCCAGATCGTCCAGCAGGCCATTCGAGACGCATTCCGCAAGCTGGCCGGCACTGGCCACGCCGCACAGGCCCTGCAAGGCCCAGGCGTCGGCCCGTCTTGGGAACACCGACACCGCGTCGAGCATCGAGCGGGCGCCGGCCGACAGGCTTTCGGCGCGCGCCAGCACCGCATCGCGCACGCTGGCCGGCAACGCCGTTTCATTTTCGGCGCTCAACAGTTCGGTGACGAAAAAGGCGTTGCCAGCTGTGGCCCGGTAGATGGCATCGCCGTCGCGGCCGGCCGCATTGGCGAGCGACAGCACCGCTGCCTCGCTCAAAAGCGGCACGTCGATGCGCGCGACGCTGCCCGACGGGATTTCGCCCAGCGCGCGGCGTACGCGCATCTGCCCCTCGCTGCGATCGGTACGCGCCGTCACCAGCAGCAGGATATGGGTGTTGGCAATGCGGCGGCCGAGAAAGCGGACGAAGTCGAGTGTCGCGTCATCGGCCCAGTGCAGGTCCTCGATCACCAGCAGCGTTGCGCCCGTCCTCGCCTCGAAGACATCCAGCGCGTCGGAAAACAGCGGCAGCCGCTGTCCCTGCCGGGCGTCGACCGCCTGCGGCATCGCCCATTGTGCCTCGCGCGCAAGATCGTAAAGCGGCCCGAGCGGATCGGGGATCGACAGGTCCTCGCAAGCGCTGCGGAAGATGCGCGCCTCCTGGCCGGCACCGCCGACGAACGCATCGACAAGCGTCGACTTGCCCGCACCCGCCTCGCCCGACAAAGCCGACACGCGACCACGGCCGCGCGCGGCTTCCGCCAGAAGGTTGTCCAGTTGCGCCAGCTGTGGCTGCCGTTCCAGAAGCATGGTCATTCGCTCATGGTGATCCCGGTTGCTGCCGCCCCACCCCAGCTCGACCGCCAGGATAGCCCGGGTCGGTATCTGCTTTGTGGCTCCAGCACTGAACGTCGTTAACATGGGGAATCGTCCCGCCAAACATAGGGAAAGGCTCCGATGCGCGTCCTTTGCGAGCGTGATCTTTGTCCAACCGCGCTCAAAATCGAGCGTGAAGCAGTGGAAAGGGAAGTCTCCCATGCCCCGTTACCTGATTGAACGTACATTTCCGGATGGCCTCAACGTGCCGATGAACGAAGCCGGCGCCGATGCGCTGGGCGGCGTCATCATGCGCAACGCGGAGAAAGGCGTGACCTGGGTGCAGTCGTTCGTGTCGCCCGACAAGAAGCACACCTTCTGCGTCTACGACGCGCCCTCGCCGGAGGCGATCCGCAGCACCGCCCAGATGAACTCGCTGCCGGTCGACAAGATCACGGAGGTGAGGGTTCTTGAACCCTACTTTTATCGCTGATGAAGATACGATCGCTCGAGGCGGCAATGGCGACATGCCGGCCGGTGTCGCGGCCATGGCAAACAGCGGCCGCGCGCCCTCCTTGCCCGGACGTCTATGGCGGATCGCGGTGGAGCTGCCCACGCAACTGCTGGGCAAGCGCCGCTTGCCACCGCAAAGCGACCATCTGAGGCACGATATCGGCTTGCCGGAGCGGCAGACGCGACGGGACTGGCGAGACTACGACCGGTGGGATCGCTGAAGACCCCGCCGCCCGCGGTCGACGCTGCAAGGTCGCTGGGACGGCGGAACTGCCAATCTCCCCCCTCGAGGGGGGAGATGCCCGGCAGGGCAGAGGGTGGCGCTGTCGYGCCCGACGCCTCTTCGGCAAAGCTGCCTCAGTTGCTGGCCGACAGCACCAGCACCGGCTTCTCGCTGTACAGCGCCGGGAACAGCTGCTTGAGGTTGGCAACCTTGGGCAGGTCGTTGTAGACGATGTAGGGATAGGTCGGGTTCAGGGTCAAAAAGTCCTGGTGGTAGTTCTCGGCCGGATAGAAGGTCTTGCCGGTTTCCAGCGTGGTGACGATCGGCTTGGGGAAGACCTTGGCCTGGTCGAGCTGGGCGATGTAGCTCTGCGCAATCTTCTTTTGCGCATCGTTTTCGGCAAAGATCGTCGAGCGGTACTGCGTGCCGCTATCGGGACCCTGGAAATTCAGCTGGGTAGGGTTGTGGGCGACCGAGAAATAGACCTGCAGCAGCTGGCCATAGGTTACAACAGACGGATCATAGGTAATCTCGACGGATTCGGCATGTCCGGTGCTGCCTGAGCCGACGGTCTCGTAGACGGCGGTGTCCTTGCTGCCGCCGGTGTAGCCGGAGACCGCCTTGCTGACGCCCTTGACGTGCTGGAAGACGCCTTGCACGCCCCAGAAGCAGCCGCCGGCGAAGATCGCCTTCTCGCTGCCGCTGGCTGCCTTCTCGTCGATCGACGGCGGCGGGATGACCACCGCGTCCTCGGCGGAAACCGCCGGCGTCAGCCAGAAGGCGGCGCCCACGGCGGCAAGCGCCAACGCGGCGAGCGCGCTCCTGGCAAAATTCGACTGTCGTCTGGCGACTGGTTTTCGAATGTCGGTCATGGCTGAGCTCCTGTGACGTCCATCATGTGGAGTCTATTGGATAAAAGAGGATCATGCGACGGTGAGTTGCGGCCGAAGCCTCACTTTCACGTGCGTCCGGATCCGGTCCTGGTGTCGGGACCGGAGCCGGAAACAGCGTCAACCCTAGTTGGCCGGGGCCATGGCATCCGCCGCCGGCTTCATGGCGTCCGTTGCCGGCTTCATCGCATCGGTTGCCGGCTTCATGGCGTTGTCCGCGGGCTTCATGGCGTTCGTGCTCATCGCGTCGGGTGCCATGGCGTCGGCCGGTTTCATCGCGTCGGTCGCCGGCTTCATGGCGTTGACGGCGGGCTTCATGGCGTTGGTCGCGTCGTCGGCGCGGGCGATGCCGCCGGCAAACAGTGCCGTCGAGCACAAAGCGAGAGCCAGTGCCGGCAGCGTCATCCGGGAAAAGGTCGTCATGATGGTCTCCTTGGGTTGGGGATGATGGCGCACCTCTTTCGGTGGGCCGGGTTGTCGCGGCGCCGCTGCTGCGGCGTTGCGCGGGTCGTTGTCTGCGCATGATCCTTTCCGGGACCATGCGCAGGGGAAACATCAGTTGGTCGCGGCGGCCAGGATCGGTCCGCCGCCCGGCGACTGGACAAGCACCGCGGTGCTGAGCCCGCCTGAAGCGACCGGCACATTCAGCGCCGTCGCGTCACCGGTCCAGTTGCCGAGCTTCTCAAGCGAATGCACGACATTGGCGTGCGGCAAGGTGCGGCCGGTGTTTTCGCCGCGCGCCACCGGCACCTCGACGACACCCTTGGCATAGTGCACCACCCAGACATCGGCCCGGCCGCCCGGCGCCGAGCCGGCGCCGATGCTGACCTTGCCGCCGACGAGCGACAGCGACGGGCCGCTGGCGCGGTCGGTGCTCGAGATCAGCTGCTGGATTTCGCCCGGCGCCGCGCCGACGACATCAGCGCGGCCATTGACCACCACTTGGGGGGTGAACGGGCCGTCATGGCCAAGGGAGGGCTCGTAGGTGACCTGGCGCTGGGTGAATTCCTGGCGGCCGAATGTGTCCTTCCAGCCGAGATAGTCCCAGTAGGTGACGTTGAAGGACAGCGCCAGCACGTCCGGCTGGTCCTTGACCTTGATCAGATTGGCGTTGGCCGGCGGGCAGGACGAGCAGCCCTGGCTGGTGAACAGTTCGACCACGGTAAGCGGCTGGGCTTGCGCCGCACCTAGCGACGTGGCGAGCGCGAGCGCGCCGAGGCTGGACACGACGAGTGACTTGCAGGAACGCGACATCGGCTGGCTCCGTGGGTGACGGCGCCCCGATGCGCCGCTCATGTCCCCACTTCGCCGCCGGCCGAGGCTTTGTTACAGCGCTCACCGGTTTGTGATCGTTGTCGTTAGCGCCTTTGCGACGCTGGAGATCGGCAAAACCGGTCGCGGCAGCCGATCTCCACCCTCGTGGGGGAGATGTCCGGCAGGACAGAGGGGGGCGCCATAGAGCACCAACATAGGCGCGATCGACGGTGGCGCCGCGCGACAGTGTGCAATGATGGTCAGATCGCTCTGAGAAAAGTGAGGGCGGACATCGCCGACAATGACAAGGTCGGCGGGACAGCGCCCCCCTCTGGCCTGCCGGCCATCTCCCCCACGTGGGGGAGATTGGCAGCTTCACTGCGTCAGCAGCGTCTCGGAGGGCCGCTTGTTGAAGTCGCACTTGCCGGTGACGGTGTAGAAGAAGTCGGCATTGGAGGCTGGTGCCGGCACCGCATTGCCGCCGTCCTCCCAGGCCTGATAGCCCGGAATGCCGCAGGGCACGATGCTGAAGATGTCGACGTTCTGCCCGGTCGCGATCTCCGTCAGGCCGTTCGCGCTCACCCCATTGTAGAGCCGGTTGGAGGTGTTCGGATCGTTCGACATCAGCTTTGTCGGGTTGCCCGATGGCACGTCCATCTGCAGGTAGAGACCGCTCATCTGGCTGACATCGATCACCGCGCCGGAGCCAGTGGACGGATACATCGTATCGACACAGTAATATTTCGTGCCACTCGCATCGGTCTTGACCGACACCCCGTTCGGCGGATTGTTGCCGACGGAGCAGACCTGCTTCTGGACCATCGTGGTGACGTCCTGGCCGCCCGAATTGGTGATGGTGTTGACGGTGGTGGTGCCGTAGCCCTTGGGATCCTTGGTGTTGCCATAGGTATAGTTGATCGTCATCAGCGGTTTGGCCACCGTGGCACCGAATTGCGTGCCGTAGAGCGTCATCGTCTTGTTCCAGTAACCTGACACCCCGGTTACCTTGAAGGTGGTCTGCACCAGCGCCGGCGACTTGCTCACCGCCGACGCGACGGCGACCGGCACAGTGTTGATCCTGGCGATCTGCATGAAAACGGTCGGCATCGAGTAATTTGCCGTGGCCTGCGCGGTGGCGGTGCCGTCAGTGCCGACCACGAAACTGTTCAGCGTCGCGGTGGCCCCCGTCGGTGCACCATTGGCGGCGAAGGAATCCTGCAACACCACCTGGCGCTGCGCCAGCGTCGAGGTCGTCGCCATCGTGGTGATCGACAGGATGCCGGCATCGAGCGCCGACTGCATGTCCGACCTGGTCTGGACCGCCGAGGTGTAGTCGACCGAGAAGCCGATGGCGGCAATAATCGGCATCATGGCGAAGATGAGGATCGGCGTGAACGAGCCGCTCCTCGACCTGACAAACCTGCCTGCTAACCCCCGCATGTCGTGATCCTTACAAACGAATATCTCCACGGGCTAACATGGCAGTCACGAATATTGCTCTAACGCACTTGGTTAAAATTTATCGACTTTCCGCGACATCCCCCGATAAAGCCGACAAGTTCCCGCGCCCCGGCATCGGCACTGCCGCTTGCCCGCCAGCGGTACGGCGCTTGCCCGGTGGCGGTACAGCGCTTGCCGCAGCAACAAGCCCCTGCTAAAGCGCCCGCCATGAGCACGCCCCTCGACCACATCCGAAATTTCTCCATCGTCGCCCATATCGACCATGGCAAATCCACGCTTGCCGACAGGCTGATCCAGCTGACCGGCGGGCTGGAGCTGCGCGACATGAAGGAACAGGTGCTGGACTCGATGGACATAGAGCGCGAGCGCGGCATCACCATCAAGGCGCAGACCGTGCGGCTGAAATACCGCGCCAACAATGGCGAGGACTATATCCTCAACCTGATCGACACGCCCGGCCATGTCGACTTCGCTTATGAAGTGTCGCGCTCGCTCGCCGCCTGCGAGGGCTCGCTGCTGGTGGTCGACGCCTCGCAGGGCGTCGAGGCGCAGACGCTGGCCAATGTCTACCAGGCGATCGACAACAACCACGAGATCGTCGTGGTGCTGAACAAGGTCGACCTGCCGGCCGCCGAGCCCGAGCGCATCCGCGAGCAGGTCGAGGAGGTGATCGGCATCGACGCTTCCAACGCCGTGCTGATCTCGGCCAAGACCGGGCTTGGCATTCCCGATGTGCTGGAAGCGATCGTCCACCAATTGCCGCCGCCGCGCGAGGGCGACGCCACGGCTCCCTTGAAGGCGATGCTGGTCGACAGCTGGTACGACGCCTATCTCGGCGTCATCGTGCTGGTGCGCATCATCGACGGCGTGCTGAAGAAGGGCCAGACCATCCGCATGATGGGCACCGGCGCCAAATACCTGGTCGAGCGCACCGGCGTGTTCACGCCCGCCCGCATCAATGTCGACGAGCTCGGCCCCGGCGAGTTCGGCTTCTTCACCGGCTCGATCAAGGAAGTGGCCGACACCCGCGTCGGCGACACCATCACCGAAGACAAGCGCGCCACCGCCAAAGCGCTGCCCGGCTTCAAGCCGGCGCAGCCGGTGGTGTTCTGCGGCCTGTTCCCGGTCGACGCCGCCGATTTCGAGGATCTGCGCGCCGCGGTCGGCAAACTGCGCCTCAACGACGCTTCCTTCTCCTATGAAATGGAAACGAGTGCGGCGCTCGGCTTCGGCTACCGCTGCGGCTTCCTTGGCCTGTTGCATCTGGAAATCATCCAGGAGCGGCTCGAGCGCGAGTTCAACCTCGACCTGATCGCCACCGCGCCCAGCGTCGTCTACCGGCTGCTGCTGACCGACGGCTCGATGAAGGAACTGCACAACCCGGCCGACATGCCCGACGTGGTCAAAATCTCGGCCATCGAGGAGCCGTGGATCCGCGCCACCATCCTGACGCCCGACGACTATCTCGGCGGCATCCTGAAACTCTGCCAGGACCGGCGCGGCATCCAGGCCGACCTGTCCTATGTCGGCAAGCGCGCCATGCTGACCTACGATCTGCCGCTCAACGAAGTCGTCTTCGATTTCTACGACCGGCTGAAGTCGATCTCCAAGGGTTATGCCTCGTTCGACTACCACCTCACCGACTACAAAGAAGGCGACCTGGTGAAGATGTCGATCCTGGTCAATGAGGAGCCGGTCGACGCGCTGTCGATGCTGGTGCACCGCACGGCGGCGGAAAAGCGCGGAAGGCAGATGTGCGAGAAGCTCAAGGAGCTGATCCCGCACCATCTGTTCAAGATTCCGATCCAGGCCGCCATCGGCGGCAAGGTCATCGCCCGCGAAACCATCTCGGCGCTGCGCAAGGACGTGACCGCCAAATGCTACGGCGGCGACGTCTCGCGCAAGCGCAAGCTGCTGGACAAGCAGAAAGAGGGCAAGAAGCGGATGCGCCAGTTCGGCAAGGTGGATATCCCGCAGGAGGCGTTTATCCAGGCACTGAAGATGGGGGACTGAGAAGCCGGTCGCCTATCTGCTGACAGACCTAGTGAAGCTAGTTACGGATGTCTTCAAATCTCCGCAAGCTCGCAGCCATTTCAGGATCAAGTATGATCTCTGTCCCAGAACGGATTGGTGGCGCTCGGCTGTGTCGGCTTCGGCTGTTCATGACGTGCGGGGCGTTTGACCGCAGCTTTCAGGTGGTGCTGGACGCACACGGCTTTCCCGATCATCGCGCGGACGACACCCAGTTCCCGCAATAACAAATGATGCCAGGGAAGGTTGGTTCGAGTCCGCACCAACCCTGAGTTGGTTGATCCTGCAGCGCCGGAGCGGTAGAAAAATCGGGCGGCGGACCTTAATCAGTTCGCCAGTGGCCGGCGCGGGCTCAGGCAGCTGCCCTCACCGGCATTCGCGCCGGCCATTTTGCCCCGCCGCTGGATCGCCAGAGGCAGACGGCAACCTCTCGACACTCTGCTTCGCTTTCGGACAGCTCCCTTTGAGAATGCACCGCGTAGGCGTATCCTCCGCACGGCTTGGGGGAGACATAAAAATGCGTTCCAATCTGGACACCGTCGCCGCGATCGGCCTCGCCATCGGTGGCGCCCTGGGAATGGCCGGCACCTTCGTCGCGAGCGACGCGCTGCGCGAAACGCTGTGGGCGATCGACGGCACAGCACTGGTGGTGGCGACCGCGCTGCTGACGATGAAGTATCAGCGGCTGGGCAATGACTGCGTCGCGGCCGGGTTCCTCACCTTCCTCGCCGGCGAGAGCCTGCTGCTGGCCGGCAATGCGGCGGGCCTGCAGGCCAGCGTTCCCTCCTATGCCGGCGGCATCTCGCTTTGGGCGGCGGGGCTTGTCATGGTCAGCGCAGCGAACACTTTTGCGATCTGGATGCGGCTGACCGCTGTCGTGGCTGCCGCCCTGTTTGTCGCCTCGGCGGGCATGATCCTGTGGGGCGCGCCCTTGCTGCCGACCTCGTCGCCGCTGCCCGCCGCCGGCTATCCGTTCCTGGTGCTGACCTTCATCGGGTGGATCTGGACCTTGGTGAGGCCTGGGCGGTGAGCGGCGTGCCGCGCTGTTGATGTATCGCCAAGCTGGAACACCCTCACCCGTCTTGCCGCTTTGCGGCAATCCACCTTCTCCCACTGGGGGAGAAGGGAAGATCAGCGGTAGCGCCGCCCCTCATCTGGCTGCGGCTCTCTCAGGCTTGGGTTCCTCGCCCCACGAAGTGGGGAGAGGTGGCCCGGCGAAGCCGGGACGGAGAGGGGACTGCGCCGAGTCTGGGAGGGTTGCTTCAAAGGGTTCCTTATAGGCTTCCTGTCGTGCCAGTCAGCCCTCTGTCCTCGACGCGACTTTGACTTCGCGGATGTCGCCCCCTCTCCGTCCCGGCTTCGCCGGGCCACCTCTCCCCCGTTTCACGGGGGCGAGGAACCAAGGACGGCTACCGCTCAGCTTTCGATCCACACCTTCTCAAAGTGCTGCTCGAGTGCCTGGTGCTGTTCGCAGCCTTCGATGCCTTTGCGGTAGGTGCGGTAGACCGAGCGCCAGTAGGGCTGGATGATGATGCCGGACTCGCGCAGGTTCTGCTCGATCTTGGCCATGATCTCCTTGCGCGCCTTGGCGTCGGGCATCGCCAGCGCCTTGTCGAGCAGCGTGTCGAACTCCGGATTGGCGTAGGCGCTTTCGTTCCAGGCGGCGCCGGATTTGTAGGCCAGCGCCAGCACCTGGACGCCGAGCGGGCGGCCGAGCCATTCGGTGCAGGAGAAGGGATATTTGCTCCAGTCGTTCCAGAAGGTGGCGGCCGGCAGCACGGTGCGCTTGATCTTCAGGCCGGCCTCGCGCATCTGCGCGGCGATCGCGTCGCCGGTGCTCTTTTGCCATTCGACATCGACGGAGATGAGGTCGAACTCGTGGTCGGCCTTGCCGGCCTCGGCGAGCAGTTTCTTTGACCCCTCCACGTCGCGCTTGGCCGGGCCGATATCGGCATATTCGGGGTGCATGGGGCCGACATGATGGTTGTCGGCGGGCTTGCCGCGGCCGTCGAGGCCGAGCTTCAGCACGGCGGAATTGTCGACTGCGAGCTGGGCGGCGCGGCGCACTTTGGCGTCGTCATAGGGCGCGTTGCCGACATTGAAGCGGGCGACGATGGTGGAGCCGGTGGCGATCTCGGAATTCTTCAGCCCCATCTTGTCGGTCTGCGAGACGGCATCGGAGGCGGTCTCGTGGTCGGTGTCGATCTCGCCGGATTCGAAGGCCGACAGCATGGCGTTGGGGTCGGAGCCGTAGTCGACCCATTTGATACCGTCCAGGTAGAATTCGCCCTTCCACCACGGCTTCTCCTTGCGCTTCACCTCGGCGCCGGTCTCAGCATTCCAGCTGACCAGCTCGCACGGGCCGGTGGTGATGGCGAGCGCCTTCAGCGGGTCGCCGTCGCCCCCATAGGAGCGGTGCATGATCAGCGCCGGATAGTCGGCCATGCCGGCGATCAGCGAAATGTCGGGTTTGGGCAGATTGAGCTTTATGGTGAAGTCGTCGACCCTCTGGATGCCGCCATCGACCAGCTTCTTGGTGTCGGCATTGACCAGCGCGCCCATGCGCGCGGCGACCGAATTGCCGGCTACCGAGGCATCGCACCAGCGGGTGAGGTTGTGGATGACATCATCGGCGTTGAAGGCATCGCCGTTCGACCAAGAAATGCCCTTGCGCACATGCAGGGTGAGCGTCCTGGCGTCGTCGCTCGCCTCCCAGCTTTCGAGCAGCCAGGGCTCGAAGGAGAAGTCGGTGTTCCAGCGCACCAGATATTCGTTGCAGTGACGGGCGACGTTGGACATTTCGACGCCGTCGAAGGTGCGCGGGTCCTTGAACCCCTTGACGTTCATGGCGACGCGCAAGGTGCCGCCGCGCTTGGGCTCGGCGGCGCGGGCGGGCGTCGAGGCAAGGCCGCCCAGCGCCAGCGCGCCGGCGGCGCTGGCGCCGAGGCCGGCCATCACTGCGAGATATTCGCGGCGGTTGATGCCGCCCGTCCTGAAATCGTCGGCGACGGGCTTTGCCCGGGGGTGCAGTTTCCGGTCGGTCAGCATGAATTTCATCGTCGTTCCCTCTTGTTGGGCGCCCCGGCCGGTCGACAGACGCGGGGGCGGACGCGACCGCCGGGGCGCCATTGCCTGAGGGATGATAAGGCGGGGTGACGTAGCGGAGTGTTCGGTTTTCCGCAGTGATTGTGCGGTGCTCCGCAGTTCCAGCTTGGGTTCCTCGCCCCCGCAAAGCGGGGGAGAGGTGGCCGCGAAGCGGCCGGAGAGGGGGCTCTCATAGGGCGGTCCCCTCTCCGTCTCGGCTTCGCCGAGCCACCTCTCCCCACTTTCGTGGGGCGAGGAACCCAAGCCTTGAAAAGTCAATACGGCCACTCGCCCCGGCCCAGCGCAGCAACCGCCGCGATGATCCGCGCAAACGCCTCGGCCGCCGCCGGCACCGTGTTCCGGGCGCGCAGGAAGCTGTGCACGAGGCGGGGCTCCTCGCGCCAGAACGCCTTGCCGCCGGCGGCCAGGATGCGGTCGCGGTAGGCCTCGCCATCCGACGACAGCGGGTCGCATTCGGCTGACACGATCACTGTCGGCGGGAGGCCGGAGAAATCGCGGCCGCGCAGCGGCGAGAAGGTTGGGTCGTCCGGTGATTGTGCCTTGGTCGAGCGGACGTCGCGGTAGAAGGCGATGTCGTGCAGCGACAGCAGCGGCGCGTCGGCGTGCTTGACATAGGAGCCCGCACCTTCGTCGCCGCCGAGTTCGGGATAGATCAGCACCTGGCCGATCGCGGCGTGGCGGCGCGTCGCCCGCGCCACTGCCGCGGCGAGGTTGCCGCCGGCGCTTTCGCCGCACAGCGCGAGCGGCAGGCCGGTGGCCGCTGCCGCCCATTCGAAGGCTGTCATGGCATCGTCGAAGGCGGCGGGGTGAACATGCTCCGGCGCCAGCCGGTAGTCGACCGACAGCACGTCGAAGCCGGTGCCGGCGCAGATTTCGGCGCAGATGTCGTCATGGCTGTCGAGCCCACCGAGGATGAAGCCGCCGCCATGATAATAGACCACCATCGCCGCTGCCGCCTTGCCGGCAAGCTGGTAGCGGCGGACCGGGATGTCGCGGCCGGCGGCGGCGATCAGGCCGTCGCTGGCCTTGACCCCTGGCGGGCGGCCCGGGTGGAAGGCACGGCACATCCTGTCGTAGACGGCGCGCTGCTTGTCGATCGGCAGGCCGATGATCTCGGGCGGATACCAGGTGTTGACCGCGTCGATATAGGCCCACAAAGCCGGGTCGAGCCGGGTTTCGTATTTGCCGCGGCTGATGCTCGGTCCGGCTACTTTTTTGTGCATGTTGTTGTCCCAAAACCGCCGCACACTTTTGGGCGACATGCATTACAGCTCGGCGTAGAGCTCCGCCGCGTTTTCAAACGTGAAGCGCAGCGGCACCGAGCCTTCGACCTGCCAGGCGGTGACGCTTTCGCCCGCCAGCAGCCGGCATGCGCCTTCGGTATCGGTGACGGCGCCGCCATAGAGCCGGTTGGCGAGGTTGAGGATGCCAGTCTGGTGCATGGCGGCACTGCCACTGCCGCAGGCATCCTTGACCAAAAGCACGCGAAAACCCTTGGCGACGGCATCTTTCACGGTGGCGTCGATGCAGGCCTCGGTCCAGACGCCGGCAACGACCAGCCATTCGATGCCGACCGACTTGAGGTCGCGGGCCGCCGGCCCGGTGCGGAAGGCGCTGGCCTCGGCCTTGACCAGCAAGGCTTCGCCCTTGGCGGGCGCGACTTCACGGCAGATTTCGGTCAGCGGGTCGCTCTTGTCTGAAAAGGCCGACTTGCCGTCGGCACCGAGCGGATGAAACGGGCGATCCTGCTTGTCGAGATCGACGATGTAGGCCCAGTGATAGAGCGGCACATGATTCTGCCGCGCCGCCGCCTGCAGGCGCTGGACATTGGCGAGGATGCCAGCAAAGCCCTCGACCAGATAGCGGGGGTCCTGCCGGTGCTCCTCCTGCAGGTCGATGAACACCGCGGCCACCGTGCCACGCTTGAGGGCGATGGGGGTTTTCATGCGGTGCCTTCGTCATTCCAGGACGAAGCAGTCCAAGACTCTTTCACATGCCAGTGGGACAGCACCCCCCTCTGCCCTGCCGGGCATCTCCCCCGCAAGGGGGGAGATCGGCCGTCGCGAATACCTTCGCCAATCGCCAGAGTTGCAGGAAACAGCGCTGCCGGCGACGCTGCCAATCTCCCCCCTTGCGGGGGAGATGTCCGGCAGGACAGAGGGGGGTGGGAGGGAATGATGCGCTCGTTGCGAGCGTTGTATGCCAGCATCAAACCTGCTTCTCCAGAAACTCATCCTCATACGGAAAACGCGACAGGAGTTCGGTGCCAATGTCGGTGATCAGGATCTCGTCCTCCAGCTTGACGCCCTCGCGGCCGCCCTTCTCGCCGATATAGCTTTCGACGCTCACCACCATGCCTGGCACGATATGGCCGTCGCGGCCATAGGTCTCGTAGTCCATGGCGTGGGCGATGAACGGCGTTTCGCCATGCATGCCGACGCCGTGCATGACCGAGGTGTAGCGCTGGTCGACGAAGCGGTCGGGGATCTTCCAGGCCTTTTCGGCGATCTCGCGGAAGGCCATGCCAGGCTTGACGATGCCGATGTTGTGCTGAACCTGGTCATGGGCCATGCGGTAGAGCGATTTCTGGTAGGGCGTCGGCTTGCCCGGCCCGCAGCGGAAGGTGCGGGAGAAGTCGGAATAATAGCCGTAGCAGCCAATGGTGTCGGTATCGAGCGCCAACAATTCGCCGGGCCGGATCTTGCGGCCGCTGGCCTCGTTGAACCACGGGTTGGTGCGCTGGCCGGAGGTCAACAGCCGGGTCTCGATGAACTCACCGCCCTGGCGGATGACCTCGCCATACATGATGGCGAACAGGTCGTTTTCCGACACGCCGGGCTTGATCGCCTCGCGCACGGCATAGACGGCGGCCTCGGCGCCGGCCATCGACACCTGCAGGCATTTGACTTCCTCGGGCGTCTTGACCGCGCGCACGGCGAGGATTTCGCCCTGGCAATCCCGGACCTCGCAGCCGCGCTTTTCCAAGGCGAGGGCCTGCAGATGGCTGCAGCGGTCGAGGCCGAGCTTCATCGAGCCGCCACCATGCAGCTTCAACAGCTCGGCGATCTCGTCGGCGAAGGGGCCTGATGTCTCGTCGTCGCGGCCGGAGACCGACGACCAGACCAGCTTGGAAGGACGCGCCTCGTCGATCGTGTCGAGCACCATCGAGACATGGTAGCTCTGCGGGTATTCGAACAGCACGATCGGCCCGACGGTAGGGATGAAGAAATAGCGGGTCGAGTTGCGCAGGAAATAGCCGAACATGTTGCGCGAGCCGGTGGCGTAGCGCTGGTTGTAGGGGTCGAACAGCACGACGCCGCCATAGCCGGCCTCGCGCATCCAGCCGCGCAGCTTTGCCAGCCGGCCTTTTCGCAAAGCATCCGCATCGATGAAGGACGGCTCGGTGTCGGACAGCCACATGCCGCCGGCCGGATCGGCCGCCGCGGGGTGGCGCATGCGATCCTTGAAGTCGACGTCCTGCGTGCTGTCGGGGTCGAAAACGACGATGCTCATGGGTGTGCGGCCTTGGCTGGGTTGCAAGGGTTGACCATGGCGCATGAGGGACGGAAGGATTGTGCGGAAAACCGCAGGGGTTATGCGGGATGCCGCTGGGATCTTATGCGGAACGCTGGAGGGGCAGCACCCCCCTCTGTCCTGCCGGACATCTCCCCCGCAAGGGGGGAGATTGGCAGCTTCGATGCCGCCGCCTCTCTTGCGACGTGGAGATTGGCGAAAGCAAAGATGCAATCCGATCTCCCCCTTGTGGGGGAGATGTCCGGCAGGACAGAGGGGGGGTGGGACGGAACTCGACGTCGCGCCTAGTACGTCCGCCGCCCTAATGCCGTCTCGCCAGCTTCGGCGGATGGCCATGCTCCTCGCGAAACGCCCGGGCAAAGCTCGACATCGAGGCAAAGCCGCAGGCCAGCGCCACGTCGCGCACGGCGAGGGTCGAATGCGCCAGAAGATCGGCGGCGCGCTTCAGCCGCAGCCGCCGGTAGTAGCCGTTGGGCGAGATGGCGAGTTCGGAGCGGAAGGAGCGTTCGAGCTTGTCTGAGGACACGCCGAGCCTGGCGGTGAGTTCGGCCATGCCGAGCCGCTCCTCGACCGCATCCTCCATGATGGCGATGGCCGACAGCACCAGCTCGTTCTGGACGCCGGTGCGCAGGCGCAAAGGCATCATCTTGCGATCGATGCTGGAGCGGAGCTGGCTGTGCACGAACCATTCGGCGACGCCGGCGGCGAGCTCGGCGCCATAGTCGCGCGTGATGATCTCCAGCATCATATCGAGGCTGCCGACGCCGCCGGCCGAGGTGAAGCGCTTGCGGTCGATGACATAGAGGTCGCGTCTCAGCTCGATGTTGGGGAACGCCTCGGTGAAGGCGGCCTGGCTGGTCCAGTGCAAGGTGCAGGCATGGCCGTCGAGCAGGCCCGCGCGAGCAAGAAAGAACGCGGCATCCGCCACCGCGCCGATATGGGCGCCGTTGCGCAGGCTTTTGCGGATCCAACTGGCGGCATCCTCGGCGACGAGGTGATCGGCATCGCCGCCCGAGCAGACGACGATGCGGTCGACCTTGGGCGCATCCCCGGCATAAAAGCCTGGCTGGATGACGACGCCGTTCGAGGCCTCGACCGGACCTGGGGTGGCCCCGACGATGATCCAGCGGTAGCACTGCCGCTTGGCCAGCACATTGGCAGCGCGCAGCGGCTCGATGACCGAGCTGAACGCCATCATCGGAAAGCCGGGAAACACCAGCACGGCGAAGGTGAGGGGCGTTTCGGCGGGTTTTTGAGGGGCGTGCGCTGCCATGGGGCGCTACAATTCGGGCAGATGGGGTTCGGGGTCAACGGGGGTGGTGAACCCATATTGCGAGAGGTTGGCGCTGCCCCTCACCTGCCTGCCGGCATCCTCTCCCCGTATAGTGACGGGGAGAGGGACGCTGTCATCAATGGTTTCGCCAATCACCAGCATTGCAAGGATGGCGACGGCGTTGCGGCCAGCTTCTTTCTCTCCGTCACTATACGGGGAGAAATGCCCGGCAGGGCAATGAGGGGGGCGCCGACATCGGTAAGTATTCACGCGTGCGAGCTGCGGCGTGCCCTCACGCCCCCAGCGCCTGGTCGAGATCCGCAATCAGATCATCGCCGTCCTCGATGCCCGCCGACAGCCGCACCAGCGAATCCGAAATGCCGATCTCCGTCCGCTTCTCGGCCGGGATCGAGCCATGCGTCATCAGCGCGGGATGTTCTATCAGGCTCTCCACTCCGCCGAGGCTTTCGGCAAGCGTGAAGAGTTGCGTGCGTTCGAGGAAGCGTTTCGTACCGGCGAGGTCGCGGTCGAGCACGGCCGTGATCATGCCGCCGAAGGCATGCATCTGCTGGACGGCGATGGCGTGCTGCGGATGGCTGGCGAGACCGGGATAGATGACCCGGCGCACGTCCTTGCGGGCCTCCAGCCACTGCGCGATCTTGAGGCCGTTGGCGGAATGGCGCTCCATCCTGAGCGCCAGCGTTTTCAGGCCGCGCAGCGCCAGAAAGCTGTCGAAGGGACCCGAGATGGCGCCGATGGCGTTCTGCAGGAATTTCAGCTGCGCGGCGAGGTCCTTGTTGTCGCCAACCACGGCGACGCCGCCAACCATGTCGGAATGGCCGTTGAGATATTTGGTCGTCGAGTGGACGACGATGTCGATGCCGAGCTCCAGCGGCCGCTGGATGTAGGGGCTGCAGAACGTGTTGTCGGCGACGGTGAGAACCCCCTTGCGTTTGGCAAGGGCGGCGACGCCTTCGAGGTCGACGATGCGCAGCAGCGGGTTGGTCGGCGTCTCGACCCAGAGCAGTTTCGTCTCCGGGCGGATCGCCGCCTCGACCGCGGCAAGGTCGGTGAAGTCGACGAAGCTGACCTTGAGATCGGCAGAGCGCTTGCGCACCCGCTCCATCAGCCGGAAGGAGCCGCCATAGATGTCGTCGGTGGCGACGATATGGGCACCGCTGTCGAGCAGCTCGAGCACGGTGGCGATCGACGCCAGGCCGGAGGCGAAGGCAAAAGCTGCCGAGCCGCTTTCGAGGTCGGCCACGGCACGCTCGAAGGCGAAGCGAGTCGGGTTCTGGCTGCGGGCGTATTCAAAGCCCTTGTGCACGCCGGGCGACTGCTGGCCATAGGTCGAGGTGGCGTAGATCGGCACCATCACCGCGCCGGTCAGCGGGTCGTGGCTCTGGCCGCCATGGATGGTGCGCGTCGAGAAGGCCAGGCGATTTTTGCCCGATGGTGGTGGTGTGTGGCTGGTCATCGTGCGCGCCTCAAATGGTTGATCAGGTCGATGCGGGTAATCAGGCCGACGAATTCGTCGCCGTCGAAGATGATGGCGACCTCGTTGCGGTCGAACACCGGCAGCAGCGCGTCGAGCGTCTGGCTGGCCTGCAGCGTGTGCAGGCTGGAGGTCATCGCCGTGCGCACCGGGCCGTTGAAGCGCTCCCAGCGGCCGTCATAGGGGCCGTCGACATGGGCGAGGATGTCGCTCTCGTCGACGATGCCGATGAGCTTGCCATTGTCGAGCACCGGCAGCTGCGAGACATCGGAGCGGCGCATGCGGCCATAGGCGTTGAGCAGGCTTTCGTCGGGACCGACATAGACGGTGTCGCCGGTACGGTGGGTGCGCATGACCAGGTCGCGCAGATCGCCATGCTGCTCGTGCTCGGCCAGGCCCTGTTCGGCCAGCCAGAAATCGTCGAACACCTTCGACAGATATTTGTTGCCGCTGTCGCAGACGAAGGTGACGACGCGCTTGGCGACCGTCTGCTCGCGGCAATAGCGCAGAGCGGCCGACAGCAGCGTGCCCGACGACGAGCCGGCGAGAATGCCTTCCTTCGACAAGAGGTCGCGCACGGCCAGCATGCTCTGCTTGTCAGGGATGGCGTAAGCCTTTTTCACCAGCGACAGGTCGGCATTGGGCGGCACGAAATCCTCCCCGATGCCTTCCACCGTCCAGCTGCCGGCCTCTTCCATCTTGCCGGTCTTGATCAGCGGCGCCAGCACCGAGCCGACCGGATCGGCGAGCACCATTTCGGTCTTCGGCGACACTTTGGCGAAGTAGCGGCCAAGCCCGGTCAGCGTGCCGCCCGAGCCGACGCCGACGACCACCGCATCGACATCGCCGCCGAGCTGCGAGAAGATTTCCGGACCGGTGGTCGTTTCATGCGCCAGCGGGTTGGCAGGGTTGGCGAACTGGTTGGCATAGAAGGCGCCCGGCACTTCGGCGGCGATCTTCTCCGCCATGTCCTGGTAGTATTCGGGGTGGCCCTTGCCGACGTCGGAGCGGGTCATGCGCACTTCAGCGCCGAGCGCGCGCAGGTGCTGGATCTTTTCGCGCGACATCTTGTCAGGTACGACCAGCACGATGCGGTAGCCCTTGGGGATGCCGACCTGGGCGAGACCGAGGCCGGTATTGCCGGCGGTCGCCTCGACGATGGTGCCGCCTGGCCTGAGCTTGCCCTGCTTTTCGGCGGCGGCGATCATCGACAGCGCGATGCGGTCCTTGATCGAGCCGCCGGGATTCTGGCTCTCAAGCTTGATGAACAGCCGGCACTTGCCGGTGTCGAACTTGGTCAGCTCGACCACCGGCGTCTGGCCGATCAGGTCGAGTACCGACGCATAGGGCGGACGCAGGCGGGATGTCGCGCTTTCCGGGGGCGCACTGCCAGCCGCGGCGATCTTCTGCTCGCTCATATCGATGCTCCATGATCAAGCGACCGCCTCGGGGCAGAGCGGCAGCGTATCCTCTTTTCCAGCCCTTTGCAGTCGGAAAGAAGATAGATCGTGCCAATCAACCGGCCAGATGGAGAATGTCATTCCACAATCTGGCGGCGCCGCCCTGACAGGCTGATTTCCTCGGCACGGCCACCGATCGTCTCGACGCACCAACTCGTTCGTTGCGAGCCGCAATTTCCGCATGCTAGCCGGGAGGCATGAGGCGCCCTGATGCGGTCGCGCTCATGGCGTTCGGGGCCAAACGCAGGGAAACCTTCGATGAAGATCATCGCCTATGATAATTTCAAGCCCGGCGTCACCATCGACGATCTGAAACCCTATCTGCGCGACGAGGTCTCGAATGTCTGGCGGCTTTGGAAGGCGGGTATCGTCCGCGAAAACTACGCACGAGCCGATGTCGGCGGTGTGATCATCGTCTTCGAGCTCGACAGCGTCGAGGCGGCCAGGCGCTACACCGACGACTTTCCGCTGTCGAAGGCCGGGCTGCTGGAATGGCATTTTCTCGCCTTCGATCCCGCACCATTGCCGCTCGAATATCTGTTTGATCCCACCGTCGACATCGCCCAACCCTGGGACAGGACGGCCGCATGATCCGGTCAAGCGAAGGGATCGAGATCCCGACCAGCCTGGCGCAGTGGTGCGACCCGCACCGCATGGCGCTTGTGGTCTACGACATGCAGGTCGGCATCTGCCGCCAGATCACTGGGGCGGCAGCGATCGTCGAATGCACCGGTATGGTGCTCGAAGCGGCGCGCTCGGCGGGCATGCGAGTGGCGTTCACACGCCATTTGTCGCTGCCGCGCAAATGGATGGGCGCAACCCAGCTGCGCACCGCCATGGCCTGGCAGCGGTGCGATAGCCCAGACATGGTCGAGCCGTGGTTCCCGCGCGATGCCGAAGCCACGCAAATCATTCCCGAACTCGCGCCACGCGCCGACGAGGCGGTGTTCGACAAGCTGACCATGTCGGCCTTCGATTCCACAGCGCTCAGCTTCGCCTTGCACGATTGCGGGGTGCGTGCGGTCGCACTCGCCGGAGTGGCGATGGAAATCGGCATCGAGCCGACGGTCCGGCAGGCGGCCGACAATGGTTTCGTGGCGGTGGTAATCGAGGACGCCTGCGGCTTCGGCAACCAGGAAGCGCGCGACCGCTCGATGGCGACGCTGGGCTTTCTTGGCGAAGCTGTCATCACCGATGTCGCGGGTTTTTGCGGCGCGCTCGCCGCAGGGAGATAGGCGCGCCTTGCTAGGCCTCGATCTCGGTGCGGAAGCGGACGCCGACAGCGCGTCCGTGCACGTCTCCCCAGTCATAGAGCGCTTGCAAGGTGGTTGCCAGATCGCGGCCGCGGTCGGTCAAGGTGTAGCGCCCCTTGCCATCGGGCGACGCCTCCAGCACGACAAAGCCGATGTCGACGAGATCGGCGAGCCGCTGCGTCAACATCTTGTCGGACAGCGACGGGATCGTCCGCCGCAGTTCGGAATAGCGCAGCGGCTGTTGCTTGATCCGCGCCAGGATCACCGTCTTCCATTTGCCGCCGAGCGCATCGAGCGCGAACTCGACCGGGCAGCCGTAAAGCCTACCGCGTTGGGTCATGCACGCATGGTAGGCAAGGCCCGGCAGCGCCTGAAGCAGAATTTGCCAGGCCATCTGGCCAGCTAGGCAGCGCAGGGCCGCGTCCGTATCAGTCGGCAGCAGGCCTTCAAAGGGAGAGCGGCGATGAGCGTGCGGGACGCCAATCCGGTTGATGCGAAGAACCCGAAGCGAGTGGCGATCGTCATCGCCAACCCGGCACTCTCGACCACGACCGGGTGGCCGGTCGGCTTCTGGTGGAGCGAGCTAACCCACCCGTGGTTCGCTTTCACCGAACGCGGTTATGCGGTGGAGATCTTTTCGCCCAATGGCGGCAAATGCGAGGCCGATGCGCTGAGCGACCCGCGCGATCCGTCGGGCTATTCGCAGACCGACCTCATCTCGCTCGGCTTCCTATCGAGCCCGAAACTCAGTGCCCTGGTCGACAGCACGCGGCCGGTGGCGGAGATCGAGGTCGAAAGCTTCGACGCGATCGTCGTCGCCGGCGGCCAGGCGCCGATGTTCACGTATGAGCACGCGACAGGCCTGCAACGGACGTTCGTCGCCTTCCATGAAGCCGGCAAGGTTGCCGCCGCTTTGTGCCACGGCACCGCGCTGCTGCGCTATGCCCGGCGCGCGGACGGATCTTTGCTCGTGGCCGGCAAGACGGTGACGGGCTTCGCCAATGCCGAGGAGGATTTTGCCGACAAAGCCACCTGGGAGATGGGCGCGCTCGAGCGCGGAAAGCATCTGATGCCGTGGCGCATCGAGGATGAGCTGAAGGCCCTAGGCGCCAACTATATCCAGGCCGGACTGTGGCGGCCTTTTGCCGTGCGCGACGGCAATCTGATCACTGGCCAGCAGAATTTTTCAGGCGCCGAGACCGCACGCGCCGTTTGCGAGGCGCTGGGCGGCTAGGCTCCTAGCCCAGCAATCGCTTGCTCAGCCTGGCGCATTGAACGCGGATGTCGGGGATGGCGTCGATCTCGAAGAAGGTCCCGCGGGTCAGCGGGCCAACGGCCAGGATCTTGGCGGACACGCCGCCGTCGCCGGCGATGATCTCGCAATTGGCTGACACGTCGAGGCCGATGCGCAGCGGGTCCGGCCGCGCCAGGCCGCGGTCGACCAGCGAGCGCACGACGCTGTTCGACGAGGTCGAGATGTCCCTGACGATGCCCGAGCAATCGTAGATGCGGGCAACCTCGAAGGTTTCGAGGCGCTGCGTGTGGCGCGACTGGACCTGGACCGTGAAGTCGCCGTTCCGGGCGATGTCGACGACGCGCCCGGCGACCAGGCGGATGCGGCCGGATTGCACGGCCTCGGTGACGCGGGCATAGACTTCGGGCGCCATGCGATGGCGGTGGATGTCCCACCAGGCCTTGGTGTGTTCGACGAAGCGGCGCTTGGCGGATGCGGGCCAGTTCTGCCAGATCTTCTGGTTGAACGGCCGCAAGCCGTCGACGACGTCGCGCCAGTCAATGCCGGCCTTCTGGTTCTGCTTGATCAGGTCGCGGAACCAGCCGACGAAATAGGACAGCTGGGTGCCGAGCGGGATGTCGGCGACGTCGAGCTTGATCGGATTGCCCTTGCGATGCGGCGATGGCAGCAGGCCGCGCCGCGACACCGCGACGATGTCGCCGCGATGGCCGCGCTGCTCCAGGGAGAGAAAGGCATCGACCATGCTGAGACCGGTGCCGAGCACCATGACGCGGCTGTCGGGGGCAAGTGCCGTGTCGGCTTCAGAGCCCATCCTGATCGCGTGCCCCTGCGCCGGCTCCTCGTCATGGCCGGTCGCCAGCACGGCGAGATGGGCGACGACGCTGGTGCCGTTGGCGAGCGCGACCTCGACGCCGGACGTGGTCGGCGTGATCGAGAGGCTCTCCTCACGGATCAGGCGCAACCGGCCGGTTTCGCGTTCGCGCGTTTCCAGCTCTTCGAGCAGTTCCTTGAGGTAACGGGCATAGAGGCTGCGCGGCGCGTAGACCGGCGCCTGGTCCGATGTCGCCAGGCCGCGCTCCAACAGCCAGCGCCAGAAATTGCCGGGATCGTCGGCATAGGCGCTCATGCCGGCGGCACTGACATTCAGCACATGCGCCGACAGCAGCGTGGAATAGGCGATGCCCTGGCCGAAATGCGGGCGCTTTTCGATCAGCGTAACGCGCAGATCGGGATTGGGCGATTTCAAGAGATGCGCGGCCATCACGACGCCGCTGGCGCCGCCACCGACAATGATGATCGAGTTGGCGCGCCCGGTCATGCGCCCGGCCTCGTGCGAAGTGCGCGCGTCAGGCCTGGACCTTCACCACCACCGGCAGGTCGTCGACAGCCATGTCGCGCATCTCGGCGAGGCTGCGCTGATCGAGCACCTCGGCGATCGCCTGCCGGACCTCGAGCATCAGATGTCGGACTTGGCATGTCGCCTCGTTGCAATCTTCACAGCGCTGGTACTGGGTGCGGCTGGCGCAAGGAATCGGCGCCAGCGGCCCGTCGAGCACGCGCACGGCGTGGCCGACCTTGATCTCGTCGGCAGGCCGCGCCAGGCGATAGCCGCCCTCCTTGCCCTTGCGGCTCTGGACGAAGCCGGCATTGCGCAGCTCGCCGAGGATGGCGTCGAGAAATTTCTTCGGGATGTTGTTGCCGGTGGCGATGTCGTTGACGAAAGCGAGCTGTCCGACCGGCAGTCGCGAGAGGTGTACGAGCGCCTTGAGGCCGTACTTGCCCTTTTTCGTGAGCATGAAATCAAAATTTCTCTGTCATGCGACGGCGCGAAACCATCGGTTGCCAAACGCCCGACCTGCGACCCCGCCGCGTCCAAGCTGCCATGACACATAAATTCTAGTGACATGATGTACAAGCCAACAGCTGTTGATTTTGCTTCGTTTTCAGGCGCAATAGCCATTTTGGCAGGCTTTTGTGCCCGCAGGGACACAACCGCACGGCTTTGACAGCCCAAGTGCGTTGTCAGCGATCATCGCGATACGGTGGCCGCTCATCGTCGCCTCCAGTTCCCAATGTCGATAAGGTTACTATACTTACCCCCGAAGACGCGGAACGGGTTTTCAAATCCACGGCTGTTTGAGGCATGGATTTGCCTGGGGAGGGTCGCGGCGGGAATTCTCGTTCGTTCCCAGCGTCCAAGCTGTTGAGGCGGCCCCCGACTTCGTCATCCACGGCGGAACAGGAGCGAAGCTCGTCGCGCAGACCCGAGGATCCATGCCGTGACATCCGTCGAAGAATTCAACGGAGGAGAATCAACGTCCGTTCTGTCGCCATCCCCTTCTTCTTCTTCTCTTCTGCATCGTAGCAGCGCTCTGGCATCACGGCATGGATCCCAGGGTCTGCGCTCCGCTTCGCGTTGCTCCGCCCCAGGGATGACGAACCTGGTGGGCTTCACCCAATCTCGAAAGACAGCCCGCTTGTCCGCTGCGGCACCGCGCCACCAATGCATTTATTCTAACAAGCCCGTCCTGGCTGGAAGGATTTAACTCTACAAGAGCGATAGAATTAGCGGACTATCATAGGGCATTCCGGTTTTCTCTTTGCCAGGAGCCCTTCATGTCCACCATTTCGCGACGCATCATTCTGCTTTCGTCGGCAGCCCGTGCCGGTGCCGCCTTCCTCGGTCCGGCCATGGCCGACGACCTCAAGGCGGGAAGGGAATGATCGGAAAAGGGGGAATGACGATGACCCATCCCACCGCCGTGCTGTTCCGCCATTTCGGCGCCTGGCTGCTGGGCCTGGCGTCCAATGACAAACGGACAAACGAGGACCCGCGATCGCCGGCGCCGGTGCGCTGGGACGCCGCGCGCGACCGCCTGCCACCGCGTGACGAGAGTTTTTGCTGGGCCTGGCAATATTGGTCTCAGTGAAGGGCAACTCACCCCGTTGAACGGTTCGCCCACACCAGTCCGACCAGGCCGACCAGCATGGTGACGAGGCCGGTATAGAGCCATTGCGACTGACCGGTCATGAAGCTGCCGCCGACCACGCCGATGCCCTGTAGCGACCATACCGCGCCGACGGCAAACACAATTAACGCCAGCAGATTTTTGGTCAGTCTCATTGACGGATCTCCCTTTCGAAGTCGATCGGTGGCGGCGTGGTGAGCGCTATGAAAGAGCCAAAGGAAATGGCCCGAACGCTTCGGCCTCTACTTGGATATTGTCGTTCGATCTTGTCAAACAAGTCGCCGATATCGGCACGAAGATCATCGACAATTGATCATCGGTCTGCCGAAAATCCCTAACAGACTGTTACCCGGCGACTCCAAACGTGTGCCACTGCCACGGAACCGCCAGATGATTGCCGCATTTCACGCCTTATTCGACACCTAACGGCTGGGGTCTGTCAAAAACGGAGCCATCCCCCAAATATGAATACGACAAAACAGACCGCGCTTGTCGCGGTAACGCTGGTTGCTGGCCTGATGGCCGGCGCATCTTCGGCAGCCGCCGCTGGCCAGTGCGGCCGTGCCTCCTGGTACGCCCTGCACTCCAAAACCGCATCGGGCGAGCGCATGAACCCGTCGGCGATGACCGCCGCCCACCGGACCTTGCCTTTCGGCACCAAGCTTCGGGTGACCAACCAGAACAATGGTCGCAGCGTCATCGTGCGCATCAACGATCGCGGCCCGTTCATCAGGGGTCGCGTGCTCGACCTGTCGAAGGGTGCCGCCGGCCAGCTCGGCTTCATCGGCTCCGGCCATACCGCCGTCTGCATGGCGCGCGTCTGATATTGCTATTGCCTGGACCATGATCTCTGGACAAAACGGTTTTCCGTTTGTCCGAGAAAACCGCAATCCACTTTTCGGGAATCATGGTCGGGTGTCCGGCACCAAAGCCAGACACATTTCTTACACACTTCGCGCCGCACAGTGAGCCGGCTGCGCCGTTCAGGCCGGATTTTCAAGGCTTTGGACGAAAGAAGCGTTAGTCACCCCACATGACGTATTGCATCGCAGCAATTAGTTGTTAACCTCCCCGCGAGACATTCAAGGCATGACGCTGCTCGTCGTCCCTTCAGTCGCAGGCAGCAGCGGGGTTCTCGATGTTCTACCAGCTCTATGAAATGAACCACGCCGCCATGCAGCCCGCGCGTCTCTATGCCGACGCGGTGCGCATGTTCTACACCAATCCGCTCAATCCGTTTTCGCATACATCATGGGGCCGCTCGGTCGCCGCGACCGCCGAACTGTTCGAGCGCACCACGCGCCGCTACGGCAAGCCGACATTCGGCCTCGACAAGACGGTGGTCGACTGGAAGAGCGTCGAGGTCACCGAGAAGACCGTGTGGTCGCGGCCGTTCTGCAATCTCCTGCGCTTCGAACGCGCCGTGCCCGCCGGGCGCCGGGCGGATCCGAAGCTGTTGATCGTGGCGCCGATGTCGGGCCACTACGCGACGCTGCTGCGCGGCACGGTCGAAGCGATGCTGCCCTATGCCGACGTGCACATCACCGACTGGGTCGACGCCCGTATGGTGCCGCTCGCCGACGGCAGTTTCGATCTCGACGACTACATCGACTACATCATCGACATGCTGCACGCGCTCGGCCCCGACACCCATGTGATGGCGGTGTGCCAGCCTTCCGTGCCGGTGCTTGCGGCCGTGGCGCTGATGGAGACGCGCGGCGACCCTTTCGTGCCCTCGACCATGACCTTGATGGGCGGGCCGATCGACACCCGTTGCAACCCGACCGCGGTCAATCTCCTGGCCGAGGAAAAGGGCATCGACTGGTTCCGCGAGAATGTCGTGATGCGGGCGCCGTGGCCGGTGCCGGGCTTCGGCCGCGAGGTCTATCCGGGCTTCCTGCAGCTGTCAGGCTTCATGAGCATGAATCTCGACCGCCACATCATCGCCCACAAGGACTTCTTCATGCACCTGGTGAAGCATGATGGCGACAATGCCGAGAAGCACCGCGATTTCTACGACGAGTATCTGGCTGTGATGGACCTGACGGCGGAGTTCTACCTTCAGACCGTCGACACCGTCTTCGTGCGCCATGCCTTGCCCAAGGGCGAGATGACGCATCGCGGCACCCGGATCGATCCGTCCGATATCCGCAACGTCGCGCTGTTCACGGTCGAAGGCGAGAACGACGACATTTCCGGCCTGGGCCAGACTAAGGCGGCGCACGATCTGTGCCCCAACATCCCTGCCGACAAGAAGGCGCACTACATGCAGCCGGCGGTCGGCCATTACGGCGTGTTCAACGGCTCGCGCTTCCGCTCCGAAATCGTGCCGCGCATCGTCGACTTCATCACCAGCTATGGTCGCCAGAACCGCGTTGCGGTGAAGCCGAAGCTGGTCCGCGTCGCCAAAAGATAGGTCGCCGCAGCGAAAATCCTGGAAATTGGCTGGCCAGCCGGCCAATTCTGTGCAGCCGATTCTGTTGCACAAGTGCCGCTGTCCTGCCCCTCGGGTAACCATGCTATCAATCCGACCGTCGTCGTAATTGACACGGACTGTAAATCCCCTTTAACCTTTCGTTAATAACTAAGGGTGGACGGGGACAATGATATCCTCATCGATGGCGCGAAGGCTGCGCGTGTACGTAGCGGCCGGGCTGGCAGCAACGGGAGGCTGGGTGGCACCGGCTTTGGCGGCTGGAGCAATGGCGACCGGGGGCCTCACCTCGCAGCCGATCGGCCACTATGATTTTTGCAAGCTCCATCCGGGCGAATGCTCGATCCGCCCCAGCAATCTGGCGCCGGCCGCGATGACCGACGGGCTGATGCGCAAGCTGATCAACGTCACCGCCAGGGTCAACGCCGCCGTCAAGCCGATGAGCGACATGGAAATCTACGGCAAGGACGAGGTCTGGGCCTACCCCGACAAGGGCGTCGGCGACTGCGAGGACTATGTGCTGGAGAAGCGGCGCCAGCTTTCGCGCATGGGCATCACGCTTGCCGACCTTCTGATCACCGTCGTGCGCAAGCCCGACGGCGAGGGCCACGCGGTGCTGACGGTGCGCACCGACAAGGGCGACTATGTGCTCGACAATCTGAACGACAAGGTCAAGTCGTGGGACCTGACCGGCTACCGCTTCCTCAAGCGGCAGGCGATCGACAACACCGGCCGCTGGGTCTCGATCCGCGGCGGCCAGCAGGTCCTGGTCGGTTCGGTTCAGTAGGTCCCTAGCAAACAGTGGGGCTTCGGCGGAGGTCGGCGATCCTTCGCGCCCCCCTCTGTCCTGCCGGACATCTCCCCCTCAAAGGGGGGAGATCGTTTGTCACCTGCGCTTTCGTCAATTTTCAACTTTGAAGAAAAAAAGCAGCGAGCACAAAGCCGCCAATCTCCCCCCTTGAGGGGGAGATGCCCGGCAGGGCAGAGGGGGGCGCTGTCCCGCCGGCGTCTCGCTATTTGCCCAGCGCCGCGCGCATCATGTGGCCTTCCAACAATTCCGCATTCTCCATGAACCATTCCCTCCCGGCCGACGACACATGGCCGTGGATAGAAACCAACCATGGAGACTTCCGATGACTGTACTTTTGCGAAATACCCTTCTCGCCGCCGTCGCGGTGTCGGCGCTGGCCGGATCCGCTTTGGCCGATCAGACCATCCCAGGCTGCGCCAAGACATCGACCAACGACCTATGGGGCGGGCGCTGTTGCAGCAATGGCGACTCGAACTGTCTGGGCGGTGGAAACGGCGGTCGAGGCCACAATGACAATGGCGGGCGGGGAGACAAGGGCGGCGCGACCGGCAAGAAATGATCTCGACACAGCGGACCGCCGGCGGGCAGCTCTTCAGGCAAAAGCGGACGCGCGTATGAAACTCGCGCCTCCGGCCTCGCTACGGCTGCCGGCCCAGTGCCGCGCGGATCGAGGCGGTGATGCTGCGCAGTTCCGCCTCGTCGAGTCTCTCGATGTTCTCGGCCAAGAGGTTGGCAAGCTCGGTGGCTGCGGGACTGAGGCCCGACGTGTCGAGCTTCACGCGCGGATGCGAGGCTTCGGCCAGCCGCGCCAGTTCCTCGGCATCGTCCCAGATGACGTTGAAATAGCCGATGATCTTCTGGATCAGCGTCCAGGTCGGCGCGCCGCGCCTGCCATGCTCCAGCGCCGACAGATAGGCGGCGCTGACGCCGATCGCCGCCGCCATGTCCTTCTGGCTGACACCACGCTCGCTTCTGAGCGTCCGCAGCTTCTCGCCGAAAGGCGTCATGCCCGCATCCTCATGCGCGGTGCCGCCGCAGCCGGATATAGAGCGCGCCGGAGCCGCCATGGTTGCGGGCGGCATGGTCGTGGCTGGAAACCAGCGGCCGGAAGGCGGGCGTCGACAGCCAGGCGGGCACGGCGCGCCGCAGCACCCCGTCGCCGCCGGAGGACGAACCCTTGCCTGTGATGACCAGCACGTAGCGAATGCCGCCGGCATGCGCCCGGTGCAGGAACGAGAACAGCAGCGAATAGGCCTCGTCCTGGGTCAGGCCGTGCAGATCGACCCGGCCTTCGATCGGCAGCCGCCCCTTCGACAGCTTGTCCAGCGTCGGTTCGTCCAGTGCGTGCGCGACATGCTGGGTCTTCGGCTTTGCCGCGCCTGCCTGGTTGGCAACGGGCTGGGCCGCTTGCGTCTGCATCGGCTTGGCCTCGGCCGGGATATCGGGGATGTCGACGGCCATCCTGCCCTTGAGCGGTTTGGCCGTGCGCGCCACCAGGTTCCACAGCACCCGGTCGTCCTCGCTGAGCTTGACTTCGCTCGGTCTGGCTGGCCGCCGGGTCATCGATTCGCACCCGGAACAAGCGCACGCGGGATCAGCGCATGAAAATCGGCCGCGTTGCGCACCACGCCGGCGATCTCGCCTGCCGCATCGCCCGAGCCGGCGAACAGGTCGCCGCGCGCCGGCCCGGTGATGGCGGAGCCGGTGTCCTGCGCGATCATCAGGCGCCGGAACGGTTTTGCGTCGAAAGCTGTCAGCGACGGCGCATCGATGTGGAACGGCGTGCCGAATGTGTGCAGCAGGCGGTCGACGGCAATGGAGCGGCCCGGCGTCAGCGGCACCTTGGCGGCGGCGATCGGGCCAAGGGCGGCGTCCTCGACATCGGCCTCTCGGAAGAAGATGTAGGAGCGGTTTTGCCAAAGGATCTCGTCGACGCGGTCCGGGTGCGCCTTGAACCAGGCGCGGATCGACTGCATCGTCACCTTTTCCAGCGGGATCTCGCCAATTTCGCTGAGGATTTTACCGGGCCCTGTGAAGCGTTGGCCGGATTTGGCGGCGTAGGTGACGCGGCGCAGCCGGCCGTTGGTCATGTTCAGTCTGGCCGCCCCCTGCACATGGATGAAGAAGGCATCGACCTTGTCGGCCAGCCAGGCGATTTCCAGACCCTTGCCGTCAAGCGCGCCACGCTCGATGGCGCCGCGGTCGGGATATTCGACCGGTCCATGCGGCGTGTGGCGGGCAAAGGCGAGGTAGGGGTCCATGCTGGGCGGCCGATTGGCCTCGTCGATATCGACGAGATCGGCCGGGCGCGACAGCAGCGGCACGCAAAACCGCTCCGTTCGCACCGGCGATGCCTCGACTTGCGGTTCGTAGAAGCCGGTGACGAGACCGGAGCCGCCATTCTCGGCGCGGATATTCATCGGGATGAAATGACGCTCGAAAAAGTCGCGGGCCTGCGACCGATTCGCCGGCGAAACGATGCGGGCCTCGGCGTAGGGTTCGGCAAAGGCGTTGAAGTCGACACCAAGCGAACCGCTGCGATAGGGCTTGATCAGGACATGGAAAGCGGAACGGCGAAAGGCCGCGAAGGCAGAGAGATGGTCGTCCTCATCCCAGCCGGGCAAGGCGCCGAAGGATTTCCCGACAAAAAGAGGCGATAGCGACACCGGAGCCTCGCCACTTCTACCGGATTCAGTCTTCTTCCTCGGTGGCGACGAGCTTCCAGTTCGGATCGCGTGAGCGCGTGTCGCGGGCGAAGGTCCAGACGTCCTTGACCTCGGCGACGGTTTCCGGGTCGCCGTCGATGACGGCGCCGGCCTTGTCGCGGGTCGCCGAAATCAGCTCGCTGATGATACGCAGCGTGACATGCGCCTCGCCACCCTTCATCTCGGCCGAGACGATGTCGGCTTTGTCGATGCCGACGAAGGAGGACTGGATCTTTTCCGATTTGGCCTCGCGCTCGCCGATGGCGGCGACAAAGCCATCATAAACCTCGCGCGACAACAGGTTCTTCAGCGTTTTGCGGTCACCGTCGGCATAGGCCATGACGATCATCTCGTAAGCCATCTTGGCGCCGTCGACGAAGCTCTTCGGCTCGAAGGACGGATCGTTGTCCTTGATCGTGCGCAATCCCTTGTTGAGGTCGGTGTCGGGCTTGGCGAAGGCGTCGATCGCCGCATAAGTCTCGGCCGCAGGCTCGCCCGGCAAGCGCTTGCGCGGCAACGAGACGACGTTTTCAGGTTTCTGCGCGGCATCCTTGTCGCCGCTGCGGGCGGCCGTGTAGGGGTCGAACGGCGGCCGTTCGCTGCCGGTGCGTCGGCCCAGCACATTGCGCAGCTGGAAAAAGATGACCACTGCCGCAATCAGGAAGAAAATCGTGCCGAAGTCGAAGAATCCCATATCTTCCGCCAATCAATCCCTGCCTTGTAGCCGGACCGCCGGCCCCGAGGGGTACGGTCTCATAGCGTTCAACATCCAAAGCATATAGAACGCAAGGCGCAATCATTCAAATCAAAGGCAGGCATACCTATCTAACAGGCCCAGTGCCAGCGGCGATTGATCGCCAACGGCCAAAACGATCGAAAAGGGTTGGCAAGACTTGCGCATTTCGTTCTTTCCCCTTTTTGTCCTGGCGCTGCCGCTGCTGGAAATCGCCGGCTTCGTGGTTGTCGGACGCCAGGTGGGCGCCCTGGCGACGGTCGGCCTGGTGCTGGCATCGAGCATCGCCGGTGCGCTGCTGCTCCGGCACCAGGGTTTCAGCGTCATGACGCGGATCCGGGCCGAAATGGACGCCGGCCGCGATCCGAGCCGCCAGCTCGCGCATGGCGCGATGATCGTGCTAGCGGCGATCCTCTTGATCATACCCGGCTTCATCACCGACATCATCGGCCTGCTGCTGTTCCTGCCGCCGGTCCGCGATCTCGCCTGGCGGGCGTTGAAGGGCCGCGTCGTGCTGGCCACCAATTTCAGCACCGGCGGGTTCCACGGCCGGCAGCGCGACAAGACCATCGACCTCGACGATGGCGATTATTCGCGCAGCGACGACTATGCGCGCGGACCGGACCACAACTCTCCCTGGCGCCGCCTCAAGGACGAATAGGCCTGAGCAAGGCGACGTGCGTTTGAAGCGCACCTGAAATTTTGCTTTGATGCATGTCGTCGTCCCAAAACCGCTGCGCACTTTTGGGCGACATGCATAAGGTGGCAAACCTTGTCTTGTCATGCCGACCATGGTAGCGAACGCCCGATTTCAATTCGGTCAGCGATGCTGCCCAGGCAAGAGGACAAAGGCTTATGGCAAGCAAAGATGACGCGGCGCCCGGCGCAGCCAACGGAAACGGCAATGCGGCACAGCCGTCGCTCAACGTCCTGGCGCAGTATGTGAAGGATCTGTCGTTCGAAAGCCCCGGCGCGCCGAACTCGCTGCGCGGCCGCGACAAGGCGCCCGGCATCGCCATCAACGTCAACGTCAACGCCAACCCGCTCTCCGACAAGCAGTTCGACGTCAATTTGACGCTGAACGCCAAGGCCTCCTTCGACCAGGAAGTGCTGTTCAATGTCGAGCTGATCTATGGCGGTGTGTTCGCGATCAGCGGCTTCCCGCAGGAACACATGCTGCCGATCCTGTTCATCGAATGCCCGCGCCTGCTGTTCCCCTTCGCCCGGCAGATCATCGCCGAAGCGACGCGCAACGGCGGTTTCCCTCCGCTGATGCTCGACCCGATCGATTTCGCGCAGATGTTCCAGCAGAAACTGGCGGAAGACCAGGCCGCGTCCAACGTCAAGGTGAGCTGAGGCTTACTGTTGCGGTAGCGTTTGAAAGCCCGGCCTTGCGCCGGGCTTTTTTGTTTGGAGATGCCGGCGGATCGCTTACGGAACGACCTTAGTTCCCAAGAACCTTCAACCACAGCGCCTTTTCGCCGAGTGTGACGACCATGCCTGCGTGCGCGGCGCGCTCGGCTTCGGTCAGGCGCGGCGCCAAGGGGGCCGGGCGCTGGCTGATGGTGATTTCAATCTGGCGGACATTCTCGTTACCCCCAGCCGGCGCGGTGGCGCTGTCGAGGATGAGGGCAGCCTGCTTGCCGCCGATCAGCTCGATATAGACTTCGGCCAGCAGTTCGGAATCGAGCAAGGCGCCGTGCTTGGTGCGCCTTGTGTTGTCGATGCCGTAGCGCCGGCAGAGCGCGTCGAGCGAATTGGGGCCCATCGGGTGCTTGCGGCGCGCCAGCGCCAGCGTGTCGACGACACGGCCATTGTCGATGACCGGGTGGCCCAGCCGGCCGAATTCAACATTGAGGAAACCGACGTCGAACGTGGCGTTGTGGGCGACCAGCTTGGCGCCGTCGATGAAGGCCAGCCACTCCTCGGCAATCTCGGCAAAGGTCGGCTTGCCCGCGAGGTCCGCGGCGCTGATGCCGTGGACCGCCTGCGCTTCGGCGTGGATCGGCCGCCCTTGAGGGTTGATGTAGTGGTGGAAGGTCTTGCCGGTCGGGAAGCGGTTGACCAGCTCGATGCCGCCCAGCTCGATAACGCGGTCGTCACGCGAATCGAGGCCGGTGGTTTCCGTGTCGAAGATGATCTCACGCATCGAATCAGTCACTCCAGGCGAGCAGAATCATAAGACGGGAACAAAATGGCAATGGGCAATGCTGACGGCCTGGCGTCAGGAGATGGCATTCCTTGACTTATCCCCGGTCAGATCCGCAACGATGGCTTTGACCGCCGCGCGGGCGGCGTCCATCCCTTGTCCGGTGTCGATGATGAAATCGGCCTGACGACGCTTATCCGCATCCGGCACCTGCTTGGCCAGGATCGATGCCAGTTTTTCCTCAGTCATGCCCGGTCGCGCCAGCACGCGCTGGCGCTGCACTTCGGCCGCGGCGGTGACGACGACGACCTTGTCGACGCGGTTGCGGCCGCCGGTTTCGAACAGCAGCGGAATGTCGAGCACCGCAAGCGGCGCACCGTCGGCCCGGTTGCGCGCCAGGAAGGCATCGGCATCGGCGCGCACCAGCGGGTGGATAATGGACTCCAGCCGCCTCAGCGCGCTGGCGTCGCCAAGCACGCGTTCGCCCAGCTTTGTGCGATCGACCACGCCGGCGTCCGTGGTGCCGGGAAAGGCCGCTTCGACCAAGGGCGCGGCCTTGCCGGCATAGAGGCGATGCACCGCCTCGTCGGAATCATGAACCGGGACGCCGGCCTCGGCAAACATCCTGGCCGTTGTCGACTTGCCCATGCCGATCGAGCCGGTGAGACCGAGCACGATCATGGTTTCGGCACCAGGTCGGCGACGATGAGCGCGCGCAATTCGGCCGTAACCTGCGGCCTGACGCCGAACCAGCGCTCGAAGCCGGGCACGGCCTGGTTGAGCAGCATGCCGAGACCGTCGACGGCCTTCAGCCTCCTTGCGCGGGCCGCGGCAAGCAGCGGCGTCTCCAGCGGCACATAGACGATGTCGTTGACGATGGCGTGGCCCGGCAGCAAGGCGGGATCGGCGGCAAGGGTCTCATTGCCGTGCATGCCGAGCGCCGTGGTGTTGACCAGCAGACCGGCATCGGCAAGCAGTTCGCCGGTCGCCGCCATGCCGTGCGCGGTAACGCCGGCGCCGAAGCGATCGCGCAATTCCTGCGCCCGGGCCAGCGTGCGGTTGACGATGCGGATGTCGGCGACACCGCGTTGCTTCAGCGCATGGATGATGGCGCGCGACGCGCCGCCGGCGCCAAGCACGACAGCCGGGCCGTTGCTTGCCCAGCCCGGCGCATTATCGTCGAGATTGGCGGCAAAGCCGTGACCGTCGGTGTTGCCGCCCCACAGGATGCCGTCCTCGAACCACAGCGTGTTGACAGCGCCGATCTCTTCGGCCGCCTCGTCTCGCCGGTCGACCAGCGCGAAGGCCGCCTCCTTGTGTGGAATGGTGACATTGCCGCCGCGATAACCGTTCGCCTGCAGCGTCGCCAAGAATTGAGCAAAGTCCTCCGGCGCCACGTCGATGGCTTGGTAGCTGCCGACGATGCCATGTTGGGCGAGCCAGTGGCCGTGGATCTTCGGCGAGCGCGAGTGCTTGATCGGATGGCCGGTGACGAAAGCTTTTTTGGTCGCCTCAGCCATCGATCGCTCCAAGGGCACGAAGTTCGGCCAGCAACGGGAGCAGCGGCAGGCCGACAATGGTGAAATGGTCGCCCTCGATCTTCTCGAAGAGCTCGATGCCTTCGCCCTCGACCTGGTAGGCGCCGACGCTGGCCAGTGCCTTGGCGCCGACACGAGCCAGATGGCGGCCGATGAAGGCAGGGTCGAGCTTGCGCATGGTCATGCTGGCGATGCCGACATGCCGCCACAGCACCTGACCATCGCGGACCAGCACGGCGGCGCTGTTGAGCTGATGGGTCTTGCCCGACAGCGCCAGCAGGTGACGGCGCGCGCCCTCCATGTCGGCCGGCTTGTGGAACACTTCGTCGCCGAGCGACAGCGTCTGGTCGCAGCCGAGCACCAGTGCACCACGCCGGCGCCCGCTGACCTCGGTCGCCTTGGCCTCGGCCAGCACCAGGGCGACATCCTCGGGCGAGACACCGCTGTCCTGCAAGGGCGCCTCGAGCGCCCGCTCGTCGACATCGGCCGCAACCGCCTCGACATCGACGCCGGCATTGACGAGCATCGCCTTGCGGAACGGACTGCTAGAGGCGAGGATGATTTTTTCGGTCATTTTGCACTCGGGCGCAGGCACAGGCGCGGTTGGAGTATGAGCAGCTCTAGTCGGTAAAGTGGCGCTGCCCCTCATTGTCCTGCCGGACATTTCTCCCCGTATAGTGACGGGGAGAAAGGGGCACCTTCAGCGCCGGCGCTGTTTCCAGCACCGCTGGCGATTGGCGAAATTATCGATGGCAGCGCCCCTCTCCTCGTCACTATACGGGGAGGGGATGCCGGCAGGCAGGTGAGGGGCAGCACCGACTTTCGGCTAGATTTCGCCTGGAGAAGACTCGGAAAACTCACTTTTCGCTCATTTATCTCGACTTGCCGCGCAGGGCAACGATCGCCGCTGCCGTTTCTTCGATCGAGCGACGGCTGACATCGATCATCGGCCAGCCATGGCGCGTGCAGATCTGGCGGGCGTAGGCGAGCTCCTCGGTGATGGCGGCGCGGTCGACATAGTCGCTCGCTTCGTAAGTGCTGCTGTTGCCGAGGATGCGGTTTTGCCGGACATGCGAGATGCGCTCGGCGGTGGCGATCAGCCCGACGATCAGCGGGGTCTTGGCGTTGACCAGGCTCTCCGGCACCGGCACGCCGAGCACGATCGGGATATTGGCGGTCTTGATGCCGCGGTTGGCGAGATAGATGCTCGTCGGCGTCTTCGACGTGCGCGAGATGCCGATCAGCACGATGTCGGCATCGTCCATATTGGCCGGCAGCTGGCCGTCATCATGCTCCATGGTGAAATTGAGCGCGTCGATGCGGCGGAAATATTCAGCGTCGAGAACATGCTGGGCGCCGACGCGGCGGCCGGCCGGCGTGCCGAGATAGGACTGGAACACGGTCAGCACCGGCTCCAGCACCGACACGCAGGGCAGCCCCATGGTCGCGCAGCGCTCGTCAATGCCGCGCGCCAGCTTCTGGTCGACGACCGTATAGAGGATGATGCCCGGTTCCTCCTCGATGTCCTCGAACACTTTGGCCACCTGCTTTTCGGTGCGGATGAGCGGGTAGATATGCTCGATGGCCCGCGCGTCCTTGTATTGCGCCGAAGCCGCCCGACCGGCGGCGAGCAGCGTTTCGCCGGTCGCGTCGGAAATTAGATGCAGGTGGAAGAAGCTCTGGGGTTTGTTCACAAGGGGTCACTCCAGGCTGTGGGCGGCTGTGGATAAAGCGGGATGGAAAGACGGGCCGGTCACGGGTGACTGTATCAGATGGCAGTTTGTCCACAATTCGTCGCACTGTCAGCTTCGCCGGACGGCTGGGGACAAGTTTGGGGACGGCGTCTTTTGTCTCTCGCCTGTCCACAGGGACGGCTTTTCCCTGCGGTTCCTAACGCCTTGACTCCAGTCATGGATTCCGGACTTTCCCCAGAACCCTACAGTCTGGAGAGGCGAGCGCGCGACAATATGCTGGCTGGTGTTTTTGCGGGCAAAGCGGGACAGGTGACAACCACCACAACCAACAGACTCTTAGAATCAGAAGAATCTTAGATATAAGAATCTTTGATTATAGAGAGGCTTGGAGAAGCGAGCGCTCGATGCCCCAGAACCGGATCATGCTGGACGTCCTGAAGGGCAAGACGGTGTTTCCGCCTCCCCTCTGGATGATGCGTCAGGCCGGGCGTTATCTGCCGGAATATCGCGAGACACGCCGGCGGGCCGGTTCGTTCCTCGACCTTTGCTACGATCCCGACCTTGCCGTCGAAGTGACCTTGCAGCCGATCGAGCGCTTCGGCTTCGATGCCTCGATCCTGTTCTCGGATATCCTCGTCGTTCCGCACGCGCTTGGCCGGGACGTACGCTTCGAAGAGGGGCGCGGCCCGCTGCTGACGCCGATCACGGCGCCAGAGATTGCGGCTCTGGAAAGCAAAACGTTTCACGTGAATCTCGAACCGGTCTACGAGACGGTCCGCCGGCTGCGGGCAAAACTGCCCGATGAGACAACGCTGATCGGCTTCTGCGGCGCGCCTTGGACGGTGGCGACCTATATGATTGCCGGCCATGGCACGCCCGACCAGGGGCCGGCGCGGCTGTTTGCCTATCGCGAGCCGGAAGCCTTTCAACATTTGCTGAAAGTGCTTGCCGATCATTCGGCCGCCTATCTTATCCGCCAGATCGAGGCCGGTGCGGATGTGGTGCAGATCTTCGATTCCTGGTCGGGCGTTCTCGATGATGCATCCTTCGATCTGTTCTGCGTTCAGCCGGTGGCCGAGATCGTTGGCCGGGTCCGGGCGGTTCATCCCGATGTTCCAATCATTGGTTTTCCCAAGGGGGCCGGTGCGCGGTACCGAACCTATCGCCAGAAGACCGGAGTAACGGCCCTGGGGATCGACTGGACGGTGCCCCTGGTGGCGGCGAAGGATTTGCAGCGCTTGGGTGCGGTCCAAGGCAATCTCGATCCCTTGCGGCTCGTTGCTGGCGGCAAAGCCCTATCCGATGGTGTCGAGGCCATCCTTAAAACGCTGGGCGACGGGCCGCTGATTTTCAACCTCGGTCACGGCATCACGCCGGAGACGCCGATAGCGCATGTCGAGACAATGGTGAAACTGGTGAGGAGCGCGACCCGCTGATGACTCATTCAAACAGCACTGGCAGCACCAACAGCACCGGCCAGGCAATGATGCGGATGGTGATCGGCATTGCTGTGCTGGTCGTTCTCACGGCACTTTTGTTTTTCGTCGCGCCCGACAGCTTCTATCTATGGGCGAAAGCGATCCACATCCTTGCCGTCATCTCCTGGATGGCGGGTATGCTTTATCTGCCGCGGCTGCTGGTCTATCACGTGGATGCCGAGAAGGGCTCGGTGCAGTCGGAGACCTTCAAGGTGATGGAGCGCCGCCTGCTGCGCGGCATCATCAATCCGGCAATGATCGCCACCTGGGTTTTCGGTCTGTGGCTCGCCTGGAAAGGCTTTGGTTTCCACGGTGGCTGGCTGCACGCCAAGATCGGTGCCGTGCTTCTATTGTCCGCCGTTCATGGCTACCTGGCCGGCGCGGTGCGCAAATTTGCCGAGGACGGCAACGAAAAACCGGCCCGGCACTGGCGGATGATCAACGAGATCCCCACATTACTGATGATCGCAATCGTGATCCTGGTTGTCGTCAAGCCGTTTTAGCTCTTACCAGGGCACATAAAACGCAGCTTGCTCTTTCACCCAAGCGACGATAAAAGACGGGTCTTCCTTCCCGTCATGCGCCGCCCTTTATTGCTTTCGGCCGCGCCCGGCATTTGTCGCATCCCGCCGATATATTTTCCCCAAAGCAGATTCAGAGTCCGTCTATGCAAGAAATGAAACTCGCAGAGTTCAAGAACAAGAAGCCACCAGAGCTGATCGCTTATGCCGAATCGCTCGAGGTCGAGAACGCCAGCGTCATGCGCAAGCAGGAGCTGATGTTCGCTATCCTGAAGAAACTGGCCGCCCAGGAGATCGAGATCATCGGTGACGGTGTTGTCGAGGTGCTGCAGGACGGTTTCGGTTTCCTGCGCTCCGCCAATGCCAACTATCTGCCCGGTCCCGACGACATCTACATCTCGCCCTCGCAGATCCGCCGCTTTTCGCTGAAGACTGGCGATACGGTCGAAGGGCCGATCCGCAGCCCGAAAGAGGGCGAACGCTATTTCGCCCTGCTCAAGGTCAACACCATCAATTTCGACGATCCCGAAAAGATCCGTCACAAGATCCACTTCGACAATCTGACGCCGCTCTATCCGACCAAGCGGCTGAAGATGGAGATCGACAATTCGACCAGCAAGGACATCTCGCCGCGCGTGATCGACCTGGTGGCGCCAATCGGCAAGGGACAGCGCGCGTTGATCAACGCGCAGCCGCGTACCGGCAAGACGGTTCTGATGCAGAATATCGCCCACTCGATTACTGCCAACCATCCGGAATGCTATCTGATCGTCCTACTGATCGACGAGCGACCGGAGGAAGTCACCGACATGCAGCGCTCGGTGAAGGGCGAGGTTATCTCCTCGACCTTCGACGAGCCGGCGGTGCGTCACGTCCAGGTCGCCGAAATGGTAATCGAGAAAGCCAAGCGCCTGGTCGAGCATGGCCGCGACGTCGTGATCCTGCTCGATTCGATTACCCGCCTCGGCCGTGCCTACAACACTGTTGTGCCGTCATCCGGCAAGGTGCTGACCGGCGGTGTCGACGCCAATGCCTTGCAGCGGCCGAAGCGCTTCTTCGGCGCCGCCCGAAACATCGAGGAAGGCGGCTCGCTGACCATCATCGCGACTGCGCTCATCGACACCGGCAGCCGCATGGACGAAGTCATCTTCGAAGAGTTCAAGGGCACCGGCAACTGCGAAATCCAGCTCGACCGCAAGGTTGCCGACAAGCGCATCTATCCGGCCATGGACATCTTGAAGTCCGGCACCCGCAAGGAGGACCTTCTGGTCTCCAAGCAGGACCTGCAGAAGATCTTCGTGCTGCGCCGCATCCTGGCGCCGATGGGGACCACGGACGCTATCGAGTTCCTGATCGACAAGCTCAAGCAGACCAAGACCAACGCGGATTTCTTCGATTCGATGAACACGTAACGGTCTCATCGAAGCCTTCCGGCCTATGCATCAAACCCCATTCCGGCAAAACCGGGATGGGGTTTTTCATTGTCCGGGATCAGGTCGCATTCCCGATACGGCGTGGCCGTTGGTGGCTGCGGACCCCCCCTTTTGGCGGAAGGCGAGGTTTCCTGATCCTATTGGCGACGCAAGAGGTGTTCGAGCCCTTTGGGATTCGTCGCAACGGGAAGGCAGACTTGACCGGTGCAGAGCCAGGCACCCGGCCTGTCGGTCGGCGGCAGGAATCCACCGGGCAGCACGGGTCGATTCGCTTCCGAACCGATAGAAACCATAATGTCGACCCGACGCGGATCGGGGTTTCGATTCGCAACCGGAACAAGTTCAGGATTGGTCGGATTATCAATTAGCACCAGCTTAAGCGGCTCGATCGCCAGCGCGCAGGCGTTGACGATGCCGGCCTGGCCATAGGCCTGCTGCGCGGCTCGGCCGGCGGCATGCTCGGCGACATTCCAGGCTTTCTCCTGCAGGCCGAGGTCGCCGGTGACGGAGGCGAGCCGCACCAGCGCTTCGATAATCTGTCCGGTGGCGGAAGGAATGGCCTCGTCGACGTCGCCCCGGATACGGATCGGCACGTCGGTGCTGTCGGAAGCGGTCAGATAGTAGCCGGTGCTGTCGGCGTCGGCGTGCCAGAGGTCGAGCTGTTCGACAAACCGGCTGGCCTGCTCGACGTAGCTCCATTCGCCGGTGGCTTCGAACAGCGCGATCGCCGCGTTGGCCATGGCGGCGTAGTCGCTGGATAGCGCCGGGAACAGTTTCCTCGCGCCGAGCATCGAATGCGGCAAACGGTTGTCGCGGCCGGCGGCGTTGATATGGGCAAAGGCCCTTGCCGCCGCGTCGACCCAGTCACGACGCGACAACGACCGGCCAGCCTCGGCCAGGGCTGCAATCATCAGTCCATTCCAGTCGGTGAGGGTCTTTGCGTCGAGGCCCGGCCTGACCCGCCCTTCCCTTATGGCGAGAAGTTTCGCTTTGAGCGGCACGAGTTGGTCGCGATCGACCACACTTTGGGCTTGCTGCGAGCTGGTTTGATGGACAACCGGCTTGCCTTCCCAGCCATGCGGGCTCGAGAGCGTGAAGTATTTGAAAAACAAAGTGGAATCGTTGCGAAGTGCAGCTTCGATCTCTTCCTTGCTCCAGGTGTAGAACAGTCCCTCCTCGCCATCGCTGTCGGCGTCGAGGCTGGCGGCGAAGGCGCCGCCGTCGACACGCATTTCACGCAACAGCCAGTCGACTGCGTCTTCGATTCGTACCCGGAACAAATTATTGCCGCTCGCCGCGTAGGCCCAGTTGCAGAAGCGGACGAGCTGGGCATTGTCGTAGAGCATCTTTTCGAAATGCGGCACAAGCCATTCGGCATCGGTCGAATAGCGGCTCAGCCCGCCGCCGACATGGTCGTAGATGCCGCCGCTCAGCATCCGGTCGAGGCTGAGCAGGACGTCATCACGATGCGTGGAATTACCATCGCGCAGCCAGGACAGCCAAAGCGTGAGCATGAACGGCGCATTCGGGAATTTCGGCGCGCCGCGCAAGCCGCCGAGATCGCGATCGATCATGCCGTCGATGCCCCTGGCAAGGCCTTCCAGCGTGTCGCGATCAAGCACTGTTTTGGCATGCGAGCCGGCGAGCCGCGCCTCGACATGCGTGGTCAGGCCGTCGGCGCTATGGTTCAGGCTCGCCCTCTTCTCCCGCCAGGCCTTGTCTACCGATTGCATCACCTGGATGAAGCCCGGGCGGCCGTAGCGCGGCTCGCGCGGAAAATAGGTACCGCCCCAGAACGGCTTGCCGTCCGGCGTCAGGAACATGGTCAGAGGCCAGCCGCCCTGTTCGCCCATCGAGGACAGGGCGGCCATGTAGATCTGGTCGATGTCCGGCCGTTCCTCACGGTCGACCTTGATATTGACGAACAGACGGTTCATGACGGCGGCGACGTCGTCATTCTCGAAGCTTTCATGCGCCATGACGTGGCACCAGTGGCATGCGGCATAGCCGACCGAGAGCAGGATCGGCCTGTCTAGCGCCCTCGCCTCTTCAAGCGAAGCCGGCGACCAGGCCCGCCAATGGACGGGGTTGCCGCTGTGCTGCTGCAGGTAGGGGCTGGCTTCTTCAGCAAGCAGGTTTTGCGGAGGCAATGTCACGATGAGGCTACCCGACAAGGACTGAAAGGGAAGCTAGGGCGGTTCAACAGAGCGGGCAAATGATTTCAAGGGATTCGATCGTTGCGCTGTCGAGCGGCCGCTTGCCCGCTGGTGTCGCAGTCATCCGCATTTCCGGGCCACGGACTCGATTCGTAGTCGAAACGATTGCCGGCGATAGGGTTAAGGACCGGGCGGCAGTTTTGCGCAAGTTCAGAGCGCGGGATGGAAGCGTGCTCGACAACGGCCTGATTGTCTTTTTTCCCGGCCCGGCAAGCTTTACCGGCGAGGACGTCGCGGAATTCCACGTTCATGGTGGGCGCGCCGTGGTGGCCAGGATGCTGGAGACGATCACCGGCTTCGACGGTGTCAGGCATGCTGATCCCGGCGAATTCACCCGTCGCGCCTTCCTCAGTGGCAAGGTCGACTTGGTCGAAACCGAGGCGCTGGCCGATCTCGTCAACGCCGAAACCGAGGCGCAGCGGCGCTTTGCGATCCAGAATGCGGAAGGTGTTCAGAGCGAGCTCTATTTGAGTTGGCGCCGCCGGCTGATCCACGCCCGCGCCATGATCGAGGCCGAGATCGACTTTGCCGACGAGGATGATGTGCCAGGTTCCGTTTCGGATACGGTCTGGTTTGACGTACGGGCGATGATCGAAGAGATCGACCGGCACGTTGCTGGATTTCGCGCCGCCGAAATCATCCGCGAAGGGTTCGAGGTCGTGATTCTCGGTGCGCCCAATGCCGGCAAATCGAGTCTGTTCAACGCCTTGGCGCGGCGCGATGCCGCTATTGTAACGGATGAGCCGGGCACAACCCGCGACCTGCTCGAGGTGGTGTTGGATATGGAGGGGCTGCGCGTCAGGTTGACCGACACCGCCGGGCTGCGCGAGGCGGCTGGGAAGGTCGAGGCGATCGGCATCGAGAAGGCAAGGGCCAAGGCTGATAGAGCCGATCTGTTGTTGCTGTTGCAGGACGTCGCTGAGCCGCAGGCGTTGGCTTCGATCCCGTCGGCGATTCCGGCCTTGCAGGTCGGCACCAAGCGAGACCTTTTGGATAGCCAAGCGGCTGCCAGTGCGGCCAAGCGCTATGATCACGTCATCTCGGTGGTCGATGGGGCCGGCGTTGACGCGTTGTTGGCGGAAATCGGCTGGCGGGCAGCGCGTGCTGCCGGGAGTGCCGGCGACATTCTGCCGTCGCGCCTGCGCCATGTAGAGTTACTGGGCGAAGCAAACCACCATCTGCACCTGGCGGTTGACGGCCGGGTCATCGGACAGGAGTTGCGGGCCGAGGAGTTGCGGCTTGCCGCCGACCGGCTCGGCCGAATCGTCGGCGCCATCGACGTGGAGGACATGCTGGACGTGATTTTCGCGCAATTCTGCATTGGGAAATGACTCACGTGAAACACTGGCAGCGCATCGCTGTGGCGACCTCCTTGATTCACGTGAAACACAGTCGCCGACGCTGGCAGAGCGAAGCTGTGATTGCCCCTGCTGTTTGGAGCGCGGATCCACGTGAAACATGGCAAAGACTCGCCACAGAGTTTGTTTCACGTGAAACGAGCCGCGGAGTTTTCTTGACAGCATCGCCTTGCGGGGACATGTGTCGCTCAATCTTTTTCTAGTCCAGGACGTTTTGGAAATGACCGATCACTATGATGTGGTTGTGGTGGGCGGCGGCCATGCGGGTTGCGAGGCGGCGAGCGCAGCGGCGCGCGCCGGCGCCAGCACCGCGCTGGTGACACTGCGCTTCGACACGATTGGCGTGATGTCGTGTAACCCGGCCATCGGCGGTCTCGGCAAGGGCCATCTGGTTCGCGAGATCGATGCCATGGACGGGTTGATGGGTCGGGTGGCTGATGCCGCCGGCATTCAGTTCCGCCTGCTCAACCGTCGCAAGGGGCCAGCGGTGCGCGGGCCACGCACCCAAGCGGATCGCAAACTCTATCGCCTTGCCATGCAAGAAGCGATTCGGCTCCAGAACGATCTCGACGTGATCGAGGGTGAGGTTCTCGACTTCGAGATCGTCGATGGGCGAATTGCGGCTGTTCTGCTGGCCAACGGCCTGCGGCTCGCCTGTGGCGCCGTCGTTTTGACGACCGGGACCTTCCTGCGTGGCCTCATCCACATCGGCGACAAGAAGATCGTCGCCGGCCGCATGAACGAGCAGGCGAGCATCGGCCTGTCGGCGACCATGAGCCGCGTCGGCTTCCAGCTCGGCCGGCTGAAGACCGGCACGCCTCCACGGCTGAACGGGAAGACCATCGATTGGGCGTTGCTGGATCGCCAGGCGGCGGATGAAGATCCGGTGCCGTTCTCGCTGATGACCGATCGCATTGAGACGCCGCAGATCGAGTGCGGCATCACCCGCACGACTGCGGCGACGCATGATTTGATCCGCGCCAATCTTGGCCGCTCGGCAATGTATTCCGGGTCGATCGAAGGTGTCGGGCCGCGCTACTGCCCGTCGATCGAGGACAAGATCGTCAAGTTCGGCGACCGGGACGGGCACCAGATTTTTCTCGAGCCGGAAGGGCTCGACGACGACACTGTCTATCCCAATGGTATCTCGACGTCGTTGCCGCAGGATGTGCAACTGGACATCCTGAAAACCATCCCAGGGCTGGAGCGAGCCGTCATGCTGCAGCCTGGCTATGCCATCGAGTATGATCATGTCGATCCGCGCGAGCTGACTACGGGCCTAGAGGCCAGGCGCGTCAGTGGTCTCTTTCTCGCCGGGCAGATCAACGGCACCACCGGATATGAGGAAGCAGCGGGGCAAGGCCTGCTCGCCGGCCTCAATGCGGCGCGTTGTGCTGCCGGCAGCGAGCAGATCGTGCTCAGCCGGACCGAGGCCTATATCGGCGTGATGGTCGACGATCTGACCAGCCGCGGCATCAGCGAGCCGTACCGGATGTTCACCTCGCGGGCCGAGTTCCGGCTGTCGCTGCGCGCCGACAATGCCGATGAGCGGCTGACGCCCCTCGCTGCGAAGCTGGGGATCGCCTCGGCGCAGCGGATGCAGCGCTACGGCGATATGATGCAGCAGCTCGACGAAGCGCGTCAGCTGGCGTTGTCGCTGACCATGACCCCGAACGAGGCGGCGCGGCATGGGCTCGAGATCAACCGGGATGGCGTGCGCCGCTCCGGCTATGAACTGCTTGCCTATCCCGGTGTCGACATCGGTTGGCTGGCCGGCGTCGAGCCGAAGTTCGCGACGGTTGATGCCAAAACGGCCGAGCGCCTCGAAACGGAAGCGAAATATTCGGTCTATCTGGACCGGCAGAAGACGGATGTGGCGCAGATCAGGCATGAAGAGAGCCGGCTGATCCCGGAGACGGTCGATTTCGCCGGAGTGCCCGGGCTGTCCAACGAGCTGAAGCAGAAGATGCAGGCGCGGCGGCCGCGCTCCATCGCCGATGCCCAGCGCATGGAAGGCATGACGCCGGCCGCGCTGGCGATCATCGTCGCGCATGTGCGCCATGAGGAGAATGCGCAGAGGCCTGAGAGGGACGTTGCGTGAACTCTTTCTCCTGGAAGAGCCTGCAAGACGCGGCCGGTCCGGTTTCACGTGAAACATTCGACCGCCTGGTGACGTTCGAACAGATGTTTCAGAAATGGAACCGCAGCATCAACCTGGTTGCGCAGTCGACGACAGGCGATGTCTGGCAGCGTCACATCCTGGACAGCGCGCAGCTCAGGCGTATCGAGCCGACCGCGAATCGCTGGGTCGATATTGGTTCGGGTGGCGGATTCCCGGGTCTTGTCATGGCCTTCCTGCTTGCCGAGCGCGATGGGGCGAGCATCGATCTGGTTGAAAGCAATCGCAAAAAGGCGTCGTTCCTGCAGACAGTCATCGGCCAGTTCGGTCTGCCGGCGCGGGTGGTGGCGCGCCGCATTGAAGACAGTCATGCGCTGGTCCCGGCGCCGCAGATCGTCACGGCGCGTGCCTTGGCCTCACTTTCCACCTTGCTGGACCTGTCGGCGCCTTGGCTGACCTCAGGCGCGCGTGGCCTGTTCCACAAAGGCCGGGATTACCGCGCCGAAGTGCAAGAAAGCGTTCACCGATGGGCCTTCGATCTGGTAGAACATCCAAGCGTTACCGACCCACATGGCGTCATCCTCGAACTGTCGAATCTTCGACCTGTCTGATTTGCTCCAGGCGACCCAAAAATGAATTTCTGGCATAGATCCATGATGAAGAATGGCCCCCGAATCATCACCGTAGCCAACCAGAAGGGCGGCGTCGGCAAGACGACCACCGCCATTAATCTGGCTACTGCGCTCGCGGCGATCGGTGAAAAGGTGCTGATCGTCGACCTCGATCCGCAAGGCAATGCCAGCACCGGCCTCGGCATCGACCGCAAGGATCGGACGGTCTCGTCCTATGACGTGCTGACAGGCGAACTGGATCTGGAAGCCGCGGCGATCCCGACGGCGGTGCCCGGCCTGTCGATCGTGCCGTCGACCCTCGACCTGCTCGGCATCGAGATGGAAATCGCCTCGGCGCCAGACCGGGTGCTACGGCTGCGCAACGCCTTGCGTGCCTCGGCCGACCGTTCGGCCGGTTTCGGCTATGTGCTGATCGACTGCCCGCCTTCGCTCAATCTTTTGACGCTGAACTCGATGGCCGCGGCCGATTCTGTGCTGGTGCCGCTGCAGTGCGAATTCTTCGCGCTCGAAGGCTTGAGCCAGTTGCTGGAAACCGTCGAGCAGGTGCGTCGTTCGATCAATCCTGATCTCACCATCCAGGGCATTGTGCTGACCATGTACGATGGCCGCAACAATCTCGCCAACCAGGTGGTGCAGGATGTGCGGGCGCATATGGGCGACAAGGTCTACGAGACCATCATTCCGCGCAATGTGCGGGTGTCCGAGGCGCCGTCCTACGGCAAGCCGGCGATCCTGTACGATCTGAAATGCTCAGGCAGCCAGGCCTATCTGCAGCTTGCGTCGGAAGTGATCCGCCGTGAGCGCAAATTGCGCGCCGCTTGATTAGCCAAATGCTTAATTAAGAGCCGATTCGATACCGAAACGATCTGGAATGTAACTGGAAGTGTTATGAGCGAAGACCTTTCGAGAAAAAGACTGGGGCGGGGACTGGCAGCGTTGATCGGCGAGATCGATCGTCCTGCGGCACCCGAAAAGCCTGGGATGAGCGCCGACGGCAAGGTGCCGATCGAGTTCCTGACCCCAAATCCGAAGAATCCGCGACGGCATTTCGGCGAGGCCGAACTCACCGACCTCGCCCACTCGATCCGCGAGCATGGCGTCGTACAGCCGGTGGTGGCGCGGCCGTCGCCGACACAGGCCGGCCGCTACGAGATTATTGCCGGCGAGCGGCGCTGGCGTGCGGCGCAACGCGCCGGGCTGAACGAGATCCCGGTCATCATCCGCGAGGTCAACGACCGCACCGCGCTGGAACTGGCGATCATCGAGAACGTCCAGCGCACCGACCTCAACGCGGTCGAGGAAGCGCTTGGGTACCAGCAGCTGATCGACGATCATGGCTACACCCAGGCCGATCTCGGCCAGGTGATCGGCAAGAGCCGCAGCCATGTCGCCAACACGCTCAGGCTCTTGAAACTGCCGGATGTGATCCGCGACATGCTGGTCGACGGCGCGCTGTCGGCGGGCCACGCCCGCACGCTGGTGACGGCGGAGGATCCGGCCGGGCTTGCCAAGCGCATCGTCGAAGAAGGGCTTTCGGTGCGCCAGGCCGAGGCGCTGGCGCAGATGCCGGCCGGCAGCAAGGCAAAGGAAGCCAAGCCGGCGGCAAGTCCTGAACAGAAGGACGCCGACACGCTGGCGCTGGAAAAGCTGTTGACCGATACGACCGGGATGATTGTGTCGATCGACCACAAGAGCAAAGGCGGCACGCTTCGTGTCGCGTATCGGTCGCTGGAGCAGCTCGACGAGCTGTGCCGCAGGCTGAAGCAGGAGCGGTAGTTAGCCGGCGAATATCCTGGTGGCGGCTAATTCCCGAGAGCCTACTTAACTCGAATCCGCTTGTCATTCCAAGTGCTTGGCACGCCAGCACCGCCCCTCACCTGCCTGCCGGCATCCTCTCCCCGTAAACGGGGCGAGGGACGCTGTCATCAGCGGTTTCGACAATCGCCAACGTCGCAGGAAAGCGCCAGCGTTGCAGCCAGCCCCTTTCTCCCCGTTCTACGAGAAAAAATGCCCGGCAGGGCAATGAGGGGTGGCGCTGACCTCGACGGCTGAGCCGTCAGTCCCAAAACTACCGCTGCGCCAGCCGGCTGCTTTCCACCGCAATGCCAAGCAGTGCCTGCCGCGCCAGAGCGACGGAGAGATCCGGGCGCCGCCGCGTCTGCAGCACAGCGGTCTGCAGCCGGGTCAGCGCGCGACCGAGGGCTTCGCTGCTCCAGCGCTCCAGCGCCTTCTCCACCAGCTTGCGCCGCGAGAAAAAAACCGGCGGGCGGGCGGCGGCAACGACCGAGGCGGCGTTGCGGCCGGCAGACTCCATCTGGCCGCGCATGGCCTGGATCGCCTGCAACTGCCGCATCGCCGATGACAGCACCAGGAATGGCTGGCCGCCGGATTGGCAATGGCGGGTGAAGGCGGTGTCGAAGTCGCCGACCTTACCTTCGAGCAGTGCGTCGACGGCGTCATCGAAAGAGGCGCCTGAGACGTCGCCCGACATCGCCCTGACCTCTTCCAGCCCGATCTCCTTCTGGCCATGGGCGTAGAGAATCAGCTTTTCGATCTCGCCGCGCGAGGCCAGCCGGTCGCCGCCGAGATTTCGGCGCAGCGCCTGTCTTGCCTCCAGCGTCATCGACATGCCGGCCTTGCGCAATTCGTCGTCGATGACGGCATCGATGTCGCGGGCCTCGTCGGCATAGCAGGGCAGCGCCATGGCATTGTCCGCCGCCTCGACCAAAGCACGCAGCCCGACGCCCTTCTTGAGATCGCCGGCCTCGATCAGGATGATGGCGTCGCGTGGCGGCTCGGCAGTCAAAATCTTGACGTCGTCGGCCAGCGCCTTCTGGCCGCTGGCGTTGCGCACCCACAAGAGGCGCCGGTCGGAAAACATCGGCACGGTGCGCGCCTCGTCGAGCAGCCGGCCCTCGTCGCGGTCAACCTCGGAGCCGTCGAGCCTGACCACGGAGAACGGATCGTCGAGCGGCAGGCCGGTCTTCTCGGCAAAGGCCTTGGCGCGCTCGGCGACGAGCCCGCGATCGGGGCCGTAAAGCAGGACGATCGAGATGCGCTGGTCCGGACGGGCCAGCCAGGAATCGACCTCGAAAGCTTTCTTCTGTGCCATGGGGGGTGGTTAGCATGATGCCGGGGCGGAGTGAACGGTGGAGAGCGCGATCTCCTCCCTTGTGGGGAGATGTCCGATAGGACAGAGGGGGGCGCTGTCCCGCCGACCTCTCTGTCGGCTGCGATTTGCCCCAAGGCCTGTTTTCGCCTGTTTCTAACACACCAAAGTGGTGATCCTTCACGCCCTGCTCTGCCCTGCCGGGCATCTCCCCCACGAGGGGGCAGATTGGCGGCTCCTGCCGCAGCACCAGTCGCTTGATCCGCCCAATCACCTTATCTTCCGGCAAACCTCCGGCAACCTTGCCCCAAATTGCGCGCCGCCGCCCAATATCGACAAGAAATTTCGCGGAGATATCTTCATGTTGTGCCGGGGAGGCTGGATCTTGGATCGAGGCCCGAAAGGCCTGCCCCGTCGAATTCGCACTGGTCTGGTGGCGCAGATATGCAAATATCCTTGGCCGGGGAAGTTTGGGCCAGGGAAATTTGGGGCCAGGCAACGTTGGAGGACAAAGGTCATGGCCGATGCTGGGATGTTGCGTTTTCACGTTCCGGAACCGGAAGTGCGGCCGGGCGGAACCCCCGACTTTTCCAACGTGCCCATCCCCAAGGCCGGCTCAGTGCCGCGCCCCGACATCGATGTCGATCCGCGCACCATCCGCGATTACGCCTTCTCGATCATCCGGGTGCTGAACCGCAATGGCGAAGCAGTCGGCCCCTGGGCCGGCCTGCTTTCCAGCGACGAGCTTCTGGCCGGCCTGCGCCACATGATGACGCTGCGAACCTTCGACGCGCGCATGCAGATGGCGCAACGCCAGGGCAAGACGTCGTTCTACATGCAGCATCTGGGCGAGGAGGCGGTGGCCTGCGCCTTCCGCAAGGCACTTGCCCCCGGCGACATGAATTTTCCGACCTATCGGCAGGCAGGGCTGCTCATCGCCGACGGCTATCCGATGGTCACGATGATGAACCAGATCTACTCCAACGAGGCCGACCCGCTGAAGGGCCGCCAATTGCCGATCATGTATTCGTCGAAGGAGCACGGCTTCTTCTCGATCTCCGGAAATCTGGCGACGCAGTATATCCAGGCGGTCGGCTGGGCGATGGCCTCGGCGATCTCGAACGATTCGAAGATCGCCGCCGCCTGGATCGGCGACGGCTCGACGGCAGAATCCGACTTCCATTCGGCGCTGGTGTTCGCCTCCACCTACAAGGCGCCCGTGGTGCTCAATGTTGTCAACAACCAATGGGCGATCTCGACCTTCCAGGGCATTGCGCGTGGCGGCTCAGGCACCTTCGCTGCCCGCGGCCTCGGCTTCGGCATTCCGTCGCTGCGCGTCGACGGCAATGATTATCTCGCCGTCCATGCGGTGGCCAAATGGGCGGCCGAGCGGGCGCGCAGCAATCTCGGGCCGACGCTGGTCGAATATGTCACCTACCGCGCCGGCGCGCATTCCAGCTCGGACGATCCCTCGGCCTACCGGCCAAAGACCGAATCCGACGCCTGGCCGCTTGGCGACCCCATCGTGCGGCTGAAGAACCACCTCATCCAGCTCGGCGTCTGGTCGGACGAGCGGCATGCGCAGGCCGAGGCGGAAATCCTCGACACGGTGATCGCGGCGCAGAAAGAAGCCGAGAGCCACGGCACGCTGCATGCCGGCGGCAAGCCGTCGACGCGCGACATGTTCGAGGGGCTCTATGCCGAGATGCCGCCGCATCTGCGGCGCCAGCGCCAGCAGGCGGGGGTCTGACCATGCCAAGACGGACCATGATCGAGGCGATCCGCGACGCCATGGATGTGTCGATGGGGCGCGACGACAAAGTCGTCGTGTTCGGCGAGGATGTCGGCTTCTTCGGCGGTGTCTTCCGCTGCACGCAAGGCCTGCAGGCCAAGTACGGCAACAGCCGCTGCTTCGATGCGCCGATCAACGAATCCGGCATTGTCGGCTCGGCCATCGGCATGGCCGCCTACGGGCTGAAGCCATGCGTGGAAATTCAGTTTGCCGACTACATGTATCCGGCCTACGACCAGTTGACCCAGGAAGCGGCGCGGCTACGCTACCGCTCGAACGGCGATTTCACCTGCCCGATCGTGGTGCGCATGCCAACCGGCGGCGGCATCTTTGGCGGCCAGACGCACAGCCAGAGCCCCGAAGCGCTGTTCACCCATGTGTCGGGGCTGAAGACCGTGGTGCCGTCCAACCCGCATGATGCCAAGGGCTTGCTCATCGCGGCAATCGAGGATCCCGATCCGGTGATCTTCCTCGAGCCGAAGCGGCTCTACAACGGGCCGTTCGACGGCCACCACGACCGGCCGGTGACGCCGTGGTCGAAGCATGCGCTCGGCGAGGTCGCCGACGGCCACTACACGGTGCCGCTCGGCAAGGCAGCGATCCGCCGGCCGGGCTCGGCGGTCACGGTGCTGGCCTACGGCACCATGGTCTATGTCGCGCAGGCCGCCGTCGAGGAAACCGGCATCGATGCCGAGATCATCGATCTTCGGACCCTCTTGCCGCTCGACCTCGACGCCATCGTCGCTTCGGTCAAGAAGACCGGGCGCTGCGTCATCGTGCATGAGGCGACGCTGACCTCCGGTTTCGGTGCCGAGCTGTCGGCGCTGGTGCAGGAAAACTGCTTCTACCATCTGGAGGCGCCGGTGGCGCGGGTCGCCGGCTGGGACACGCCCTACCCGCATGCCCAGGAGTGGGACTATTTCCCCGGTCCGGCGCGCGTCGGCCGGGCGCTGCTGGAAACCATGGGAGCTTAGGATGGGCGAACACATCATCAAGTTGCCCGATGTCGGCGAAGGCGTCGCCGAGGCAGAGCTCGTCGAATGGCACGTCAAGATCGGCGATATCGTGCGCGAGGACACCGTGCTTGCCGCGGTGATGACCGACAAGGCGACGGTCGAGATTCCGTCGCCGGTCGATGGCGAAATCCTTTGGCTGGGCGCCGAGATCGGCGACACGGTGGCGATCGGCTCGCCGATCGTGCGGTTGAAGGTGGCAGGCGAGGGCAATGTGAAGCCGCAGGGCGGTGAGGTTGAAGTGGTGGCCGCTGAGCCGCCGGCGAAGCTGCCGACCCCGAAGCCCGAGACCGCCGCGCCAGCCGCGAAGGCGCCGCCAAAGGCGAGCGGGACAGACGTGAAACCTGCGCCCGCCGTCTCGAAAAGCCCGCGGCAGCCTTCCGTCTCCGGCGCACCGCGTCAGGAGGGCGAAAAGCCGCTGGCGTCGCCCGCGGTCCGCCTGCGGGCAAAGGAGGCCGGCATCGATCTCAGGCAAGTTGCCGGAAGCGGCCCGGCCGGCCGCATCGGTCATGAGGACATCGAAGCTTTTTTGGCGCGCGGACCCCAAGTTGCGAAAACATCAGGCCTCGCCCGCAACGACGCGGTCGAGGACATCAAGGTGGTGGGCCTGAGGCGCAAGATCGCCGAGAAAATGACGCTGTCCAAATCGCGCATCCCGCACATCACCTATGTCGAGGAGATCGACGTCACGGCGCTGGAGGACTTGCGTGCGGCGCTGAACAAGGAAAAGCGAGTGGTCAAGGGGGAGCGGCCGAAGCTGACGCTGCTGCCGTTCCTGATGCGGGCGATGGTCAAGGCGATAGCAGACCAGCCCAATCTCAATTCGCTGTTCGACGACGAGGCCGGCGTCATCCACCAGCACGGCGGCATCCATATCGGCATAGCCGCGCAGACGCCGTCGGGGCTGGTCGTGCCGGTGGTCAAGCATGCCGAGGCACGCGACATCTGGGAGTGCGGCGCCGAGGTGATCAGGCTTGCCGAGGCGGCCAAGTCCGGCACTGCGACACGCGACGAGCTGTCCGGCTCGACCATCACCATCACCTCGCTCGGTGCCATGGGCGGCGTGGCGACGACGCCTGTCATCAACCATCCGGAAGTGGCGATCATCGGTGTCAACAAGATGATGGTGCGGCCGATGTGGGACGGCACCCAGTTCATGCCGCGCAAGATGATGAACCTGTCCTCCAGCTTCGATCATCGGGTGATCGACGGTTGGGACGCCGCCGTCTTCATCCAGCACATCAAGACGCTGCTGGAAACGCCGGCGCTGATTTTTGTGGATTGAGGGGGTGACATGCCTTCTCAGCGTTTTGCTCCACCTGCCTTGCAGCGTCGCGCTGCCCCTCATTGCCCTACCGGGCATTTCTCCCCGTATAGGGACGGGGAGAAAGACGCTGGCATTGGGGGTTTCGCCAATCGCCAGCATTGCAAAGAAGGCGCCGAGGTCGCGGCGGTCTCCCTTCTCCCCGTCCCTATACGGGGAGAAGGTGCCGGCAGGCGGATGAGGGGCAGCACGACGCCGCCGGATGGACACTGTGGCCGGCAGTTCTTACTGGAAGGATGCAGCTGACATGAAAGAAATCTCCTGCAAGCTGCTCGTCATCGGCGCCGGCCCCGGCGGCTATGTCTGCGCCATCCGTGCCGGCCAGCTCGGCGTCGATACGGTGATTGTCGAGGCTGGCAAGCCGGGCGGCACTTGCCTCAATGTCGGCTGCATCCCCTCCAAGGCGCTTATCCATGCGGCGGAGGAGTTCGAGAAGGTGTCGCACATGGTGGGCGGCAACAGCCCGCTCGGCATCTCGGTCACCGCTCCCGTGCTCGACCTTGCCAGGACCGTCGCCTGGAAGGACGGCATCGTAAGCCGGCTCAACAGTGGCGTCGCCGGCCTGCTCAAGAAGGCTGGGGTCAAGACCGTGCATGGCTGGGCGACGTTTCGTGACGGCAAGACGGTCGCGGTCGAGACCGAGACCGGCGTGCAGGTGATCCGCGCCGAGACGATCGTCATCGCCACCGGCTCGGCGCCGGTCGAGCTGCCGTTCCTGCCGTTCGGCGACACGGTGATTTCGTCGACCGAGGCGCTGGCCCTGAGCGAAGTGCCGAAGAAGCTCGCCGTCGTCGGTGGTGGCTATATCGGGCTCGAACTCGGCATTGCCTTCGCCAAGATGGGCGCTGAGGTGACCGTGGTCGAGGCCTTGCCGCGCGTGCTGGCGCAGTACGATGCCGAGCTGACGCGGCCGGTGGCCAAGCGGCTCGCCGCGCTCGGCGTCGAGGTGATGACAGGCGCCAAGGCCAAGGGGACCAAGGGCGGCGCGCTGCTGGTCGAGACATCGGACGGCAAGAATGCCAAGGTCGCCGCCGACAAGATCCTGGTGACGGTCGGCCGCAAGCCGGTGACCGAAGGCTGGGGGCTCGACCAGATCGACCTCGAGATGGCGGGAAAGTTCATCCGCATCGACGACCAGTGCCGCACGTCGATGCGCGGCATCTTCGCCATCGGCGACGTCACCGGCGAGCCGATGCTGGCGCACCGGGCGATGGCGCAAGGCGAGATGGTCGCCGAGATCGTTGCCGGCCACAAGCGCAGCTGGGACAAGCGCTCAATTCCCGCCGTCTGCTTCACCGATCCCGAGCTGGTGACGGCCGGCCTGTCGCCGGAGGAGGCCAAGGCGTCGGGCGGCGAGATCAAGATCGGTATGTTCCCGTTTGCCGCCAACGGCCGGGCGATGACGAAACTCGGCGAAGACGGTTTCGTTCGCGTCGTCGCCCGCGCCGACAATCATCTGGTGCTCGGCATCCAGGCAGTCGGCCAGGGCGCGTCGGAACTGGCGGCAGCCTTTGGGCTGGCGCTGGAAATGGGTGCGCGGCTGGAGGATATCGCCGGCACCATCCATGCCCATCCGACGCAAGGCGAAGGGTTCCAGGAAGCGGCGCTCAAGGCGCTGGGGCACGCGCTGCATATATGAGGCGGCGGCTTTCCCTTCTCCCCTTGTGGGAGAAGGTGTCGCCGAAGGCGACGGATGAGGGGTGCTCCGGCGTGGCACCGACAGCTCTCCGTCCAACACCCCTCAACCGTCTCGGCGCTGCGCGCCGATCCACCCTCTCCCGAAAGGGGAGAAGGCAAGAACGGCCCGAAATCTCAGCTTGCGAGCCGGCTCACCATTTCGTGCTGCGCATAGGCGCGGCCAAAACGGTTGGCGAGGAAGGCGTCGAGCGCGATGTCTTCCTGCTTGACGAAACCGGTCGCGGGCAAAGTCCCGTCGGCCAGCATGTCGAGCACGGCGCAGATGCCGGAGGCGGTGGTGATCTGGATGGCGCTGCGCACGACGTCGCCGACGCGCTTGGAATAGATCTTGTTGGCGTAGGTTTCCTGCAGCAGGCGGCCGTTCTTGCGGCCTGAGACGGTGACGAAGACGATCACGACATCCTGCAGCGTCGCCGGCAAGGAGCTTTCAAAGATGTCCTTCAGCACGTCGCGGCGGTGGCGCAGGCCAAGGTCGTTGAGCAGCGCCTTCATGATCGCGGCGTGGCCGGGATAGCGGATGGTGCGGTAGTTCAGCGTGCGCACCTTGCCCTTCAGCGTTTCGGCCAGCGTGCCCAGCCCGCCCGAGGTGTTGAACGCCTCGTAGGTGACGCCGTCGAGCGAGAACTCCTCGCGCTCCTCCAGCGGCGGCACTTCGATCAGCTCGCCCTCGACGATCGCCTCGCAAGGCTCGCAATATTCGTTGATGACGCCGTCGGTGCTCCAGGTCAGATTGTAGTTCAAGGCATTCGACGGATACTGCGGCAGCGCGCCGACGCGCATGCGCACGCTTTCCAGCGTGTCGAAGCGGCTGGCGAGATCGTTGGCGACGATCGAGATGAAGCCCGGCGCCAGCCCGCACTGCGGGATGAAGGCGCTCTTGCCCGAGAGCGCCAGCTGCTTGACCCGCCTGGTGCTGACAACATCCTCGGTGAGGTCGAGATAGTGCACGCCGGCGTTTGCCGCTGCCTCGGCGATGCGCGTGGTCAGGTGGAAGGGGGCGGCGCCGAGCACCGCGAACTTGCCGGCCAAGGCCGCCTCGAGCGTGCCCGATGCCTCGATGTCGAGTTCCAGCGTGGCAACCGTGGCCGGCAGTTCGGCGGCGGCGAGCTGTACCGCCGAGCGGTCGACCAGGGTGACGTGGTAGTCACCGGTGGCGGCGAGCATTTCGGCAATGGTCGAGCCGATCTTGCCGGCGCCGACAACAACAATTTTCTTCATGAAACGTCCCTCACCCAAAAGCTGAACCTGAGCACATAGTTTTGTGCATGTCGTTTGTCCCAAAACCGCTGCGCACTTTTGGGAGATATGCATCAGAATCGCAGCTTGCCCGTCGAAAGGAAGCGTGGAATTGTTCGAAACGAAACTCTGATTGTGCATTATGCCGGAGAGAATCGTCGAAATGCTCAGTGAAGCCGAACAGGCCCTGCTTTCCCTGCTGCGCGACAATGCGCGTGCCTCGACCGCCGAGCTTGCGCGGAAGCTCGGTGTCTCGCGCACAACGGTGCAGAGCCGGATCGACCGACTGGAGCAGCGCGGCATCATCACCGGCTACGGCGTCCGACTGGCGCCGGACTACGAGCAGGGGCTGGTGCGGGCGCATGTGCTGCTCACCGTGACGCCGAAGCTCGCCGACAAGGTGGTGCGCGGCCTGCAAGCGTTGCCCCCGGTCAGGACGCTGCATTCGGTCAGCGGCAATTTCGACATGATCGTCATCGTCGATGCGCCATCGATCCGAGACCTCGATATGCTGCTCGACCAGATCGGCGCCATGGACGGGGTCGAGCGAACCTTGTCGTCGATCATCCTGTCGACGCGCATTGACCGCTGATGGGCCCAAGCTGGATCGCCGGCTAACCAAATGCCAGCGGAAAGCTCACCACCACCGCGAGGCCCGGCCGGCAATCGTCGAGAGCGATCGACGCGCTGTGCAGATCGGCTATGGCGCGCACTAGGCTGAGGCCGAGGCCGCTGCCCGGCGTCGACCGGCTGTGGTCAAGCCGGTAGAGCCGCTGGAACACTTTCTCGCGTTCTTCCGGAGGGATGCCGGGTCCATTGTCGGCGACGCTGGCGACAACGCGATCGCCTTGGCGGGTCACTGACAGCTTGATCGTCGTGCCGGGCGGGCAATGGCGCAGCGCATTCTCCACCAGATTGGCGAACATCTGCGTCAACAGCTCGCGATCGCCATGGATCCGGTTCGCGGTTTCGTTCAGTTTGGTCGACGACAGCACCTTGCCGTCGTCCTCGGCCACGTCGGTGTAGATCTCGGCGATGGTTTGCAGGATTTCGCCGAGAGCGACATCGGTAAAGCGCGCCCTGCGGGCGCCGGCCTCGATCTGGGCGATGCGCAACAGCGCATCGAAGGTCTCGTTGATCTGGTGACCCTCAGCGCGCGCCTCGGCCAGATCGTCGGAGACCTCCCGGCCCTGCGCGGCCCCGGCGGCGGCGCCTTCCAGGATCATCTGCAGGCGGTTGAGCGGCGTCTTCAGGTCGTGGGCAATGTCGGCGCTGACCTGTTTCATGCCTTCGACCAATGCCGACAGCCGGTCGAGCGCCGCATTGACCTGGCGGGAGACGATGTCGATGTCGTCGTCCTTGCCGGTCAGCGGGATGCGGGTATCCAACCGTCCATGCGAAACATCCACCATGGTGGCGGCGATGCCGTCGAGCCGGCGCTGGACGCGCGAGGCGAGCAGCGCGCCGCCGGCGACCGCCAGCCCGGTGATGATCAGCGTCGCCCAGCCGAAGCTCATCAGCATGATCGTTTCCAGTTCCTCGGTCTCGGACAGGCTGAAGGCGACCGTCAGATTGTTGCCGCCAATCGAGCCGGAATAGGCACGGTATTCAGCGCCGGGCGGCACGCCGGGCATTTCGGCGTTGAACATCGAGAAGCCGTCGGGAAGTCCAGCCGCCGTGAAATTGCCGGCCTTGCGGTTCCCGGCCGCGTCGGTCAGCGAAAAGAGCTGTTCCTTCTTCGGGCTGCGCATGGAGTGGCTTTCGATGGTCTCGACAAGCTCCTTGAGATCCTTGTCGGCATAGGTCGCCGCGATGACCGCGTAGGTTTCCTTGATGGTGTCGTCGAGTTGCTCGGCAAGATCGGCGCTCATCATCTGGTAGACGATGGCGCCCGACAGCACGAAGGCGAGCATGAACAGGAAGGCGAACGTCAGGGCGAGCCGGAACGGCGTGCTGCGCAGCAGGCGGGGCCATGCTCCGGTCATGGCGCTGCGTGCAGACTGTAGCCGGTGTTGCGGACGGTGTGGATAAGCTGGGTTTCGAAAGGCTTGTCGATCTTGGCCCGCAGCCGGCTGATATGGGTTTCGACGACGCTGGTCTTGGGGTCGAAATGGAAATCCCAGACGCGCTCCAGAAGCATGGTGCGGGTGATCACGCGTCCTTCGCCGCGCATCAGCACCTCCAGCAGGCTGAACTCTCGCGGCTGCAGGTCGATCGGCTGGCCCTGGCGCGTGACACGGCGCATGATCAGGTCCATTTCGAGGTCGGCAACCCGCAAAACGGTCTTCTGCTCCTGCGCGGCCGGCCGGCGGCCAAGTGCGTTGATGCGGGCGAGAAGCTCGGAAAAGGCGAAGGGCTTGACCAGATAATCGTCGCCGCCGGCCTCGAGTCCCTCGACGCGGTCGTCGACGCCGCCGACGGAGGTGAGGAAGATCGCCGGCGTGCGCACGCCTGCGGCGCGTACCGCCTTGATCATCGACAGGCCGTCGAGATCCGGGATCATGCGATCGGCTATGATCACGTCATAGCTGCCGGTGGTCGCCGCGAAGAGCGCGTCGTGGCCGTTGCGCAGCAGGTCACACACATGGCCGGCCTCGGTTAATCCCCGGACGATGTAATCGGCCGTCCTGTGGTCGTCCTCGACAAGCAGAAGTCGCATGGCTGTTCCGGTCTGTGGCCGATTTCGGTGAGAGGCTAGCACCGGCATGGGCCCGTTCCTAGGATGTCGCGAGGCTGCTTCCATACCGCGCCGCCAAATCGATGTAGCGGTACGGAATTCTGCTCCGCTGCATCCTTCGGCCAATCTCGCGGCATGGATGCTCGGGTCTGCGCTGCGTCGCTGCGCTCCTTGCTCCGCCCGTGGATGACGAAGCGATGGGCGTTCCGGCTGATCGCCCAGGTATGTGGACCGTCAATGCAAGCGACCCGACAAGACTTCGCCTAGTCCGATTCCAGCAGGATTTCGTCGGCCTCGTCGGCAGTTTTCTTGAGCGTCATGTAGAGAACGAGACCAATGATGCAGCCAAGGAAGATCAGGCTGGTGAAAATGGTGCCGAAACCCAGGCCGCCATATTCGACCGGCTGCGACAAGAGATCGCCGAAGGAGGCGCCAAGCGGCCGTGTCAGAATATAGGCGAGCCAGAAGCCCAGGATGCCGTCGAGATGAAGCAGGTACCAGGCAAGCGCGATGAGCGCGATGACGCCGCCGAACAGCAGGCCTGACGTCAGGTAGCCCACGTCGAAGCTCTCGGCGACAAGGTCGCCGGCGGCGGTGCCGAGCGAGAAGGTGAACAGGATCGCCAGCCAGTAAAAGATCTCGCGCCTGGTGGTGACGATGGTGTGGATCGACAGCGTTCGCTCGCTGGCGTACCACACGGCGAATGTCGCGGCGAGCGCCACCGAGAAGGCGATGGTCGTCGTCTGCAGGCGTACGCCGAAATTGTCGACCAGATTGTCTGTAATCAGCGTGCCGACGATGCTTATCAGCACCACCGCCAGCCAGTAGGCCCAGGGCACGTAGCGCTTCTGCGCGAACTGCAGGACAAGGGCGACGACCAGGATGCCGGTCATGACCAGCGAGGTGACGGTCAGGCCGAGGCCGAGGTTGACGGCGAGATAGTCGGCCGCCGTTTCTCCCATGGTCACCGCCATCAGCTTGATCAGCCAGAAATCGACCGTGACCTCCGGGACCCTGTTGTGGCTGGGAACTGCGGGATTTGGCGTAGTGGGAGAAAGCATGGCGGACGTCCTGCGGCTGGTGGTTCGCGGCACTATTTGCCCATGACCTTCATGGCCTGGGCGAAGAACTCGTCGGCGCGCTTGTCGTCGTCGGCGTTGCAGCGTTCGATGCCCTTGGCCTCCAGTTCCGAGACCTTCGCCTTGTCCGCGGCGCTGAGCGTGGCCGCCGCCTCCGCCGCACGAAGGGTCTTCAGCGTATCCTCGCAAGGCGCGGTGGCGGCAAACACGGAGGAAACCGAACTGGACAAGGCGAGGGTGACCAGTGCGATGGCTAGCGCTAATCGGCTCATGAGATGTTTCCCTGTTTGATGCCGGTTGCGGCAATTGAATTCGGCCCGGTGGTGGCCGATCCGACACCAGCACAGTAGGGAAGCGAGTTCACGCTCGCCTGTCCGGCGGCTTACAAATTCGTAAGAATGGGCTGGGGCCGCGCGAAAAGCCTTTACGAACGCCTCGCGGTGCGCTGATAGAAGACCGGGCGCCTTGCATCCGCCATCAATGGGGTGGCCCAGTGCCCCCAGGTTGCCGGACGCCCGGTTGCCAGCGCTCCAGGAAACACGATGACCTACGCTACCCTAAAGCCGGTTTCTCGGGCCTTCAACCAACGCAAGCGGCTGATCTTCGTGCGGGTGGCGGCTGTGCTGGCTGTGCTGCTTTTGTTTCTCACCAAACCGGCGCTCAGCGAGGGCTCGAACGGGCACGAGACGCTCGAACTGTTCGGCTTCAGCCTGGTGCTGGTCTGCGTCGCCGGACGGCTGTGGAGCATCCTCTACGTCGGCGGCAAGAAGAACGAGGAACTGGTCTCGACGGGACCGTTTTCGATAACCCAGAATCCGCTCTACTTCTTCTCGACGGTCGGCGCGGTCGGCGTCGGATTGCTCTACGGCTCGTTGCTGGCGGCCGTCGCGCTTGGCCTTGCCAGCTTTTTCATCTTCCGCGTCACGGCGCGCAAGGAAGCCGGATTCCTGCTTGGCAAGTTTGGCCCGACCTACCTTGCCTATGTCAAGAACACCCCCCGGTTCTGGCCAAATCCGCTTCTGTATCATGACCATGACCAAATGCAGTTCTCGACGCTGGCGCTGAAGCGCACGTTCTATGACGGGCTCTATTTCCTCGCCATCTTCCCGGCCATCGAACTGGTCGAGCATTTCCGGGCGACCGGCCTGCTGTTCCCGGCCTTCGTCACGATCTACTGATCAGCGGCGCAGCGCCGCTCAACCAGCGCTACGAGCTGCCAAGCGGATGCGGCATGTAGCCGACGAAGCCCGCGATCTTCCAGCTTCCCTCGACCTTGGAGCAGAAATACAGCGTCTGCCATTTCAGCCTGTCGACGCTGCCGTCCGCCTTGGCGACGGTGCCGTCGAATTTCTTGTGCAGCACGGCGCGATCGCCGTCGACATCGATGTCGCGCATGTTGGTGACGCGAAACAGCGCCTCGCGCAGCGGCTCGGCGAATTTCGTCGCCGCGGTCTCCTTGGCCTGGCGCAACCACTCGTCGCGATAGACCTCCAGCCGCGGGAACTGCAGCCTCCAGGCGTCGGCATTGCTAAGGAAATGCGCATGCATGCCGAAGAAGCTCGAGGCCACGAAATCATCCTCGACCATCGACCAGTCCTGGCCGATGAAGGCGTCGATGTCGCGCCGCACCAGCATTTCCCAGAGCGCGTGGCGGTCGGCATCGCCGGCCGGAAACGGGTTCTTGTCGTAGGGCATTTTTTCACTCTCTCCGGGTCACAAATGCGTCTATCGTCTCGGCTTCAAAGCAGCCTGACGGCGCGCACGATGCAAGCGCTTCTGTAATAAAGCAACACGGATTCCGTGAAAATGTTGCTTTCCAACAGAGCCCCTATGAGGATCGCCCCGATCGCGGTAGATGTCGATCGAAGTGAGCGCTCCCCATGGCGCTCCGTCACGCCATCAGAGGAGGCCATCCCTTGCCGAAGCAGTGTTTTGGAACGTCGCATGTGCCGCTGTCGCCGGCCGTACGCGCCGGCGATTTCGTCTATGTCTCGGGCCAGGTTCCCGTCGGCAGCGACGGCATCGTGGTCAAGGGCGGCATAACGGAACAGACCGAACAGGTGCTCGCCAATGTAAAGGCCGCGCTGGCGCTGGCCGGCTGCACCCTGGACGATGTCGTCAAGACCACGGTCTGGCTTGAGGACGCGCGCGATTTCGGCGCCTTCAACGCGGCCTACGCCAGGCATTTCCCGAAGAACCCGCCGGCCCGCACCACAGTCGAGTCGCGGCTGATGATCGACATCAAGATCGAAGTCGAGGCCGTCGCCTACCGGCCGGTCTAAGTCCCGAGGCGGCAAGACAACGAGACGGAGGTTACCTCAATGCAATTCGACCTCCTGCTGAAGGGCGGACGGCTGATCGACCCGGCCACCGGGCTCGATGCGCCGCGCGATGTCGCCATTGCCAATGGCCGCATTGCCGCGGTCGATGCCGATATCCCGGCCGACCGCGCCGCGCAGGTCGTCGATGCCACCGGCTGCATCATCACGCCGGGCCTCGTCGACCTGCACAGCCACGTCTATTGGGGCGGCACCTCGCTCGGCGTCGATGCCGACCGGCTGGCCGCCAAAAGCGGAACCACCACCTTCATCGATGCGGGCAGTGCGGGCGCGGGCAATTTCCTCGGCTTCCGCCGCCATGTCATGGAGCGCTCGAAGGTGCGCATCCTGGCCTATGTCAACATTTCCTTTGCCGGCATCTTCGGCTTCTCGCAGACGGTGTCGGTCGGCGAGTGCAGCGATCTCAGGCTGTGCGAGCCGCGCGAGGTCGTGGCCGCGGCACGCGAACACCGCGATGTCGTGGTCGGTGTCAAAGTTCGCTCAGGTCGCCACGCCGGCGGCACCAGCGGCATCGCCCCGGTCGACTTGGCGCTGGAGGCCGCCGACCAGGCCGGCCTGCCGCTGATGGCGCATATCGACGAGCCGCCGCCCGGCCGCTCGGAAGTGCTGCCGCGCCTGCGCAAGGGCGACATCCTCACCCACTGCTTCCGGCCGTTCCCCAACGCGCCGGTGTTCGCCTCCGGCGCGGTGCGGCCTGACATGCGGCTGGCGCGCGAGCGCGGCGTCATCTTCGACCTCGGCCATGGCATGGGCTCGTTCGATTTCGCGGTCGCGCGGGCCATGCTCGAGGAAGGGCTGGCGCCCGACGTGATCAGCAGCGACGTCCATCTCTACTGCGTCGACGGGCCAGCCTTCGACATCCTGGTCTGCATGTCGAAGCTTTTGGCGCTCGGTATGCCGCTGGTCGAGGTTCTACGCGCGGCGACACAAGCCCCGGCGCAGGCGATTGCCAGGCCCGACCTCGGCACGCTGGCGGTCGGCACCGTCGGCGACGTCGCCGTGCTGCGGCAGCGCCCAGGTCGCTTTACCTTTGTCGACGCGGTCGGCGCCTCGCTGGTCGCCGACCAGCGGCTGGTCTGCGAAGGCATCGCCATCGGCGGCACCTGGTGGCCGAACGAGGCGATCAACGATGCCAGCGAGACCGAGCGTTTTGAGGCGCATCCCGCGCATACGCATGTCGAGGTGGCGTCGCGGCACTTTGGGCATCGGCACGAGTGATGAGAGCCAATCTCCCCCACGTGGGGGAGATCGGGCGTCACCGTCCGGCGTTGCTGAAAGCCCCATAGACGGTCGTCTCAATCCCCTCCATGCGCGCCTTGATCTGCAGCGCCACATATTTCGAATAGAAGCGAGACAGTGCCAGATTGCCGCCGTGGAACCACAGCGCTTGCTGAGCAGTCGGCTTCCACATGTTGCGCAACTCGCCTTGCCAGGGTCCGGGATCGCCCTTCACGCCGGAGCCAAGCCCCCAGCACGGGCCGACCTTGTCGGCGACCTCGCGCGAGACGATCGCGGCCACCGTCTCGTTCATCGACTGAAAACCGGTGCAGGCGACGATCGCGTCGGCGGCAAGCTCGCTCCCGTCCTCGAAAAGGATGCCGGTCGGCGTCAACGATTTGATGGCGATGCCGCTGCGCACGCCGATCTCGCCGTCGATGATCAGGTCGGAGGCACCGACATCGATGTAGTAGCCGGAGCCGGTGCGATAGGCCTTCATCAGCAGGCCGGTCTCGTCGTCGCCGAAATCGATGGCGAAGCCGGCGGCGCGCAGGCGGTCGTAGAAGGCCGCGTCGCGTGCCTTGATCACCTCGTAGAGCGCCTGCTGGCCCTTCGGCACCAGCGCGAAGGGCGTCGAGGCGACGATCATGTCGGCCTTCTCGGTGGTGATGCCGCGCGCCAGCGCGTTCTCCGAAAAGATCTCGAAACCGACTTCCATCAGCGTGTCCGACTTGACCACCGTGGTCGGCGAGCGCTGGATCATGGTCACCTCGGCGCCGCTTTCCCAGAGATCGACGCTGACATCATGGCCAGAGCTTGCCGCGCCGATGACGGCGACCTTCTTGCCGCGGAATTTCTCGCCGCTGGAATATTGGCTGGAGTGCAGCAACTCGCCCTTGAATTGATCGGCGCCAGCCAGATCGATCCGCCGCGGCGGGCCGTAGGCGCCGGTGGCGAAGACAATATGCTTCGGCTTCAGCGTGATGTGCCGGCCGACGCGGTCGACGACGACGGTCCAGACCTGTTCGGCCTCGTCATAGGACGCGCTGAGGCACTTCGTGGCGACCCAGTAGTTGAGCTCCATGACGCGGGTGTACATTTCCAGCCAGTCGCCCATCTTGTCCTTGGGCGTGAACACCGGCCAGTTTTCCGGGAACGGAATGTAGGGCAGATGATCGTACCAGACCGGATCGTGCAGCACGAGCGTGCGGTAGCGGTTGCGCCAGGAATCGCCGGGCCGCGCGTTCTTCTCGATGACGATGGTGGGCACGCCGAGCTGCCTGAGCCGCGCCCCCAGCATGATGCCGCCCTGGCCGCCGCCGATGACGAGGCAATAGGGTTGTTCGCCGGCGCCGAGGTCGCGCGTCTCGCGCGCCCGCGCCTCCGTCCAGGTCTCGCGGCCGGGGTCGGCCTTGTGGCGCACGCCCAGCGGCCGCGCCGGTCCCTTGCGCTCCTCGAACCCCTTGAGGTCGGTCATCGCGGTGAACAGCGTGCGGCAGCGGCCATCGCGCAGGCGCATGACGCCCTGGCCACGCGCCGATGCGGTCTCGAAGCTGAACCAGGCCTCGACAGTGCCCTCGTCCGAGGTCGCCTCGCCGGTCAGCTGCCATGCGGCCGGCTTCGTTGCCGCCAGCGTCGACGCGAGCATGCCAGCGATCGCCTCGCGGCCTTCCATGGTCGTGATGTTCCAGGTGAAGGTCAGGAGATCGCGCCAGTAGCAATCGTCGACGAACAGGTTGCTTGCCGCCGCCACGTCACCCGCTGCGAGCGCCTTGGCAAAGGACCCGAGCCATGCGGCCGCCTGTTTCGATGGTGCCATGTCGAGCATTTCTTCCCTCTTGCCGCAAAGGCGCCGAACACGGCGCGAAAACTCAATTATCGACCTTGGCGCATCGCGCTGTGGAGCGCTACTCCCGAAGTGAGCAACGACCAGGACCAAACCTGCCCTCGCTACCCGATCGCCTCCAGCCGCCTTGGCAAGCGGTTCATGGCAACCGGCCCGTCCAGCGTGATCAGGAACTGGTCCTCGAGATTGAAGCTGGCGAGGCCATCGATGTAGAGCGGGATTTCGAAGGCCAACACCATGCCGGCTTCGACCACGACATCGCTGCCGGCCGCAATGAACGGCCACTGTTCAGAAAAGACAGACTGGCCGACGCCATGGCCGAAATGGCCGCGGCGGTAGGAGCGCAGCCCTTGCCGCGCCAGGCTGTCGCTGGCGACGCGGTGCACATGGTCCAGCGAGGCTCCCGGAACAAGGGCTGCCAGCCCATCCTCGAAGGCCCGCTCGGCGATGGCATGCAGTTCGGCCTGTTCGGCGGATGGCGACCCGAAAATGAAGTTGCGCGACATGTCTGAGGCGTAGCCGCCGACGGTGCAGACCATGTCGCACTTCAGCGGATCGCCGGCCATTGCCTTGGCATCGGCGCCTTTGGCCCGGGCGCCCAGCGTAACGTATTCGGCGGTAGCAACCGGATGCGATAGGCCGGCCGCGGCCGAGGCAACGCCGTCTCGGTAGAGCGCGACGAGATCGGCCTGGCGCATGCCGGCCATGGCGTCCACCTGCAACCGGTCCAGCCCGGCTTCCGACAGGATGATGCCTTGCTGGAGAAGCTCGATCTCGCGTTGCGACTTCACTGCCCGCAACCGATCGAGAACCGCCGAACCGTCGACCATCGAACAGCCCGGCAGTATCGCCTGCAGGACCGAGAAATCTGCGACGGCAATGAAATCGAGATCAACGCCGATGGTCGCGCGGTCAAGCCCGAAGCCTGTCAGGATCTGCTTCAGCCCGCGGGCGGAACTGGCCAGGTCGAATGTCGCTGGCCGGGAAAAGTCGGGCGACCGGCCAGAGGATGCGAGGCCGGCCTCGATTCGTTGCGCCAGCGTATGGCCGATGGTCGAGACGTCGAGCGTGGCGGTTTCGATCCAGATTGGGTGGCTGCGGACCACGGCGTCCGGCAATGCCGCCTGCAGCTGAGCCGCGTTGAAATCCGCCACCACGACACCGATCGGCAGGTCTTGCCGGGCCGGGATGACGACGAAGCCGGCGCCGGCTCGCCGGAACAGTCCCGCCGGGCCGATCCAGGCACCGGTCGCATAGTGGAATGCCTCGGGCGCACAGAGCACCAGCGCCTGCAGGCCGGCGCGTTCCATCAGTTGCGTCGCGCGCAGGCGGTCGACAAACCCCGTCATGAATTCTTCTCCGGATGTCCGAAGCGGCAACGGAGCATTCCGGGTAGAGACAATCAAGCCCGGTTTCATGGGGGCAGAGGTGTGCGGACTTGCGTGATGTTGGCGCGACAGCACCCCCGCTACTTGATGGATTCCAGCTTGGCGACGGCAGCCGTGAAGCCAGCGAGCGATACCGGGATGGTGACCGGCTTGCGGGTGACCGATTCCATGCCGATGTTCAGGTTGGTTCCCGACTTCATGGTCTTGATGATATCCGCTGACAGCGGCGTGGCGGCATAGGCGCCGTTCTGGTCGCTGGTCTGGATGGCGAGCACTGTCTTCTGGCCCTGGTCGATCTGGAACGAGGCGCCGGACGGCAGGAACAGCCCATGTGGCAGCGCGAGCAGCATGGCCAGGCCGCCATTGCCGTTGTCGCGGCGCACGGTCACGGTCAGCACGCGCTGTCCGGACTTGGCTTCGGTCAGGTTCTGCGACACCTGGCACTGAAGCTCGGCGGTTGCCGAGCCACTAGAGCAGTTTACCGCCCACGGATTGGCATCGGCAGGTTTTGCATTGGAATCAGTCGGTTTGGGCTGGGCCGGCTTGGCGTCTTCGGCAAGGGCCGGTCCTGCCGCCGACAGGACCAGCCACAGGGCGGCTGAACTTGTGATCATTAGATTAGCAAGAGCTAAACTTGATGACATTTTCTTTAGGCCCCGCATTCTTTCTTTCCTCGTCAGGTATTTTCATCGGTGGGGTTTGATACAACACTCGGGACTGTTTCGGAAGCTAGGCCGGCGCCAAGAAAGCCGGCAAAAGTACTGTGACCTTTCGGACACACGAAAGAAAATTGGAGGAAACCTCTAGAAATCGAAGGAGCCGAGACTCGCTATACAATACAATCTGCGTAAGACTTGAACACGCGGGACGTGCAGTCCCAGAAGGACTCGCCTGGGATGGGAACTACCGAGAAATCTCGGCAAGTTGGTGAGATGGCGGCGCGTGGGGAGGACTTCCGCGTGCGCGCCGGCTATCGCCGTTCGCAAATTGCCAGACATCTGTGGAAGACGACGGCGCTTACGACGCTGGCGCTTGGCCTTTCGGGCATGTCGGCCTATGCCGACCCGAACGGGTTGTGGCAGCCGCAGGTGCGCGCCATCGTCGGCGCCGACAACAATGGCGGCAACGCCGCGCTCGAAGGCTTCATTCCGCTGAAGCAGACGGCCGAATCGGTGCTGTTCCTGGATGTCAGGGCCAAGCACGATTTCAAGGACGGTTTCGGCCAGGATGTCGGCCTCGGCGTCCGCCGCATCGTCAATCCGGACCTGATGATCGGCGGCTACGCCTATCTCAACGTCGAGAACTTCAACAGCAACCAGTTCACCGCCGCGACGCTCGGCGCCGAGGCGATCACGCCGCATTTCGACGCGCATGTGAACGTCTATCTGCCGATCAAGGGCGACTACAAAGACCGCTCCACCGACTCGACGCTGTCGATGGTCGGAAACCAGCTGCTCGAGCAGATATCGGTGATCGATCATCGCCAATACGCGGCCTGGGGCATCGAGGGCGAGGTCGGCGCACAGGTGCCGATCAACCTGCCCGACAAGCATTCGCTGCGGCTGGATATCGGCGGCTACCACTTCGAGGATCCGCACGGCGACGACCACAGCGTCACCGGCGCCAAGGCTGGGTTCGAGTATACGATCGGCGATGTCTTCGGCAGCAACACCTCGCTGGTGTTCGCCGGCGAGGTCCGCAACGACAATCGCGACGACACCCAGTTCGCCGGCAGCGTCCGGCTGAACATCCCGTTCAACCCCGGCCACGGCTCTGACAATGCCGACAATGGGGCCGACAGCGGGCCGGAGCCGGTCTATCCGGTCAGCGAAGGCCTGCGCAAGCGCGTCAACGAGCGCGTGCGCGGCGATATCGGCGTCAGGATCCAGTCGCAGGACGTGAACGGCGGCACGACGACGCGCCTCGCCATCAATGCCGCCACGGGCGCTGCTTTCGGCAAGTTCTTCTTCGCCGACGGCGGTAACTCGCTCGGCCTCGGCACCATTGGCGATCCGACGACGCTGGACGATGCGGTGACCAAGGCCGGCAACGGCTTCGTCGTGGCGCTTGGCGGCAGCGGCAACATCACCACCGGCGGCGTGACGCTGACCAATGGCCAGACCGTCATCGGCGGTGGCAGCAGCGTCACCGCCCTGCTTTTCGGCGGCGGCACCAGCAGCTTCAACCTGGGCGGCAGCAACGGCACGATCCAGGGCACCAATCCGGCCAACAACGTCATTACGCTGGGCAATGGCAACACGCTGAACGGCATCACCATCACCGGCGGCGCCAACGGCATCTTTGGCAACAACATCTCCGGCGCCACGCTGACCAATGTCACGGTGACCGGGGCCGGTAGCAATGGCGCCGACTTCACGGGCACTTCGACTGGCATCAAGGGCTCGGACTTCACGGCGAAGAACAACGGCCTCGACGGCCTGCATATCGAGGGCGACGGCACCTACAATTTCACCGGCACGACGCTGCTGCAGGGCAATGGCGACGACGGGCTCGATGCCACCGGCAAGGGCACCTATACATTCGCGACGCTCAATGCGAAGGACAATGCCGACCGTGGCATTACCGTGCAGGGCACCGCGACATCAGGCAGCTTCACCACCAGCGGCGGCACCGTGTCGGGCAATGGCGGCACCGCCGTCTTCATCGATCCGATCACCGCGCATGTGGTGCTGGATTCGATCACCCAGTCCGGCGGCACGTCGGGCGTCGTGCTCGATCAGGTCTCGGGCAGCTTCACCGTCAACGGCGCGACGACGATCTCGAACACGACCGGACCGGCGATCGCCATTTCGAATTCGCCGGCGGCGATCCGCTTCGGCGATGTCGCGATCACGGCCCCCGGCGGCGACGGCATTTCGTTTGCCGGCGTCAATGCAGCGGTGGTCGCCGGCAACATTGTCATTTCCGGCCTCGGCGTCGGCACCGGCCTCGACTTCTCCGGCAGCCATACGAATTTCACCGCACTGTCGCTCAACGTCACCGGCACCGGTGCTGCCGGGTCGATCGGCATCGATCTCTCGTCGCCGACCTCGGGCGGCGCAACGATCGCCATCACCAATGGCGGTACGATCGCCGGGGTCGACACCGGCGTGCGCTTCGGCATTGCCGGCTCCCCGGCCAATTCGGCCAATGCCGAGTTCAGCTTCGGCGGCGGCTCCATTGCCGGCATCACCGCTTCGCTCGACGCGCGTGGCCTCAACCAGACGCTCGGCCACTATGCGTTCGGCTCGACCACGTTCAGCGGCCCGCAACTGTTCGACGTCCAGAATCTGATCTTTGTCGGCGCTTCCGCGACCGGCTCGGGCAACGGCTCCTCGCTGCTGGACCTGGCCACGATCGCGACGGCCGATGCCAACACCGACGCGGATGCGATCTTCGTGCTGGTCAATCGCGGCACGGCCATCGACGATGCCGACGGCTTCTCGCTCAGCGCCGGGCAGACGCTGGCTTCGTTCGGCAACGGGCGGACCTTCTCGCTCGGCGGTATCCCGGTCAACATTACCGGTGACAACATCACACACAGCGGCGTCGTCTCGGATGCAGGGGGTGCTGCGACGCTGACCGATTCCGGCAGCGGCGATGTCGTCACCCTGGCCAACAACAGCTCGCTGCGCGATTTCAACATCGCCGGCGGCAGCGCCAACGGTGTCCACGGCAGCAACGTCAGCAATGTCACGATTTCGGGCCTGAATGTTTCGGGCGCCGCTCTCGATGGTCTGCTGTTCGATGGCGTCAACAGCGTCACCGCCAACAATTTGAGCTCGACCGGCAATACGAGCGACGGCCTGCAGATCGACGGCAGCGGCCCGCCGATCGACGGCGCCGGAGCCTACAATTTCACCGGCACGACGACACTCTCGAACAACACCGGCCACGGCCTGTTCGTCGTCGGCGGAGGAACCTATGGTTTCGAGACGCTCGACGCGAAGGACAATGGCGGCGATGGCGTCTTCGTCAATTCGATCGGCGCCGCAAAGCTGACGATCACTGGCGGCACGATTTCGGGCAACGGCCTGGCAGGCTTCACAGTCCAAAGTCTCGGGCTTGCCAACAGCACCCAGCTCGATGTCACACTGGACGCGCTGAGCCAGTCCGGCGGACAGGGTGGAGTCGGCCTGTTCCACACCTCCGGCAATTTCTCCGTTACCGGCGCGACGACGGTCTCCAACGCCCTTTTCGACGGCATTACCATCTGGGACAGCTCCACCACGGTTGGTTTCGGTGGCGCGGTCACCATCACCAATCCATCCCGCGACGGCATCTCGCTCAAAAATGATACCGGCGCCGTCACGTTCGGGCAGGTGACGATCAACCAGGCTGGTGTGAACGGCATCCTGCTCAGCGGCAATTCCGGCGCTGTAACGTTCGGCGATGTGAGCATCAGCCAGCCGACCCAGAACGGCATCGACGTTTCGGGCAGCAACGGCACGATCGGCTTCGGCAACATCGACATCACCGGCCTGCCCACCGGCCGGACCGGGCTCGACCTGTCGGGCAGCCAGTCGACCTTCACCGCCACCTCGCTCGACATCGCCGGCGCCGGCAGTTCGACCGGCATCGATCTTTCCGGCACCACCGGCGGCTCGGTGACGATCGGCACCGGCACCATTTCAGCCGGCACCGGCGTGCAAATGGGCACGCATGGCGCGGCTGGAGCCACCGCCGACACGACCTTCTGGTTCGGCGGCGGATCGATCACCGGCACGACGGCTTCGCTCGACATGCGCGGCCTGAACCCGGGCAGCGGCACTTATGCCTTCCACGACACGGTGCTGAACGGGCCGCAGCTGTTCGACGCCGCCAATGTTATCTATGTCGGCGCCACCAGCACCGGCCCCCTCGGCGATGGCTCCAGCGCCAGCAATTTGATCAATGCCGCCGCCGCCGATGATCTGACCACCAGCGCCAGCACGATCTTCGTGCTGGTCAAGACGGCAGCCGTCCAGACCACCGACACCGACGCCGACGGCTTCACGCTGGCCAGCGGCCAGTCGATCGTTTCCTTTGCCAATGGCGGTACCGTCACCCTGGGCGGGCCACCCGCCAATGTCACCGGCACCCATGTCGTTACCGGCGCGACGCAGGCCGATCCGTTCGGCTTCGGTGGGGCAACGCTCAACAACACCACCAACAGCACCATCGACCTCGCCAACGGCAACCTCGTCAAGAACCTCAGCGTCAGCAACGGCATAGGCGTTGCCATCGATGGAACTGGGGTCAACGGCCTGAACGTCGGTGGCGTGACGATCGCGGGTGCCGCCACCGGTCTCGTCCTCGACGGCGCGTCGGGCACCGTTACAATCAACAATCTGCACATCCAGGCCCCAGGCCAGACCGGCATCGTGCTCGCCAATTCGGCCGCAAGCGTCAACTTCACTGGCAACACGACAATTACCGGCAGCAGCGTCAACGCCGTGCTGGCCAACAATTTCGACGGCACAGCAAGCTTCAACGATCTCGACGTCACCGGCGGCAGCGGCTCGGGTGTCGCGGTCCTCAATGGTTCGAGCGGAACCCTTACCTTCGGCGCGGCGAGCTCGATCAGCACCACTTCAGGCACCGCCGTCAACATCGATGCGTCCGCGCCGAACCTGACCTACAACGGCACGATCAACCAGACCGGCGCGGCAAGCGCGGTGAAGATCAACGCGATGACCGGCGGTAGCGCCAGCTTCACCGGCAAGATCACCGCCAGCACCGGCGCCGCCAACGCGATCGACCTGAGCGGCAACACCGGCGGGAAGATAAACTTCACCGGCGGGCTCGACCTGACCACCGACGGCGGTTACGGCTTCAGCGCCATCAATGGCGGTACGCTGACGGTGACCGGCGCCAGCAATACCGTGGCGACCGGCGCCGGGCCGGATGAGAAGGGGATTCTCATCGGCGGTACCGGAATGACCATCGGCGCGGCTGGGGTGAACTTCGCAAGCGTCACCGTGGATGGCTCGGGCGGTATCGTTTCCAGCGGTATCGTCATAGCAAACACCAGCGGCGGCAATGTCACCTTCGGCGCCGTCGACATCAGCCGCGTCAATGGCGATGCCATCCGTTTGACCAATGTCGCCAGCGGCATCTACACGTTCAACGGCACGACGAGCATCGCGACAGTTGTCGGCAACGGCCCCGGCTTCGTGGTGCAGGGCAGCGGCGCGACCGTCAATGTCGGCAACCTGGTGACGACGCTGGTTTCGGGCGCCGACGTCAGCCTGACCAACAACACCGGCACGATCGGCATCGGCGGCACCATCACCAATTCCGGCAGCGGCGATGGCGTCGTCGTTTCCGGCGGCAGCGCGGCGATCACGGTTTCGGCCGGCATATCCAGTTCGGCAAGCGCACCAGGCACGGCGGTCAAGATCGACGGTACCACCGGCGGCTCGGTCACCTTCAGCGGCAGCGTCACCTCGACCGGCACGGGCAATCTGTTTGGCATCGGCACCACGACGGCGCCGACCAACAGCGCGATCAGCTTCACCGGGCCGGCGCTGACAGCGACCGGCGGCGGCGGCGCCGTGATTGGCGGGCTTGGCGCCAGCGCGAGCTTCAGCGCTACAACTCCGCTCTCCGTCACCAATTCAACCGGAACCGGGCTTGCCGTTTCGAATGTCGCCGGCACGGCGACGTTCGGCGCGGTCACGGCCAGTGGCAGCGCGACGGGCATCAGCCTGTCGGGCAATTCGGGCACCGTCACCTTCGGCGCCACCAACGTCACCAATGTCGGGCTGAACCAGACCGGCGTCAGCGTTGCCGGCACCAATTCGGGCACGCTGTCCTTCGCCAGCCTCGGCATCGCCATGACCGGCAATGGCGCGACCGGCATCACCTTTGCCAATGCGGTGGTCAACGGCACCATCACCGCGCGCGATTTCGACCTGACCAGCGCGAGTTCGACCGGCACGACGGCGGTCAACCTGTCCAACGCCACCGGCACCGGCACGATCCAGCTCGGCGATCCCGGCGCACCGGCCAACACGACCGCTTCGACCATCGGCGGGCCTGGCAATGGCCCGGGCATCGGCTTCCAGTTCAGCAACACGACCGCGGTCAACTTCATCTATGGCGACGGCGAGGGTGCCGCCGACAAGCTGTCGACGGTCAAGGCGGTCGACATCCTGAATTCGACCGGCGGCTTCCCGGCCGGCGGCACCTACAATTTCAAGGATGTCAACGGCGCTACGGGCGGCTTCATCGGCGACATCTCCGAAGCGCAGGGCTCGACCATCTATTATGTCGACCCGAACGGCACCGGCGACGGCACGGCCGACAATCCAGGCTCGATCGCCGGCGCCGAAGCGTCGGGAGCCAAGATCATCGCGCTGATCGACAGGTCGCAGAACGGCACCAGCAATTTGATCAACATGATGCTGGCGCAGCAGAATGGCGGCGGCAACAACACACTGAACCTCGCCGACGGCCAGATCCTGATCGGCCTCAAGGCCGGCGACTCCATCGACACCGCGCCCTATGGCGGTGTCGGCGGCACGCTCGGCGGCAACTTCAAATTCAGCAACATCAATTCGTCGAGCATCATCGATGCGCCTGACGGCGTCGACACCGTGCTGCCGACGCTGACGACGGCGAGCGGCAACACGGTCGATTTCAGCGGCCGCGCCAGCATCGACAACGTCATCATCAGCAACACCGGCACCGGCATTGGCGTGCATGGCACCGCCATCACCGAGTTTGTGCTTAACCGGGCGACGATCGCCGGTGGCGACGGTGGCGCACTGTCGATCGTCGACGGCGCGGCCAACAGCGAGGTCGCGCTGTCGAACCTCACCCTCTCGGCCACGGGCGGCAACATCGCTTCGGTCGACGGCACGGCTGGCGCCGGCACCATGAAGGTCAGCGCCTTCTCCGACATCACGCTTCTCGGCAACAAGGGCGAAGTCGGCGGCTTCCTGTTGACGACCGCCATTTTCGACGCCAATGCGGCCACCCCCGGCATCGACCAGGTCGATGGCGGCGCCTTTGTCGCCGGCACCACGGCGAACCGCGTCGGCGGCTATGGCCTGTTGCTGGTCGGTGTGGCTGGCGACATCAAATTCGACACGACCAATGTCGCGGTCAAGACGGCGACCAGCACAACGTTCCCCGGTCCGAGCGCCATCGGTGTCGTCGCGAGCGGTGCGGTGGGAGGCGGTAACAACATCGACCTCGGCACGGCCACTTTCAATATCGACGGTACCGGCGCCAGCGCCGGGCTCAACAGTGCCTTGTGGGCGAGCATCATCCCGGGCAACCGTGTTGGCTTCTCGGGCGTGGTCACTGTCAACACCGCCGAGGCGGCCGGCCTGGTGTCCGATCTCGGCGGCACGCTGTTCTTCGGCGCGGCCGGCAACACGGTGACGACCACCGGCCTGCCGGCGATCTCGTTCAGCAACGGCACAAGGGTCGAAAACGGTTCCGGCGGCTCAGCGCAGTTCGGCGCCATCAATTCGAGCGGTGGCGGCCAGAACGGTATATTGCTGTCCGACCTCGCCGCGTCGCCGGCGCTTCTGTTCAACGGCCCGGTGACGATCGACGGCACGACGTCCAACGCCATCCAGATCCAGAACACCACACTTGCCGCGGCGTCGGTGACCTTCGCCGGCGCGGTCTCGATCACTAACGCCACCGGCGGCGGCGTCGAGTGGCAGCGCCTGGCCGGCAGCACCGACACGCTGACCTTCTCGGGTGGCCTCGCCATCCAGAACAGCGGCGGCGTCGGCTTCTCTGCCGACCATGGCGCGGTGGCGCTGTCCGGCACAAACACGGTTTCCACCACCAACGGCACCGGCGTCAGCATCAGCAACGCGACCGTCAGCGGCGGTTTCACCTCGGTCAGCGCCAGCTTCGCCGCCGGCAACGGCATCAATTTGCAGAACCTGACCGGCTCGCTCAATCTCGGCACCGGCACGCTGACCAACACCGGTGCGGGCGCGGCCTTCAACGTCGGCTCGGCCACCAATGCGAGCGGCGGCAATGCGGTCATCTCCTATGGCGGCACCATCGCCAGCAACGGGTCCGGTGCGGCGGTTTCGATCCGGGAACTCACCGGCGGCTCGGTGACGCTGTCGGGCAACCTGACCGACGGCAACGCCGCGGCCGGCGGCAACATCGTCGTTGGCAACATCGACAACGGCACGGCGGCAACCGTCACCTTCTCCGGCGCCAGCAAGCAGATCAGTTCGGGCACCACCGACGCCGTCAGCCTCGGCATCCTCGGCGCGTTCCCGGCGGGTACTCCGGCCCCCAACACGAACGGCACGATCAATTTCACCAATGGCGGTCTCGACATAACGACGACAGGCGGGGCGGGCTTCGTCGCGTTCGGCAGCAGCGTCAGCGTAACCGGCACCAACAACACCATCGCTTCCGGCGGTGACGGGCTGCTGGTGGGCTCTACCAATGTCGGCAGTGGCGGTATCACCTTCGACGACATTTCGTCGGTCGCCACCACTACCGGTGGCGTGCTGTTGAACAACGTCAACCTCGCCGGCAATGTGAACATCGGCGGGCTGACCAATACGGGTGTTATCGGCGTCACCGTGTCCGGAGTGACGACCGGCTCCGGGAAGTCCGTCAACTTCACCGGAACGACCAACATCGACGTCGACACTTCCGGCTTCCAGTTCAGTGGCCAGGTTGCAACGGTCAACATCGCCAATGTCGCCGGGTCCAGCCTGACCATCGACGGCGGCACGCGCGGCATTGATTTCAACGGCGTGATGGGCGGCACCGTCAACATCGGCGGCAATGGCGGCACCGCCAGCATCGGCGCGACGACAAGTACCAGCGACTTTGCGATCGCTGTCGGCGGCAATACCGGTGGCACGCTGAACTACAACGGCTCGGTCAAGGTCAATGCGGGTAGCGTGGTGAGCGCCGGCGGTGGCGACCTCGCCACCCTCAACCTCAGCGGTTCGGTGCTTTCGACGACAGCGTCGACGGCCTTCGTCTTCAGCGGCAACGCCGACGGCGTGTACAACATTTCGAGCACCATCAATCACACAGGCGGCACCGGTGTCCTGGTCGATGGTTCGTCGGAAGGCACGATCACCTTCTCCGGGGCGACGAAGACCTTCAACACCGGCGCCAACGACGCTGTCGTCAAGCAACCCAGCATCGGCCCGGGACAGGGCACGGCAACGCTCGCCTTCACCGGCGGCGGCCTGGGCATCACCACCACCAGCGGCGCCGGCTTCACCGCCAGCACCTTCGGCGCCGGCACGGTCACCGTCAACGGCTCCAACAACACCATCACCACGACGACCGGCACCGCGCTCAAGCTCGACAACGCGACGGTCGGCGCGGGCAGCGTCAACTTCAGCTCCATCTCCGCCAATGGCGCCGCCCCCGGCGTCTCGCTCAACAATGTCGGCGGCGGCGGCATCATCCTCGGCACGGTCAACCTGCAAGGCATCACCTCGCGTGGCTTCGATGTCGCAGGCACGCTCGGCTCGGCGCTGAGCATCACCAGCCTCAACATCGGGCTCGGTGGCGCAAACGCCATCGGCCTCGATCTCAACGGCGCGGTCATCAGCACCGGCATCAACGCCGGCGATTTCGATGTCGCCGGCGGCGGCTTTGCCGGCACGCTCGGCATCGACATGGCCGGGACCACCGGCGCGGCCACCATCCAGCTCGGCGACACCGTCAACCCCGGCGGCACCCAGACGTCGACCATCACCAATGTCGCGCAGGGCATCCAGTTCTCCAGCACGACCAATGCGACGCTGGTGTTCGGTGACGGCGCGGGACCGGCCGAATCGCTGATCTCGACCACCGGCGGCCAGGTCATCCACGCCACCGACACCTTGCCGCTCAGCGGCAATTACGATTTCGACGACGTCACGTTCGTCGGCGACATCTCGAACCTGTCGGCGATCAGCGTCTACTACATCGACGCAGCCGGCGAGATTTCGGGCACCGGTGACGGCAGCTTCCTCAATCCGGGCAGCGTCGCCCAGGCGGAGGCTTCCAGCGCCAATGTCTTCGTGCTGATCGACAAGACTGTCGACACGAACCAGGCGACCATCAACATCGGCAACAGTTCGCTCGACCTCAAGGACGGGCAAGCGGTGATCTCATTCATGTCCGGCGATGCGGACATCGACGTGGGGCCGCTCGGCGTTGGCGGCGGCCTTGGCGCGCCGTCCTCCTTCCACTTCACCACCATCCAGGCTTCGACGGTGGTCACGAACCCCGGCGGCCTCGACAATTCACACCCGATCCTGGCCAGCAGCGGCGCGGCCGCGACGATCAACCTGCCATTCAGCGGCACAGGCGTCATCACCGCTGGCGTCCAGAACGTCACGGCCATCAACAGCGGCAGCGGCGCGGGCATTTTCGCCAATGCCACACTTGCCTCCAATTTCGTGCTCAAGAACAACATCATCACCGCCGGCGGCAACGCACTCGACTTCTCGACGAGCGGCGCGGCGACAGCCGACAAGCTTCTCCTCTCGATCGACGGCAACACGCTGAGGTCGACCGCGTCCGGACTGGCGGCGTCCTTCGTCGGCCAGAACATCAATGCGACGGACAATTCGATCTCGATCAGGTCGTTTGCCGGCAACAAAGTGACCGGCGGCGCCGGCAGCGGCGGCATCGTCTTCAACAATGTCCGATTCGATTCCAACGGCGCCGGCGGCACCGTCAGTGCCGGCACGCTCGGCATGGGCACTCCCGGCACGCGGATCCAGGGCAATGGCCTCAGCTTCACCAACACCAGCGGCACCTTTGATCTGGGCACGCTCAGCCTCGCCAACACTGGTGGCACCGGTGTCATCGCCAACACCAAGACCACCACGTTCACGCTGAACAGCAGCGCCGGCGTGGTCACCACCATCAACGGCGCGGCATTCGATCTCGATCCGCTGACCGTCAACATGACGTTCTCCAGCGTCAGCGCCGTCGTCAACGGCGTCGCAAGCGGCATCACCTTCGACGGCGTTGCCGGCACCTTCACCGTCACCGGTGCGACGAGCGTTTCCAACACGACGGGCTTCGGCATCGATGCCATCAACACCAACACCGGCACCTTCAATTTCAACACGGTGACGGTGAACAACGCCTCGACAACCGGCGGCGGCATCCACGTTGCATCCGGCACGCTCAATGTCACCGGCCTCGCCAACATCGACACGACAAGCGGCATCGGTCTCTCGCAGGGCGGCGGCACCACCAGCTTCACCGGTGGCCTGACCATCGACACCACCACTGGTACCGGCATCGCCGGCACGGGCGGCACGATGGGCATCACCGCTTCCGCGGCCGCCGAGACCGTGAATGCCACCGGTGGCCAGGCGATCAACCTCTCCGGGGTTGTCGCCAGCATCGCGCTGGACTCGACCTCGTCGGCCGGCGGCGTCAACAATGTGAGCCTGACCAGTGTCGGCGGCACCATCGGCCTCGGCTCCGGCGCGCTGAGCGGTGCTTCGGGTGCTTCGTTCAATGTCGTCGGCGGCACGGCCGCTCTCACTTATGGTGGCAACATCACCCAGGCGAACAATGCCGCCCTGGTCAGCGTTTCGGCCGGACACACCGGCACGCTGACCTTCAACACCGGCACGCTTTCGGCGACCAACGGCACCGGCCTGCAGTTCGCCAATGCGGACGGCACCTACAATTTCAACGGCACAACCACGCTCAATGGCGGCGATGCGGGCGTGGACATCCTCACCGGGTCGAGCGGCACCTTCAGCTTCGGCGCCGGCACTTCGATCACCAGCCCGACCGGCACGGCGTTCAATGTCGACACAAGCTCGGCGAGCGTCACCTACAATGGCAACATCACCCAGGCCAACAACGCCGCGCTGGTCGCGGTCACGGGTCACACCACCGGAACGATCACCTTCCAGACGGGCACGCTGTCGGCGACCAACGGCACCGGCCTGCAGTTCAACAATGCCGACGGCACCTATCTGTTCAACGGCACGACGACGCTGAATGGCGGCGACGCCGGCGTGGACATCCTCAATGGCTCGGGCGGCAGTTTCGGCTTCGGCAGCGGCACCTCGATCACCAGCCCGACCGGAACCGCGTTCAACGTCGTCGGCGGCACCGCCGCCGTCACCTATGGCGGCAACATCACCCAGGCGAACAATGCCGCCTTGGTCAGCGTTTCGGGCGGCCACGCCACCGGCACGCTCACCTTCCAGACCGGCACGCTGTCGGCGACCAACGGCACCGGCCTGCAGTTCGACAATGCAGACGGCACCTACAATTTCAACGGCACGACGACGCTGAATGGCGGCGATGCCGGCGTCGACATCGTCAACGGCTCGGGCGGCACGTTCAGCTTCTCCAGCGGTACTTCGATCACCAATCCGAGCGGTGTCGGTTTCCTCGTCGCCGGCGGTACGTCAAACGTCACCTACAACGGTACGATCAGCAAAACCGCCGCGGCAGGCAAGATCGTCGATATCTCCGGCGTCACCAGCGGCACGATCACGCTGGCCGGCAATCTCACCGCCACGGGCGGCTTCGACAACGGCATCTTCGTCCACGCCAACACTGGCGGCACCTTCAATTTCAGCGGCGGCACCAAGACGCTGACCACCGGCGCCAGTACGGCGGTCGACCTGGCGACGAACGCTGGCGCGACGATCAACTTCAGTAATGGCGGGCTGGCGATCAACACCACCTCCGGCACTGGGTTCAATGCCACGGGCGGTGGCACGGTCTCGGTGACAGGCGCCGGCAATTCCATCACGACGACCAGCGGCATCGCCGTCAATCTCGACACGGTCATCGTCGCCGCCGGTGGTGTGAATTTCGCCACGACCACCAAGGGCGCCGGCGGCGGCAGCGCCGTCATCATGGATACGGTCACCGGTGCCGGGACGGTCAGCCTCGGCGGCGGCTCGCTGGTCGGCGGCAATGCTGCCGTGATCCGTATCGGCGATGGCGCCGGCGGCGCCAACACCGGCGGCACCGCGGGTCTCACCTATGCCGGCACCATCACCAGCGGTACCGGACGGGGCATCGACATCCAGGACCGGGCGCTGACTGCGCAAAACATCACGCTGTCGGGCAATATCAGCCACAGCGTGGCGGGCCAGACCGGCATCTTCCTCGACGGCAATGCCGCCGGCACCATCACCTTCTCCGGCGCGTCGAAGTCGATCAGCTCGGGCACAGCTGCCGGCGTCAGCCTGACCAACAACACCGGCGCGACGGTCGACTTTACCGGCGGCGGCCTGGCCATCAACAGCACCAGCGGCATCGGTTTCAACGCCACCGGCGGCGGCACGGTGACGGTACAGGGTAGCGTCAACACGATAACCTCGACCACGGGCACGGCGCTTAACGTTGCCAACACCACAATCGGCGCAAGCGGCCTCACATTCCGGAGTATCTCGGCCAACGGCGCCGTCAACGGCATAGTGCTCAACAACACCGGCGCCAACGGGCTGACCGTGACCGGCGATGGCGCAACATCAGGCGGCTTCCTCGTGCTCAATGGCACCGGCGGCACGATCCAGAACACAACCGGCGACAGCGTGGTGCTGACCAACGCGTCAAACGTCAATCTGCGCCAGATGAACATCACCAATGCCGGCCTGGACGGTGTGCAGAGCATCGGCGGCGGCAACATCAAACTGTCGGCCGTCAACATCACCAATCCCGGCGCGTCCAACCCGGCGTCCGATGGATCGAGCGGCAATCCGGCAGGCTTTGGCGGCGGCAATGGCTGGTTTGCCCAGAACATCACCGGCGTCAACGCCTTCGACAACAACTCGAAGGTTTCCGGCTGGCAGTCGTCGCAGTCGAACGGCGTCCTTCTCTTCAACACCAACACGAACTTCACCTCGTTCACGGTCGACCATGCGCTGTTCACGACTTCTGCGACCGGCGCGGACGGCTTCCTCGCCAACCTGTTCGGGACGACTTCCGGCACGGTGAACGTGACCAGCAGCGAATTCACCCTGATCGATCAGGACGGCGTGCAGATCAGCAACCAGGGTTCGGGCACCGTCAACGCCATCGTGCAGAAGAACAATTTCCACGACGCGGACAATACAAGCGGCGACGGCAACAACACGCTTTATCTGTCCAATTCCGCCAACGGCATTCTCAACTTCACCATTGGCGGACCGACCGCGGCCGACGGCAACATCTTCCACAATCTGGCAAGGTTGACGACCCTGGCCGGCGTGGTTCAGGTGGACGCGGCCGGTGGCAGCGCCGCGACACCCGATGGCGGGCAGATCAACGGCTCCATCCGCAACAACACCATCAGCAACGACGCCGGCTTCGTGAACGGCCGCCGCGCCATCGACGTCCAGGTCGAGGCGGACTCACACGATCTCGGAAAGCTTGCCGTCGCGATTTCCGACAACACGATCAACAACGTCTCCAAGCAAGGCGTTCACATCTCGGTTGTCTCGGTCGGCGGCGGCAGCGTGAACGATGCCAACTGGACCATCCAGAACAACCACATCGGCGACACCTCGCCAGTCGGCACCGAGGGCAACGTCGACAGCGGTTCGGCCATCGAGTTCGAAACGAATTTCGATACGTTTACGAGCGGTGCAGACATGGTCAACAATCTGTTGATCCAGGGCAACATCGCCGTCAACAACGCCAATAATGCCACCGGCGCAACACTGGATATCACCAACATAGGCGGCACAGTGGCGTCGGGGACGACAGCGGTCCTGAACGCCACGATCCTCAACAATGTGTTTACCAACAACAGCACAACCGGCGGCCACGTTCTGGATGTCCTGAACAGCAGCGCCGGCGACGGCGAAACGCTCAACCTTAACATTTCCGGCAACAACACGACCTTGGGTGCATCGACACTCGGCGAAATCCGGCTGCGGCAGCTGAACGGCACGTTCAACATCCAGGGTGGCGTCGGCGCCGTTAGCGGCAACAACAATGGCGATACGGTCTCGCAGACCGGTTCGTTCGGAACCGTCGGTTCCGTCACGCTGCCGAGTTTGCCGACCGGTGGTTTCTGAGGGTAGTTCGCCTCCATGCGTAGGCTGTCCCGAGGAACCGAATCGGGACGGCCAGCGCCCTGTCATGATAGGAGCGTTGGCCATTAGGTCACTGGCAGCGCTGTTGTTTTGTGCTGCGCGGCGCCCATGGTTGTTTGCCGGCGAAATTTAATAAAAGGCAAGTTAAACAAATTCTTTTAGTTGCCTCTTGCATGACGTTGCGTAAATTAGCAGTATCTGTTTAGTATGGACCAAATGTGAGGGAGCGGCGATGTCGGAACCATTTCTTTCCGAAATCAGAATCATGTCTTTTGTGTTCGCGCCCAAGGGCTGGGCGCTTTGCAATGGGCAGTTGCTGCCCATCAACCAGAACCAGGCGCTGTTTTCGCTGCTGGGAACGACGTTCGGCGGTGACGGCCGCGTGAATTTCGCGCTGCCCAACTATCAGGGACGTACGCCGATCCACGTCGGCAGCGGTCACACGCTCGGCGAGCGCGGCGGCGAGCCGGCCCATACGCTATCGATCTCGGAATTGCCCACGCACACGCACATGATCAATGCCAATAGCAATCCCGGAGGGGTCGCCAATCCGAATGGCGCGATCCTCACCAAAGCTCCTGCCAACACCTACGGCACAGCCACTCAGCTGGTGGCCATGGCGCCGGCTTCGGTCTCGAATACCGGTGGCAGCCAGGCGCATATCAACATGCAGCCGTTTCTGACGCTGAGTTTCTGCATTGCCCTGCAGGGCATCTTTCCGTCGCCGAATTGAGGGAGCGCAACCATGGGACAACCCTATGTAGGCGAAGTTCGTATATTTGCCGGTAATTTCGCGCCGGCCGGCTGGATGTTCTGCAGCGGACAACTTCTGCCGATCTCGGAGTACGAGACGCTGTTCCAACTGATCGGCACGAGCTATGGCGGCGACGGTCAGAGCACGTTCGCACTGCCGGATCTGCAAGGCCGCCTTCCGATCCATCAGGGCAACGGCTTCATCCTGGCCGAGACCGGCGGCGTCGAAACGGTCACGCTGACAGTCGCCCAGATTCCGGCGCATTCGCATCCGCCGTTGGGGTCCACGGCGACGGCAACGTCGCAGCTGCCGACCAGTTCGGTGTTGGCCAACACGCATGCTCAGACCTACTACAATCTGGCTGACAACGCGTCACCCATGGCGGCCAATGCCATCTCGAGCACGGGCGGCAGCCAGCCGCATGACAATTTCCAACCCTACCTTTGTGTCAATTTCATCATCTCGCTGTTCGGGATCTTCCCCTCGCAGACTTAAAGAGGTCCGTCCATGGCCAACCCGTTCGTCGCCGAAATCCGCATCTTTCCGTTCAATTTCGCGCCCAATGGCTGGGCGTGGTGCGACGGGCAATTGCTGCCGCTGTCGCAGAACACCGCTTTGTTCTCACTGCTCGGCACCACCTATGGCGGCAACGGCAAGAGCAATTTTGCCTTGCCGGACCTCCAGGGCAACGCGCCGATGCATCCGGGGCAAGGCCCCGGCCTGTCGTTGCATGACCTTGGTGAAACTGGCGGTTCCGAGACCGTGACGCTGCTTGAGAGCGAGATGCCGTCTCATGCGCACACCATGCTGGGCGCTGAAGACGATGGCTCCTTCAAGACGCCCCAAGGCAACTTCGTGGCGGCGGGCAACCAGATGTACCTGGGCTCAAACCCAGCCGTTAATGTCCAACTGGCGCCGGAAGCGCTCGCGCCTGCCGGTGGCGGACAGCCACACAACAACATGCAGCCCTATCTCACCTGCTATTTCTGCATCGCGCTGCAGGGGGTGTACCCGTCGCGCCCCTGATTTTGCGATGAACGACTTTCACGTGGCGGTTTCGGCCGGTTGGGTACGGGCGGCTGGGGCCGGGCTGACGTTTCGTCCAGTGACTGATGCCGATCTGCCGTTCCTGTCACGGGTCTATGCCTCGACCCGTGCCGAGGAACTGGCCGTAACATCCTGGACCGAGGCGCAGAAGACCGCCTTCCTCGACATGCAGTTTCGGGCGCAGCACACACATTACATCAAGCATTATTCGCAAGCCGACTGGCTGGTGGTGATGTCTGGCGCGGCAGACATCGGCCGCCTCTATGTCGAGCGTTGGCGGAACCAGTATTGCATCATCGACATCTCCTTGTTGCCGGCGTTTCGCCGCAAGGGATTCGGCGCGGCGCTGCTCACCGACCTCATCGACGAGGCAAGTGCCGCCGGCAAAACGGTGTCGATCCATGTCGAGAAGAACAATCCGGCCAGGCGGCTCTATACGAGGCTGGGATTCGTCGTCACCGAGGACAAGGGCGTCTACGACCTGATGGAGTGTTCGCCGTAAGGCGAGTTGAGATTCAGGCGATGCCGGCCTGCGAATGGCGACTTCCTCCGCCTCCGATGCTCACGTACTTTTACGATCTATGGAGTGACCGCCGCGCTAGCCAAAGCGCGTCGCGTGAAACCTCGCGCAAACGCGTTGAACAAGGGATCGTTGGTGCGCGCCGCCCCTCATTGTCCTGCCGAACATTTCTCCCCGTATAGGGACGGGGAGAAAGAGGCTGGCCGCAACGCTGTCGCTTTTTCTGCAACGCTGGCGGTTGGCGAACCGTCGATGACAGCGCCCCTCTCCCCGTCCCTATACGGAGAGGATGCCGGCAGGCAGGTGAGGGGCAGCGCCTACGCCTGAAGCGTGTCCTGAGTTCGGTTCAACGCGACGTGCATTCGAGCGGCCGTGACGCCGACGCCGACCGTCACGCCCCACGATACCACGACACGATGGTGAAACGCTCGTTGCGCGTGACCGGGGTGACTTCGTGCGTTGTTTCCGAACGAAACGCGACGAGGGAGCCCGGCAATGAGGGCATGGCGACGCGCAGATGCGGACCGCTGTAGGGACCATGCAGGACCAGCGAGCCGCGGGCATAGTTTGCCGGCGAAGGATCGTCCGACTGGCGGTTGAGAAAGATCACCGCCGAGATCCTTCTGAACCGCGACTCGTCGTGGATGAGTGGCGTGTTGCCGTCCTGGTGAGGCACGAAGAAATCGCCTTCCCGATAGTGAAGAAACTGGGGTTTTTCAACGTTGCCGAGAGCGAGACCGAAATGTCGTTCCAGAGCCGCCTTCTGCTGCGCCAACAGGGCATTCACCAGCCCTTCGGTGGCCGGCGAGACCTCGACGCGCGTGGTCCGGCGGACTTCCGGCCATGCCGGCTTCTGGTCGTCACGCCCCATCAGGCCGGCCGGCCGACCGCCAGCCGCCCGCATTTCCGCGCACAGCGCGCTGCATGCCGCTTCCGCAAGCACGCCCGCGATCTCGAAATGGTCGATCATCTGTCCAGCTGTCCCCACCTTCGGAGTGCTCCGATCGTTGCCTCGACCGGCCGATCGCCGAAAATCAAGAATCAGTTGAAGACAGCCTCATAGACATAGCCGGTCGCGTCACCCGAAACCGGGACGATGAAGATGTCGTCGGTGATGGCATCGCTGGTAAGGTGGTAGATGGCCTGCGGCAGCCCTATGTCGCTCGGCCCCTTGAACAAAAGCGTGAAACCGCCGCCGGGACGCGGGCTGGCGGCAATCTGGTGGACCGCGGTCAGCTCGAGGGAAACCATCCTGCCGCCAATCTCGGCAGTGAAAACCGACCCGACCGCCTGTTCGAAATCCGATGCCGACGCCATGCAATTCGCCTCACTCTGCCTGCTGCCGGCGGCACTGTCGCCGCTTCGCCGCAAGCTGTCCAGCGGGTCCCGGCCGGCACCGGCCTCGCGCCAAGTCATTTCGTCGGCACAAACCCCAAAATACAGCACCGCCTGTCCTTTTATGCGCGCAAGAGACGCTGTAGTACTTTGTTGCTGCGCGGGATTGTTTCCAAACCAAGGTCAGCGCAACAAGAACAGATCCCGGCTTTCGGGGTCTGATGGTCGCGGCCTGATCGGCCTGCGGGAGAAGGGACCGACGATGGCAGATGCGAAGACGGAAGTGGCAAGCGATACGATGCCGTTGTTCTACTCGACGCCGCAGGCGCTCAACCCGGTGCGGCATGGCTCGCTCGGCCTGGCGGCGCGCAGCGACTTCGGCTTCGCCCGCTCGGCGCACGCCATTCCGGTGGTGGCCTCGGAGATGCCGGCAGCGATGCGCTCCTACCCGATCGTCTTCATCGGTCCGGCCAAGGCGCCGGTGATCATCACCGGCGTGCGCAAGGACGAGAATCTGTTCGTCGATGCCGACGGCAAGTGGACCGGGCCGCACTACATCCCGGCCTATGTCCGCCGCTATCCCTTCATCCTGGCCGAGGATCCGAAGTCGCCCGGCCGGCTGACGCTGTGCATCGACCGGGCAAGCGACCGCGTCGTCGACCAGTTGCTGGCGCCTTTCCGCGACGAAAAGATCCTGCCGTTCTTCAAGGGCACCGAGCCGACCGAAGCGACCAGGCAGGCGCTCGCCTTCTGCAACCAATTCCAGCTCGATTTCAACGCCACCCGCGTGATGATCGAAAGGATCGACGAGCACGGCCTGTTCGCGCCGCGCCAGAGCAAGGTGACGCTCGAAGGCGGCGAGGTGCTCAACCTCACCGACTTCCAGGTGATTGATGAGCCGGCTTTCAACAAACTGAGCGACGAGGCGTTTCTCGACCTGCGCAAATCAGGCGCGCTCGGCCTGCTCTACTGCCATCTCGCCTCGACCAACAGCTGGACGTCGCTGGTCCACCAGGCGTCGCTGCGGAAGGCGGGGCTGCCGGCGGGCTGATTTCTCGCTGGCCCTCGAGTTCGTCCGTAACAAGGAGGCGAGATGAAAGACTTGGGGAGGCAGCTGCGGAAACCATGATCAAGCAGATGCTCGACCCGCAAAATATCATGAACCATGGCAAAATTTGCCGGCATGAGGGCAGATTCGCTGATACCGATGTGACTTTGCGTTAGTCACAGTTTTTCTTCTTGGAGGAGACCAACTTCGGGGACACAGTGATAGTTCCATCATCAGAGTCACTTACGATGGTTTCCCAGAAGTATTCATTCGTTATCCTAACATAATATTCTCCGGTTGCCGCACCAGCTTCTGCTTTGACCCTGAAGTTGATTGTTGTCGTATCCTCGATAGTTACATCGTTTTCGTATACCACAAGATATTCCACGATGTCTGAGGTGTCAGCGTGAATAAAGTCAATTACGAGGTATCGTGTGTCGTTAAACCAGCCACGGTCTGGGGCTACCGTCACGCTGACCATAACCGGATCTCCGCCTCTTACAGCAGCCCCTTCGGGTGTATCGACACGTACTATATCTACTCTTGCCATGGCCCATCTCCCTTCGGCATCCTCAATTAACGATCGGAAACGCTAGTCGAAATCGCCGCGCCCGTTGCGGTTCATGGCACCACCGGACCGTCCCATCGCACCGCCTGATCGCCCCATCGCACCGCCGGATCGGCCCATTGCTCCACCCGATCGACCAAACGAATGCGGGTCCAGCTCCGCACTCAACAGGACATCTTCGAGCGTTCCGGTGTCGAGTTCCAGCCGCATGGTTAGGTCACTCTTGTCGTAGACCCAGACCTGCATTCCTCGTGCAAACGAGCCTATCTGCGATGACAGTCCGGTATAGGCAGGGTCGCTTGGACCACGGCTCATGACCTTGAGATCGGTGTCCCCCGGGGCTGGATAATCAACGGCAGTGCCAGGCCCATGGACAAGAAGTATGGTCGGTCGGGCCAGCTCGTAGAACTGCGCTTCGAAGGTGAACGCATAGATCCTTGCCAGCAGGCTACCGGAGGCGTCGATCTGGTTCTGCAGGAATCTGTTGTTGCCAACCCTTGGAGGTCGTCCCCCATCGGCCCTCCTCTTGAGCTTCAGATCTTCAAGAACTCTACCGAACAAATGTATGGCTGAGGTATTTAGAATGGTTTCGGTTATCATGGATCACCCCCATCTTCTGCATGTCGATCAAAGATCGGCGCCACTTCTGGACATCCAATATTTCTCGAAATAGCTCATGTCCGGCAGACGCGCCTGGTCCAGCGGAAGAGCGATTCGGCCCTCGTGAAAATGGCTCTTTCGGCTTGGTTTCGTCAGGCGAGGCCCGGCGCGGTAGCGAAAAATCCCTCTCCGGTCGAAATCCCGGAAGATGATCCTCGATAGTTCTCCCCCGGTCACACTGTCGTCGACTGCGAGCATCGTTCTCGCCACGTCGCGGTAGTCCAGGAAATCCGGGGCGAGAGCCCACAGCGTCTCGGCGAGATAGGTACCCACGATATCCCGCGCGTCGAGCAGCGCTTCGACGAAACCTTCCGGATTGAGAGCGAAATCGCGGTCAAAGACTTCCTGCATCGGCAGCTCGGCAGCTGGATCGATCTCGGCGAGGTCGGCAAGATTTTCGGCCTCCGGCGAGATCAGTCTTCGAGCCACCAGGCTCTCGTGAAAGACATCGACCAGAATGTCGAAGACGGCGCCCGTGAGAGGTTGCGACAGTGCATGCTCGTCGGTCCAGCCGTCCGCAAAATCGGCCATCGTCAATTTGTTGTTGGCCTGGCGAATCTGGCGGTGCGGCGAGAATTCCGAGAAGCGAGAGAGTTGGTTGGCTATGTAGAGATTCCCGCGCGTCGTCGTCAGAACATTTTCGATCACCGAGGGAAAATGCATGGCAGCAATCAACGAAACGCAGTCGGCAAAGGCCTCCTGAAAGCCCAGATATTCGGGGAACTCAGCTCCCGGGTCAGGTATGCCGAGGACGCTGTAGACGAACGCATGGCCAACCTCGTGCGCGATAATATCGAAGTCGAGGCTGAAGGGGAGCGCGCGCCCGTCTTTCAGGAATTGGCTGCCGAGCTCGAGGAAGCCATAGCCGTATTGGGCGTTATCCCAACCCGGCAGGATCGAGATTTCCAGACGGTCGTAATGATCGCGGAAATGCCAGGTGAGCGGCTGGCCGATGTAACGCTCCCAGACGTCGAGTGTGAAGCGCACGCAACCGAACGCGTGCGCTGCTTCGAAGCCAGGCGTCGAGGGCTGATAGTGATCGAAATTGCCCTCCTCGTCGGGAACGGCCGGATCGAGGATCGCTCGCGTCCAGGGCGGCAGGGAGATGAAGGGCGTACCCAGCGGGCCGTGATTGACGCCATAGGGCAGCGTCTTGTCGACCGGCTCGACGACATACATAAGATCGTCGGATGGGCCAGGTCCGACGCTGCCTCGCGGCGAAGAAACCGTAATGATCTCGGGGCTTGACGCAGGGTCTTCAAACGGAGGCTGAACGAACAGCCTGAACCGGGTACCCATTCCCCCACCTCTCGGTTATATTAGTAACATAACATAATATCCGTGGAATGGCGAGGGCGTTGGTTTGTCGGGTAAATCTTCCTGAAGGCCGGTTCTTGATTGTCGGCAGTAAAATTGCCTCAAGAACAACGCGTATCGCTACTGCAGGAGCTGGAGCAACTTCTGGTAGCGAGGATGACTGCGAACAGAGGCGAAATCGGAATCGTTCTTGAACCAGAGTCTCATCTCGGCGCCAGCCTGCGGCAGCCACGCCTCCAAAAGGTCGATCGAGCGTTCGAACTCCCCCAGCAACGCATAGGTACAAGCGGCGTTGTATTGGGTGTTCATATCGCTAGGGTCGATCGCCAGAGACCGGTCAAGCCACTTCGCTGCCCTATCGCCTTCACCAAGGAAGGCCAGCACGATCGCGCCCAGGCAGGCACAATTGGCGTTCTCCGGATGCAGACGGAGTTCCTCTTCAGCTCTCTCCATCGCGATCCGCGCATAAAGCTCCGCGTCGTTCTGCTGGCCGAGAGTGCGGAAGACGTTCACCAGCATGACCGGTGCGCCGTAGTCGGTCGGTTTGATCTCCATCGCACGCTTGAAGTACGTCGCGGCGAGCTCGAACTGGCCGCCGGTTACGCAGAACTCGGCATAGTAGCGGTTGGCCTCGTGGCAATTGGGGTCGAGCGCGAGAGCCTGTTCGAACGCCGCGGCGGCCTCGGAACGGCGGCCGGCGAGGGACAGGGCAAAGCCCCTGGCTGAATGCGCCTCGGCCAAATTCGGGTCCAGAGCCAGGGCCTTATCGGCGGTCGCGAAAATGTCGTCCACTTGGATCGGTGAGCCATACATCGACTGAAGGCGTACGTCGCTGACCGCCAAGCCTGCATATGCGCGGGCATATCCCGGATCAAGCTCGATGGCCCTGATATAACTTTGTCTGGCCATCAGGTGGTTCGCCCTGGTCGCGATGTGGCTGTAATCGCGGCCTCGAAGATAATGCGTATAGGCGTCCACATTGTCCGTCGGCGCCTTCTCAATAGCCTTCTTCTCCTCGGGCAGGAGCCTGACCCTGAGCTGCGCCACGACCGCCTTGGCGATTTCGTCCTGCACGGCGAAGATGTCGGTGAGGTCGCGGTCGTAGCGAGCAGCCCAGACGTGTCCGTCTGTGGCGCCCTCGATCAGCTCGGCATTGATCCTGACCCGGTTTCCCGCCTTGCGGACGCTGCCCTCGACAATGTAGCCGACGCCAAGCTCCCTGGCGATGCGTTCCATCTTGTCGGTCCTGCCCTTGAAGGCGAAGACCGTATTGCGGCTGAGCACGAACAGGCCGGAGACGTTCGAGAGGTCGGTTATGATATCTTCAGTGATGCCGTCACTGAAATACTGCTGGTCGGGATCATTGCTCAGATTGGCGAAGGGTAGGATCGCCACCGACGGCTTGTCGGACCGCACCAGCGTCTGGACGCTCCCGGCCGCAACATGCGTCTCGACATGCGCGGCGCCCTGGTCCCAGTTGGCGAAATAGACGTGCAGCGGCTGAGCAATGTTCTTGACGGTCCTGGCGCCCTGATCGGCGAAGTCGACGCCCAGCTTGTTGCCGACCGCATGGCGCACCGCTTCCGAGCAGGCGATGCCGCCGGGTATCGCGAGGCCCTGCAGCCGCACCGCAAGATTGACGCCGTCGCCGTGGAAATCATCACCGTCGACGATGATATCGCCAAGGTTGATGCCCATGCGAAACTTGAAATGCCGGTCCTCGGGGATGCCGGCATTCCGCTCGGACATGCCGCGTTGGATCTCGACCGCGCAGCGCGCCGCATTGATCACGCTGCCGAACTCCACCAGGAAGCCGTCACCCATCACCTTAAAGATGCGCCCACCATGCTTGGTGACGGTCGGATCGAAGAACTCCCGTCGATGCTGCCGAAGGAGATTGAGCGTGTGCTCTTCGTCAACCTCCATAAGACGGCTATAGCCGACCACATCTGCGGCCAGGATCGCCGCCAGCCGACGCTCAACATGCTCCTCGGACATGTCGTCTCCTGAAATCGCAGACAATCGTTCTGCCTGATTTAGTTCTATCTGATTTACCTCCTCGGCGCCAACGTCGCAGCCGATCGACGCCCGGAATTAGCGAAAGCCGCTCGGGAACGTCACGATCCGACAGAGGTAGGCGGACGGATTGAGGATCGGCATGGCCCCTTGCTTGCGCAAGGCCTCACATAACGGCAATAATTCGGCTGCCGGAGGAGGCGACGTCGCTGACGATGGGGGGTAAGCGTCATGGCGAATCTGATGCCGCTGCTTGTGGTCGGGGCGATGCTCCTGATCGTTGGCAGCCTGATCTATCGCGGCATTGGCAGGCTGTTTTCCGGTTCGGCTTCGAAAGGCAAACCACAGGACAGTTCGGCCTTGCCGGTCGGCAAGGCTCGTCAGCGCACGCCGGCATCGTCCGAAGCGGCCCACGCCGCATCGCCCCGGCCCAACCCTGCAGCGGTAAAGCTGATCGCCGACTTGCAGCAGCAAGCCAAGGACAGCGACGACCAGCGCAAGGCGAAGTTCAAAGCGCATGTCGAGCGCAAGACCCCGCCGATTTCCGTCGATGGCCGCGAAGCGATCGAACGGGGGCAAGCCGCGCGCATCGCGATCAAGCACGTCTTTCCGCCGCGTCTTCCCCAACGCGGCATGAGCTATTTTGGCGGGCTTCCGATCGTCCCCGATGAATTCGATTGGCCGACGGTTCACAATCGGCAGGGATTGCTCGAGCGCCTCAATTTCATGGTGCAAATCGACTGTTCGGATCTGCCACCGGGACCCGGCCGCGACCTGCTGCCCGACAAGGGCTACCTCTATTTCTTCGCGCCGATGTCCGACACGTTTGGGCCGGACGCGCTGCACTTCGTGACCCGGTATGAACCGCGCCGGGTGACGCAGAAGTGGCAGCCGCTCGACATGCCCTTCACCGCCAAGATTCTGGGATCGGATCCGACGGACGAAATCCTGCGGGGCAAGCGAACCCACTATGATCGGGTCGAGGTCGAATTTGCCTGGATCGAGGAGCCGACCGACGCCGAAGTCGCGGCGCGTGCGGACGAAGGTCATGCCTTCGAGGTCGCGGACAAGATTCGCGCCGAAAGGGTTGAGGCCTTCTACGGTTCGCCTGTTACCCCCGATCCGCTGCTTTCCGCTCATCAGGCGCTGAAGGACACGCTTTGGACGCCATATCCGGGTTTTCCGGCCAATTGGCATACTGCGCGGATCGTTCGAAAGCTCGTGGAAGCATATCACCGCGAAGAGACGGCCGACGTCACGGCACAGCTGAAGGCGCTTGGTGATGTTGTCGAAGACGATCCGAAGGCCAAGCGACTACGGCTGGTGCAGCGCGAACTGTCGGCATTCGGGTCGAAGATGTTCAACGCTTTCTTTCCGACGGTCAATGCCGGACTGAAGGAATATGACGCACCTCCAGCCGAGGTGAAGCAGCAGATCCTTGCCTTCCTGGAAGACTTGCGCGCCAACGGCATGCCGTCATCTTCTCCGGCGCGGCGGCCGCATCATCACCAACTTCCGCAGGTGATGAACCATTGGCTTTCAATCGCGGCGATCCGGGGCGCCGAGGGTGGACTGACAGATCCGGACGGTGCGGCGTTGATAGGCCGGGAAGTCGTAGCCGCCCTGTCTCACCGCCACTCACCCCGTGGCCATCAGATGCTTGGCAAGGGTGAAGTCATCCAGGTCGCAGCCGACGAGATGAAGGACCGCTACCTGCTGTTGCTCCAGATCGGGCCGGATATGGCGGTCGATTGGACCGTTGGCGAGATGGGGCCGCTTCAATATTGGATCACGCCCGAGGACCTTGCGGCCAAGCGGTTCGAGAACGCACTTCTGACAGTCGAAGCCTACTGACCGGTGTTTGGTCAGTGGCGCTCTGGCCGTTTTGCCACACGCTCTCTTCGGCTATCGAATGGCAGGATCGGATCACGGCCCGGAAACGTGCTCCCCGGCACCAGACAGCAAAAGAGGCTGGGTTGCCCCGCCCCTGGTGCTTTTCAAATTTGAGGAAGAATTGGAGCGGGTGAAGCGATTCGAACGCTCGACCCCAACCCTGGCAACACCATTTTCTGCCGAAGCCGCCCTATCCTAATCTCCGCTATGATGCGATAAATCGTGGAGTTTGCTATAAATCGACCAATCTTGGCTTCGCCCTGATATCCGACTGGCACCCCGTTTGCTATTCCGACTGCTTCCATTGCGCTTGGACATGTGGCAAGCGGGCAGCCGAGCAGACGCAGCTTCCTGGCTTCAGCAGATGGACCCTCTTTAGTAATTCAAATTGAAAATTGCGCCCTCATGTTTCAAAACAGGTCGGTAGCCCCGCAAGTTTCGAAGCCTGCGAGGTCGCCACGGTCCTCAAGGCGAGAATTCTAGAAGACGTTCAACAATGACCCAGCACGTACAAAACGCTCGAATTCTCATGTACAGCCACGACACGTTCGGGCTCGGCCATTTGCAGCGCTGCCGGACGATCGCGCATTCGCTGGTCGGGGATTTCCGCGGACTTCAGGTGCTTATCATTTCGGGCGCGACCATCGCTGGCGCCTTCGACTACCGCGCCCGTGTCGACTTCGTGAAGATCCCCAGCGTCATCAAGTTGCGCAACGGCGAATACACCTCGCTGGAAAAGCATATCGATCTGCATGAGACGCTAAGGATGCGCCAGTCGATCATCCGCCACACAGCCGAGACCTACCGGCCGGACATCTTCATCGTCGACAAGGAACCGCTCGGCCTGCGCGGTGAGATCGAGGACACGCTGTCCTACCTCAAGACGCGGGGCACCACGCTCGTGCTTGGCTTGCGAGAGGTGATGGACGCGCCGAATCTGCTCGAAGCAGAGTGGGCACGCAGGGATGTAATGCGCAAGATAGGCCTGTTCTACGACAAGGTCTGGGTCTATGGTCCGCCGGATTTCTACGATCCGTTGACGGGCCTGGATGTGCCGTCGGCTGTCGGAGCAAAGATGAAGTTCGTCGGTTTCCTGCAACGGAGCCTGCAGCGGAACGAGATGCCCGGCCACCGGCCCGAGGGCGACTATATCCTCGTCACCACCGGTGGCGGCGGTGACGGCGCCGAACTGATCCACGACGTCTTCGATGCCTATCAGCAGGATCCGCAATTGCAGCATAGGGCGCTGATCGTGCTTGGGCCTTACATGCCGGCGCGCAAGCGCAACAAGCTGGTCAGGAAGGGGTCCAAGATCCCCTATATCAAGATCATCGAGTTCGACAACCGCATGGAAGACCTGATTGCCGGCGCCAAGGCGGTCGTGGCGATGGGCGGCTACAACACCTATTGCGAGATCCTGTCTTTCGACAAGCCGGCGCTGATCGTGCCGCGCGTCAAGCCCCGCGAGGAACAGCTGATCCGCGCACGGCGCGCAGCTGAACTCGGCCTCATCGAGATGCTCTTGCCGGAAGAAGCCAAGGATTCCCAGCGGTTTGCCGATGCACTGAAGGTGCTGCCGGACCGGCCCCGCCCATCGCAGAGCAATCCGCATCTGACGCTGGAAGGGCTGCCTCATATTTCCGAAATCGTCGCGGAACTGCTCGAGCGGCGTGCCGGCCATCACCTTTCGGTCATTGAAGGCATGAACTGAGTTGCAACATCGCAAGATCGTCGTGGTTCTGAAAGGCTATCCGCGGCTGTCGGAAACCTTCATCGCGCAGGAACTGCTCGGTCTGGAGCGTGCGGGGTTCGACCTGATACTGTTCGCGCTCAGGCGGCCGACCGATGCAAAACGCCACCCCGTGCATGACGAAATCAAAGCGCCGGTCCACTATCTGCCGGAATATCTGCATGAAGAGCCGCTGCGCGTGGTTCGCTCGCTGTTTGCTCATCTGCTGCGGCCGGGCTTCTGGCGCGCGCTCGGATCGCTGGCGACCGATATCCCCCGCGACTTTACGCGCAATCGCGCGCGCCGTTTCGGGCAAGCGCTCGTGCTGGCGGCCGAATGGCCGGAAGACGCGGGCTGGCTGCACGCACATTTCGCGCACACGCCGGCATCGGTGACGCGCTATGCCAGCCTGCTTCGCGGCCTGCCCTGGAGTTGCTCGGCCCATGCCAAGGACATCTGGACTTCGGCGGACTGGGATCTGGCCGGCAAGCTTTCCTCGGCGCGCTGGACGGTCACTTGCACGAAAACCGGCTTTGACCGTCTGACAAGACTCTCCAACGGCAATTCGTCCGTGCATCTGAGCTATCATGGGCTCGACCTTGATCGCTTCGGCAGTTTCGGCGAGGCGCGAAAACAGCATGACGGCTCGGTGCCGGACGAACCGGTTGTCGTCCTGAGTGTCGGGCGCGCCGTCGAAAAGAAAGGTTACGATACCTTGCTGGAGGCCCTTGCCCTCTTGCCTGGTGATCTGGCGTGGCGTTTCGAGCATATCGGCGGCGGCGAGGAACTGGGACGGCTCAAGGCGCTGGCGCAAAAGCTCGGACTGGATGGTCGCGTCTCCTGGAAAGGCGCGCTTGCGCAGGAGGAGGTGCTTGAGCACTACCGCTGCGCCGACATCTTCGCCCTGGCCTGCAGGATCACCGCTAATGGCGACCGGGACGGTCTGCCGAATGTCCTGGTGGAGGCGGCCAGCCAGCGGCTTGCCTGCGTGTCGACCGATATTTCCGGCGTGCCGGAGCTGCTATCGCCTGAAGATACCGGGCTGCTGGTTCCGACGGAAAACCCAATCGCCCTGGCACAGGCGCTGGAGCGCCTGATCCGTGATCCCGTGCTGCGCGCCCGCCTCGGCGATGCCGCGGAGCGGCGCGTGCGCGGCGATTTCGATCATACGGCCAGCATTGGACAGCTCAAGGAACTGTTCGAGCGGGAGTGGCGGGCCGCCGAATGAAGCGGCTGCGCGCTTTCTTCTACGTCCAACACCTGCTCGGCATCGGCCATCTCGCGCGCGCCAGCCGCATTGCGGCGGCTCTGGCCGATGACGTGTTTGACGTAACCGTCGTAACGGGCGGAGCGCCGATTGCCGGGTTTCCGGGACCGGGTGTAAAATCTGTCACCCTGCCACCCGTCACCTCCGGCGATGAAGGATTTTCCGGACTTGTCGACCTGCAGGGCAAACCCATCGACGATGATTTCAAGAAACGGCGCTCGGAGATGCTGCTGCAGGCATTCCGGGAGTGCAGGCCTGATATCGTCATTGTCGAGGCGTTTCCATTTGGACGCCGGCAGATGCGTTTCGAACTGTTGCCGCTGATCGAGGCCATCGACGCGACGTCGCCCAGACCGCTGCTGGCGACGTCCGTGCGTGATATCCTTCAGGAGCGTGTCAAGGCGGGCCGAAACGAAGAAACGGTCGATCTCATCAACAGGCATTTCGACCTTGTCATGGTCCACGGCGATCCGGCTTTCGCAACCATCGACAAGACATTTCCACTGGCTGAAGCGATCAGGGCCGAGGTCACCTACACAGGGCTCGTTGCCGCGCCGCCATCGGCCGCGGCCTCCGAGCGCTTCGACGTTCTGGTGTCGGTTGGCGGCGGGGCTGCCGGAAAGAGCCTTGTCAGGTCCACCATAGCAGCGGCGCGCAATGCCAACAAAGGCTGGAAATGGTGTTTGATCACCGGCCCAAACCTGCCGAAAGACGAGTTTGACGCGATCGCACGCGATGCCACGCCGGGCCTGTCCATCTTCCGGTTCCGCGAGGATTTCGCCAGCCTGCTGACCGGCGCCCGCCTGTCAGTCTCGCAGGCGGGTTACAACACGGTCTGCGATGTGCTGCGCGCGGGTTGTCGCTCCCTGCTCGTTCCATTTGCAGCCGGCGGCGAAACCGAACAGACGGTTCGCGCCCTGATGCTCGAAGACCTCGGTCTTGCAACAGTGCTGACGGAAAAGGACCTAACGCCTGAAGGTCTGGCGCAAGCGATCGAACAGGCGCTTGTGGGACCGACGCCATCCGCGCATCGTCTCGACCTGGAAGGTGCGCGCCACGCGGCGCAAATCCTGCGCGAGCGGTATCGAATCTGGTCCCTGAAAGCGGGGCCTGGTTTCGGAAAAGTTCACGGATCCTAGGGCGGTTCATCGTTTCACGGACCGCCCTATCTCTTTGTTTTGACGCAATTCCCCCAGGGGAAGGCGCTACGCGCTATGCCATCAAACAGTTCCAATCAGCATGAAGCGCGTATAATTTTTTGTCGGCAGTTCGCCGGAGAACCGCACCTCCCGCAGCGCCGCCATTGCTTCGAAGGCTGCAAGTGAAGCTACGCAGTTGATGTGCGTCGGCTCGCTGAAATAATCGTTCGATTGCAGCAGTACATTTGTGCCCCGCGGAAGCAGGGCAAGCCAGGCGCCCAGATCGGCTATGTGCTCGCAGCTCGTATTGACCGTCAGATCGGGCCGCGCGGCCGCATAGTCGAGTGCGTACATATCCGCTGTGACCGCCCGGAAACGGTCGCCGGCTTCCCGGTTGAGGGTCCGGGCGACCGGCGCGACTTCGGGATCGATGTCGATGCTATCGACCGCCGCGATGTCGAAGCGGGCGTCGTTGAGAAGCATCGCCGGCAAGACGCCGTACCATCCACCCAGAACCCATATGCGGCCGAACCGGCCGCCGAAGCTTTCGAACAGCCTGTCGCGCGCCCACATCTTGCAGGCGACCTGCTTGTGGTTGAAGGCATTGGCGATATCGGCCTCCGGATGCTTGGCGACGACGCGCGCCAGCCCTGCCACGAGAGGGCTGTTGACATAGGCAGCAATTCCCCGCGTGAGGTCCAGGGCTTGCTCGTGCCAGTCCATGCCGGCATTGCGCGGTTGCGTAACATCCATCATATTCGTCTTGTATGTTGGGATTTCGGGCGACACAACGCAATCTTGCCTCCCGCAAGGCCGTTTGATTCGCGGACGTGATTATGCTGCAAGCCGCTTCGCCATTGCCCGGTGCCGGAGAGAGCCTGTTGCGTCTGTCCGGACCATCGGCGTCGATCCGCCAGCGCCAGCCGCACAACTGCGGCCTCGTGCTGGAACGGGCCGCCTTACAGGTTCCTTACAGAGTCGAGCGCAGGACAATCGCCGTCCACTGCAGCTTTGAGCTTGTCGCTGGCGACGAAGAAATCGCCGATCCGCCATTCGCCAGCAGGTACCCTTACATCCTGCATCCTTCCAACTGAAGGTCCACAGTCGCATATGGAACCCAGCCTAGCCCGCTATATCTGGACGCACACCAAGAAGCAGCAGGTCTGGATATTGATCATCGTCTTGCTTTCGATGATCCCGTATTTCATGTCCTTCGACCTGCCGAAGCTGATCGTCAACGGCCCGATCCAAGGAAGCGGCTTCGAGCAACCCGGCGCGACCCGGCCATTCATGAAGCTACACTACAACGTGCCGTTCATTGGAGAGGTCCAGTTCTTCTCCGGTTTTCAGCTAGACCGCAAGGAGACGCTGTTTGCCCTGAGCCTTGTGTTCCTCTTGCTGGTCGTCATCAACGGCCTGTTCAAACTCTACATCAACACCTACAAGGGCCGCCTCGGCGAACGCATGCTGCGGCGTATCCGCTTCGATCTGGTCGATCGTGTGCTGCGGTTTCCGCCGGTTTACTTCAAGCGGGTGAAATCCGCCGAAGTGGCGACCATGGTGAAGGACGAGGTGGAGCCGCTGGGCGGCTTCATCGGCGATGCCTTCCTGCAGCCGGTACTGCTCGGCGGCCAGGCATTGACGGCCATGCTGTTCATCATGGTCCAGAACGTCTGGCTCGGAATGATAGCGGTCGTGATCGTGGTGATCCAGATCGTGCTCATCCCGCGAATGCGGCGGCGGCTGATCGTGCTCGGGCGCGAGCGGCAGTTGACGGCGCGTGCGCTTTCGGGCCGGGTTGGCGAAATCGTCGACGGCATCGGCGCGGTTCACGTCCACGATACGTCAAACTACGAGCGCGCCGACATAGCTGCCCGGCTCGGGCATATCTTCAAGATCCGCTTCGACCTTTACCAATGGAAATTCATGGTAAAGTTCCTCAACAATTTTCTCGCGCAGCTCACGCCCTTTCTGTTCTACATGATCGGTGGGTATCTGGTCATCCAGGGACGACTGGACGTCGGCCAGCTCGTGGCCGTGATCAGCGCCTACAAGGATCTGCCCGGACCGATGAAGGAGCTGATCGACTGGGATCAGGCGCGGCAGGATGTCCAGGTCAAATATCAGCAGGTCGTTGAACAGTTCACCGTTGACGGTCTCATTGAGCCGAAAATCGGGGCATTGACGATCGACGATCCCGGCCCGATGACCAACCCCCTGTCGGCGATCGGTGTGTCCATCGCGGACGATGGCGGTGCCATGCTGCTCGACCGTATCTCCCTGCAGGTCAAGCCGGGTGAGACGGTGGCGCTGGTCAGCACCGCAACAGGTGGCGCGGAGGCGCTTGCAGAAGCTTTCGCGCGGCTGAACTGGCCGGCCAGCGGAAAGGTCGCTTCGGGAGCCGATGACCTGCTTGAACTGCCCGAAGCAGTGACCGGCCGGCGCATGTCCTATGCCTCGTCGGATGTTTTCCTGTTCCAGGCCAGCCTTCGCGACAACCTGCTCTACGGGTTGAAGCATGCGCCGCTGACGCCGGTGACTTATGAGGGCGCCGCGGCAGATCAGCACCGCTGGAACATGCACGAGGCGCGCCGGTCGGGCAATCCGGATCTCGATATCCAGAGCGACTGGATCAACTATGCTTCCGCCGGCGCTACCGGCCCGCACGACCTCTTTGAAGCCGTGCGCAGGGTGCTCGACGCGGTTGTGCTATCACGCGACATTCTGGATCTTGGCTTGCGCTCTTCGGCCGACCTCACGCGTCACACGGAGCTTGCCAAACGGATCGTCGAACTGCGTGCGGCGCTGCGAACCCGGCTGGAGCAGGAAGGGCTGAGCGGACTGGTGGTTCCTTTCGAACCGGGCGCCTACAACAAGGAAGCAACGATCGGCGAAAACCTGCTCTTCGGCGCTGCCGCCGGCCCCAAGCTGGCCGACAGGGCTCTGGCTGCCAATCCCTATTTTGCTTCCGTGCTGAAAGAAGCCGGCCTCGACCGCACGCTCTACGAAATGGGCATGGAGATCGCCGGACAGGCGATCGAGCTGTTTGCCGACCTGCCGGCCGACCACCAGTTCTTCCAGCAGCTCGCCTTCATGAGCGCCGAGGAGATACCCGCCTACGAAACCTTGCTGCAACGGCTCAAGAACCGTCCCCACGAGGCGGTTTCCGAGAACGACCGCGCCATGATCGTCACCTTGAGCTTTGCCTATATCGAGCCCCGGCACCGCTTCGGCCTGCTGAGCGACGAGCTGATGAGCAAGATCGTCGCCGCGCGCAACCATTTCTATGAAAACCTGCCGCCCGAGCTGCAAGATGCGATCGAACGGTATGATCCCGCCAAATACATTGCCGCGGCCACCGTCATGGACAATGTCCTGTTCGGGCGTGTGGGCAACAGCCATCCCGACGCGCCGGACCGCATACGCTCCATCGTCTATGACATTCTTGACGAACTTGGGCTCTATGCCGAACTGCTGGATGTCGGCCTCGACTTCAACGTCGGCTCCGGCGGCAGGCGGCTGACCGGTGGACAGCGACAGAAGCTCGATGTTGCCCGGGCCCTGCTCAAGCGTCCCGATTTTCTCATTCTAAACCGGCCGCTGTCGGCGCTCGACCATCGCATGCAGGAGAAGGTGCTGCGAAACGTGCTCGAGGCAGCCAGGTGCGACGGCCATTCGCCGGCAATAGTGTGGGTCGTGACGAGTCCGGCAATGGCGGCGATGTTCGATCGCGTTGTCGTCTTCGACTCGGGTCAATTGGTGGAAGACGGAACACACGAGACACTTTTGGCAAGCAACGGTATCTTCAAGGAACTGCTGTCATAGAGGGATGGACATTCAGATGGGATCATTCTGCCGGTGGGAATTTGTCAGGCGGCATCGCCCGATCGCACGACATCAGGCTCGCCATCGCGTGGTTCGCTTCGCCATCCCGGAAACAGAATTGATTCCATCTGGGCATTCGTTGCTCTAGTCTGGCAAACGCGAATTTTGGGAGGTTTGCGACAATGCTGCTCAAGGATGAAGTTGGAATGCTGCAACGCATTCCCCTGTTTTCCGGCATCGAGTCGACAAAGCTCAAGCTGCTTGCGTTCACATCCGACCGCGTGAGCTACAGCGCCGGCCAGATCCTTTTCCGTCAGGGCGACGAGGGAGACGCCGCCTATGTCATCCTTTCAGGCAGCGCGGATATTCTGGTCGATTCCGACAGCGGACCGATAAAAATTGCCGAAATGGTGCCAAATTCGATTGTCGGCGAGATCGCCATACTGTGCAACAGCTCGCGCACAGCCACCGTCAGAGCGGCCAGTCCGGTGGAAGCCCTGAGAATCCGCAAGGACCATTTCCTGAGGCTTATGCGGGAGTACCCGGAAATGACCATCGAGATATTGCGGGTTCTTGCCGACCGCCTAAGCCATACGACCGCGGATCTGATCGACGCACGAAGCGCTAAATAACGAATGGCGCGCAATCAATCCTCGCCGTCGCGATGGCACGGCCTCTGAGAGGGCCACCCGGAGAAAACCTGTCTCGCCTAGCAGCCGTTGTTTGGCTACGATGGGTGACGGGGAGTACGAAGGGCTAGCATGGACGACGATGTTTTCCTGGTCAGGTTTTGGGGGGTGCGCGGCAGCATTTCGGTATCGGGCCCAGAATTCTCTCGCTATGGCGGCAACACTATCTGCATCGAGATGCGATGCGGCAAGCATACGCTTCTGTTCGACGCGGGCTCTGGCCTACGACCTGCCGGCGCGGCGCTTCGGGCGTCGGGCGTGACCGATTTCGACCTGTTTTTCACCCACTGCCATTTCGATCACATCATCGGGCTGCCGGTGTTTGCGCCGATCTATGACCGGAGCATCAAGATTGCGCTTTGGTCCGGGCATCTTGCAGGACGCATGACGACCAGGCAGATGGTCGATGAGTTCATACGGCCGCCGTGGTTTCCGGTGACACTGGATATCTGCAAGGCAAGCCTCGACTACCACGATTTCGTATCCGGAGACGTGCTTCGGCCGCGCAAAGGGGTGGTGGTCCGAACCGGCAGTCTTGTCCATCCGGGCGGCTGCATAGGCTACCGGGTCGAATGGGGCGGCCGCGTCGTGGCGGTGATCACAGACACCGAGCATGAGCCGGATAAACTCGATCAGGCGGTGCTCGGCCTGATCGCAGATGCCGACCTCGTCGTTTACGATTGCACCTACACCGAGGAGGAAATGGAACGCCGCCGCGGTCACGGGCACTCGACATGGCAACAGGGCGTCAAACTCTGTGAGGCGGCCGGTGCGCGGGGGCTCGCCCTGTTTCACCACGATCCGACACGCACCGACGAGCAACTGGACGAGATCGAGAAACTGGCAAAGGACAGGTTTGCCGGCGCTTTTGCCGCGCGCGATGGCCAGACGCTCAAACTCCCAGTCTCATTGCACAAGAAGCGCTGAGCTATTTTCCTCTACCGGCGCTGCGCCCAATCAATGTCCTGATCGGAAGCCATGCGCAGGCTTCAGTCCGTGCGGTGAGCGTGAACAGCCGTTCGAGGAAAAGCCAGGCCGATTCATCATGGACGAGATGGTGGGTGAGCAGGCCGACCGGTTCGCCGCCGTCGAATGCATGCTGCAATTGCGCGACGATCGCCTGAACCAACAGGCCATGATCGTGGCAGCCGCGCGTGCCATGCCAATCCATGATGTCGACATTGCTGTTGATGACCGCCAGTGAAGCCGGCTTTGGCGGCCCATAGACCGACAATGCCGCAAATCCTATCGATCCAAGGTCGGATACCAGGCCGGCGTCGATCCTGTTCCAGGGTGGCACCAGCATCGGAACGGCACGTGCGCTGTGCAAGCCGGTCAGGTGCGACAGCCCGCGAGCCAGATCATCCAGCATCGCCGCGCGTGGCCGATGCGCGCCGAGCTCCTGCTTTTTCTGGTCCCCGGGCGCATGATTTCGATGCGCCCAGCCATGGATGGCGACCGTGGCGTGCGGCGCCTCGTCGAGCCGGGCGGCAAGCTTCTCATCCGTCAGGGCCGGAATGACGGCCAGAGTGACCGGAACCGCGAATTCACCTGTGAGGGCGAGCAGCCGATCAAGCTCAGGCGTCGGCTCCACGGCGTCATCGTCGCGCAGCCAGAACTCCCCCTTGCGGCCCTCCCGTTGCCAACGCGCCAGTTCTTCCACCAAGGGTTGCCAGATCCGATCGGGTGTCATGAAACGGGGATCCTCGAAAGGAGTTCGGCCAGACGCGCGGCAGCAGCACCGAGGGAGCGTTCTTCGAGGATGAAACGTCTGGCTTTTTCGGCCATGATGGTTCTTTCGTCGTTACGGGCCAGAAGCCTTTCGATGGCGGAAGCGAACGCCGCCACATCGCCCGGCGGGGTGAGAAACCCGGTCTGACCATCCCGCACGACCTCCGGCACGCCGGCGATGTCCTGAGCCACCACCGGAAGGCCGGCGGCCTGTGCTTCAAGATAGGCAACGCCATAGGCCTCGCCGTAGCCCGGCCAGACGTAAATTCCCCCCCTGTAGAGGACATCAGGCACGGCAGCCGGCTCGATTGCGCCAAGCCATTCGATACGGTCGGCGGGCAAGCCGGCGAATTGCGCTTTGACCTCGTCACGGGCGGGCCCGTCCCCGACGACCGACATGGTCCAGGGCAGGTGGCGGATCGGACCGAGCGCTTGCGCCAGCATGCGATAGCTTTCGACCTTGTCGCCCGGGCGCATCATGGCGACGGCAACGAGGCGCGTCGGATTACCCCGTGCCGGCATTTCCCGGAATGCCGATGTGTCGATGAAGGGCGAAAGCATACCGAGAGCGGCGTCGGGAATCGCATCTGCCAGTCCTTGGCGATCCCTTTGCGTGAAGCAGATGTTCAGCGCCGCCTGTTCGACGGCTCGCGCCACCAACGCTTGCGTGTCGGCCCACAAGCCGGCGTTACGCCGCCTCGAATAGGAGGCTTCCGCGGTCACATAAGGGACAGCAAAGGCCGATGCCAGCCCGGGCCCGATCAGGTCGGGCGCCTTGTAGTAGGGATGATAGGAGAACCAGAGATCGGGCTTGCCGTGACGATCCCAAAGCTTTGTCAGCCGCGCGGCTTCCTCTCGGGCTTCGATCTGGAGCGCATCGAAACTTTTCGGCTCCGGCTCGCGTAAATAGAAGCGCAGTTCGGATGCCAGTTCGACGCTATGCCCTCCATGCTCCAGCGCCGTGACCAGCATCCGCGCCATCTGGCGGTCGCCGGAGGCAACCGGATGATTGGGCGACTTCAGCGGCGCGTAGAAGGCAATTCGCATCGCGCGACCCTATCATCGGAAAGCCTGCGCAAGTCAATTTCGTAGCATGATCGACTTCACCTTCAAGCAGTGGAATGTGCTATCTGATGGTTATGGAAACAGCTACCGCGCCCGACCCGTTTGTCGCGTCCTTGCCGGTCTTCGCAAAGTTCGAAAGCGTTGCCGATATCGACAATTATCGGCCTTTGCCCGATGGCTGGGCGCTGGCCACCGCCGACATCGTCGGCTCGACCAAGGCGATCGAGGCTGGGCGCTATAAGACCGTCAATATGGCCGGCGCCAGCGTCATCTCGGCACTGCTCAATGCGCTGGGCCGGCAAGATCTTCCCTTTGTCTTCGGCGGCGACGGCGCGCTCGTGGCGTTTCCCGGCTCGGCGCTGGAGATCACCCGCAACGCGCTGGCGGCTGTCCAGAGATGGGTGGCGGACGAACTGGACCTGACCTTGCGTGCCGCGATCGTGCCGATAAAGGATGTAAGAGCGCACGGCTTCGACGTTCGCGTGGCGCGGTTCCAGGCCTCCGAAGCAGTCTTCTATGCCATGTTCGCCGGCGGTGGCGGCAGTTGGGCGGAAGCCGAGATGAAAGCGGGGCGCTACCGCATCGATCCTGCGCCGGCCGGCGCGCGGCCGGATCTGACCGGCCTCTCCTGCCGCTGGAACCCAATCGAAGCCCGCCATGGCGAAATCGTCTCGATCATAGCCACACCGGGGGCGTCGCGCGACTTGCGCGGTTTTCAGTTCCTGGCTTCCGACATCATCGCCCTTGCCGGCAGGGAGGAACGCGATGGCCACCCGGTGCCGGTGAACGGACCGGGCTACAGTTTGCTGCCCGCCGGCCTCGATATCGAGGCGCGGGCCACCGCGCCGGCAGGATGGCGGTGGGCGTCGAAGCTGTGGATAGTCTTCCTGATGACGCTTACGGCTGTCACCGATCGATTTGGCTGGACGATCGGCCGTTTCGATCCGAAGGTCTACAAACGCGAAGTGGCCAGCAATTCGGATTTCCGGAAGTTCGACGACGGCTTGAAGATGACCATCGACGTTGACGCGGATGTGTTGCAACGGATCGAGAACCGCCTGAAACAGGCGGAAGAGGCGGGCATCTGCAACTATGGCCTGCACCGCCAGAAATCGGCCTTGATGACATGCCTCGTCGCCTCGCCGCTGCAGCGCGATCATCTTCATTTCATCGATGGCGCCGCGGGCGGCTATGCGATGGCTGCCGCAAGCCTGAAGGCGAAGGTGCCGGTCTGACGACGGCTTGCGGAAATCGTTTTTCCGCAATATGCCTCGGCCATGGGAGCGGACAGCCTGTCCGAATTGACGGGAAAGTAGATTCTTGGACGCCTCACAATCGACATATGACCGTCTTCTGAGCCGTATCTCGACGCGCACCGCGCAAGTCGGCGTGATCGGACTGGGCTATGTCGGTTTGCCGCTGGCGGTTGCGATCGCACGCGCCGGCTTCCCGGTTTCCGGCTTCGACATCGAAGCCCGGAAGGTCGAGAGCCTGAACGCCGGCCAATCCTACATCGAGGCGGTGACGTCGACAGCCCTCGCCGGCCAGGTGGCAAGCGGACGGTTCCGGGCCACTGCGGATTTTGCCGAACTGGCGGTCTGCGATGTTATCATTATCTGCGTCCCGACACCGCTGACGAAACACCGCGAGCCGGACCTCTCCTTCGTCAGGGACACGGCAGCCACCATCGCCAAGCACCTGCGTCTCGGCCAGCTGATCGTGCTGGAATCGACCACCTATCCCGGCACCACCGACGACGTGATCAAGCCCATATTGGAAGAAACCGGGTTGCTGTCGAAGACAGACTTCTTCCTCGGCTTCTCGCCCGAACGAGAGGATCCCGGCAACCGCAGCTTTGAAGTCGCGACGATCCCCAAGGTCGTGGCAGGCGACGGCATTGAAGCGGCGACGCTCGTGCAGGCTTTCTACCAGGGCGTGGTCAAGACCGTCGTTCCGGTTTCCACCACGGCGACCGCAGAGGCAGTCAAGCTGACGGAAAACATCTTCCGCTCGGTCAACATAGCCCTGGTCAACGAGTTGAAGGTCGTGTTCGGTGCGATGGGCATCGACATCTGGGAGGTGATCGAGGCGGCAAAGAGCAAGCCCTTCGGTTACATGCCTTTCTATCCTGGCCCCGGACTTGGCGGGCACTGCGTTCCGATCGATCCCTTCTACCTGACATGGAAGGCGCGGGAATACGAACTGCCGACCCGCTTCATCGAACTGGCGGCGGAGATCAACACGGCCATGCCGCGTCATGTGGTCGATGAACTGGCGAAGGCACTGGACCGGCGCTGCGGCAAGGCGCTCAGCCGCTCGCGCATTCTCGTCATCGGGCTCGCTTATAAGAAGAATGTGCCCGACATCCGAGAAAGCCCGTCATTGCGGCTCATTGAACTCATCGAGGAATGGGGCGGCAAGGCGGAATTCCACGATCCGCATGTGGCTGAGATTCCCAGCACACGGGAGCATATGGCGATCAAGGGGCGTCGCTCGGTCGAATTGACCGAGGCGGCCTTGAAGGATTTCGATGCTGTGGTCGTTGCAACCGACCACGACGCGATCGACTATCAGGCGATCGCCGATCACGCTTATCTGATCGTCGACACGCGCAATGTTTTTGGCCGTCTCGGACTAGCCCGGGAAACGGTGGTGAAGGCCTGACGACGTCTTGCCGGCGAATTTTTTCGACCGATGTCAGGATCGTGGTTGCACTCCGCCGGCAGCCTCGCCACATGATGGCGCAACAGACAAACGCAGTTACGCCCGCTCCTTGCCTGCAACGACAGTCATTCGGGAAATTCTTCGCCGGCTTTTTCCGCCGAAGCCGGCTTCATTGACTTCGAGGGCCTTATCCTTGGATCGTTGGCGGACTGTGTTGTGGCGGATCAAAGGGGTGGCCCATCTTGGACGGGTTTGGAGATAGCATGAGCACAGAAATTTCCACCATTCTCGTGGATAAGGTTGCCGATTGGCTGACCCAATCGGCGCTCGAGGGCAACGACCTGGAAACGTTGGTAAAAGGCTTTTGTGAGCGGCTGGCTGCCGCCGGCCTGCCACTGAAGCGGGTGCATTTGAGCTTTTCGATGCTTCATCCGCTTTATGACGCGCTTGGCTTCACCTGGTTTCGCGGCCAGGGCCTCGAAGTAGAAGGCTTCCGCAACGAGGGCGGCGTGCCGTCCGACAGGTTCGTGACCAGCCCATATTACCATCTGCTCAGCAACAAGCTCGACCATCTGCGGCGCCGGTTCGACCCGTCGGTGCCGTCGGAGTTTCCTGTTTTCGATGAACTCAGGCTTATGGGCGTCACCGATTACATGGCTTTCGTCCATCCCTTCAGCGGCAACACCACGCAGGGCATGATGGGGTCTTGGTCGACCGACAGTGCCGCAGGCTTCAGCGACAGCATGATTTCGGCGCTGCTGCGCATCCAGAACCATCTCGCTATCGCAACCAAGATGGCGGTCCTCACCAAGCTCGCCGACAACATGATGACCACTTATCTCGGCGGCGACGCCGGCAGGCGCGTGCTGGACGGCCAGATCAAGCGTGGTGAGGGTGATACAATCCGGGCCGCACTGGTCATGGCCGATATGCGCGGGTCGTCAAGGCTTGCCGAAACCTCCGGCCGCGAAATCTATATCGATACCCTGAACCAGTTTTTTGACGCCGTTGCCGCACCTTTCAATCGCAAAGGCGGGCAGATCATGAGTTTCATTGGAGATGGCTTCATTGCCGTCTACCCTTGCGAAAGGCACCGCTCGCAGTCCGAGATCGCCTGCCAGGCTGCTCTTGCGGCGGCGCACAAGGCCAGCGCGCGCATGATGGATCTCAATCTGCGCAGGAAGCAGCAAGGGTTGAGCGACATCGGCTTTGGTATCGGCCTGCATGTCGGCAATGTGATGTTCGGCAATGTCGGCCTTACCGACCGGCTGACATTCTCTGTCTTCGGCTCTGCTGTAAACGAGGTCCAGCGCCTCCAGACGCTGACCAAGAAATATCCGCACAGCGTTCTCGCCAGCAAAGACTTCGCCAGCTATTGCGGCACCAACAGCTGGCTGACGCTCGGCAACGAGGAACTGGCGGGCATCAAGAAGCTGACGGTGCTTTCACCCGATCTGTCGGGCGCTCTCGCGCTTGATGAAGACGGTGCGATGGAGCCGATTCACGATCGGATATCGGACGCCGAGCAGGTCATGCTGCTTCATCGCGATGCCGCCCGGCTGTCGGCGGGCGACCGGCGGAAGCTCCAGTAACCGCCACGATCTGATCCGAACGCTTTTGGTCTGCAGTCCGGTCGCCGGTTCCGTCAGGGAACTGGCGACTATTTAGAATCCAAGTTGCTCTAGGCTGGCAATGCGCTAGTCTCGCTTTTCTGGGCCTGTCGCCAGGCAGGCCGCCAGAGTGGGGCTGGTGTGAGAATGAATTCGGGTATGAATTCGGGTTTTGACCTGCTGCGGATCGAAGATGTTGGCATCTCTTTTGCCATTGTCGGGGGACCGTTGCATGCCGTCAGGCGTGCGAATCTCCGCGTCCTACCAGGCAAGGTTACAGCGCTTGTGGGCGAGTCCGGTTCGGGAAAATCGGTTCTCAGCCAGGCCGTGATGGGCATCTTGCCGAAGACTGCCCATGTTCGCGGACGTATCCTGTTTTCGGATCCTGAAAAGCCCGGCACGACGCAGGATATCCTGCAGATGCCGCGTGACGGACCTGAAATCCGGGCATTGAGAGGCAGCCGCATCGGCAAGATCTTCCAGGAGCCGATGACGTCGCTGTCGCCGCTGCACACGATCGGCAACCAGGTCAGCGAATCCCTGCAGATTCATACGCCCATGGCTCGGGCGGAGCGCAAGGCGCGGACCGAGGAAATGCTCGGCCTTGTCGGGTTTCCCAATCCCAAGCGCGCCTATGACATGTATCCGTTTGAACTTTCGGGAGGATTGCGTCAGCGCGCCATGATCGCCATGGCGCTTATCTGCCGGCCGGCCTTGCTGATCGCCGACGAGCCGACGACGGCGTTGGACGTCACCATCCAAGCGCAAATCCTGCAGTTGCTGCGCGAGCTTCAGACCAAGCTGAACATGGCGATGCTGCTGATCACGCACGACCTCGGCGTGGTCGCCAATGTCGCCGACGAGGTGGTGGTCATCTACCATGGCGAGATCATGGAAGCGGGACCTGTCGAGGCGATATTCCGCCGGCCAGGTCACCCTTACCTGAAGGGCCTGATGGCAGCCGTTCCGCATTTCGACCTGAAGCCTGGCGAAAGGCTAAAGGCGCTCCGCGAGGTGCCGGTGAATGTCGAGAACCTGCTTGGCAAGCAGACGGCGCCGACGTCGAAGGGGCCGGACGACATCCTGCTGTCGGTCAGGGATCTCACGAAGACTTTCACCACCCGCAAGTCCGGATGGTTCAGCGGGGGTCATCAAACCTCCGTTCGCGCCGTGGACGGCGTGAGCTTCGATATCAGGCGGGGTGAGTGCCTGGGTCTGGTCGGCGAAAGCGGCTCCGGCAAAACCACCGTCAGCAAGATCCTCATGCGGGCTGTCACCCCCAGCGGCGGCTCGGTGATCTTCAACGGCCGCGATGGACCGATCGAGGTCCTGGAAGCCGAGGGAAACGCCCTGCGCATGCTGCGCGCGAAAATCCAAATGGTCTTCCAGGATCCGGTTTCGTCGCTTTCACCGCGCATGACGGTGGAGAACATCTTGAGCGAGCCGCTCGAAATCCATCAACGTGGCAATGCCGCGTCGCGGCTCGCCATGGTCAAGAGCCTGATGCAGGCAATCGGGCTCGATCCGCGCTTCATCAAGCGTTATCCGCACAGTTTCTCCGGCGGGCAGCGCCAGCGTATCGGCATCGCGCGGGCGTTGGCGCTGGGGCCTGAACTCCTTATCTGCGACGAGCCGGTTTCGGCGCTCGATGTCTCTGTCCAGGCACAGATCCTGAACCTTCTGAAGGACCTGCAGAAGGAGCTGGGCCTGACCTACCTGTTCATATCCCACAATCTGGCAGTGGTGGACTACATGGCGGACCGCATCGCGGTGATGTGCGGCGGGCGTATCGTCGAGCTTGCGCCGCGCGAAATTCTGCTTCGGAAACCAGTCCACCCCTACACGCGCTCACTGGTCGCCGCAGTGCCTTTCCCCGATCTCGACAGGCCGATGGATTTCAAGACGCTGAAGCTCAGCGGTGCTTCCGACACCAGCGCATGGGGACCGCAGTTCCGCGACGAGGGCGAAGAGGATGTGCTGTCGCCGCTCGATCTTGGCGGCGGCCACTTGGTGCTGGCCAGACGTTCGGCCGATGTCAGCGAGCTACGCCATTGATCAGCCGGCGCACCATCCTTGGCCTCATGGCTTCGGCATTTCTGCCGGGCACGTCGCGCGCCGGCGATCTGGAGCCGGAATTTCTTCAGCCGGAGCTGAAGGCCAGGGCGCTGCCGGCACTCGCCGAACGCCTGCCCAAGAGCCCACGCGCGGTGAATCTCGCTGCGATGGGCCGACAGCCAGGCCAGTATGGCGGCACGCTGCGTACGATCATCGGCAGCCAGAAAGATATCCGGATGATGACGATCTACGGGTATGCCCGCCTGGTCGGCTATGACGAAAAGCTCAACATGCAAGCCGACATTCTCGAGAGTTTCGACGTGGCGGATGATCGCGTCTTCACTTTCAAGATACGGGAAGGGCACAAATGGTCTGACGGTAGCCTGCTGACGCCGGAGGATTTTCGTTATTGCTGGGAAGATGTCTGGCTCAACGATGAGCTTTCGCAAGGCGGGCTCGCCCCGGCCCTGCTGGCGGACGGCAAGCCGCCACGCTTCGAGATCGTCGATCCGTTGACGGTCCGCTATAGTTGGGATGCGCCCAATCCCGACTTCCTGCCCAAGCTCGCCGCTGCTGCGCCGCTATCGCTTGTCCTGCCGGCCGCCTACCTCAAGCAGTTCCACAAGAAATACCAGGATCCGTTCCGGCTCGCCGGCCTCATGAAGGAGAACCGGGCCCGGAAATGGACGCTCCTGCATATCCGCATGTCGCGGCAGTATCGCCCGGAGAACCCGGACCTGCCGACGCTCGATCCCTGGCAGAACCGGACCAAGCCGCCGGCTGAGCAGTTCGTCTTCGAGCGCAACCCGTTCTTTCATCGAATAGACGAGAATGGCCGGCAACTGCCCTATGTCGACCGGATTGTCATGAATGTCAGCTCGTCGACGATCATTTCCGCCAAGACCGGTGCGGGCGAGAGCGACCTGCAAAGCCTGGGAATTGACTTCACCGATTACTCCTTCCTGAAGGATGCGGAGAAGCGCTACCCGGTGAAGATGCATCTGTGGAAACGCACACAGGGTTCGCGGCTGGCGCTGCTGCCCAATCTGAATTGTGCCGACCTGGTGTGGCGTGGCCTTTTCCGTGACGTGCGCGTGCGCCGCGCACTTTCGCTGGCTGTGGACAGGCGCGAGATCAATTTGGCCGTGTTCTACGGGTTGGCGCAGGAAAGTGCCGATACGGTGCTGCCGGAGAGCCCGCTCTTCCGGCCGGAATTCGCGAAAGCCTGGGTCGCCCATGATCCCGACCAGGCCAATGCCCTGCTCGACGAGGCCGGGCTTCAGCAGCGTGGCGATGACGGGGTGCGGATACTTCCCGATGGACGCCCGGCGCAAATCATCGTGGAAACGGCCGGCGAAAGCACGCTGGAAACCGACGCGCTCGAACTCATCACCGATCACTGGCGCAAGATCGGCATCGCCCTGTTCATCCGGACTTCGCAGCGCGACATCTTCCGTAGCCGCGCGGTTGGCGGCCAGATCATGATGTCGATGTGGTCGGGCATCGACAATGGCGTGCCGACCCCCGATATGAACCCGTACCAGTTGGCCCCCACCATGGATGACCAGCTGCAATGGCCGCTCTGGGGTGCTCACTACTTGTCTCATGGCAAGATGGGTGAGGCGCCCGATCTTCCGCCTGTGGTCGAGTTGATGGCTTTACTCGCGCGCTGGAACGCATCGACCGAAAGCACGGAGCGCGCCGAAATCTGGACTTCAATGCTGTCGATCTATACCGATCAGGTGTTTTCGATCGGCACGGTGAACGGAACGCATCAGCCGGTTCTGGCATCCTCGCGGCTGCGCAATCTGCCTGACAAGGCGCTCTACGGCTACGACCCGACTTCCTATTTCGGTGTCTATATGCCGGATACATTCTGGCTTGGAGAGTCCTGAGCGTGTTTCGATATCTTGTCTGGCGTATCGCTGTGATGGTTCCAACGCTGCTGATCATATCGGCGCTGGTGTTCACGATCATCGAACTTCCCCCAGGCGACTATTTCGACAGCTATGTTGCCGAGCTTCGGGCTCAGGGCGAAGCGGTAGATTCCGACCGCATCGAGATGATGCGCAAGGAATATGGTTTCGACAAACCGGTGGTCGTTCGCTACTTCTACTGGGTCGGCGGGATGCTGCAGGGCGATTTCGGCTATTCCTTCGAATATGAGCTGCCGGTTCGCGATGTCGTCGGGGACCGAATGTGGCTGACCGTGCTGGTTTCCTTCGTCACGATCATCTTCACCTGGCTCATCGCCTTTCCGATCGGCATGTACTCCGCCACGCATCAATACAGCTGGGGCGACTACGGCCTGACTTTCTTCGGCCTTCTCGGCCTTGCCATTCCGAATTTCATGCTGGCGCTGATCCTGATGTATTTCGCCAACATCTGGTTCGGCACATCCATCGGCCATCTCATGGACCAGCAGTATCTCGGCGAGCCGATGAGCTGGGCCAAGGCGAAGTCGATCCTCGCCCATCTCTGGATCCCGGTCCTGATCATCGGCACCGGGGGCACGGCAAGCATGATCCGGCGGCTGCGCGCCAATCTGCTCGATGAGCTACACAAGCAATATGTCGTCACCGCGCGCGCCAAAGGCCTTCATCCCTTCAAGGCGCTGGTCAAATATCCGCTGCGCATGGCGCTCAATTTCTTCATTTCCGACATCGGCTCTATCCTGCCGGCCATCATCTCCGGCGCCGAAATAACGGCGATCGTGCTGTCTTTGGAAACGACCGGGCCGATGCTGATCAAGGCGCTGCAAAGCCAGGACATGTATCTGGCAGGGTCGTTCCTGATGTTCCTGGCCTTCCTGACGGTCATCGGCGTCCTGATTTCCGACCTGGCGCTGGCGCTGCTTGATCCACGAATTCGTTTGCAGGGCGGTAGCACCAAATGAACACGCATTCGCCGCTGCCCGCTCCGGGTGCTCCACTGCAACACTACGTTTCCACCGCGCCCCTTGACCTGCAGTCGGTCGAGGCGATGACGCCGGAGCAGTCGAAGGTCTTCCAGGCGTCGCAGTTGCGGTTGATGTGGTGGAAATTCCGAAAACACCGGCTTGCCCTTGTATCCGGCATATTCCTGGCAGTGCTTTATTCCGGGATACTGATCTGCGAGTTCCTGGCGCCCTACAATCTGCACACGCGCAACATGGACTTCATCTATGCGCCGCCGCAGCGGGTGCGCCTGTTCCACAACGGCGAGTTCGTCGGGCCGTTCGTCTATGGCCGCGAGATGACGCTGGATATGGACACGCTCAAGCGGAACTACATTGAGAACCACGACGATGTTCAGCGGCTCCGTTTCTTCTGCAGGGGCGACAGTTACCTATTCTGGGGCCTGATCGAAGGTGACAGGCATTTGGTCTGCCCTGCCGAAAACGGCCAGCTCTTCCTGGCCGGCACCGACAGGCTGGGGCGCGATGTGCTCTCGCGCATCATTTATGGCGCACGCATTTCGCTGACGATCGGCCTCGTCGGCATCAGTTTCAGCTTCCTGCTCGGCATCGTCATCGGCGGACTGGCCGGCTATCACGGCGGTATCTTCGACCTGATCGTTCAACGCATCATCGAAGTTCTGCAATCGATCCCCAGCATTCCGCTATGGCTGGCTCTGGCGGCGATCATGCCGATCACCTGGAGTCCGGCGGTGATCTATTTCGGCATCACCGTCATCCTCGGGCTGCTCGACTGGACCGGACTGGCGCGGGCAGTGCGTTCAAAACTTCTGGCGTTGCGCGAGGAGGATTACGTTCTAGCCGCGCAATTGATGGGGGCCAACAGCAGCCGCATCATCGGGCGGCACCTCATTCCCGGCTTCATGTCGCATCTGATCGCAACGGCGACGCTCTCCATACCCAGCATGATCCTGGGCGAGACGGCACTGAGCTTCCTTGGGCTTGGCCTGAGGGCGCCGATAACCAGCTGGGGCATCCTGCTCACCGAGGCGCGCAGCGTCAACGTGATCGCGTTCTATCCATGGCTGCTTTTGCCGATGCTCCCCGTCGTTCTCGTCATCATGGCGTTCAACTTCCTCGGCGATGGCTTGCGGGACGCCGCGGACCCCTACAAGTGAGATCGCTATCCCACCGCGCTTCGTGCCGCCTGCGCCACCCCGGTATGACCCTTGCAGGCGGCCTGTCCGGTTGTTGCAATGTCTACCGTTCGCCTCTATACGCGGCGAAATTCGATCGGGGTTTGGCAGGTGCCCTCGGGTTTCAGCCGCGAACCGCCCTGGTCGCGGGCGTCGCCGATTTCTTGGGCTGGTTCAGGACGTACAATTTCATATGAGTCGCCTCGAGAGTTTCATCCGCAGGATGACCGCACAGCGCGACATTCTCGATCAAGTCTGTGTCGAGGTGGCGAAGATCGAGGGCCCCGTGCTCGAACTCGGCCTCGGCAATGGCCGGACGTTCCACCACCTGCGCGAGCGCCTGCCCGGACGCCGGATCGTGGCGTTCGACCGCGCACTTGCCGCACACGACAGCTCAATTCCCGACGCTGAAAACCTCGTGCTCGGCGAGATAAGCGAGACGGCGCCCAGGTTCATTGGCATCGATGCCGCTCTTGTCAATGCCGACCTCGGAACCGGCCATGAAGATCGCGATGTGGTGACCCTTAGCTGGCTTCCCGATCTGATCGCGCGCCTGCTTCGCGTCGGTGGCTTCGCGGTCAGCGGCATACCGCTCCATCACCCGCAGTTGCAACGCCTTCCGCCGCCGCCTTCGGTACCCACCGATCGTCTATTTGTCTATAGGCGTGTGTGAGGGGCCGAGACGACCCAAAGCGCGTCGCGTTGAACGGATTCAGACGACGCGCTTTAAGTCTTTGTTTGTATGCATGTCGTTGCCCCAAAACCGGGGCCACTTTTGGGCGACATGCAGTGCAGCGGTTCACCGTTTCACGGAAACGCCGAACCCGCTCTATCTCTTTGTTTTAACGCAATTCTCCAGGGAAAGCGCCACGCGCCTCTCCCGGGAAAACCGTTTCACACTTTTCCTGGAATTGCTGCAAGTATTCAGGGGATCGTATAGACTGCTATCTCGCGCTCAATGCCGCGCAGCGAGACCTCGTGGGGCACGGGCGTCAGCGCTTTCCTGTGCAACAGATCGGCTGTCAGATTGTCGTCGACCACCGCACGAGTGGCGAAGATCGCCTGTGCGGTGGCAAGGTTCTGGACCCGCGAAGCAATGTTGACCGTCTGGCCGAAATAGTCCTGGCGCTCGTTCATGGACACGGCGATGCAGGGGCCCGCATGGACCCCGATCTTGAGCAGCAGATCTTCGCGCCCGCTCTTGTCGTTGAGCGCACGCATGGCATCGCGCATCCTGAGGGCCGCGGCAATCGCACGATCGGGCGTCGCGAAGGTCGCCATCACCGCATCACCGATCGTCTTCACCACCGCGCCTGCCTCCGCCGCGACGATCTCGTGCAGAACCTGGAAATGCTCGCGCACGAGATCGAAGGCTGAAAGGTCGCCCACCCGCTCGTAGAGCGCGGTCGATCCGCGTAGGTCGGTGAACAGGAAGGTCAGGCTGGTGATCTTCAGGCGCTGGTCGATGTCGAGCGTGTCCGCGCGATAGAGATTGCGGAACGTCTGGTTGGTGAGCAGGCGCTTGGCCGTCAGGAAGGGCCGGCGTTTGCTCAGCAAATCATGCAATGCCGGTCCGGCAATGAACACCGTCGGCAGCACGCGGGTGTCGGTCCTGTTTTCCAGCGAAATGCGCATCGGGCCGGGTTGCATCTCCAGCGTCTGGCTCTGGACATGGTCGCGGTCGAAGACCAAGGAGAGGCTTCGGCGCTCCTTTGTTGGTTCGCCCTTCGCGTCGATGAACTGCGCTGAATGGGTGACTGGCTCGAAGACGATAATGAACTCGGGCGGAAGCCGTATGGGCAGAACCGCCTTTTCACCGGGCGCAAGCTCGATACCTTCCAGCAAGAACGCTTCCATCTTTTTGGCGAAATCTTCTTCCGGCAGATCGACGCCGGACGCCCAGTAGATTTGGCGGAAATATTCCAGCAACGGCAGTTCGTGTGGATTGTGGGCAGCAATCCTACGCACGCGGGGACTGACGGTGAATGTCACCTCGACCATCTCGTCGAGGGTCGGCGGATAGCCCTCGGCGCACAACGCGCATGTGTATTCGTCCTTCTGCAGGGTTTTCAGCGTGGCATTGGTGTCGAGCACGCCGCCACAGCCGGGGCACAGAACATTCCAGGAAATGTCGAAGATGCCCACCCGTGCCGCGTGGAGAAAGGCGCCTATGGTGCGTTCCTCGTCGAGGCCAAGCTTGCCGGCGAAGGCTGGCGCATTGATGCGGCAAAGTTCGCGGTCCTGGCCCTCTGCGATAGTTTGCTTGATCGCGTCGATTGCCTGCGGATCGACATCGGTCGATTGCCGCAGAAGCGAGAACAGATCCTGAGCTTCGTTCATCGTGCAGGCTCCGGAAAATGCGCCCCCGAGGCGTGTTGATCCGGACCGCTCTTTGGTCCGAGTCGCCATTTTACTGCGAAACTGACCGTACGGCCATTCGAATAGACAAGACTGGTGACAGTCTAATTTCCATTCACCAGATTTTCACCGGCCGCAAGCGGCACTATGATGGTACATTGGGCATTCATTTTTGGGGCTTCTCCCGTGCCGACATCCGACAATCCGCCATTTCCCGCGGCTCTGCGCCTTTTCTCCGCAGGGGTTATCATCGTCCTGATCGTAGGCGCCGGCCTGTTTTTCGCACCGGCACTGGTCAAGCCGCGCTGGCCCTGGCCCGTCACGCCATTCAGTGCCCGCTTCCTCGGCGGCTTCTACACCGCCGAAATGGCGGTGATGGCGGCGCTCTTGTTCTGGAATCGCTGGTCGCCCGGCAGGCTGGTGCTCGTCATGGCCTTCATCTTCACCGTCATCGTGTCGGCGGTTTCGTTGATCAATCTCGGCTATTTCAATTTCGAGCGCAAAGCGGCCTGGCTCTGGTTCCTGGTCTATCTTGCCTCGGCCGCGGTATCCGGGCTGTTCCTGTGGCGGGCCAGGGCCCGTCCTTCAGCAAGAGGCGTGACCCTAAACCCCGCATGGCGCGGCTACATGTTGGCGGAAACGGCGATCCTTGGGCTCTATGGCGTCGGCATGTTGCTGTTTCCCGTGATGGTCAGCAGCACTTGGCCATGGCCGGTCGATCCTTTCCACGCCCAAGTCTACAGCGCCATCTTCCTCGCTGGCGCTAGCGGCGCATATCTGGTCTGGAAGAGCGCGCCGCGCGAGGAACTGCTGGTGCTTGGCCTGGCGCAGTTTCTGGTTGGCCTGCTTTCCATCCTTGGTCTCGTCATCACCGACGCTGCGGTGCATCGGATCGACTGGACGGCGCCCAAAACATTGTGCTGGCTTGCCCTTTTCGGCTGGATCGGCATCAGCGGCGTCTTCAAACTCTCCGCCGCCTCCCGCTATTTCAGCGCGCAATCGGCAGCATAGCTTGCAGAGATAGCTGGATTTTCAGGTGACGTCCGGTGCATCGTGCCGGGCCTATTGCCTTCGCCGGGAACGCCATGACCAGCACGACCTCGCCATCCTCCGAGAAAATCCAGCCGCAGCTCCGCGCCGTCCGGCCAAGCGACGCGGAGGCGCTTTGCGCTATCTTCAACATGCCGGGCTTCCGCTGGGGCACGCTCAGGATGCCCTTCGAGATGGTGGAGCAGGTGGAGCGGCGCATCGCCAAGGCCGGCCAGGAAACCACCTGGATCGTCGCGGAGCTGGACGGCAAGGTCGTCGGCCATGGCAGCCTGGTCGTGCAGGGGTCGCCACGCCGGTCGCATATCGGCGAGATCAATATCGGCCTTGACGATGGCTTTGTCGGCGAGGGCATCGGCTCTGCCATCCTTGGCGCCCTGCTTGACGTGGCCGACAACTGGCGCGCCCTGAAGCGGGTCGAATTGACCGTCTATGCCGACAACGAACCGGCCGTCCGTCTCTACACAAGCCATGGCTTCGAGGTCGAAGGTCGGCATGTGAAGGCGGGTTTTACCGACGGGCAGTACCACGACCTGCTGAGCATGGCCCGACTGCGGTTTTGAGATCCGCTGTTTGGAGACTTATCCGTTTTGGTCGAGTTGACGATCTATGTGTGGGCCGGCCGTGTCCAGCAAGTCGGGTCTCCCTTGGCGTTTGCACCGCGAGCGGCTAGACGGGATCAATGACCGCCGTCTCTGACCCAACTGCTACGCCTCCGGCGGAAATTCTAGCTGTGCTGTCGCTGCTCTGCCCGGAAGTCGTGCGTGACATCGAGCAGAACTGGAATGCACCGGTTTCCGAATACGCCCGCCATCTGTGGCGGCCGGTGGCGAGGCCTGCGTCGGGTCCGGCGATCGCTGCCCGCTCGATCCTGCGCGACGTCCTGCATCAGCGCCTTGGTGCGATCATGCAGCCTCAAGAGATCGGCAAGGCCCTCGAAGAGTTCGAGCGCAGACCAGTGATCCAGTCCGGCCTGCACTGCCTGCTGCTGATGGACCGGATCACCTTCGATGCCCTCCTGCTTGCCTGGCTCGGCGCGGTGGAAAACGGTCTGTCGGCCTTCGTCGGCTTCATGGGAACAACGATGACCATGGAGACAAACGGCCGGGAGGGGCCGGGGTGGCTCGATGTCGGCGACGACAAGGTCAATTTGTTTGGCATGGGGCGCCACAAACTGTGCCGCAAGAGCGCCTGCGTGGCCGGTCCCGTCTCTCTCAACACGCGCGCGCTCGAGGCGGTGGGCGATGAAACGGATGCCAGCCGTTGGCTGGGCACGCTGCTTGCCAGCCAGGACAAGGCATTTGGGACCGCCGCCGATGCGCTGACCGCCCTCAACGAGGATCTGGTCGCCGATTGGGATCGTTCCGGTATGGCCCGGCCGGTCTTCATCGATGATCGGCTCGCCGCGGCCGCCATGGCGCGGCATCTGGAACACGACGGCAACCTTCTTTGCAGGCTGCTCGTCGAGCCGGCAAGGCGCCAGCGTCTCGACCGTGCCTTGCAAGAGGCGGCATCGGGCCCATTTGGCAGATTCCTGCCTAATAGCACGGCCTATTTCTGGGGCATCCGCGAGGAACGCGTGCGCAAGCTCGTGCTCGAGAACGGGCAGTTGATCGAGCCTGACAGGCCGCATGGTCTCTCCATCCCGTTCGAACGGCCGTATCTCAGGCAGGCGCTGCTGGACGGCGTGCTGCTGCCGAACCTGTTGCTGATGTTCCTCGTCCTTGCCATCTTGCCGCGCGTGCGGGTCGTGGGCGGCCTGAGGCAGATCGGCTATGTAGCGCTTTTCCACTCGATCCTGCTGGCAGCGTTAGACGAAAACGCGCCGGAGGAGCGCGATCTGGCTGCGGAGCTGCAGGTTCGGGAAAATGCCTGGGGCATGCGGGTCATCGATGAAAAGATCTCGGTCCGCGAGCAACTCGCCGGCCTGCCGGAAGGGGCGCTTTTCCCGGACCTGCTGCGGCAATACCGATTGCGGACCTTTGCCGAGACGACCGACGACCTGAAACTGGTTCGCGAAAACGCCCGATGGCGCAAGATCGGCCAGGCAGGCATCAGGGCGACCTGACATCGCCGCAAATGTCATTGCACGACCCCGGCCTTGCGGAGCCCATCCACCACGAGTTCGAAATCGGCAGGATTCTTGTAGGGCAAGACCTTGCGACGGTATTCCAGCGAATAGTCGGGATTGAGGCGAAGCACCTCCTGCCATGCCGCGCGGGCCTCGGCGAAACGGCTGAGATGGCCGTAGCAGGCGGCCAGAAGCGCACGCGAGACGTCGGTGACAGCGTTGCGAGCCAGCCGTTGCTGCAAGAGGTCGACGGCCTCTTCGTACCTTCCCAGATGAAACGCGGCCAAAGCCTGGAAGTGCAGAAGCACATCGGGAAAGTACGGATTCAAGGTCTTGCCCCGGGCGAAACTCTCAAGCGCCTCCTCGGGTCTGCCCGAATAGTACAGCGCCTCGCCGAGAATGACGTGCCCTTCGGCGAAGTTCGGATTGAGGGCGATCGCGTGCTCGGCCTCGTCGATGGCCCCATCGTGCCGTCGTGTGTACAGCTTGGCTATAGCCAACGCCCAGTGCGCCCAGGGATCGCTGCCATCGAGCGTTACAGCTTGCGTTGCGACCTCTTCCGCTTGCGCCATCGATTCCGGTGGCGAGGCACTCCACCTGTTCAGGTAATCGAGGCCGTGCGTGAGGGCGAGGAAAGCATGGGCAGCGGCAAAGTTCGGGTCCAGGTCGATGGCACGTTGCAAGACGTCACGGGCTGCGACGTTGGTCTCCTTTGTCAGCCGGTGCCACAGCTCCCGGCCCCGCAGGAAACAGTCATACGCCTCCGCGTTGCGCGGGTGCTCAGGCGCCAGCCGCTGACGGTCACCCTCAGTCAGATTGAGCGCCAGCGCACCGACGATCTGCTGTGTCACGTCGTCCTGCACGGCGAATATGTCGGTCAGCTCGCGATCGAACCGCTCCGCCCAAAGATGGCCGCCCGAGGTTGCATCGATGAGCTGCGCGGTGATGCGCACCCTGTTCCCCGACTTGCGTACGCTGCCCTCAAGCACATGCCGCACGCCGAGCTTCGTGCCCACCTCCTGCACCTGGACGTTCTGGCCCTTGAAGGTGAACGACGAATTGCGTGCGATGACGAAGAGCTGCGACAGTTTGGACAGCGCCGTGATGATGTCCTCGGAGATGCCGTCGGCGAAATAGTCCTGTTCGGCGTCACCGCTCATGTTGGCGAACGGCAGGACGGCGATCGACAGCTTCGGCGGCGCTGCCGTCGCCGGTCGGCTCGCGGTTTCCGAGGTCGCGGCCGCCCTGGTCCCGGCGCTGCCGACTTGCAGCGAATAGACCCTGATCGGCTCGGCGATGTTCTTGAGCTGGGTGCTGCCCAGATCGCTGACCGAGAGGTCGAGCCTCGCCTTGACCTGGCGATAGGCATCCTCGGACAGGCAGATGGCGCCGGGTGCCGCGACGCCCTCCAAACGCGAGGCGATGTTGACGCCGTCGCCCATCAGGTCGCCGTCGCTTTCCTCGACCACATCCCCCAGATGGATGCCGATCCTGAACTCGATGCGGCGGTCCTGCGGCACGCCGGCATTGCGCTCGACCATGCCATTCTGAACCTCAACGGCGCAGCGCACGGCATCCACCACGCTACGGAACTCAACCAGCGCCCCATCCCCGGTGCGCTTGATCACCCGCCCGTTGTGCACGGCGATGATTGGGTCGATCAGGTCGCTGCGCAGGGCTCGCAACCTCGCCAAGGTACGATCTTCGTCCGCGCTCGCGAGCCGGCTGTATCCGACGACATCCGCTGCCAGGATTGCGGCCAGCTTGCGATTCTCGCTCATCGGTCCGTCTCCTCGTCCCCACAATAGCAGGAAGACGGAGGGTAGGAGGGAACTTTCGCAAACGACGGCTATGCAGCCGCCCGAATCGCCAGCGCTCCGCCCGGGATCCACCCGGATCGCTCGATGCCGATTTGCGCTGCCGCTTGCTGGTCGACGACTAACGGTTCATCCTTGTGAATACCCTGGCCGTGACGTGCGTGGGGAATCACGCCGCCGCGGCCGCTTTAGGTCTTTGTTTTTATGCATGTCGTTGTCCCAAAACCGGGTCCACTTTTGGGCGACATGCATTGGTGAGGTCTTGTCGATGGACTGCTCGGGCTGCGGTTTCGAGGTTGAGAGCGGATTCGCTTTCTGTCCGAGGTGTGGCAAGCGCCAGCCCGTGCCATGCGCCAGTTGCGGTTACCCCTGCGCACCTGATTTCGAGTTCTGTCCGAAATGCGGGGCAAGCGTCGGTGCGGCCGCAAAAGCTGTCGAACGGCCTGCTCCGACACAGAGCCGGACCATCGTGCCGCCTTCTCGAACGCCGTCGCTGCTTGCGAACATCGAGAGCGACGATGGGCTGCATCCCGTCTCCGACGCCGATCGCCGGACGGTGACGGTCCTCTTCGCCGACCTTTGCGGCTTCACGACACTCAGCGAGCAGCTCGACCCCGAGGTGATGCAAGCACTGCAGAACGAACTGTTCAAGGAATTGACGGCGGCCGTGCGAAACTTCGGTGGTTTCGTCGACAAATTCATCGGCGATGCACTGCTCGCTCTGTTCGGTGCGCCGGTCGCGCATGAGGACGATCCGGAACGTGCGCTTCGCGCCGCTCTCGACATGATCGCCCGGACGGCGCGGCTGGGCGAAAGCGCCCCCCACTCCGGCTCGCCCCTGTTGCTCCACATCGGCATAAACACCGGCCCGGTCGTCACTGGCGGATTGGGCATCGGCACCGCCAAATCCTATTCGGTGACCGGCGACACCGTGAATACGGCGCAACGCCTGCAATCACTGGCTGCACCGGGTGAGGTGCTGGTGGGCGAGCTCACTCACAGGCTGACCCGGCATGCCTTCTCTTACGAGCCGCTGGGTGATGTCGTGCTTCGCGGCAAGGCTGGCAGTGTGCTCGTCCATCGTCTGGATGCACCGCTCGCGGCGCCGCGTGCGGCACGTGGGCTTGAGGCGCTCGGCCTCAGCGCACCGATGATAGGCCGTGATGCGGAGCTGCATAGAATGCTGGCGAGCCTTGACCAGGCGTGCGGCGGCTCGGCCCAACTTGTCCGCCTCGTTGGAGAAGCCGGTATCGGGAAATCGCGGCTGGTGAAGGAGTTCGTCGCCCGCGTCGGCGATGAGGATCGTTTTCGCAACCTCGCCGTGCGGCAGGCCACGTGCTCACCGCTGGGCGAACGATCATTTGGCGCCTTGGGCGCGGTGGTGCGCAGCGCTGCCGGGATGATGCAGAACGACACTGGAGACGAAATGCGGGGCAAGCTCGCTGGCTTGTTGACCGATCTTGGCCTGCAGGGCGAGGAGGCGAAGCGGCTAATGCCTCTGCTCTATCATGTGCTTGGCCTTGGCGACCCCGATGCCACCTTGCAGCATGTCGAGCCCGAGCAGTTGCGGCGGCAAATTCTCTACGCAGTCCGCACGATCATCGAACGGCGGCTTGCGTTGTCGCCGCTGTTGATCGTCGTCGAAGACCTGCATTGGGCCGACGCCGTGTCGCTCGAAGCACTGCGTTTCGTGATGGACAGGTTGGAACGCACGCGGTTGATGTTGCTGGTCACGCATCGTCCGGAGCCGGACCACGGCCAGCTCGACTCAAGTCGGGTCAGTCACACCGCGCTCAGGCTTTCGCCGCTCAGCCGCGATGACGGACGCAGCCTGCTGGCGGCGCTTTTCGGCGAGAGCTGGGTAAACTCAGCAGGAACGCTTCTTGACCAGATCCTCGAGCGCGCGGGCGGCAACCCCCTTTTTATAGAGGAGATCGTTCGCGGCCTTATCGATCGCGGTGTCCTGGTGCGCGAGGGCCAGCAATGGCGCACTGTGGCAGGCGAAGCCGCAACCGGCATTCCCGCCACCATCCAGGCAATGTTGCTTGCTCGCGTCGACCGGCTGCCCCAGGAGGTGCGCCGTTTGGCCCAGGAAGCCGCGGTGATCGGCCCGCGCTTCGATGCCACACTTCTGAAAGCCGTGACAGCCGACCCCGGCCGGCTGGAAGCCGGCTGCGAACTGCTTTGCGATGCGGAAATCATCGAGGAAGTTGCCGGATCAGGCTCGGTCTCGTCGCAAAGCTACCGTTTTACGCAAACTTTGCTGCAGGACGTGATCTACCAGAATCTGCTTCTGCAGCGCCGGACCGACATCCACGGGCGGGTCGGTGCTGCCTTGGAGCAATTGTGCGGCGCCAGACCGGAACGGCTTGAGGATTTGACCGTGCTCGGTCATCATTTCGCACAGAGCGCCGAGCGGGAGAAGGGCGCGCACTATCTGCAGGCGGCGGGCGATCGCGCTCGCATGATCTACGCCAACGACGACGCCCTTCGTTTCTACGAGCGGGCACTGACTGCGTTGGGTGCGACCGGGCAAACACAGCTCAAACTGGCGATTGCAGAGCGCATTGCCGATTTGAGCGGCCCAGCAGGCCGCCGCGAGATCGCGCACCACCACTACGAGACGGTGTTGCAGGCATACCGCGAGTCAGCCGATCGGGTCGCTTCGGCGCGCGTTTTGCGCAAGATCGGTCGGCTGCTCTGGGACGTCGGCAAGCGCGACAACGCAGAATCGCGCTATGCCGAAGCGGCAGCGCTCCTCGATGGAGCGGATGCCCCGATCGAGCAGGCGCATCTGTGGCAAGAGCGTGGCCGGCAGGCGTTCCGTAGCGGGGATCACGCTCTCGCGGCAAAATGGGCGGACGCGGCGCTGGATTGCGTGCGTACCCTGACAACGGAGCATGTCTCCGAGGCCGGGCGTGATGCCACTCTTGTGACCGCCGAGGCCCTCAATACCAAGGCAGTCGCGCTGGCTCGCCTTGGGCGAAACCGGGAAGCCGTGGGTCAGGTCGAGCGTAGCATCGAATTGGCCGAAGCCGCCGGTCTGCTGGGGGCGGCCTGCCGCGGCTACACCAATCTCGGCGTGCTTTACACGACCATCGATCCGACACAGGCGATGGCGGTCTGTCGGCGCGGTCTCGAAGTGGCGCGCCATATTGGTGACCTGGGTTTCCAGGCGCGCCTCCTCGCCAATCTGGCGGTCGCTTGTTGTACCTTCACGGATCGCTGTCCAACGGAGGGCGTCCCTGCTGCCGAGAAGGCCATCGAGATCGACCGGGCGCTCGACCAGCGCGAGCACCTGCCGGTGCCGTTGATCGTGCTTGGGCAGATCCACCAGTGCAACGGCCGTCCGGAACTGGCGGTCGGCTTGTTCCACGAAGCCCTGGACGTAGCCCGCGAAACGGGCGAACCCCAACTGCTGTTTCCGTGCTATGATGGTCTCGCAACGCTTAATCTCGACATCGACAATCTGGCCGAGGCCGAACGCTACTTTTCCCTGGCGCAGGGTATATGCGCCCAGCACGGGCTCGACCCGGAAGCGCTTGTGGTGCTGCCTTTTCTCGACTAGCCGGGTGGGAGGTTGAAATGTCCGCGCCTCGTGACTTGGTACCGCTTCAACCGGGCGACCGCGCGCCGAACGTGGTACTCGACGCCATTACCCAGGAAGGCAAGATCGCGCTAGACGACTTCCGCGGACAAAAACCGGTGCTGGTCGGCTTGTTTCGAGGTCTGCATTGTGCGTTTTGCCGGCGCCATATCGCCGCCCAGGCGCGGCTTGATCCGGAGCTGCGCGAAAAGGGCGTGGAGAGCCTGACGGTGGTCAACACGCCGATCGAACGGGCGCGCCTCTATTTCCGCTACCACCCGATGCCGAATCTGCTTGCGGCCTCCGACCCTGAACGCGCTTCACATCGTGCTTTTGGACTGCCCAATCTCGAATTCACCCAAAACGAGACGAACTGGCCGTACAAGGTCTCGATGGCAGCGGTAAAGGATATGCGGATTGAGATGCCAGGCGAGTTGCCTGGTCCTTTGGATCCTTTGGCGGCCGGCGAAATCCTCGACAAGAGGGACCATTACGAACTGACCGAAGCCGATGAGCAGATGTTGGCAACCGGGCACGGACAACTGGTCGGTCAGTTCCTGCTGGACCGGCAAGGGATCGTCCGCTGGAGCTTCACGGAGGTTCCAGAGGGTGGGCGATACATGTTTGGGGCGCCAAGCCCGCAGGAGCTGATGTCAGCCGTGTCCCAAGTCGCCCAATAGACCTGCGCCGCTGCATTGCCGGTTGGCAAGGCCATGTAAGCAAAAGGCGCCCCAAAGGGCGCCTTTTAGTCGCTTGATTTCCCGAAGGAAACTGGAGCGGGTGAAGCGATTCGAACGCTCGACCCCAACCTTGGCAAGGTTGTGCTCTACCCCTGAGCTACACCCGCTCACACGGCGTCTTGGCCGCAAGCCGGGCCTATATGGCTGAAGAGCGCGGCGATTGCAACAGGGAAATGTCAGGCATTTTGCTATGCGGCGGGCGCGCTCGCCGCGATGTCGCATGACGGTCTTGTGTCGGCTGCCCCATTGGCCGTAAACGGCTTGGCAGGAAACGGGACGAAGACAAAACCGATGCCGAAGACCGAAGCTGAGCTGATGGAATTTCTTGCCGAACTCGGGATCGCTGCCTCGACGCGGCGCCATCCGCCGCTGTTCACGGTTGCCGATTCGCAGGCGCTGCGCGGCGAAATCGCCGGTGGCCACACCAAAAACCTGTTCCTGAAGGACAAGAAGGACAATTTTTTCCTGGTCAGCGTCGGCGAGGACGCGGTCGTCGACCTGAAGCAGATCCACCAGGTCATCGGCGCTGCCGGCCGCGTTTCCTTCGGCAAGCCGGAGATGCTGATGGAGCTGCTCGGCGTGACGCCGGGGGCGGTCACGGTCTTCGGCCTGATCAACGACGTTGCGGGCCGGGTCAAGGTGGTTCTCGACAAGGCGTTGATGGACCATGCGGTGATCAACGCGCATCCGCTGACCAATGAGGCGACGACGTCGGTCGCAGCGGCGGACCTGATCAGATTCGTCGAGGCAACCGGCCACGATGCTGCTATCTTGAAAGTCTCCGCGTGATCGCCACATGGATGGCCTAAGTCAGATTGTCTGAAAGCGCCTGGCCGCCGGCGGCCGCGCCACGGAAGGGTAAAGAGATGAGCGACAACAATCCGTTTGGAAGCCATGGCGGCCAATATTCCACCACCGTGCAATATGGTGGAACCGAGGCTCCGCGCGCGAAAGTCGCGCTTGGCGAGGCGCCGCCGGCCGCCCCAGGGGCCACCGATGTCATCAGGGACACGACGACTGCCGCCTTTGCCGCCGACGTCATCCAGGAATCGCGCCGCCAGCCGGTGCTGGTCGATTTCTGGGCACCCTGGTGCGGGCCGTGCAAGCAGCTGACGCCGCAGCTGGAGAAGGCCGTCAAGGCCGCCGGCGGCAGGGTCAAGCTGGTCAAGATGAACATCGACGACCATCCCTCGATCGCCGGCCAGCTCGGCATCCAGTCGATCCCCGCGGTCATCGCCTTCAAGGACGGCCAGCCGGTCGATGGCTTCATGGGCGCGATCCCCGAGAGCCAGATCGCCGAATTCATCACCAAGGTGGGCGGCAAGGGCAATGGTGCGCCGCCGGTGGCCGAGGCCCTGGCCGCGGCAAACGAGGCGCGCGCGGCCGGCGACATGCAGACGGCGGCCGATATCTACGATGCCATCCTGGCGCAGGCGCCGGAGACGGTCGAGGCGATTGGCGGGCTGGGCGACCTGTTGTTCGAGGCTGGTGACATCGAGGGCGCCGAGTCCTTGCTGGCAACGGCGCCCGAGGCCAAGAAGGATGCGCCGCCGCTGGCCGCCCTGCGCGCCAAGATGGCGCTGGCGGCGCAAGCGGCAGCACTTGGCAACCCGGCCGAGTTCGAACGGCGCCTGGCCGAGAACCCCGGCGATCATCAGGCGCGTTTCGATCTGGCCATGATCCAGAACGCCAATGGCGATCGCACGGCGGCGGCCGACAATCTGCTGGCCATCATCAAGGCCGACCGCGCCTGGAACGAGGACGGCGCCAAGACGCAATTGCTGCAGTTGTTCGAGGCCTGGGGCATGACCGACGAGGCGACGCTTGCGGCGCGCCGCAAATTGTCGTCGCTGCTGTTTTCCTGAGCCGGTTAGCGATTGTTTTGGTCGCGCAGGCTTGCGGCCGGCGGCCATCGCGCCACATTACCAGTGACCCATGCATGTCGCGCAAAAGTGGCCCCGGCTCTGCGAAAGGGATATGCATAGAAGCAACACCCGCTTCCCTATGGAAGCGATCGGAGGATTGAGGTGCAAGCGGGAAACGCGCATTACCGGCTCGCCAAGAATTTGCCGTCGACGATCCCGATCTTTCCGCTCGAGGGTGCGCTTTTGCTGCCGGGAGGCCGCATGCCGCTCAACGTCTTCGAGCCGCGCTACCTGCAGATGGTGGACGAGGCCATTGCCGGCTCGCGGCTCATCGGCATCATCCAGCCCAGCCTCGACGGCGCCTTGCGCGACGACGGCGAGCCGGAGCTCTGCAATGTCGGCTGCGCCGGGCGCATCATCGCCTTTTCCGAAACCGGCGACGGCCGCTATCTGATTTCGCTGCAAGGCGTTTGCCGGTTCCGCATCGCCCACGAGCTGACGGTCAAGACGCCGTTTCGCCAGTGCAAGCTGGCGCCCTTCCTGGCCGATCTCGACGAGGACCAGGCGGCGAACGAGATCGACCGGCCATCGCTGCTCAAGGCGTTCCGCGCCTATCTGCAGGCCAATGACCTCGAAGCCGATTGGGAAAGCGTCAGCCGGGCCGAAAACGCCATGTTGGTCAACGCGCTGTCGATGATGGCGCCCTATGGGCCGGCCGAGAAACAGGCGCTGCTCGAGGCGGCGGATCTGAAGACACGGGCCGAAACGCTTATCGCCATCACCGAAATGGCGCTGGCGCGCGAGAATGAGGATTTTGGTTCGAGCCTGCAATGAGATGCGTCGATACCTAGCCGGCCTGCAAACGACAAATTTCCTGCGTTGGCGGCCTGACCTTTCTCTCGACACATCTTGGGTCGGACACTGAGAAGAGGACACGATGGCGGCGGATGGGCGTGACGGGAAGAAGGTCAATGTCGACCCCAAGCTGCTGGAGCTGCTTGCCTGCCCGCTGACCAAGGGGCCGCTGACTTGGGATCCGGAGCGCGGCGAACTGGTCTCCCGGGTCGCCAAGCTCGCCTATCCGGTGCGCGATGGCATCCCGATCATGCTGCCTTCGGAAGCGCGGACGCTCTCCGTGGAGGATGTGTTGTCGCCGCCACGCTTGAGTGGGCCGTCTTGATAGGTGGCGAGATTGGCAGCGGCTGGCGGGACAACGCCCCCCTGTGCTACTGAAAATTGCGTCCCTTGGGCATGACACTTTCCGCCTCTTCCGATAGCGTTGCGAGGTCCGGTCGGATCGCCGCGTTGCGTGGCGCGGGGTCGCGATCCGTACCGCTGACGGGGTGTTCCGCAGGGCCGGCGACTGTCAGGTTGGCTTGGCTGACCTTTTCCAGGAGCACGGTCAGCCAGGGGGTCAAATCCTCGATCTTCTCGGCGACGATATGGATGACATCCGATTCCGACTGCAATTTGCCGGTGACGCGGACGAACCTGGCGCCCATGATGACGGGCCGGTAGCGGTCGAAGGTTCTCTGCCAGATGATGATGTTGGCGACGGCCTTGTCGTCCTCCAGCGTCAGGAAGATCGCGTTGCCCTTGCCGGGGCGCTGCCGCACCAGCACGAGGCCGGCGACCGAGACACGCCTGCCATCGCGCACGGATGGCAATTCGGCATTGGGCGTGACGCCGGCCCGGTCGAGCCGCTCGCGCAGGAAGGCGACCGGATGCGCCTTCAGCGACAGGCCGAGCGAACGGTAGTCATGGATGACATGCTCGCCGAGCGGCATTTTGGGCAGCTTCGTCTCCGGCTCCAGCTCGCGCAGACGGATCGCCGGCTGGTCGAACAGCGGCAGCTTTTCGGCAGCACTCTTGCCGTCGAGCGCGCGCACCGCCCACAAGGCTTCACGACGATCGAGGCCAAGCGAACGGAAGGCGTCGGCCTGCGCCAGCTTTTCGATCTCGTCGACATCGAGGCCGGAGCGCAGCCAGACATCCCTGACCGACTCGTAGCCTGAACCGCGCTGCTTGACGAAAGCGTCCATGCGCTCCTCCGACAGGCCCTTGATCTGGCGCAAGCCGAGCCGCAGCGCATGATTTGTCTTGATGACACCACGCATTTCGGCATGGCGTGGGAGGATGCGGTCCGGATCGAAGGATGCTTTCTCCAGAGTGGAGTCCCAGACCGAGAAATTGACGTCGACGTCGCGGATGTCGACGCCATGGTCGCGCGCGTCGCGGACGAGCTGGGCCGGCTGGTAAAACCCCATCGGCTGCGAATTCAGGATCGCGGCGCAGAACACGTCGGGGTAGAAGGTCTTGAACCAGCAGGAGGCATAGACGAGCAGGGCGAAGGACGCGGCGTGGCTTTCGGGAAAGCCGTATTCGCCAAAACCCTCGATCTGCTTGAAACAGCGCTCGGCGAAGTCCTTCGTGTAGCCCTTACCAATCATGCCGTCGATCATGCGCTGGCGGTAATTGCCGATGGTGCCGGTGCGCTTGAAGGTGGCCATGGCGCGGCGCAGTTCGTCGGCCTCCCCCGGCTTGAAACCGCCCGCGACGATGGCGATCTTCATGGCCTGTTCCTGAAACAGGGGCACACCAAGTGTCTTGCTGAGGATCGCCTCCAGCTCCGGCTTTTGATACTCGGCCTTTTCCTTGCCTTGCCGTCGGCGCAGGTAAGGGTGAACCATGTCGCCCTGGATCGGACCCGGCCGCACGATCGCCACCTCGATGACAAGGTCATAGAAATCCCGTGGCTGGAGACGCGGCAGCATCGACATCTGGGCGCGGGATTCGATCTGGAAAACGCCGAGCGTGTCGGCGCGGCAGATCATGTCGTAGACCTGCTTATCCTCCGGCGGCAGGGTGGCCAGCACATAGGGTTGGCCATATTTATCTCGCGCGTTTGGATAGTGATCCTTAAGCAGGGCGAAGGCACGCTGCAGGCAGGTCAGCATGCCGAGCGCCAGCACATCCACTTTCAGGATCTTCACCGCGTCGAGATCGTCCTTGTCCCATTCGACCATCTTGCGCTCGTCCATCGCCGTCTTGACGATGGGCACGATCTCGTCGAGTCGGTCCCTGGTGATGACGAAGCCACCGACATGCTGCGACAAATGGCGGGGAAAGCCCATGATCTCGTTGGAGCGCTCAATCACCAGTCTTGCCAGCGGGTCGGCGCGGTTGATGCCGCCAGCGTGCGCCTCCTTCTCGCCAAGTTCCGAGGTCGACCAGCCCCAGATCGTGCTCGACAATGCGCTTCTGACATCCTCGGAGAGGCCCATGGCCTTCGCCACTTCGCGCAAGGCCGAGCGGCCGCGATAGCTGATGACGGCGGCGGCGAGTGCGGTGCGCTTGGCGCTGTATTTCGTATAGATGTACTGGATGACGGTCTCCCGTTTCTCATGCTCGAAGTCGACGTCGATGTCGGGCGGCTCGTTCCTCTCCTCGGAAATGAAGCGCTCGAACAGCGTGTCGATCCTGTCCGGCCCGACCTCGGTGATGCCGATGCAGAAACAGACGATCGAATTGGCGGCCGAACCGCGCCCCTGGCAGAGGATGTCCTGGTTGCGGGCGAACTTGACGATGTCGTAGACCGTCAGGAAATAGCGGGCGTAGTTCAGCCGCTCGATCAGAGCGAGCTCTTCCTCTATGCGCTTGGTCACGGACGCAGGCACCCCCGCCGGATAACGATTGGCTGCCCCCTCCCGCGCCAGCCGTTTCAGCTCGGCCTGCGGTCCGAGACCGGACTCCGTCGGCTCGTCGGGGTAGTTGTACTGGAGGTCGCTCAGCGAGAAGGTCAGCTCCTGCGCAAAGCGCAAGGTCTCGGCCAGCGCCTGCGGATGCCTGCGGAACAGGCGCGCCATCTCCATCGGCGGCTTCAGATGGCGCTCGGCATTGGCGGCCAGCTGCAGCCCCACCTCGGCGACGGGCGTGTTGAGGCGGATCGCGGTCAGCACATCCTGCAGCGGGCGCCGCTCAGTCGTGTGATAGAGAACGTCGTTGGTCGCCATCAGCGGGATGCCGGCATTCTCGGCAAACGCCGCTGCCTGCTCGATCCGGAAACGGTCATTGCCAGCATAGTCCGGCGAAACGGCCAGACGGAGATTTCTTCCGAAACGATCCTTGAGCTGGCGAAGCAAGGCGAGACTGTCTTCCGCCCCTGCCGTCAGATCGGGCAGGACCGCCAGCGACATCAGGTCCCCCCATTCGAGCAAGTCGCTGCGCTGGAGAAGAGTGGCGCCCTTCTCGTTCTCGTCGCGCAGATTGGCTTGCGTCAGCATGCGGCAGAGATGCCCCCAGCCCTTGCGGTCCTGCGGATAGGCGAGAATGTCAGGGGTGCCGTCACCGAAAACCAGCCGGCAGCCGGGATGGTAGGAGAGCGTCTCGACCTTGGCCTGTTGCCAGGCGCGCACCACGCCGGCCACCGTGTTGCGGTCGGCAAGTCCGATCGCGGAAAAGCCGAAAAGCTTGGCGGCGACCACCAGTTCCTCCGGCTTGGAGGCGCCGCGCAGGAAGGAGAAATTCGACTGGATGCCGAATTCGGCATAGGGAATGACGGTCAGCGCATTCATGCGAAGACCCCATGCAGGAACCAGCGTGGCGGCACCTGGGAGCCGCCATAGAGGCCTTGCCGGTAGAGCCAGTAGCGGCGGCCGTCGGCATCCTCGATGCGAAAATAGTCGCGTGTCGATGCCGCCTCGTCGCTAGCGGCCTCGCGCCACCATTCCGCCGCGATGCGTTCCGGTCCCTCGGCACGCGTCACCCTGTAGAGCGCGCGCCGCCAGCGGAAGTTCAGCGGCGGGCCCTCCGGCATTTCGGTGGCCGGCACCTCGATGGGCTCGGGCGAGCGGAACAGCCGGATCGGCCGTTCCGGCGGGAAGATGGTCATCGGCGCCTGCATCCGGTCCGGCTTCTTCGGCGGCGTGGTCCGGCGCGGGGCCTCGGTGAAGGGGATCGTGGCGACGGCGCGCTCCGGCAGATGGCTTTCCACAGTGACCGGTTGCAGGACCGCGCCCTCGCCGAGCCGGGCGCGGATACGGTCGGCGAACAGCGCGATATCGGCGCCGTCATCGGTCCCTTCGCCAGCAAGGTCGGCCTGCTGCATGTCGAAGGCGGCGGCCGACAGCACCGAGAGCCGCACGAGATCGAAGCCATAGCCGGCATCGATATCCTGTTCGAGCGCGGCCAGCCTTTCATGGAACAATTTCTGGATCAGCGGGGGTTCGCGCATCGGCCGCGAGGTGCCGATGGCGATGCGGCTGACGGCGCCGTCGACGCGAAACAAAAGCAGCGCCAGCATCCTGGCGCCCTCGCCACGGCGCTCGAGGTCGGTCTTCAATGCCGCCGCCAGCATGCCCACCAGCCGCTCGATGTCCTCGGTCAGGGTGACGGGCTCGCTGAGGTGACGTTCGACCGAAAGCGGCGCGACGGGAAGGCGCGGCGACACCGCCTCGTCGAGACGGCCAAGCGCCTGGTCGAGGCGCAAAAGCAACGAGGCGCCGAAGCGGCGGGCAAGCGGCGCGCGCGGTGCCGCCATGACGGCGCCCGCCGTGCGCAGGCCGACGCTTTCCAGGCTGGTGCGGGTCGCGGGCTCGATGCGCAGGGCTGCCAGCGGCAAGGGTGCGAGCAGCGCCTCCTCCTCGCCGCCTGCGACGATGCGGTCACTGGCAAAGCGTGCCGCCGCCCAGGCCGCCCCTGGTGTCGCGGCAAGCCCGGCGCGGACATCGAAACCCTGATGGAAGAAGCGCGACAGGATGTCGTCCAGCATGGCGCGTTCGCCGCCGAAAAGATGGGTGCAGCCGGTGACGTCGAGAAACAGGCCGTCCGTTGCGTCCAGCGCCACCAGCGGGGTGTAGCGGTCGCACCAGTCGGCAAGGCCTTCGAGCAGGCGGCGATCGGCCTGCGGATCGGCCTCGACGATGTCGATCGACGGATGCATGGCGCGCGCATCGGCGATGCCCATGTCGCGCTTCAGGTGCAGTGCCTCAGCCCGCTCGTCGAGGGCTGAGATGCGCTGCGCGTTGCCCTTGCGGTGGCTGATCACCAGCGGCAGGTGATCCGACGGCCGGGAACGCCAGGACCGCCCCAGACGCTGCCGCAGGATCCTTTCGGCCGCGAGATAGGGAAACCACAGCGACAGGATTCTTTGCTCTTTCCTCGCCCCATCTTTCCTCGAATGCGCGTTCATCGGGGTTCCACTCCAGTGTGAATTGTCCAGGCAGGGCCGTGCGGCTCTTGCCGATGGTGAGGGTGAAGGCTGGGCGGCCGATCGAGCCGGCGAGCGGCCCGGCGATGGTGTCGCGCGGCACCGCCGGTGCCGACGCGACGATGAGACGAACGGGTGCGGCCGTCGGTTCGGGCTCGGCGGCCTGCCGCAGCAGGAACACCGGGCGGCCGGCACTCTGTGCCCGGGCATGCAACCGGCGCGTCGCGGTCAGGTCGAGCCGCTGCGGATTGCCGCGGATCTCAAGGATGACGGCGGCGAGCGCCGTCATCCGGGCGGCCTCCTCGGCGACCCACAGCGCATCGACAAGTTTTGCCGTCTCGGAAAACAGCAATTGCTCGGGTTCGATGCCGAACGAGGCATGAAGCCCCCTGGCATAGGGAAAGCCGGCCTCGCGAAAAATCTCCGATGTGCCGATCCACAGCACCGGCAACCCTTGCGTCTGCTTGAGGATCAGGCTTGTGAGCGACAGAGCGAAACCGGCGACGGCTCCGGCATCGCGGGTTTCAATGCCATGGATTTCGCTCAAGGCGGCTTTCGGCAGGCCGCCGCTCAGGGCGGCATCGAGCCGCTCGACACCGGTGGACAGGAACGCATCCGGCAGCGCCGCGGCAATGCCACGGCGGACAATTGTCACATCGATGCTGGGACCGACGTCGACACGAACATCGGGGGCCGCGGCGGCCGGCGCCTGCAGGCGCTCGGGTAGCGTTCCCTCGATCTTCGCGATCTGGCGGCGCAGGGCAAAAACAGTCTCCCGCGCCACGGCGGTCATCGCCATGACGGTCAGCTTCCACTCACAATTGTTCCTGTTATGTTCCTATAGATTCCAGAGGGTGCTGGAAGAGTCAAGCGGAGTCATGGGGAATTTATTCCTGCCCCGGGGCTTGTCGGAGGCGCGGCCGCCCGCGCCATTTGCCGATTGCGGCGCGAAAGCCTATATGCCGGGATCAAAGGACACAGCATGGCCCGCATCTACAAGACCCGCAGCTGGCACGACGAGCTTTCGCCGTCGATGGAGGAAATGGAGTTCCTGGCGCTGGAGGCTTACGCCCATCTGCCGGAGGATTTTCGCAAGCTGACTGGCGAGATCGTCATCCAGATCGCCGAGTTCCCGACCGACGAGATCATGGACGATCTGTCGCTGGAAACGCCCTTCGACCTGCTCGGCCTGTTCGAGGGACGCGGCATCGCCGAGCGCTGGAATCCGCAGACCGGCGAAGGCCCGAATCGTATCACGCTCTACCGCCGCGCCATCCTCGACTACTGGGCCGAAAACGAGGAAACGCTGGGCGACATCGTCACCCACGTGCTGATCCACGAGATCGGCCACCATTTCGGCCTCTCGGACGATGATATGGAGAAGATCGAAGAGGCGGCTGAGTAGAACGTCAGAGGCTTGCGCACAGCGGTAAGGAACTGGCGTCTCATTCCTTCGCGCCCCCTCTGGCCTGCCGGCCATCTCCCCTCAAGTGGGGAGATTGGCAGTTTCAACCTCCGCTCCTTTTCTTCCACGCTGAAAATTAGCGAAAGCCGTCCACGACATCCGATCTCCCCCCCTTGAGGGGGAGATGTCCGGCAGGACAAAGGGGGCGCTGTCCCGCCAGCGTGGGACTATACCAATCGCTAAGCCTACCAATCACTCAGCTTGGTATCCGGCCCATATTCCTGACCGTCGATATCCTTGACCACGGCCTGGCCGCAGCGCATCGTCTTGGCCTCCTTGTCGAAGGCATAGGTCGGCGAGCCGAACAGGTGCCAGCCCTTGTTCAGCGCCGCAGTCACCTTGTGGCAGAAGCTGGCATCGTCAGGGCCAGTGAGAAAGCGGTAGAGTTTCATCCGTCAATTCCTGTCGTGAGTGCCCTTAGCCCGCGAGCATCAGGCGATATCATGCGCCGATGGCCGCCGCCTTCGCCAGCAGTTTTTCAGCTTGCGCCAAGTGCAGCCTCTCGACCATTTTTCCATTCAGCGCAATCACGCCCTTGCCGGCATTTTCCGGAAGCGCAAAGGCATCCTTCACCAAGCGTGCCTCGGCCACGGCTTCAGCGGACGGCGCGAAGGCCAGGTTCGCCGCTTCGATCTGGGCCGGATGGATGAGGCTCTTGCCGTCGAACCCCATGGCCGCCGCTTCCGTGCATTCATGGGCGAAGGCGTCGAGGTCGCGAAAATCGTTGGAGACGCCGTCGAGAATGTCGAGGCGGCCGGCGCGCGCGGCCAGCACCATCTGCATCAGCCACGGCACGAGGTAGCGCCGGTCAGGAGTCGCCGACACGCCGGTGCCGTTGAGCAGGTCGTTCGTTCCGGCAACGAAACAAGCCAAGCGCGAAGCCTGATCGCGGCCAAGTTCGGCAATGGCGCCGATGTTGAGCAGCGCCTTGGGCGTCTCGATCATCGCCCACAGTTTCACGCTGTCGGGAGCAAAATTGTCGTCGAGCACATCGCCGGCCTCAAACAGGTCGCGCGGCGTGTCGACCTTGGGCAACAGGATGCCGTCGGGCTCGCAGCTTGCGACAGCCAGAAGGTCGTCGGCGCTCCATTCGCTGGCCAGTGCATTGATGCGCACCACCATCTCGCAGCGGCGGCCAAGGTGGTTGGCAGCTGGGCGGTTGGCGAAGATGCCGGCCAGTTTTTCACGCACGGCGATCTTGTCGGCCGGAGCGACGCCATCTTCGAGGTCGATGATGACGGCATCGCAGGCAAGCTGCGCGATCTTGGCCAGCGCCCTGTCGTTGGAGGCCGGGATGTAGAGCACCGAGCGGCGCGGACGATAGGTTTCCATGGCGGATCTATGCCGTCTGTGGATGGTCGAGGCAAGTCGTCTCCAGCCCTGCACGAAAACTGCACACGCATGCGGAAAACCTCCTCGGATCCGCCCCGCAGTCTCCCTGCCGGCCTGCGAGACAGGCGGCATGCAAAACCGAGCAGAACCCCGTTGGTCCCTTCCTTACCGGCTGCGTAGCGAGGGCTGGTGGCTGGTCGATCCGCCACGCGCGAATCCGGTGGCGATCCTCATCCCTTTTGCCCGCAAGTGCCCGCCGACCATCCGGCTGGAAGCCGTCAGGAGGGCCAGGCCATGACAGCATTCTTCTCCGCGGCACCGAGCTACTGCGCCCGCTTCGGTGTTGCAGTGCTGCTGGTCGCGCTGGCGGATTTTCTCTTTTACGGCCAGCCAGCCGGCATCACGGTTTTCCTGTTCGCGATCCTGATTGCCGCCGCCGTGGTGGCCCTGCATCCCGCCGCCTTCAGCGACGGCAGGCTGTGGATCAAGCCCACCGCGCTGCTTGTCGCGCTGCTGCCGCTCGCCGAAAATGTCAGCGCTCTGTCGGTATCGATCGCGCTTGCGGCCCTGGTCGTCTTCGCGCTCTCGCTGAGCGGGCGGCTGCGCCATCGCATCGCTCGCATTGCCGGCCAGATCGCGTTGTTCGGGCTGGCGGCGCCGTTCCGGTTCGCCAACGACTTCATCCGCTGGCGCAGGACGGCGCGTCGCTTCGGCCGGCGCCGCGTCCGGCTGGCAGCGATCGCCGTCTGGGTCATGCCGCTGACGCTGGGCGCCGTCTTCCTGGCGCTGTTCGGCGCCGCCAATCCAGTCATCGACTACTGGCTGTCGCTGGTCGACCTTCTTAAGCTGCTCGATCTCATCCAGCTCACGAGGATTGCCTTCTGGCTGTTCGTGCTGGTCTGTGTCTGGGCCTTTCTGCGGCCACGCCTGCCGCGTCTGGTTCGTCGCATCCCTCGCGCGACGCCGGCGGTGGTCAGCACTCAAGCTGAGAAAATCACCACCATAGAGGATATCCTGTTCGGCAAACCCGCCATCCTGCGCGCGCTTGTTGTCTTCAACATCCTGTTTGCGCTGCAGACCGGGCTCGACGCCACCTATCTGTGGGGCGGGGTGGCGCTGCCCGATGGGCTGAGCTATGCGGCTTACGCGCATCGCGGCGCCTATCCCTTGATCGTCACCGCGCTGCTTGCCGCCGGCTTCGTGCTGGCGGCGCTCAGGCCGGGAAGCGAAACATCGGGGGATCCGCTCATCCGCCGGCTGGTCTATGCCTGGGTGGCGCAGAACATCATGCTGGTCATCTCGTCGATCCTGCGGCTCGATCTCTATGTCGGCATCTACGCGCTGACCTACTGGCGCATCGCGGCTTTCGTCTGGATGGGGCTGGTGGCATCAGGTCTTGCGCTGATCATCGCCCGCATAGCGCTCGGAAAATCCAATGAATGGCTGTTGTCCGCCAATCTTCTGACGTTATCTCTGACGCTTTATGCCGGCTGTTTCATCAATTTCGCCGCGCTGATCGCCAATTACAATGTCGACCACTCCCTCGAGATGACCGGCCAGGGCATTTCCCTCGACGCCTGGTATCTGCGCTCGCTCGGCCCGGGTGCCTTTCCGGCGATGGATCGCTTCCTCGATCATCAGAGTCGAGCCGCCAACAATTCGGTCTTCCGCGAACTGGCAGGGCGGCGCGGCAGCGACGAAGACTGGTACCGCACCATTCAGGAAAACTGGCGGGCCTGGAGCTTTCGCGACTGGCGCCTGCTTCGCTATCTCGACAGCAAGGGGTCGCTCGTGCTTCCTCAGCCTTCGCAACCTTCCTTGCCGGGCCGCTGACCGATGCCGCATCACATCCTCGTCGCCGACGATGACCCGCATATCCGCGAGGTGATCTGCTTCGCGCTGGAAAAGGCCGGCATGAAAACGCTTGGGGTGGCCGACGGCGCCGCCGCCTTGCAGGAGGTCGGACGCCGGACGCCGGATCTCGTCGTGCTCGACATCGGCATGCCGGAGATGGACGGGTTGGAGGTCTGCCGGCGGCTGCGGCACACATCCGACGTGCCGGTGCTGTTCCTGTCCGCGCGAGACGAGGAGATCGACCGCATCCTCGGCCTCGAAATGGGCGGCGACGACTATGTGACAAAACCGTTCAGCCCCCGAGAGCTGGTCGCCCGCGTCAACGTCATCCTGCGGCGCGCCCGCCCGGTGCTGCCCGAACCGGCCGACGACAGGCAGTTCGCTCATGGCAAGCTCGCTCTGGCGCCGGCCAGCCACGCCGCCAGTTTCGATGGCAAGCCGCTTGCCCTGACCGGGATCGAGTTCTCGATCCTGAAAGGATTTTTGGCGCGGCCGACGCATGTGCTCGACCGCGACGCGGTGATGGCAAACGCCTATGCCGCCAACATCCATGTCGCCGGCCGCACCGTCGACAGCCATATCCGCAACATCCGCGCCAAGCTGGCGGCGGCGGGTTGCCTGGATGCTATCGAGACTGTGCACGGCGTCGGCTTCCGGCTCGGCCGATGCGGCTGACGGCCTCCCGCAAATGGATCGGCCGCAAATGGCGGCCGCGCCTTGCCACGGTCGTCGTTGCCATCCTGATCCTGGTGATGGCACTGCCGCTGGTCGGCCTGTTCTTCTTCCGGCTCTACGAGAACCAGTTGATCCGCCAGACCGAAGCGGAGTTGATCGCGCAAGGTGCTGCCATCGCCGCCATCTATGCGCAGGACGTGCGCGACGCCGGCATCCCGCCGGAAAAACTCGGCGCGCCGATGGCGCGGGCAAACGGGGATGCGAGCCGAAGCGTCCCTGACCCGCTATACAGGCCGATCGAGCCGCAGCTCGATCTCGCTTCCGACACCGTGCTGCCGACGCGGCCGGCGGCGATGCCTGCCACTATCGATCCCGCCTTCGCCGCCATCGGCGCGCGCCTGTCCGGTGTTCTCGATGCCACGCAGAAAACCACGCTGGCCGGCTTCCGGCTGCTCGACCCCACCGGCGTCGTCATTGCCGGACGTGGCGAGGTCGGGCAATCGCTTGACGGGGTTGAAGAGGTGCGCGAGGCCCTTGCCGGCCGCTATGCCAGTGCGCTGCGGCTGCGCATTCCCAACCAGCCGGCGCCACCGCTCTATTCGGTCAGCCGAGGCACCAAGGTGCGTGTCTTTGTCGCCCTGCCGGTGGCCATAGACGGTAAGGTCGCCGGCGTGGTCTATGTGTCGCGGACGCCCAACAATATCGTCAAGCATCTCTATGGCGAGCGCGGCAAGGTGACCCTGGCTGCGATCGCCATCCTCGGCGGCACGCTGCTCATCGGCCTGGTCTTCCTGCGCACCGTCAGTCGGCCGATCTATGCGCTGATCGACCGCACCCAGCGCATCGCCGCCGGCGACCGCCAGGCCATCAAGCCGCTCGACCACCACGGCACCTATGAAATGGCGGAGCTCTCCGCCGCCTTCCTCGACATGGCGGAAAAGCTGCAGGCGCGATCGGACTCGATCCAGACCTTTGCCACCCATGTGTCGCATGAGCTCAAATCGCCGCTGACGGCGATCCAGGGTGCGGCCGAGCTGCTCCGCGATTCCGGTTCGGCGATGGACGAGGCCGAGCGGCAGCGCTTCTCCAACAACATCGTCACCGATGCGGGGCGGCTCAATCTGCTGGTGCGCCGGCTGCTCGACCTGGCGCGGGCCGAGAATCTGGCGCCGAGCGGTGAAAGTACCTCGATCGGCCCAGCGCTGGCACTGCTTCCTGTAGACAACAGGCTGGCGGTTCGTGTCGAGGCCGGCGGCGAGATCGATTTGCGCATATCGGCTGAGAACGCGGCAATCGTGCTCGCCAATCTCATCGACAATTCAGCCAGGCACGGCGCGACGCAGGTGTCGGTCACCGTGGCGAGCACCGGCGGCAAGGCGTCCATCCTGGTCAGCGACGACGGCGCCGGCATTTCGCCGAGCAACCGGGCGCGCATCTTCGAACCATTCTTCACCACGCGGCGCGATTCCGGCGGCACCGGCATGGGGCTCGGCATCGTGCTGGCCCTCCTGAAAGCGCATGATGGTATGATCCAGCTGGTTGACTCCGAACGCGGCACGCGCTTCGAGATTACCTTGCCAACCGCGTGACTCCCCAATCAGCGGCTCGAACCGGAAAGGGCATAAAAAGCGTGCGCTACGACATTGTCATCATCGGCGGGGCCATCGTTGGATCCTCGATCGCCTACTATCTGCGCGAGGAGGGGTTTTCGGGCTCCATCGCGCTGATCGAGCGCGATCCGCAATTTGCCCATGCGGCGACGACGCTGTCCTGCGCCTCGATCCGCCAGCAATTCTCGATCCCGGAAAACATCCGGCTGTCGCAGTTCACGCTGAAACTGTTCCGGCGGCTGAAGGACGAGTTCGGCGCGGATGCCGATATAGGCTTCCACGAAGGCGGCTATCTCATCCTTGCCGGCGAGAACGGGCTGCCGATCCTGAAAGCCAATCACCAGGCGCAGATCGCCGAGGGCGCCGACATCCTGCTTGAGGATGCCGACGCCTTGGTGCGTCGCTTCCCCTGGCTGTCGGTCGAAGGCATCACCGCCGGCGCCTATGGGCGGACCGGCGAGGGCTGGTTCGACGCGCATGCGATGCTGATGCTGTTCCGCAAGGCGCTACGCGAGAAGAAGATCGATTTCATCACCGCCGACGTCACCGGCATCGAGCGGCAAGGCGACCGCGTCACCGGCGTCAGCCTCGACAATGGCGAGACGCTGGAAGCGGGCATCGTCGTCAACGCCGCCGGGCCGAATGCCGGCAAGGTGGCTGGTATGGCCGGGCTGGCGCTGCCGGTGGAGCCGCGCAAGCGCAACGTCTTCGTCTTCGAGGCGCGCGAGAAATATGCCGACATGCCGCTACTGGTCGACCCGAGCGGCATCTGGCTCAGGCCGGAAGGCTCGGTCTACATCACCGCTGGTGCCGAGCCGGAAGAGGGCGACGGGCCCGCCGATCCCCAGGATTTCGATGTCGACTGGCCACTGTTCGAAGAGGTGATCTGGCCGGTGCTGGCCACCCGCATCCCGGCCTTCGAGGCGATCAAGCCGACCCGCGCTTGGGTTGGCCACTACGACTACAACACGCTCGACCAGAACGCGGTGATCGGCCCGCATCCGCAGGTGACGAATTTCCTGTTCGCCAACGGCTTTTCCGGCCACGGCCTGCAGCAGGCGCCGGCCGTCGGCAAGGCGCTGGCCGAGCTGATCGTGCATGGCGGCTACCGCACGGTAGATTGCTCGGCGTTTGGCTATGGCCGGGTTGCGGAAGGGCGGGCGTTTAGGGAATTGAATGTGATTTGAGGTGTTAGGCGTTGGGAACATGCCGTTCCCGCCGAGTTCCCGCCCACCCCCCTCTGGCCTGCCGGCCATCTCCCCCGCAAGTGGGGAGATGACAGCTTCGACGCCGCGTCACCCCTGTCACATTTCGAGATTGGTGACAGCGATTGAGCGTGTAATCCCCCTCTTTGCGGGGGAGATGGCCGGCAGGCCCGAGGGGATGCTGTCCCGCCGACATCAAATGCACCGCCACGAGTCGGCTAAGCCGCGGCCAATCTCCCAGCGTCAAAATACACCTGCAGCCAGGCCAGCACCCTGCCCCAGCCCTCGGCGTGTTCAGCCGCCGCGTCGCTCAAGCCAGTAAAGCCGCCATGACAGATGGTGACGCGCGTGCCATCGGCGATCGGCTGCAGCAGCCAGGCGACCGTCGTTTGCCGCCGGCCAAGCGTGGGATGGTCCCATTCATAGGCCCGCGTCTGCACGATCCGGCGCGGCGCCTCGATGTCGAGTAAGTCGCCGCTCGCTGGCAGGTCCCTGCCGTCTGCCGTTCGAACGGTGACCTTCCAACGGCCGCCGATGCGAAGATCGGCGGACCAATCGACCATCCGGTAGGTGTCGGCGGACCCCCACCAGCGCTCGACCTCGTCCGTGACCAGGGCCTGGAAAATCCGCTCGGCGGGTGCGCCGATGTCGGCGCTTGCCATGACGGTCTCGCCATTGGTCATGCTGTGGACGACAGGGACATGCAGCATAGGTGCCTCCAAAAGTTTGTTTCGCTGCCGAAACCAAGCTTCAACCCTTCGATGGCGGGCGCTCGAAACCCTTGCCGGTCTCGAGCAGGCTCTTGAGGCTCGCCAGCACCAGCGGCCAGCCCTTGGAGACATTCGGGATCAGCCGGTGCGGGCCGTCGGCCTCGTGGGTGACGGCAAGCTTCATCAACTCGCCGTCCTGTTCGATGGCGAAGGTGCAGCGCGTGTAGCCGTCTTCCTTGACCTCCGGCATCCATTCATTGCGCCATTTGATGACCAGGCGTCGCGGCGGGTCGATTTCGAGGATCTCGCCGCTGTCGGCGACGCTCCCGTCGGGGAAGATCAGTTTCCAGCTGGAGCCGACCTTCCACTCGCTCTCCTGATAGGAGCAGAGGAAGAACTGCCGATTGAACTCCGGATCGGTCAGGGCCTCCCAGAGTTTTTCGGGCGTGGTGCGGATGTAGGTCACGTAAACGAAGCTGTTGCTCATCAGTCTTCCCTTTCGAGGCGTTTCTTCAGGTCACTCAATGCATCCAGCCGATGGCGCTCGAACTTGCCGATCCAGCGTTCGGCGATCTCGTTGATCGGAACCGGGTTGAGGTAGTGCTGCTTCTCGCGTCCCTTGCGGAGCGTGGTGACGAGGTTGGCTTCCTCCAGGATCGCCAGGTGCTTGGTCACCGCCTGGCGTGTCATGTCCATCTCCGCGCACAGCGCGTTCAGCGTCTGCCCGTTCCGGGCATGGAGGTTGTCCAGCAATTGCCGGCGTGTCGGGTCGGCCAAGGCGCGAAAGACGGCATCCATGCTCATGATCTTAATATGCAACCATTTGGTTGCATGTCAAGCGGCAAGATTTCGCGCCGTTGGCCGCTGGATGCGATCACAGGGGAAAAAATGTCAGCGCTTGCGAGAGAACCAGAAGGCGTCAGGCATGCGCGTCATGCCGATGCGCTCATAGAAGCCGACGGCGTCGGGCATGGAGATCAGGCTGATGGCGACGGACGGTCCGAGCTGCCGGCGCGCCTCGTCCATCAGGCCTTTGCCGATGCCGAGCCCTTGCGCCGATTGGGAAACGGCGAGCTCGGAGATGTAGCAGACCCAGGAGAAGTCGGTGAGGGCGCGGGCAACGCCGATCAGCGGCTTGCCCTCCACATCGAGACGCGCGGTCAGCACTAGGTTGGCGCCTGACAGCATCGCCTGCAGGCGAGTACCGTCATCGACAGGCCGTGTCTCGCCGAGGCCGGATTCCACCAGCACACGGCGGAATTCGGCGATGTCGAGCGCGGGCTCGCGGGCATAGAGGATTCGGAAGTTTTCTGCCATGACAGCCAGACTGCACCATCGGGCGGCGAATTCGAAGCCGTTTTGCGCAGCTGGCCATCCTGCACGAACAGTTGCCTTTTATTTGCCCGCGGCTTTGTGTAAAGCGTGCCTCAGCAATCCCCCGAAACAAGAACACGGGCAAAAGCCATGGAAAAGTTCACCAAGCTCACCGGCGTCGCCGCTCCCATGCCGATCGTCAATGTCGACACCGACATGATCATCCCCAAGGATTATCTGAAGACGATCAAGCGCACCGGGCTTGGCACCGGCCTGTTCGCCGAAATGCGCTACAATGACGACGGTTCGGAAAATCCGGATTTCGTGCTCAACAAGCCGGCCTACCGCAAGGCGCAGATCCTGGTTGCCGGTGACAATTTCGGCTGCGGTTCGAGCCGCGAGCACGCGCCTTGGGCGCTGCTCGATTTCGGCATTCGCTGCGTCATCTCGACCTCGTTCGCCGACATCTTTTACAATAACTGTTTCAAGAACGGCGTGCTGCCGATCACCGTCAGCCCCGAGGATCTCGAAAAGCTGATGGATGACGCCTCGCGCGGCTCCAACGCCACCTTGTCGATCGACCTCGAGGCCAAGGAAATCCGCGGTCCCGATGGCGGCGTGGTCGCGTTCGACCTAGACGATTTCAAGCGGCACTGCTTGCTCAACGGGCTCGACGATATCGGCCTGACTATGGAAAAGGCCGGCGCCATCGCTTCGTTCGAGAAGAAAAACGCTGAACAGCGCCCCTGGGCCTGAAATACGCGGCCTGACCGCAAGGCCGCGCCGACGGCGAGTCTTCGGATAAAAACGAGGACTTGTCATGACACGTTCGCTTGATGCCGGCGCCTGCGGGCTGATGATGTCGATCCTGCTTCCGGCAACGAGCCTGTTCGCCCAGGCGCCCGTCATCGACCAGCAGGCGCCGATCCCGTTCGAGGGTGGTCAATTTACCATCACCCAGCAGGAGCCGGACGGCGAAAAGGTGCTCGCCTACGACGGCCAGACGCTGGCGAGCAATTATGACGTCTTCTTCGACAGGATCGTCAACATCGCCGGTGCTGAAGTGGCGCTGGTCGATGTCGGCGACGGCAATATCGACCATCTCTGCGGTCCTCCCGTGATGATCGCGTGGAAGCCGAAAGGCGGCACGATCCAAGGCATCACGGTCGAGCAGGATGGGTGCGGCGCGCCGGCGTCGGTGACCGACAATGTCATCTATTTCGTCCCCTATCTGCTGCCGGGCGCCTCCAAGCGGGCGATGCAATGGTCGCCCACCGACGGGCTGACGATTGCGGGCAATCTCACTTACATGCCGGACCCCGGCACGGTCTGGAAAGATGTCGACGTGTCGAAATACGAGGACATGATCGACGCCTTCCACAACGAGGCGGTCTACAAGGACGCCGCGGCCTTGCTTGGCGAGGACATGACCGTTCTGGCAGCCAGTTTCCTGGCCGCAGGCGGGACGAAAACAACCGCGTCCGGCATCGTCTATTTCGACGGCTGCGCGCCGCACAATTGCGGCGGCAATCACGGTTTCATGGCGGTCGACGCGGCCAACCAAAAGCTCTATTTCGCCCGCAGCAGCGGCAAGCCCGTGATGGATGCATGGCCTCCGGTGCAGAGCTGGCCGGCCGAGGTCAAGGCGGCGCTGGACGAGGCGTTTGGATCTGCAAATTAGAGCGGTATGAGGGCGTTCTGGTCGTCGCGATCCTTCCCACCCCCCCTCTGCCCTACGGGCATCTCCCCCGCAATGGCGAGATTGGCAGCGTCGGCGTCCCGCCCGTCTCTGTAACGTTGGTAATTGGCAAAGGCATCCGTGACATCCAATCTCCCCCTTGCGGGGGAGATGGCCGGCCAGAGGGGGTGCTGTCCCGCGATGCAAAAGGCTATCCGCCCTTGAAATCTCGCCGCCCAGTCGCCTAGTGGTGCGGACTGGCGTTTCATTCCCGGCTGGATATGATCTGACGAAACGGAGGATCACCATGACTCGTTCGCTTCTTGCCGGCGCTTGCGGGCTGGCCCTTTTCCTGCTGCCTGTGACGAGCGCTCATGCCCAGACGCAGACGCCCGCGGCGCAGCTGGCGCCCTCAGCCGAGAAACCGGCCACCGACCAAGGTACAGGCGCCGCCGATGCTTCCGACGACGACAAGCAGGCGCCTGTGCCATTCGAAGGCGGTCAGCTGACCATTACCCAGCCGGAACAGGACGGCGAGAAAGTGCTTGCCTATGACGGCCAACAGCTGGCGAGCAATTATGACGTGTTCTTCGACAAAATCGTCGAGGTCGGCGGCGTCAAGGTGGCGCTGTTCGATGTCGGCGATGGCGGCAATCAATGCGGCCCTGCCACGGTGATCGTCTGGAAGCCGGAAGGCGGCACCATCCAGAGCACGACGGTCGAGCAGGACGAGTGCGGCGCGCCGCCATCGGCGGTGTCCGACAACGCCATCTATTTCGTGCCCTATCTGTTGCCGGGCGATGAGAAGCCGGCTTTGCAATGGTCGCCGAGCGAGGGGCTGACGACTTCAGGCAACCTGACCTACATGCCGGAACCTGGTACCGACTGGAAAGACATCAATCCGGAAAAGTACCAGAACATCATCGACGCCTTCCACAATGAGGCCGTCTACAAGGAAGCGCAAAAGCTGCTCGGCAAGGACATGCCCGACATGGCGACCAGCCTGCTGGTCGGCGGCGGCACGGAAAAGACCGCTTCGGGCGCCTTCTACGCCAGCGGCTGCGTGCCGCATGACTGCGGCGGCAATGACGGCTTCATGGCGGTCGACCCGGCCCAGCACAAGCTCTATTTCGCCCGCCGCGGCGACAATGGCCAGCCAAAGGCCTGGCCGGCGGTAACGACATGGCCGGCCGATGTGAAGGAGGCGTTAGACAAGGCGCTGGGGTCGGCGAACTAGGCAGTCTGGTCGACAATCACCACACCTTCGTCGTCCTCGGGCTTGACCCGAGGATCCATACCGCGACCTTGAAACAAGCAATGCGGCGGAACAGAATTCTGCACCGCGGCAGCGCACCTATGTCATGGGCATGGATCCTGGGGTCTGCGCTGCGTCGCTTCGCTCCTTCCTTCGCCCCAGGATGAAGACGCGAAGGCTTCGGCCCAGTCTTCAAAGTGTGCGCTGGTTTGTCGGAACAGCCATCAGTTTCACCTGGCCTATGGCCGAGCGCCGTCTTTCCTTTCAGAATGACGGAAGGCAACTGCGAGGACACCATGCGAAAACTCATCTCCACCGGCTCGCCGTTCGAAAAGACTGCCGGCTATTCGCGAGCGGTGGTGCAGGGCGACTGGTGTTTCGTGTCCGGAACGACCGGCTATGACTATGCGACGATGACGATGCCGGACACGGTCGAGGCGCAGACGCGCAATTGCCTGGCGACCATCGGCAAGGCCTTGCAGGACGGCGGCTTCGAGATGGCCGACGTGGTGCGGGCGCATTACTACATCACCGATGCCGCCTTCGTGGACATCGTCTTCCCGATTCTGGGCGAGACGTTCGGCGACGTCAGGCCGGCAGCGACGATGATCGTTTGCCAACTCAACAAGCCGGAAATGAAGATCGAGATCGAAGTGACGGCGCTGCGGCGCACGGAATGAAGGGCGGGCAGGCGATGAAAGTCCTGCGTATCGTTGCCAACATCGAGACATCCGACATCGCGGCGGCGAAGCGCTTCTACCAGGACGTGCTCGGCCTCGACGTGGTCATGGACCATGGCTGGATCAGGACCTTGGGCTCGCAAGACAAAATGAACGTCCAGATCAGCTTCGCCGCCGAAGGCGGCTCCGGTTCCCCGGTGCCGGATCTCTCGATCGAGGTCGACGATGTCGACGCGGCGCACGACGCCATGAAGGCGGCCGGCTTTGCCATCGAATACGGCCCGGCCGACGAACCCTGGGGCGTGCGGCGCTTTTATGTGCGCGATCCGTTCGGCCGGCTGGTCAACATTCTCTCGCATCGGTGATCGCCGTTGTAACGCGCAGGCTTGCGCGCCGGGCGCTTGGCGTTTAGCAAGGCCGCGGTTCAATTCTTTCCAGGACGGTTCTCCATGGCAACGAAGCATCTTTTCCTGCTCGCCGGCGACGGCATCGGTCCGGAGGCGATGGCCGAGGTCAAGAAGCTGATCGCCGTCATGAACGACAAGCTCGGCAGCGGCTTTGCCACCGAGGACGGTCTGGTCGGCGGCTGCGCCTACGATGCGCATGGCGCGGCGATTTCCGATGCCGACATGGCAAAGGCAATGGCGGCCGACGCAGTGCTGTTTGGCGCCGTCGGCGGGCCGAAATGGGATGCGGTGCCTTACGACGTGCGCCCCGAGGCCGGCCTGCTGCGGCTGCGCAAGGACATGGAGCTTTTCGCCAATCTGCGCCCCGCCATCTGCTATCCGGCGCTCGCCGCATCCTCGTCGCTCAAGCAGGAGGTGGTCGAAGGCCTCGACATATTGATCGTGCGCGAGCTGACCGGCGGCGTCTATTTCGGCGAACCCAAGCAGATCATCGATCTCGGCAACGGCCAGAAGCGCGGCATCGACACCCAGGTCTACGATACGTTCGAGATCGAGCGCATTTCAGGCGTCGCGTTCGAGCTGGCGCGCACGCGCAAGAATCACGTCACCTCGATGGAAAAGCGCAACGTCATGAAGTCGGGCGTGTTGTGGAACGAGGTCGTCACCCAGACGCACAAGGCGCGTTACTCCGACGTCAAGCTCGACCACATGCTTGCCGATGCCGGCGGCATGCAGCTGGTGCGCTGGCCCAAGCAATTCGACGTCATCGTCACCGACAATCTGTTCGGCGACATGCTGTCCGACATCGCCGCCATGCTGACCGGCTCGATCGGCATGCTGCCATCGGCCTCGCTCGGCGCACCGGATGTGAAGACCAAGAAGCGCAAGGCGCTGTACGAGCCGGTGCACGGTTCGGCGCCCGACATTGCCGGCAAGGGCATCGCCAACCCGATCGCCATGATCGCCTCCTTCGCCATGTGCCTGCGCTATTCCTTCGGCATGGTCGACGAAGCCGACCGTGTCGAAGCCGCGATCGCCGCCGTGCTCGACCAGGGCTTGCGCACCAAGGACATTCTGTCGGCGGGCATGACTGAGGTCGGCACCGTGGAGATGGGCGACGCGATCATCGCCAAATTCCTGGGCTGATCGCGTGACGGTCGACGTCCGCTGGGCGACGATCGAGGACGCGACCGCGCTCGCCACCATGCTGTGCGAGATGGCCGTGCACTACCGGCAGCCACCGCTCGACCATGAACGGGCCTTGTTAGCGGCGCGGAAATGGCTCGGCGAGGAAAGCCCGGCCTATCCGCATTTCGCGCTGGCCTTCGTCGAGGGCGAGGTCAGCGGCCTGGCGTCGGTGGCGATCGCGCATCCCGGCATCGAGCGGTTGCTGTTCCTCAAGGACCTGTTCGTGCGCGACAAGGCTCGCAACGCCGGCGTCGGCCGGGCGCTGATCGGCTTTCTCGCCGACCATTGCCGGCGCCATGGCATCGGCCGTATCGACTTGACTACCGAGGACTGGAACGAGGGCGCGCTGCGGTTCTACGACAGGCTCGGCGCCGAGCGCCACGGCCAAAAGGTCTTTCTCAGGCTTTCGGGCGAGGCACTTAAGGCAGCTAAATCCTGATCCCTGCCGGCACCGGTCCCCACTGGTTTTCCCGGGCTTGTGTCGGAATCAGCGCGAAGACCAGGATGATCAGGCTGCCGATGGTGGGGATGAGGATCACCAGACTGAGCCAGCCCGACAGGCCGATGTCGTGCAGCCGGCGGACGATCATGCCGAGGCTGGGCAGAAATGTCGCAAGCAGGAAGGTGCCGCACAGGCCAACGGTCACCGCCGCCGATACGTCGCTGTCGAAATGGCCCATATCCGTATCGGTGAACAGACCGATGCCGCCGATGATCAGCAGGCAAACCGTCCAGAACAGGCAGTAGCCCCAATATTCCTTACGGCGGGCGCGGCCGGCGAAATTGAAGTAGTTCCGCGTCACGCCGCGCCAGAAATAGCCCCACAAATCGGTGGGTTCGGCAGGCCCGGAGGAGCGACCGAAATGCTGGGCCTGGGGTGCACCGGCCGCAGCTTTATTGCCGGCCTGAGGCTGCGTGGCGCTCGTGTTGGCGTCGACGGCAGGGGGTGCGGTCTGGGCTGCGATCGAAAAGACGTCGCGCGCCTGCCCACCACCCGGCTGGAACTCGACGGCCGTGCCCTTGGGCATGGCGGTTTGCCGGCGCAGGTTCTCGCGGGTGAAGGTGTAGCGGTTGCCGTCCGCTCCAGTGATGAAGCCGAAGCCCTGCTCCTCGTCATAATGAAGCACTTCGCCGCGCATATCCTGCCCCCTCTCGCCACGTCCCGGCCAAGATGTGACACAGGGCCGCGCCTATGGGCAAGGCCGCGTTGGGATGCGGCCCGACGTCTTGCGGGCAAGGTGAAGCCGCCCCAGGTCTTACGAGGGCCGCTTCTTCGCTTTCTTGTGTTTCGGCGCGCCGGTGTTTTCGAACTTCGGCTTGCCCGGTTTTTTCGCCCACGGCTTTGCCTCGAATGCGGCGGGGCGCTGATCGGCCGATGCCGGTGCCGGTGCACGCTTCTCGAATTTGCGCTTCGGCGCGTTCGGGTCGAACGGCGCCTTGCCGCGATGCGGTTTCTTGTCAGGGCCTGGCGGCTGATAGCCGGCTCGCGACAGGTCGGGCGTGCCGTCCAGCCGCTTCACCACGATGTTGTTCTGCAATTTGCGGTCGGGACCGATCGCTGCCAGGAAACGGTCGGCCCAGTCGGCCGCGATCTGCACGAAGGTCTCTTCCGGCTGCATCTTGATGGCGCCGATCTCGCGCTTGCTGATGCTGCCGGCGCGGCACAGCATCGGGATCAGCCAGCGCGGCTCGGCATTCTGCCGGCGGCCGATCGACAGCGAGAACCAGACGCTGGCGCCGAAATCGTCGCGGCGGCTGGGCGCTTCATCGCGGCGTGCGAAGTTTTCGCCCGCCGGTCTTTCACGAGACGGCGTGAACGGCGCGATTTCCAGGAGATCTTCCGGCGCCGAGCGGCTCGAACGGCATAGGCGCACGAAGGCCGCCGCCACCTGTTCGGCGCCATGCTTTTCGAGAAGCTCACCGATGAAGCCGCGTTCCTCATCCTTCACAGGCTCGCTGAAGGCGGGGTCGGCAAGGATGCGCTCATCGTCACGGCGCAGCACGTCGTCGGCCGAGGGCGGGCTGGCCCATGTCGCCTTGAGGCCGGCGTTCTGCAACAGCCGTTCGGTGCGCTTGCGGGCGCTGTTGGGGACGATCAGCGCGCTGACGCCCTTGCGGCCGGCGCGTCCGGTCCGGCCGCTGCGGTGCAGCAGCGTCTCCGGGTTGGTCGGCAGGTCGGCGTGGATCACCAGCTCGAGATTGGGCAGGTCGATGCCGCGCGCCGCGACGTCGGTGGCGATGCAGACCTTGGCGCGGCCGTCGCGCATTGCCTGCAGCGCATGGCTGCGCTCGTTCTGGCTGAGTTCGCCCGACAGCGCGACGACGGAAAAGTTGCGGTTGTTGAAGCGCGCGGTGAGATGGTTGACGGCGGCACGCGTGTTGCAGAACACCAGCGCGTTCTTGGCCTCATAAAAGCGCAGCACGTTGATGATGGCGTTCTCGCGGTCGGCCTGGGCAACGCTCAGCGCCCGATATTCGATGTCGAGATGCTGCTTTTCCTCGCCGGCGGCCGAGATGCGCACGGCATCGCGCTGATAGCCCTGGGCGAGCGTGGCGATGGAGCGCGGCACGGTGGCCGAGAACATCAGCGTCCGGCGCTCGGCCGGTGCGGCGTCGAGGATGAATTCAAGGTCCTCGCGAAAGCCGAGGTCGAGCATCTCGTCGGCTTCGTCCAGCACCACTGCCTTGAGCGCCGACATGTCGAGCGAGTGCCGCGTGATGTGGTCGCGAAGGCGGCCGGGCGTGCCGACGACGATGTGGGCGCCGCGCTCCAGCGCGCGCCGCTCGGTGCGCATGTCCATGCCGCCGACGCAGGACGCCACCGTGGCGCCGGTGAGCTCGTAGAGCCATTCCAGCTCGCGCGTCACCTGCAGCGCCAGCTCGCGTGTCGGCGCCACCGCCAGCGCCAGCGGCGCCGCGGCCTGGGCAAAGCGCTCCGCGTCGCCCAGCAAGGTCGGCGCCAGGGCGAGGCCGAAGGCCACGGTCTTGCCGGAGCCGGTCTGCGCCGACACCAGCGCATCGGCCTGCCCCAGTTCTGGCGCCAGGACCGCCTTTTGCACCGGCGTCAGTTCGGAATAGCCGCGCTTTTCCAGCGCCCTGGCAAGCGCTGGGACAATAGCTTCGAAGTTGGACATCTCACTCTTTCGGAATTCGGGGTCTGCGCTCGCCATCGAGCACGTGCCGGGGCTGACGCCGCGCCAGCCAAACAATCTTGGCTGTTCGTACTTCTTGCCGCCACCATTGTACAGGGCAAGTGGCCGGACGGCAGGGCAATTGACTCTTGACGCAAACCGCGTAAAAGCCGGCACCGAACAGGACGGTTTCGATGCGCGGCCTTTTGATGGCTCCTCTTGCATTCGATTTCCTTGGCCACAATGCAAACCATTGGGCCGGGCGCGTTGTCGCGTCTTCTCGTTCCAGCAAAACCGTGTTCTTGGCCAAAACTGGCAAAACCACCACCAAAACGGTGTGATTCCCTTGGCCTAACCACCCTCTTCCGGGTCCGGCCCGGGGGACGGAACCCGCTTCGGCCGGCGGGTTTTCTCCAAAAACCGAGCGGAGAGGGACAGGAGATCTTTATGAGTTTCAAGGTTGCGATCGTCGGTGCCACAGGCAATGTGGGCCGGGAAATGCTCAACATACTGGAAGAGCGCGGCTTTCCAGTGAGCGAAGTTGTGGCGCTGGCCTCGCGGCGCAGCCAGGGCACGGAAGTGTCGTTCGGCGACCGCACGCTGAAGGTCAGGGCGCTCGACCAGTATGATTTTTCCGACACCGACATCTGCATCATGTCGGCCGGCGGCAACGTCTCCAAGGAATGGTCGCCGAAGATCGGCAAGCAGGGCTGCGTCGTCATCGATAATTCGTCGGCCTTCCGCTACGATCAGGATGTGCCGCTGATCGTGCCGGAAGTGAACCCGGACGCGATCTCGCTGTTCACGCGCAAGAACATCATCGCCAACCCGAACTGCTCGACGGCGCAGCTGGTGGTGGCGCTGAAGCCGCTGCATGATTTCGCCACCATCAAGCGCGTCGTTGTCGCCACCTACCAGTCGGTGTCGGGCGCCGGCAAGGAAGGCATGGACGAGCTGTTCACGCAGACCCGCGCCGTGTTCGTCGCCGACCAGGTCGACGTCAAGAAGTTCACCAAGCGCATCGCCTTCAACGTCATTCCGCATATCGACGTCTTCCTCGACGACGGCTTCACCAAGGAAGAGTGGAAGATGGTCGCCGAGACCAAGAAGATGCTCGACCCCAAGATCAAGCTGACGGCGACCTGCGTGCGCGTGCCGGTGTTCATCGGCCACTCGGAAGCGGTCAACATCGAGTTCGAAAAGCCGATCACGGCCGACGAGGCGCGCGATATCCTGCGCGAGGCGCCTGGCTGCCAGGTCTTGGACAAGCGCGAGGACGGCGGCTACATCACGCCGCTGGAATCGGCCGGCGAGGACGCCACCTTCATCTCGCGCATCCGCGAGGATTCGACCATCGACAACGGCCTGTCGATGTGGATCGTCGCGGACAATCTGCGCAAGGGCGCGGCGCTCAACGCGGTGCAGATCGCCGAGCTGCTGGTCGAGCGCGGCCTGATCCAGCCGAAGAAGAAGGCGGCATAGTTTTCGCTCACGGGCCGTATCGCCGCTGCCGCGGCTGGCCCTCCGCGGGGGCGCCGGAGAGCCGGCGGCCCGAGGTCGCGGGCTCGGCCTTCGGCCGGGGCGTTTCTTCCTTCTCTCCTTGTGGGAGAAGGTGGATCGGCGCGTAGCGCCGAGACGGATGAGGGGTGTTCCAGCGGAGTGAGACGTTGGCGTTCCCTTCATGACTAACACTCAGCCCGTAGATATCATCCTGCGTCCGGCCATCGGTTCGGACGCCGCCGCCATCGCGAAGATCATGAGGGCGGCGCTTGGGTCGTTCCACTGGATGCCGGTCATCCATACGCCGGACGAGGACCTTGGCTTCATCCGCGATATCGTGCTGCCACGGCAGCAGTTGACGGTCGCCGAGGCCGGCAAGGCCGTTGTCGGCTTCATTGCCATCGGCGGCGAGTGGGTGGAGCAGCTCTATCTCGATCCGGCCTGGACGGGACAAGGCATTGGCAGCCGGTTGCTGATCAACACGACCGCCGCCTTGCCGGCGGTCAGGCTGCACTGCTTCCAAGCCAATACCGGCGCCCGGCGCTTCTATGAGCGCCATGGCTTCATTGCCGAGGGCTTTGGTGACGGCACCAGCAACGAAGAAGGTCTGCCTGACATCCTCTTTGTCCGCAGGCGTTGATTCAGCCGGCGCTGTCCTTGGCCAGCTGGCGCAGCAAATCCAGTGCCTCCTCCGCCCGGTCGGCAGGGACGAACAGATGGTCGTGATAGAAAGCCGAGACCGGGTTGACGCCCATGCCGGCGGCGGCCAGCCGCGTGGTGATGGCGGCGAGGAAGCCGACGGCTTCCAGCGACGAATGGATGTTCAGCGTCACCATCCGGCAGCGGAAGGAAGCGGCTAGCCCCGCAGCGCCGGCCGAACCCTCAGTCACGATCAGCGTCACGCCCTCGCGCTCGCGGAAGATCATCACTGGGTCGAGGCCTTCCGGCTGGGCAACGCCGGGCGCCAGCGTGGCGAAGACATAGGTGCCGGCCAGAAGTTCCGGCGTCATCGATGCCAGCAGTGTCCTCAGATCGGTCTCGCCGGCCATTTTTTCCTCTCGACTGATGCAGGGCGCAGGCTCTTCAATATCTGCCGCCGAAGCATACCGATAGTGGCACGGCTGCACGCACGACATGGCGATGTCGCTGACGGCTGAGCTTGCCGGCCTATTGCCTCGCACACTAGAGAGGCTGAGGACCAGGTGCCGGTCCGTGAAAGGCTCTCGATGATCGTTCGCCCGCGCCCCACCTTCCTGCAGCTGTTCTTCGTCATGCGCGGTTCGGTGGTGCCACGTATCCTGCCGCAGATCCTGGGTTTCGCGCTTTATTCCGCGGTCATCCTTGCCGTGGCGCGCCAGTTCCATCTCGATTTCAGCGTCTTCAACATCACGCCTTTTGGGTTGGTTGGCGTCACGTTGTCGATCTATCTGTCGTTTCGCAACAACGCCGCCTACGACCGCTGGTGGGAGGCGCGCAAATTGTGGGGCACGCTGGACTTCGAAATCCGCAATCTGGCGCGCGCCACCACCAGTCTCATCGCCGATCCGGCCGAACAGCGCGCGCTGCTGATGGAGGCGCTCGCCTTCTGTCATTTCCTGCGCGGCCAGTTGCGCAAGATCGACAGCATGAAAGAAGCCCGTGCCTTCATCGCCGCCGAGGCGGATACGGCCGCGAACTTCGCCAACCCGGCGGACGAGATGGTCAGGCGCATGGGCCGGCGCGCCAACGCGCAGCGTCGGGCCGGTCAGCTCCATCCAATCGGGTTCCGCCTCCTCGATGAAAGGCGGGCATCGATCACCGCCATCCAGGCGGGCTGCGAGCGCATCGCCGGCACGCCCTTGCCCTTCGCCTATACGCTTTTGGTGCATCGCACGGCCTACATCGTCTGCCTGCTTCTGCCCATCGGCCTGATCTCGACCGCCGGTTGGGCAACGCCGCTGTTCACGGCGCTGATCGCCTACACCTTCTTCGGCCTCGACGCGCTTTCCGAAGAACTCGAGGATCCGTTCGGCACCGAGGCCAACGACCTCGCCCTCGACGGTCTCTGCCGCGTCTGCGAGATCTCGGTGTTCGAAGCGCTGGGCGAGACGCCGCCGAAGATGCTGCCGCCGGAGAAGTTCTATTTTTCTTAGGTGCTCGACACAGGGTTCTGTCGGCCGCAGCGATGTGGAAGCGCGAACGCTGGCGAAGGATCGCGACAGAACGGCTTTGCTGCCACCGGCGCCAAAAAGAATCCTACCCGTGTCGGATCGCCGACGCATACCGCGTCCTTGGCTTGACCCCAGTGTATAGGGCTCGAAACTTGGAGGAAACACTATGAGCATTTCCGAAACCGCGCCCGTCTCGGCGGGCGCCCTGTGGACCGGCCGCGCACTCAGCGGCGTCATCGTGCTGTTCATGATCTTCGACGGCGTCATCAAACTGCCGCCGCTCGACATCGTCACGCAGACGATGGTGCCGCTCGGCTGGCCGGCCGACGTCAATGTCGCGCGCATGCTCGGCATCATCGGTTTGATCTCGACCGCGCTCTACGCCTTGCCGCGCACCTCGGTGCTCGGCGCCATCCTGCTCACCGCCTATATGGGCGGCGCCATCGCCACCAATGTGCGTGTCGACAACCCACTGTTCTCGCACACGCTGTTCGGCGTCTATCTCGGCGTCATCCTGTGGGGCGGCCTGTACCTGCGCGACCCCCGGGTGCGCGCACTGATCCCGTTCAGCCGATAGATACGAAGGAGAGAGAAATGTTCGGCACCATCCTCATCATCCTGGTCGTCATCATCGCCGCCGTGCTTATCTATGCGGCAACACGGCCAAACGATTTCGTCACCACCCGCACGGCCAGCATCAAGGCCCCGCCGGAAGCGATCTTTCCGCTGATTAATGATTTCAGCCGCTGGCCGACATGGTCGCCTTACGAAAAGCTCGACCCTCAGATGAAGCGCACGCTCTCCGGCCCGACAAGCGGCAAGGGCGCGGCCTATGCCTGGGAAGGCAACGCCAAGGCCGGCAAGGGACGCATGGAGATCACGAATTCGGTGCCGTCCTCGCTGGTGTCGCTCAAGCTCGACTTCGAGAAGCCGTTCAGGGCCAACAACAGTGTCGACTTCACTCTGAAGCCTTCGGGCGACAACACCGCCGTCACATGGGCGATGCGCGGCAGCCGGCCCTTCATCGCCAAGCTGATGGGCCTGTTCATGAACTTCGACACGCTGATCGGCAAGGATTTCGAGGCCGGCCTCGCCAATCTGAAACGCCTCGGCGAAGAGTAGACTTGGGCGGCAGCGTTCAAACAAAAACGGCGGGCACAGGCCCGCCGTTTTCGTGAATGCGATACGGCAATACTTATTCGGCGGTGGCAGCTTCCGCCTCGGCCGGCGCAGCCGCAGCGGCCGCGACAGCGGCGGCAGCGTCTTCCTGCGCCTTCTTCAGCAGAGCAGCCCGTTCCTGCGCCTTCTTGCCCGGCTCGGCCTTCTTCGGGTTGGAGCGGGCGTCGCGCTTGGCAAGGCCGGCCTCGTCGAGGAAGCGCAGCACGCGGTCGGTCGGCTGGGCGCCATGCGACAGCCAATGCTTGACGCGGTCGGCGTCGACCTTGACGCGCTCGCCGTCCTTGGGCAGCAGCGGGTTCCACGAGCCGAGCGACTCGATGAAACGGCCATCGCGTGGGGAACGGGCGTCGGCAACGACAACGTGGTAGTAAGGACGCTTCTTCGAGCCCGCGCGGGCCAGTCGGATCTTCAAGGGCATTTCTTTTCTCCTAAAAACTCTGATTTCGTTAGTTGGTTTGTGGTTTTCGTTATCCCAAAGCCGCTGCGCAGTTTTGGGCGATATGCACTGGTTTCTCAGCCGGCTTTCGTCACACCGTTGGAAGCGGCGATCTGTTCGTGGTGGCGGATCACTTCGCGGACGACGAAGTTGAGGAATTTTTCCGCGAAATCCGGGTCGAGATGCGCATCCTTCGCCAACTGGCGAAGGCGGGCGATCTGCTGCTGCTCGCGTGCCGGGTCGGCCGGCGGCAAGCCATGCGTCGCCTTCAGCACGCCGACCGCCTTGGTGCAGCGGAAGCGCTCGGCCAGCATGTGGATGAGTGCCGCATCGATGTTGTCGATCGAGGCGCGATAGTCGGCCAGGATGGTGCGTGCGTCGGCCATGTCCTTTTCTTCGTTCATCGCGTCCTCACTTCTTCTTGCCAAGCCCGGGCAGTCCGCCGCCGCCCATGCCGGGAAGTCCCGGCAGCTTCATGCCGCCGGGCAGACCTGGCAGGCCACCGCCGCCGGGAAGACCACCGGGCAGGCCCTTCATGCCGCCGAGGCCGGCCGCCTGCGCCTGCTTCTGCAAGGCTTCGAGCTGCTTGGGATCCATCTTCGACAGGTCTGGCATGCCGCCGCCCATGCCGCCCATGCCCGGCATCATGCCGCCGAGGCCCATCTTGGAGGCAAGGCCGCCCATCATGCCGCGCATCAGGCCGCCGCCTTTGCCCTTGCCGCCCATCGCCTTCATCATGTCGGCCATGCCGCGATGCATCTTTAGGAGCTTGTTGATCTCGGCGGCGTCGGTGCCGGAACCGGCGGCGATGCGCTTCTTGCGCGAGTGCTTGAGGATATCGGGGTTGGCGCGCTCGGCCTTGGTCATCGACGAGATGATGGCGAGCTGGCGGCCGAACATCTTGTCGTCGAGACCGGCAGCGGCCATCTGGTCCTTCATCTTGCCCATGCCGGGCATCATGCCCATGATGCCACCCATGCCGCCCATCTTCGACATCTGCTGAAGCTGGCCGGCGAGGTCGTTCAGGTCGAACTTGCCCGACTGCATCTTCTTGGCCATCGCCGCCGCCTGTTCGGCGTCGATGTTCTCGGCGGCCTTTTCGACAAGCGAGACAATGTCGCCCATGCCGAGAATGCGGTCGGCGATGCGCTTGGGGTGGAATTCCTCCAGCCCGTCCATCTTTTCGCCGGTGCCGATCAGCTTGATCGGCTTGCCGGTGACGGCACGCATGGAAAGGGCGGCACCGCCACGGCCGTCGCCGTCCATGCGGGTCAGCACCAGCCCGGTGATGCCGACGCGCTCGTCGAAGCTCTTGGCCAGGTTGACGGCGTCCTGGCCGGTCAGCGAGTCGGCGACCAGCAGGATTTCATGCGGGCTCGACACCTTCTTGATGTCGGCCATCTCGACCATCAGCGGCTCGTCGATATGGGTGCGGCCGGCGGTGTCGAGGATGACGATGTCATGGCCGCCGAGCTTGGCCGCCTGGACGGCGCGCCGGGCGATGTCGACCGGCGACTGGCCATCGATGATCGGCAGCGTCGCCACCTTGACCTGCTCGCCGAGCTGGCGCAGCTGCTCCTGCGCGGCCGGGCGGCGCGTGTCGAGCGAGGCCATCAGAACCTTCTTGTTCTGACGCTCGGAAAGGCGCTTGGCGATCTTGGCCGACGTGGTCGTCTTGCCGGAGCCCTGCAGGCCGACCATCATGATGACGACCGGGGCCGGCGCGTTGAGGTCGATGGCGACGCCCTCGGCGCCGAGCATCTCGACCAGCTCGTCATGGACGATCTTGACGACCATCTGGCCGGGCTTGATCGACTTGACCACGGCGGCGCCGACGGCCTTCTCGCGCACCTTGTCGGTGAAGGAGCGCACCACTTCCAGCGCCACGTCGGCTTCGAGCAACGCACGGCGCACTTCGCGCAGCGCGGCCGAGACATCAGCCTCCGACAGCGCGCCGCGGCCGGTCAGGCCGTTCAGGATGGAGCCAAGGCGCTCCTGAAGCGATTCAAACATCTTGCGTCCTTTGATCCCGGTTCATTCGACCCGAGAGGTAATGCGTTCGCGCCAGGTCGCCAAGCAAAAGCCAATACCAAAAAGCACCCGGGGGCGCTCAGCGCTGCCGGGTGTTGGCCTCCAGGATCGATTTACAGCACTTCACCTCAAAGAGGCTTCGGCGTCCTGGTCGGCTTGCTCGGAGGGATACTCGTCGCGGAATTCGGGGCGTGTAGACAGGAAATCTGCGGCAGAGTCAAGACAAGGCCTGGTTGACGCCCTTGCCGATCGCGTCGCGCCGAGCGGAATCAATTCGCGCCGCTCGCTTCCGAACGGTCGGCCGTGACCTTGAGGACCGAGCGTGGATGCAGCAGCAACGCAACCGTCAGCAGGCTGCAGGCGATGCCGATCAGGGCAATCAGAATTGCATCCGACACCATCCAGCCCGCCCCTTCGAGCGGCTTGGCGACGAACAAGGCGAAGGAATTGTAGCTCTGCTGGTGCGAGATCAGCAGGAATCCGCTCAGATTGTTGCCGAGATGGGCGCCGAACGCAGCCCCGAGATTGCCGGTCGCATAGACCACAAGCGTCAAAAGCAGCGCGAAAGCGGCGACCGAAGCCAGCACGCAGGCGTTGATGGCGGCCGACGAGTTATTGCTCCAATGCAGCGAGGTGAACAGCAGGGCCGGCAGCAACGCCCAGATGAACGGGCTCTTGAACCGGCTTGCGAGACCGCGCAGCAGATAGCCGCGAAACAGCACCTCTTCCGAAGATGTCTGCAGCAAGGTGAGCGCGACGATCGGGATCAGGAACAGCAGCCAGGACGACAGGCTGATCGGGCCGCGCGCAATCTCGGGCTGCAGCAGATAAAGCAGGATTTCGGACAGAAACGAGGTGATCAGTACCGCGATCAGCCCCTTGAGGAAGCCCGACCGCGACACACGACGGCTGACGCTGAAGAGTGCCGACAGCTTCTCGCCATGAACCCAGCGCATGGCGATCCACAGGCCGATCCAGATGCCGGCAAAAGAGGTGAGCGCGGTGAGGATGCCGATCGGCGAGGCGAGGAAGTCCTGCATCGCTCCATCGGCTGACGGAGCCGCAGATGCCTGCCAGGTGAAGAAGAGATAGGCGCCGCCGAACAGCACGGCCACGGTCGTTGCGGCCCAGAACAGGACGACGATCGCCGTTCCCACGAACAGGCGCGGCAAGGTCGTCCTGGCATTCGGCGAATGCCGGTAGCGTTCGAAGTCGGCAGGGTCGATCACGCGAATTCCTTGGGCAAGTGCTTCGGGGGCAAGTGCTTCAGGTCGCATGATCTAGGAGATCGCCGTCTCGCGCGCAATCATATCTGCCTCGCGGACTTCGACGGTTCGCACGGACCGATCCGACGTGGCGACATGCGAGAGGCGACCGCCGCTGCGCTTCGCAGCGGTCGCCTCGCAACGTCAACGCACGACGTACATGATGCGGCGCGTCGACGGATCGACCAGCGCCGGCTGACCGTTCACATAGACATAGCGATAGTTGTAGTCCGGAATTTCGCGCAGCTCGACCGTGTCGGGCAAGGTCGCGCCGGTCACCACCTCGCCATCGAGATAGACGGGGTCGAGGCGATGCGCGCCGACATAGGTTCTGACCTCGGTCGGAGGCGGGGGAAAGGCATCGTTGAGCGGATCGCTGGCGATGATCGCTCCGGTGTAGTCGGTCGAGTAGCCCTCCGGCGGCGAGACGATCGCGACTTTGGAACCGTGCGGCCGCTGCGTCAGCACCACCCGGCTGCCGCCGAAATCAGCCGTCACATAGTCGGAATAGACCCAGCCCTGACCGCCGGCTTCGGCGATGGTGCACCATTTGCTGTTTTCGATGCAGCCATTGAGTGTCGCCGACTGGCCGGCGGCGAGCACGCCAATCACCGGATATTGCGGACCGGGGCCGGCGCGCACGTTGAGATCGGTGACGGCGGAGACGGCGGTGTCGGCAAACGCGGCGCCCGACATCATCGTCAGTATTCCGGCGACTGCGGGAAACAATACGGATTTCATGGTTTTCTCTCCGTTTTCATGGTCCCTCGCCAGCGAAAACGGGGCAGTGGCGCATGCGTTCCCGCTAAAACGCCTGCGCCAACTCACGATTTGTTCCGGCTTCCTTTGGCAAATCAGTCAGAAGTTCGTGAACGAAGGCCAATTTCCGCGCCGTGACATCTGAAATGACGAAGGGGTAGAGGTCGGGCAGGCCCATGCAGCGGTTGATCGAATTGGAGGCTTCCGACAGCACCAGCCAGCGGGCGAGGATCTTTTCGAAAGGCTCAGGTGCTGCGGCTGGCTCCGAGGGCGCCGCCTGCAGTCCGCCGCCGGTGTCGCCTTGCGGCAAGTCGTTGGCCTCCACCGTCTCAAGCCGGCCGAGCGGGAAGTTCAGTGCATGGACCATTTCCAGCGTGTCGGTGATGTGCAGATGGTGGGCCCAGGTTTCCGCCCAGTCCTCCCACGGATGCGAAGTGGCATAGGCCGAGATGTGGCTTTGCTGCCAGTCGGGTGGCGCGCCGCTCGCATAATAGGTCTTCAGCGCCTGTTCGTAATCGGCGCGTTCGTCGCCGAACAGCGCACGAAAGGACTCCAGCCTCTGGGGATCGTCGCGGATCAGGCGATCCCAGTAGTAATGGCCGAGTTCGTGGCGGAAATGGCCAAGCAAGGTGCGATAGATCTCGCCCATCTCGATGCGCCGCCTTTCGCGCTCGGCCGAGTCGGCTTCGGCGACGTTGAGCGTGATCAGGCCATTGTCGTGGCCGGTCAGGATGCGCTCACCGCCGGGACCGCCGCCGATCGGATCGGCCAGCAAGTCGAAGGCAAGGCCGACCTCGTCGGCAGGGTTCTGCTTGGGCGCGACCGACAGTCCGACGGCGAGCAGCGAATAGATGGCACGCTTCTTCGCCGCCTCGACGCGGATCCAGCGGCGGCGATTGCCGTCGACCGACAGATCCGGGATCAGCTGGTTCAGCACGCAAGCGCGGCAAAAAGCCTGTCCCGGCTCGGCCATCCAGTTGCAGGCGCATTCATCCGCATTGGTGCACTGGAAGATGCCGTCGACACCCGACAGCGCAAAACGCGCATGCTCGGGATCGTAGAGCACGAAGCTCGAGCAGTTCAGGCACTGGGCGTTCTCGAAATAGAGGCGGTGGCCGCAATGCGGGCAGTCGAAGAGTTTCATGTTGGTCTCAAACCTTCAGAGCCAGCATATAGGTGCACGGCGGCCCGTGCCCAACGCGAACCGCCGGCCGGTGTTCCGATCGAGGCTATTTTGCCGCAAGCTGGGCGACGACCTGTCTTGCCACCGCTTCGCCCGACAGCCTTGCCCCACCGCACGTCTGGATGAGCGGACCGGCGAGGTGCTCGCCGGCGAAGAAGATTTTTTCCGCCACCGGCTGCATCAGCGTCGCACGGGCCAGCGACCGGCCGGGTCGGGCTGCAGCGTAAGCGCCGCGCACGAAGCGCTCGCCGCCCCAATTGGTCATCATGGCGCGCGCCACGTGCTTGCGGGTGTCGCTGCCGAAAATGCCGCACAGCCGGTCGACGACGAAGTCGATGCCCGCCGCCTCGCCCGCTGCAGACATCTCCCAGGCGAAGTCGCCGCCGACGAAACCGACCATCAGGTCGAGGTCGAAAGGGAAACACAGGAAATAGATGTCGTGCCGGGCCATGCGCTCGATCAAAAGGTCGTCGAAAGGCTGCAGGCCAAGCCTGGTGCCCCGGATCTCGACCGGCAATTTGGTCAGCATGCCCATCGGCAGGTCGAAGAAGGCACCAAAATGCGTGTCGGGAAGTGCCGGCGAGAATTCGATCTCCTCAAAGGCGAGCACCGCAGGCGAGGCCGTGACGATGACCGCTTTGGCACGAACGGTGCCGCGATCGGTGACGCACGCGACGCCTGGCACGTCCCACAGAATCCTGCGCACCGGCGTCGACAATTCGACCGGCAGGTCGGCGCCGAAGCGGGCGACCAGCGCGCCAAAGCCTTCCTTGCTGAAATAGTTGGGGTCGAGATCGGCGGCTGCCTGAAAGTCGAGGATCGAAATCTCGTCCTCGTCGGCACCGAAATCCATCGGCCCGGCGAAGGTTGCGGCGGCGCGCGGCGCGTGGCCCTTGGCGAGCAGCGCCGAAAGCCGGTCGTCGTCGCCCTCCTTTACCTCATGCTTGGCCAGCAATTCGAACAGCCGCGCGTCGGCCGCCTTCATCTCGGCTTCCTCGGCCTCGCTTGCCTTGCGCTTGCGATAATAGAGATGGTCGACATTCATGTCGTGGTGATGCAGCGTCCAGCCGGCCGCCTGGGCTTCCGGATAATAGGGGTTGCGGTCGGCGGCGTGCAGCCAGGCGCAGCCGATGTCGAAGGGGATGCCGAAATGCTGGTCGCTGGTCCATGCGCGGCCGCCGATGCGGCCCATCGCTTCGAGCAGCTTGAAGGAGAGGCCGGCTGCCTGCAAGGTCCTGGCCGCGGCCAGACCCGCCGAGCCGGCGCCGATGATCACGACATCAACGTCTTCCATGGCTATTTCGCCCCCGCCACAATATTCACTTGATCGTAGGCAAATTCCCCGGCATTCGCCAGCACTGCAGCAGAGACAGTGACAAGTGCGGGTTTCGCTGGCAAATTCGCAAACGGGACGTGATTCAGGCAATCAGGAGAGAAAAGCATGGCATTACTTGCCAAGGGTAGAATTTTTGTGACCGCGGTGGTGGCGGTGCTTGCGCTGGCGACGGGCGCGCAGGCTGCGGCCAGCTGTGGCAAGACTGGCGCCGGCTTCGAAGCCTGGAAGCCGGAGTTCGCCGCGGAGGCCAGGGCCGAAGGTGTGGGCCCCAAGGGTCTGGCCGCTCTGGCCGGCGCGACCTACGCGACAAGGACGATCTCCGTCGACCGCGGCATTCACAAGGCTTTCAGCGGCTCGGTGGAAGATTTCATGAAGCGCCGTGGCGGCGCTGCGATCATTTCCAAAGGCCGTGCGCTGAAGAAGTCGAACGCGGCGCTGTTCGACAAAATCGAAAGCAACTATGGCGTGTCGCCAGGCGTGCTGCTCGCCATCTGGGGAATGGAGACTGGCTTCGGTTCGGCGATGGGCAACCAGAATACGGTCTCTGCCATTTTGACGCTGGCCTACGATTGCCGCCGCCCGGAATTCTTTTACCCACATGCCATTGCGGCCCTGAAGCTGGTCGATCGCGGCGCGTTGACCTCCTCGTCGGTCGGCGCCGCGCATGGCGAGATCGGCCACACGCAGTTCCTGCCCGGAAATGTCTTGAAGTACGGCGTCGGCAGCGGAAACCTGCGCGACAAGGCCACTGCGTTGGCTTCCACCGCCAACTTCCTCAAGGGTCATGGCTGGCGGGCCGGCGCGAGCGCGCAGTCGAATATCGGCGCCATTGCCGGCTGGAATTCCGCCAGCGTCTATCAACAGGCCATCGCCCGCATCGCCACGGCGATCGATGGCGATTGAAGAGACGTCTCTGTAAAAGATCTCCGTATTGCAGAAAGCCCGGCCATGCGCCGGGCTTTTCTATTGATGCTGACGTGCTAGCGTCGACCGCAACTTTCCTGCGCGGCCATGGCTGGAACCCCGGTGCCGGTTACAGTCTGGGCGAGACCGAGCTGTGACTGAATGAGCAGGCTTTCGCATCAAAGCCAGGGAATGGGAAGAATCGGGGGCGCAAGATGTCTAGGGTCGTTCAGAAGGTCGGCCAGCGCGGCAGCCTGAAATGGATACAGCGCGCGGTGAATAGAACTCCACGCGTGCTCAGCGGGCCCCTTGGTGAATTTGTTGCAACTGCAGCGTCGACGGTTTGGCTGTCACCGATAGCGAATGATGACTACGCAGAGTACCGTGATCGCGATTTTCTCGATCTGGTCGGTGTTGGTGAGTTGTCCGGTCGTCTCTCGGAGTATTGGCCCCAACGCGGACCCCAGTGGGACGCGCTTGGCAGGACGAGTGCAGGAGATATTCTGCTGGTCGAGGCGAAGGCGCATATTGCCGAGTTGTGTTCGCCAGCCTCATCGGCCGGTCCGAGATCGCGCATGGTCATCGAGAAAGCGCTGGCTCAGACTATCGAATACCTCGGAGCAAGACCGCGCGCGCCGTGGGTCGATGTATTTTATCAATTGGCAAACCGGCTTTCCCATTTGCACTTCCTTCGTCGCGAGGGGTGCAAAGCTTGGCTCGTGCTGGCGAATTTCGTCGGAGACCGGGACATCGGAGGACCCGAAACAAGAGCGGAGTGGGAGGCCGCGTACAAGGTCGCCCACCATATCATGGGGCTTTCCGAACGACATGCTCTCAGTCGCTATGTGGTCCACATCTATCCGCATGTGTCGGACTTGGATATTTAGCCGGCAGATTATGACTCGCGTCGCGGTAGCAGTCCAAATCCGGCCAAAGCCGGGTTTGGACATGCCATATGATGGTCAGCTCTTGCGGCTGCGTGCTGCCAGCGTGCGCAGCCTCAGCGCATTGAGGCGGACGAAGCCGGCGGCGTCCTTCTGGTCGTAGGCGCCGCGGTCGTCCTCGAAGGTCACCAGTGCATCGGAATAAAGCGTCTTCTTCGACTTGCGGCCGGTGACCATGACGTTGCCCTTGTAGAGCTTGAGGCGCACCGTGCCCTCGACGTCTTCCTGGCTCTTGTCGATCATCGCCTGCAACATCAGCCGTTCGGGCGCGAACCAGAAGCCGTTGTAGATCAGCTCGGCGTAGCGCGGCATGAACTCGTCCTTCAGGTGCGCGGCACCACGGTCGAGCGTGATCGATTCGATGGCGCGGTGGGCCGATATCAGGATGGTGCCGCCGGGCGTCTCGTAGACGCCGCGCGACTTCATGCCGACGAAGCGGTTCTCGACCAGGTCGAGCCGGCCGATGCCGTTGTCGCGGCCGAGATCGTTGAGCGCTGCCAGCATGGTGGCCGGCGACAGCTTCTTGCCGTTGAGCGCGATCGGGTCGCCCTTGAGGAATTCGATCTCGATCTCGGTGACCTTGTCCGGCGCATCCATTGGCGAAACGGTGCGCTGGTGGACGAATTCCGGCGGCTCGCTCCACGGGTCTTCCAGCACCTTGCCCTCGGAAGACGAATGCAGAAGGTTGGCGTCGACCGAGAACGGCGCGTCGCCCTTCTTGTCCTTCGGCACCGGTATCTGGTGCTGCTCGGCGAAATTGATCAGGTCGGTGCGCGACTTGAACGACCAGTCGCGCCATGGCGCGATGACCTTGATGTCGGGGTTCAGCGCGTAAGCCGAAAGCTCGAAGCGAACCTGGTCGTTGCCCTTGCCTGTGGCGCCATGCGCAATCGCGTCGGCGCCGGTCTCCCTGGCGATCTCGACCAGATGCTTGGAGATCAGCGGCCGCGCGATCGAGGTGCCAAGCAGGTAGGTGCCTTCATAGACGGCGTTGGCACGGAACATCGGGAAGACGAAATCTGAGACGAATTCCTCGCGCACGTCGACGACGCGGATATCCTTGATGCCCATCATCTCGGCCTTGCGGCGGGCCGGCTCGAGTTCGCCGCCCTGGCCGAGATCGGCGGTGAAGGTGACGACCTCGGCGCCGAGTTCGGTCTGCAGCCATTTCAGGATGATCGATGTGTCGAGGCCGCCGGAATAGGCGAGCACGACTTTCTTGACGTCTTTTGCTTCTGACATTTGGCGGTTCCGCGATCACGAGTTCTCGGCGGGCGAGGTATCACGCCGTTTCCGGGCTGCGCAAGAGACGAACGCCGCGGACCGTTGGGTCAACGGGACACGCCTAGGCGCTGGATCAGCCTTTCAGCCGTCCAGTTGCTGGCAGCGATGGTTGGTATCCATTATAGGCTTGCGTGTTCCCGAGCCAAAGGGCCGTCCATGTCGTTCATCCCAGACACAGCCACGCTGCTCCAGTTCGCCATCGCCACCGTAATCCTGGCGATCACCCCCGGACCGGACATGACCTTGTTCGTCTCGCGCACGCTGAGCCAGGGCCGCGCCACCGGCTTTGCCTCGATGGCGGGCGCGCTGTGCGGCACGCTGATCCACACCACGCTGGTTGTGGTCGGTGTCTCGGCGCTGATCGTCGCCTCGCCGATGGCCTTCTTCGTGCTGAAGATCTTTGGCGCCGGCTATCTGGTCTTCCTCGCCTGGCAGGCGATCACCAGGGGCTCGGCGTTTTCGCCGGAAAAGAAGACGGGGCCTCAGATTTCGCTGTTGCGCAGCTGGGCGGCGGGGCTCGGCGTCAATCTGCTCAACCCGAAGATCATCCTGTTCTTCATGACCTTCCTGCCGCAGTTCGTCTCCGCGCATGATCCGAATGCGCCGGGAAAGCTGTTTTTCCTCGGCGCGATGTTCATCGTGCTGTCGATCCCGGTGACCGCGCCGATGGTGCTGGCGGCGGAAAAATTCTCGGCGGCGATGAAGGCCAGCCCGCGCGTGACGCGGGTGGTCGACTATCTCTTTGCCGGCGTGTTCTCCGCCTTCGCTCTCAAGATCCTGACGGCCCAGGCGAAGTAGGCGCCTTCTCATCCTTCAACCACCAGCTTCCGGCCCAGCGCCCGGCGCTAAGCCAGTAGAAGATGCCGCCGACCATGCCGCCGCCGACCACTGCCATGATGGCGCTGGTCTCCCTGACCGCGAAAGCCGAGTCACGGGCATTGTCGACCAGGCCGAGGAAAACGGCCGCGACCACCGCGCCCGCCAGCGTATAGAACAACCAGTCGCGCCGGCCGAGGAGCTCGGCAAGCAGGATGACGATCGCCGCTGGCATGAAGGCGAAATAGGCGACGAACAGGGCGACGAAGGGAATTGAGAAATACAGGGAGGCGGTTGCCGTCGGGTGCGCGTGCTCCGGCATGTAGCCGAGCGAGGCCAGGAACAGGATGTTGAGGAAGGCGCTCGCCGCCAGCGAGGCCACCGCATAGCCGAACAGGATGACGGCGAAACGGACGAGGTAAGCAATGAGGCGGCTCATCCCAGATCCCGGCGTGTGAGGTGACCGGACTTACGCCCGGCCAGAAGCCAGTAGACCGAACCGGCGGCAATGCCGGCCGTGGCCAGGAAACCGAGATAGCCCGGATTGAAAACAAAGCTTCCGGCCGAGCGCGGGATGGAAACACCGAAGGCGGTGGAGGTAACCGCACCCGTGGCTGCAAAAAAGAACCATCCTCGAAGCGACAGCCGTTCGGCGACAAAGATCGCGGGGCCGACGATCAACAGCGCGCCGACCATCACGGTCAACACGGCGAGCGGGAACGAGCCCAGCCAGTCGAATGCGAAGATGATCGACCAGTTGCCGTCTTCTATCCCTTCCAGGAGGGCGATCAGCAGCACGGGCACCAGGATCGAGGTCAGCACGGCAAAGAGGTAGCCGACTGCTACTACGGCGAGGCGTCTGAGCCAGGCGAAGCGGCTCACGCCTCGCCGTGCCCCGCAATCATCATTGCTTCCAGGGCCAGCCGGTCGACCTTGCGCATCCGCTCGGAGTCGGACTTCAGCTGGCCGCAGGCGGCCAGGATGTCGCGGCCGCGCGGCGTGCGGATCGGCGAGGCATAGCCGGCATTGTTGATGTAGTCGGCGAATTTCTCGATCGTCTCCCAGTCCGAGCACTGGTAGTTGGTGCCCGGCCACGGGTTGAACGGGATCAAATTGATCTTGGCCGGAATGCCCTTGAGCAGCTTGATCAGGCCCCTGGCGTCCTCGATGGAATCGTTGACGTCCTTCAGCATCACGTATTCGAAGGTGATGCGCTTGGCGTTGGACAGGCCGGGATAGGCACGGCAGGCGGCGATCAACTCCTTCAAAGGGTACTTCTTGTTGATCGGCACCAACAGGTCGCGCAAATCGTCATTGGTGGCGTGCAGCGAGATCGCCAGCATGACGCCGATCTCCTCGCCGGTGCGGAAGATTTCGGGCACGACGCCGGAGGTCGACAGCGTGATGCGGCGCTTCGACAAGGACAGGCCGTCGCCGTCGGAGGCGATCAGCAGCGCCTTCTTCACTGCCTCGAAATTATAGAGCGGCTCGCCCATGCCCATCATGACGATGTTGGACACTTTGCGGCCCTCGGCCGGCACGATGGCGCCGTCGGGCGTGTCGCGGTCGGGGAAATCGCCAAGCCGGTCGCGGGCGGTGAGCAACTGGGCGAGGATTTCCTCCGCCATCAGATTGCGCACCAGCTTCTGTGTGCCGGTATGGCAGAACGAGCAGGTCAGCGTGCAACCGACCTGCGAGGAGATGCAGAGCGTGCCGCGGCCTTCCTCTGGAATATAGACGGTTTCGATCTCGACCGGCCGGCCGGCGCCGCGCGGCGGAAAGCGGAACAGCCATTTGCGGGTGCCGTCGGAGGAAATCTGCTCCTCGACGATCTCCGGCCTGGCAACCGTAAAATGCTTGTCGAGTTCGGCGCGCAAATCCTTGGAGATGTTGAACATGCCGGCGAAGTCGGAAACGCCGCGCACATACATCCAGTGCCAGAGCTGCTGGGCGCGCATCTTCGCCTGGCGCTCAGGCACGGTGCCGGATGCCACTAGGGCCTCGCCGAGCTCGGCCCGCGTCAGGCCGATCAGCGACTGCTTTTCCGGCTGTGCGGCGCGGGCGCGCAATGCATCACGGGCGCCATCAGCGGTGAGATCGAATGAAAGGGTCATGGTTGCACTGATATAAGCGGTTTGCGGCCGATTTCACTTATCGGGCCGGACATGAAGCGCGGCGCATAGCACAGGTTGGCGGCGGAGTCATGCAGGGAGAATGCAACCCGATGCACGTTGGCTGACAGCCTGTTGCGATCATCCGGCGGCCTTGCCCCATCTTCCCGCCGCAAAAGAACCGATCACATGGTCGTGTTTGCGTAACGTTTCCCATCGCGCCTTCGAAATCCGAAGGGGGCAACCATGCCCCTACAAAATGGGAGTATGCAGAATGAACTCTTTCAAGCTTGCCGTTATTGCCGGCCTCGTCGGCCTAACCGCCTCGCAGGCACTTGCCGAAGACGCGATGGGCACGATGACCATGATGAAGGGTGGAGAAGTGATGGCGATCATGCCGGACGGGCATATGGGCACCATGATGCCGGATGCAAAGATGGGCGCCGAGATGATGAAGATGGCAAAGCCAATCAAGCACTGCATGATGATGATGACCGACGCCAAGGGCAAAGCCTTCATGATCGATACGTCGACCAAGAAGGCTCAGGCCGAATGTGAAAAAATGGCTATGTAAGACTGAACCGTCGGCACACACGCCGGCCCGAAAAAGCAAAAGGCCGGGCTTTGCGCCCGGCCTGTCATGAAAAACGACGCTTTGGCAAAACGAAGCTTTGCCTATTTGCACTTTTGCCTATTTGCACTTGGCGATCGAGGACAGCGCTGCCGAAATGCCCTTCAGCGAGAAGACATAGGAGGTGGGATTGCCGCGTCCGGACTTCGCCGTCACCTTCATGTCGGTGCCGGTTTTCATGGCGGCGATCAGCACCGGTTCCTCGGCGGCGTTCTCGACCCAGGCCGACTTGCCCCGCGTGAACATCGAGAACGACTTCTTGTCGATGGTGACGGTGGCCTTGGAGCCTTCCTGGAAGGTGTAGCCGGCGATGAATTGCGGTTCGTAGGACACCTGCTGGCCGGGCCGCTGGCTGACGAAGAAGAACATGTCGCCATGGTCGAGCGTCGGCGGCTGCTTGTCGGTCGGCACGGTCAGGACATAGCAGACCTTGCCGCCCGATGCCTGGTAGCTGTAGGTGCCCCAGGCATTGTGCTGACCGATCTTGGTCGCCGACTGCGCCAGTGCCGGCGCTGCCACGGCCACCAGGACCAGGCTCGAAACTGTAGCAATCAATCCGCGCATCGTTTTTCCCGTATTCCAAAGGTGCGGCGGCAGGCCGGCTTGGCGTCCTGCCCGTCGCTTCATTTTGATTTAATCTGGGTTAACAAACGGTGAATTTCCTTTGAGAAAAGGACCCGCACCCCAGGAAACCGCCGCCATTCCCGCGCCACCGCCTTGCGAGCGGGTGGCGCGACGTCCCTTTCGCGACTTGGAGGCCACGAAAGCGGCAAGAGTTTGACTTTTTGCTTTGCCGCCAAACGCAGGCTCCAAAGGCATTTGCGCGGGCGCCGGCCTGCTCAGCCCTTGTCGGCGATGGCGTCCTTGGCAGCCTGCCGGTGCGCCGGCGTGATGTGGGCGCTGACAGCGGTGATCGCGGCGGTGAGCACGGCGATGTCGTCGGTGAAGCCAAGCCCGAGGACGAAGTCGGGGATGACGTCTACCGGCAGCACGAAATAGCCGAGCGCGGCGAGCAGAATGCCCTTGGCGCGCAGCGGCGTGTTCTTGTCCATGGCGCAGTAATAGGCGGCCACGACCTCTTCCATGAAGGGGATCTGCCGCGCGGCCTTCTTCGCCGTGCGCCAGAATTTCTCGCGCACTTCGTTCTCGTCGCCGAGCTTGCCGCCGAAGCCGAAGAAGTCAAAACCGGATTGTTGCGCCATCAGTTTCTCCTTGCGAGCGTCCATGCGCATTCCAGCGCATGCCCCGCGAGCGAAAATGTGGTGAAACCCGACCCGGGCTACAAGATGCCGGCGCCGATTTGGCAAACCGCTGGGGTTCAGCCACCAAAAAAGCGGTTCATCTTCTTCGCCAAATCGATATCGAGCGCCGTCACGCCACCGGCATCGTGGGTGTTCAGCGTCACGTCGACGGTCTTGTAGACATTCGACCAGTCGGGATGATGGTCCATCTTCTCGGCGGCCAGTGCCACGCGGGTCATGAAGGCGAAGGCTTCGGAGAAATTCGCGAAGGTGAACGTGCGCTTGATCGAGGCGCCATCGGCAGCCAGCGCCCAGCCGTCGAGCCCGGTCAACGCTGCGGCGACTGCTTCCTTGCCCAGTTTCTCTCTCGTCATGTCAGCTTCCCATGCTATTTCGACTGAAGTCGTCACCATAGCGTTGGATCGATGAGCGCGAAGCCCATAAATTCCATTCTTTTCGTCTGCCTCGGCAACATCTGCCGGTCGCCACTGGCTGAGGGGGTTGTTCGCGCCGTGCTGTCAGAGCGCGAATGGGGCGGGGATATGCTGCTCGATTCAGCCGCAACCAGCGGCTGGGAGGTCGGCTCGCCTCCCGATCCACGCTCGATCGCGGTTGCTGTGCGTCACGGCATCGACATTTCCCGGCAGAGGGCGCGCAAGGTCACGCCGGAGGATTTTCATCGCTTCGACCTGATCCTCGGCATGGACCGGTCGAATGTTCGCGACCTGAAAGCGTTGGCGCCGGCAGCCATGCACGACCGGGTGCACCTGTTCCTGGAGTTTGCCAAGGGCAATGCGCGCGACGTGCCGGACCCCTATTATGACGGGGCGGAGGCCTTTGCCTCGGTCTACCGCATGATCCGCGAAGCGTCGGAGGCGCTGGCGACAAGGCTCGAAGCACGGGCGTCCTTGCCCGATAGCGGCCAGGCTTCCTCGACGATGTAGGGGCCGCCGCCGACCGAATCGCGCGACGACATCAACACGAAACGGCCGATGCGGAACGGCAATGTCGAGAAATTGCCACGTGCCGAGAGATACTGGGCGACGTCGAGCGGGGTGGAATTGCGTAAGCGCGCCAGCGTCACATGCGGCATGAACTTGCGCGGATCCGCGGGAATGCCGAGCCGCTGGCAGATGCGGTCGATCTCGCCCTGAAGGGCGGCAAGATCGGGCGAGGCGGAGGCGCCCGCCCACACCGCGTGCGGCTTTTTCTGGCCGAAAGCGCCGACGCCGGACAGGGTCAGCGGGAAGGAGGGGCGGTGGACGCGGTCGAGTGCGTTGGCGATCTCGTCGGCGACATGACCCGGTACATCGCCGATGAAGCGTAGCGTCAGATGATAGTTTTCGACGTCGATCCAACGGGCCCCGGGCAGGCCGCCCCGCAGCAGGGACAGCGAAAGGGCGGCGTCACGCGGTATTTCGAGGGCGGTGAAAAGACGCGGCATGAAGAGCCTCCCTTCCTCGAATCGAATATTAGCCCTAGCGAATCATCGAAAATCAAACGGAGCAAGAGGTTTGTTGGTCACAGGCTTTGTTAAAAGTTTCCCCTGCGGAAGCAATTAGTCCGATCTCACGAACCTCCCGGCGCCGCCGCGATCGCCTTTTCGACCGTCGGCAAGATGCGTTCGACCATTTGGTCGACGCCCTGAGGGCTCGGATGCAGGCCGTCCTCGAGTTGCATGCCGGGCTGACCGGCGACGCCGTCGAGAAAGAACGGGTAGAGCGCAACGTCGTATTTCCTGGCAAGGTCGGGAAAGATGGCGTCGAAGGCGTTCTGGTAGTCGGCGCCGAGATTGGGCGCGGCGCGCATGCCGGCCAACAGCACGGCAATCCTGCGGTCCTTGAGCTTGCCCATCATCTCATCCAGGTTCTTTCTGGCGATGTCGGGCGAGACGCCGCGCAGCATGTCGTTGGCGCCGAGTTCGAGAATGACCAGCTGCGTGCCGTCGGGCACCGACCAATCGAGCCGAGCCAGGCCGCCGCTCGTCGTGTCGCCGGAAACGCCGGCATTGGCGACGGTCACGTCGCGACCCGCGGCGCGAAGGGCGGCCTGCAGTTTTTCGGTAAAGCCCTGGTCCGGCCCAAGGCCGAAGCCCGCCATCAGGCTGTCACCGAAGCCGACGATCTTGAACGGCTCGGCGAGCGCCGACGAAAAGGTGCCGCAAATGGCGAGGAAAACGATGAAGCCTGCTGCAATCAGGCGTTTGAAAGACATGCGGCAAGCCCCATATGACCAAGGAATTCTTCCGACGGCATCCGGCAAGCAGAGCCTTCATCCCTTGATATAGGACGCTTTCATTTTGACAGAAGCCGTCATCGCGCTGAAAGACGTATCGCTGACACTTGGCGAAGGGGCGTCCTCCGTGCATGTGCTGAAGGGTGTCAGCCTCGATGTGGCGGCTGGCGAGGCGACCGGCATCGTCGGCCCTTCAGGCTCGGGCAAGTCGACACTGCTGATGGTTCTGGCAGGCCTGGAAAGGGTCGATTCGGGTACGGTCCGAATCGCCGGCGAACTGCTCAATGGCAAAACCGAGGACCAGATTGCCTCGTTTCGTGGCCGAAACATTGGCATCGTGTTCCAGTCCTTCCATCTTATTCCCAACATGACGGCGCTCGAAAATGTCGCGGTGCCGCTGGAACTCGCCGGCCATGCCGATCCGTTTTCGGTCGCGGCGCGCGAACTTGCGGCCGTGGGCCTGAGCGATCGCGTCACCCACTATCCCGGCGAATTGTCGGGCGGCGAGCAGCAACGCGTGGCGATCGCCCGGGCGCTGGCGCCGTCGCCGCGCATTCTCATTGCCGACGAGCCGACCGGCAACCTCGACCAGGCGACGGGGCGGCAGGTCGCCGACCTCTTGTTTGCCAAGGCGGCCGAGCGCGGCATGACGCTGGTGCTGGTCACCCACGATCCGGCATTGGCGGCACGCTGCTCGCGCCAGGTTTCGATGCGGTCGGGCCGGATCGAGGCGCCGGCGCCCGTCAAGGTGACGGCTTGATGCCGTTGTCGCGGACGCTGAAGCTTGCGGTCCGCTTCTCGCTGCGCGAAATGCGCGGCGGTTTGTCCGGCTTCCTGATCTTCCTTGCCTGCATCGCGCTCGGCGTCGCGGCCATCGGCGGCGTCAACTCGGTGGCGCGTTCGATCACCGCCGGTGTCGCCAATCAGGGCCAGACGCTGCTCGGCGGCGATCTCCGCTTCCAGATCAACCAGCGCGACGCCAGCCAGGCCGAGCGTGGCTTCCTTGACGGGCTGGGGGTCGTTTCGCGCACCGCCAGCATGCGTTCGATGGCGCGTCTTGCCGACGGAACCGACCAGGCGCTGGTCGAGGCCAAGGCGGTCGACCACGCCTATCCGCTCTATGGCGCGCTGGAGACCGAGCCGGCGCTGTCGAAGCAGGAACTGTTCGGCGAAGAGTTCGGCGTTTTCGGCGCTGCCGCACCCGATCTGCTGTTCGAACGGCTGCATCTGCAGATCGGCGACCGGCTGAAGCTCGGCACCGCGACCTTCGAACTGCGCGCCAGGCTGGTCACCGAACCGGATGCGGTGTCCGACGGTTTCGGCTTTGCGCCGCGACTGATGATCTCGACCGACGGGCTGGCGGCCACTGGGCTGATCCAGCCAGGCAGCCTGGTCGAGAACGCCTACAAGATCCGGCTGCCCGCCGATGCCGATGAGGCGCGGCTGAAAGCCATCCAGGATCAGGCGGCCAAGGATTTTCCGCAGGCCGGCTGGTCGATCCGCACGCGCAGCAATGCGGCGCCGGCGCTGTCGTCCAACATCGAACGCTTCTCGCAATTCCTGACGCTGGTCGGGCTGACGGCGCTGGTGGTCGGGGGTGTCGGCGTCGCCAATGCGGTGCGCGCCTATCTTGACGGCAAGCGCGGTGTCATCGCCACCTTCAAGAGCCTGGGCGCTTCGGGCGGCTTCGTCTTTGCCGTCTATCTGGTGCAGATTCTGATCATCGCCGCCCTGGGCATCGTGCTTGGCCTGGTGCTCGGGGCGCTGATGCCGTTCGCGGCCGGTGCCGCCCTCCATCAGGTCATTCCGGTGCCGGCGGAAGGCGGCTTTTATCCCGGCGCGCTCGGCATGGCGGCGCTGTTCGGCCTTTTGGTGACGCTGGCCTTCGCGCTGCTGCCGCTCGGCCGCGCCCGCGATGTGCCGGCGACCGCGCTGTTTCGCGAGATGGGGCTCGAAGGCCGCGGCTTTCCGCGCCCTGCCTATGTTGCGGCGGCCGTCGGTATCGCGCTGCTGCTGGCGGCGCTGGCCATCCTATTTTCAGGCGACCGCCGCATCGCCTCGATCTTCGTCGGCGCCACCGTCTTCGCTTTCCTGGTGCTGCGCCTGGTCGGCGCACTGGTGCAGTGGGCGGCCAGGAAGAGCCCACGTGTGCGCTTCGTGGCGCTGCGGCTCGCCGTCGGCAACATCCACCGACCCGGCGCCTTGACGCCATCGGTGGTGCTGTCGCTGGGGCTCGGCCTGACGCTGCTGGTGACGCTGGCGCTGATCGACGGCAATCTCAGGCAACAAATATCGGGCAGCCTGCCGGAGCGGGCGCCGAACTTCTTCTTCGTCGACATCCAGAGCAGCGATGTCGATGCGTTTTCCACGCTGATCGGCAAGCAGGCGCCGCAGGGGACGCTGGCCAAGGTGCCGATGCTGCGCGGCCGGGTGATGGCGCTCAACGGCGTCGATGTCGACAAGGTCACGGTGCCGGCGGAAGGCGCCTGGGTGCTGAAAGGCGATCGCGGCCTGACCTATGACGCCAGGCAGCCGGACAACTCGACGCTGACCGAGGGCAGCTGGTGGCCGGACAATTATGGCGGCGAGCCACTGGTCTCGTTCTCTGCCGTGGAGGGCAAGGAGATCGGGCTGAAGCTTGGGGATACGATCACCGTCAATGTGCTTGGCCGCAACGTGACGGCGAAGATCGCCAATTTCCGTCAGGTCGAATGGGAGACCATGGGCATCAATTTCGTCATGGTGTTCTCGCCCAACACATTCGCAGGGGCGCCGCATGGCTGGATGGCGACGCTGACCGAAAAGACCGCCTCGACGGCCGACGACGCGCGGATCCTCAATGCCGTCACCCGCGCCTTCCCGGCGGTGACGACAGTCCGGGTCAAGGATGCGCTCGACGTCGTCAACCGGCTGGTTGGGCAGCTCGTCACGGCGATCCGGGCTGCCGCCGGCGTGGCGCTGATCGCTTCAGTGCTGGTGCTTGCCGGTGCGCTTGCCGCCGGCAACCGGGCGCGCATCCATGACGCGGTGGTGCTGAAGACACTGGGCGCCACACGCACGACCCTGATTGCCGCCTTCTCGCTCGAATACATGCTGATCGGGCTCGCCACCGCGATCTTCGCCCTGGCGGCAGGTGGTGCGGCCGCCTGGTTCGTCGTCGCCCGCATCATGACCTTGCCTTCGCATTTCATGCCTGAGGTGGCGGTGGCGACCATTCTGTTTTCGCTTGTCATCACGGTCGGCATCGGTCTCGCCGGCACCTGGCGGGTGCTCGGCCACAAGGCCGCGCCGGTGCTGCGCAACCTCTGACTATTCACCGACCGCAAGTCCGACGCAAAACCGCTGCACGCTTTGGAATTGCTCTGAATTCCGCCCGCCGGGACCGAGATTTGGTTAAATCGGAGTAATGTTGGGCCGCCAAAGGCCGGAAAACCGCATCGCGGATGCCTCACGAAGCATTACACCCGGTTACGGTCTTGTTCTTGACGCGAATTACCATCATATTTCGCCGTAGGCATGCTGGAGCCCCGCCAGCGGCGCCTGGGTCCGGTGGACCTGACACCCGACGGGGCAGAAGCAATAGAGGACTCCCATGGCTGAACCCATTCGCAACTATCAGACGCGCGCCGTGCCCGGCGCCGGCGTTGATGCAGGCATCGATCAGGGCCTGCGCGCCTATATGATCAAGGTCTACAATCTGATGGGGCTTGGCCTCCTCATCACCGGTCTTGCCGCGGTCGGCACGATCATGCTGGCCACCACCACCGATCCGGCCTCGGCCGTCGCAACGCTGCCGAGCGGCCAGATGCTGACCTCCTTCGGCTACGCGATCTTCGGCTCGCCGCTGCGCTGGGTGGTGATTTTTGCCCCGCTGGCCGCCGTGCTGTTCCTGTCGTTCCGCGTCCAGTCGATGAGCGTTGCGGCGGCACAGACGACGTTCTGGATCTATGCAGGCCTCGTCGGCCTGTCGCTGTCGTCGATCTTCCTGGTCTATACCACGGCCAGCATTTCGCAGACCTTCTTCGCCACCGCCGCGGCTTTCGGCGCCCTGTCGCTGTTCGGCTACACGACCAAGCGCGACTTGACCGCTATGGGCTCGTTCCTGATCATGGGCGTGTTCGGCATCATCATCGCGTCGGTGATCAACATCTTCCTGCAGTCGTCGGCGCTGTCCTTCGCTGTCTCGGCGATCGGCGTGCTGGTGTTCGCGGGCCTCACCGCCTACGACACGCAGAAGATCAAGGAGATGTATTTCGATGGCGACGCTTCGGATGTCGCCGGCCGCAAGGCGATCATGGGCGCGCTGAGGCTCTACCTCGACTTCATCAACCTGTTCATGTTCCTGCTGCAGTTCATGGGCGATCGCCGCTAGTTAGCAGCGACTTGGACCATTGAGTTCCAAAGGGCGGCCCAACGGCCGCCCTTTTCTTTTGTGTCGGGTTTTGCTGTTATTACGGCAGAATAACGGCGTGCATAAATAATGAGCAGTATCATCATGCGGCCCGCAACGGCGGCTGACCTCGACCGGATCACGGAAATCTACGCCGACGCGGTCAGCCAGGGCACGGCGAGTTATGAGCTGGAGCCGCCCAGCCGCGCCGAGATGGGCGAGCGATTCGACACCTTAGTGGCTGGCGGCTTTCCCTATCTGGTGGCAGAAAAGGACGGCGCCGTGCTCGGCTATGCCTATGCCGGCGCTTTCCGGCCGCGCCCGGCCTATCGCTTCATCGTCGAGGATTCGGTCTATGTGGCGCCCGAGGCCAAGGGCCAGGGGGTCGGGCTGTTGCTTATGCAAAGCCTGATCGAGTCCTGCCGGGCGGCGGGCTTCCGTCAGGTCATCGCGGTGATCGGCGACGGGCGGCCGGAGAGCGCCTCGGTGCGGCTCCACGAAAAGCTCGGCTTTCGCCATTCGGGACGCCTAGAAGGCTCCGGCTACAAGCACGGGCGCTGGCTGGACACGGTGTTCATGCAGCTCCCGCTGAATGGCGGAGCGCTCGCTCCACCCGATCCCGATTCGCTACCGGAGCGAAAATTCCGCCAGCAAAAATAAAGGGTTAGGCCTCGACGAGTTTCAGCTTGCTGTCGAAGATGCCAAGCACGCGGCCGAGCTCCTGGCCGCGCTTGAGGATGCGGCCGCCGGCGGCAACAACGGCAAAGGCGCCCTGCTTGCGTGCCAGTTTCGGGTCCTTGACGATCTGGAACAGCGGCACTTCGCTGGTGCGGCGGAACACCGAAAACACAGCCCTGTCGGTGAGATGATCGATGGCGTAGTCGCGCCACTGGTTGGCGGCGACCATGCGGCCGTAGAGCCTCAGGATCTGGTCCAGTTCACGCCGGTCGAACCGCACCGGCTGATCGAGGCGCTCAGGTCGCGCCTCGTGCAGCGGGATCAATATTGCGGATGCGTCAACATCCCCCGTCCCGCCGCTGTCGTCAGTCATGCCTCGATCCTTCAAAATGAATCTTTGCCAACCAAAGTTGGCGCGTTCGCAGCTGAATTGCAAGACCCGGCGAAGCAGGGCGGAAGCGCGCTGTTTCTGCAACGTCCAGTCACTTTTATGAAACGCCTTGTTGGAATTGGTGATGCTTCGCCATATTCTCGCCGTTTTTTATCCGCGCTCCTGCCCCAATGTCCGACGAGTTTACCCGCGTTGCCTGAGACGGTTCGGTCCGGCACCGGCTCGTAAACCCCAAGCCCCCCGCCCACGGGTCTGCGTCGGATCGAACCAACCTCGGTCTTTCTTCGGAAGGATCGGGTGCGACGATCCCAAAACCTAAATGACCGACGTCAGAAGCAAGCTGACGTCGGTTTTTTGTTTTTGGGGCGGAGCGCGGGGCAATGCTGCGAGGCAGAGCACGATCGTTGTTCTGTAGCGATCCTTCCCACCCCCTGTCCTGCCGGACATCTCCCCCGCAAGGGGAGAGATCGGATTTCACTTCTGCTTTCGCCAATCTCCAATGTCGAACAAGATGGCGAACACGACAAAGCTGCCAATCTCCCTCCTTGCGGGGGAGATGGCCGGCAGGCCAGAGAGGGGTGCTGTCCCGCCGACATCAAGGTCCTGTAAAGCTGTGGCGTCAGCGCATCGTTGCCTTGCCCTGCCCTGCCTCAGGATGACGAAATGACGATCGTCTCGCTATCGGCGAAACGGAACGCGCCAATCGAGATGTGAAAGCTTCAAGGCTTATGAATGAAGGCGGCGCCGAGAATGGGGCCGGGCAGACCATCCCTGCCGACCGACTGCAGCAGCACGGCGCAGCCGCCCTTCTTGGAGATCTCGCTCATCGGCAATTCATAGCGCTGCGCCTTGCCGTGCCACATACCGGCGGTCTGGATGCCCGAGACCGCGTTCCAGTAGGTCAGCTTGCGGCCGGTGTTCTCACCCTGGCCGATCTTGACCGTCTGCGGCGGGTCGAAATAGACGATGACGACATGGGCATCGCTGGGACCGTTTCCGGCATCGCCGGCGTCGATCATCACGCGGTCGCTGGTCCGGCTGACCTTGACCGCGACCCGCATGCCCTGGCCGCTCTTGGCCATCCGCGCCAGCGCGCCATCGACATCGACGCGGCTGGCGCCGTTGACATGGACGCGGCCGTTGATGACGGCCTGCGGCGTGTAGACGGAGCGGCTGCCGAAGGCGCGCATATAGTCATTTTGCCGCTCGGTGTTCTCCTTGCGGCTCAGCGTGTCCTGCCAGCCGAGATAATCCCAGTAGTCGACATGGTAGGCGAGCGCGACGATGTCTTCCTTGGCGGCCAGTTCGGCGAACAACGCATCGGCCGGCGGACAGGAATTGCAGCCCTGGCTGGTGAACAGCTCGACCACGCCCAGGGGCCTGTCGATCTGAGGTTTGTCGGCCTGCGTCTTGGCGGGCTCGGCGGTTTGGCCGATGCCGGCAGCCGCTGAGAAGGCCAGCGCAAGGGCCGCCAGCCATAATGTTTTTCGCGAGGCCATGGTCATTCCGATTCCCGCCGGTGGCGCCGGCTTTATTGTCGTTGCTGGAATATGTGGCAGAAGCGGAAGTCAACGGGAAGTCACGTTGCGGTGAAATTTTTGCCGTTGCAACCGACCGCAGCGGCGCAATAGGAGAAGGGCTCGCAGTTCAGGGTAGAAACCGATTCGGGCGGCAATCACGATGTGGCAAACTCTTTCGGCACCGATCGATCTCTATTGCGAGCGAACCGGGCCGGAACTCTGGTCCGAGCCGGTCAATGCCCTGACAAACCTTGCCTTCATCGCGGCCGGCCTGTGGGGTGTGCGCGAGGTGCGAAGGCTGCGCACCGGCACCTTCGCCGAGGTGCTGGCCTGGTGGGTGGTGGCAATCGGCATCGGCTCGACGATCTTCCACACCTTCGCCACCAGGGGCACGGTCTGGGCCGACGTGCTGCCGATCGCCGGCTTTACGCTGGCCTATACGCTGTTCAACCTGCGCCGCTTCCTCGGCATGCAATGGGGCAAGGCGATCGCCATCTTCGTCGCCTTTTACGTGGTTGCCGGGCTGCTGACGCTGGCGGTGCCGGACTGGCTTCGCCAGGCCTCGAACGGCACGACGGGCTACCTGCCGCCGTTCCTGGCGCTCGCCTTCTTCGGCATAGTGGTGGCGGCCAGCGGCAATCGCGCCGGCTGGTACAATCTGGCGGGATCGGCGATCTTCGTCGTGTCCGTCATCTGCCGGATGGTCGACCCGCTGGTCTGCGCCGGTTTCCCGCTCGGCGCGCATTTCCTCTGGCACATCCTCAACGGACTGATGCTCGGCGTGCTGCTGGCCGCAGCGGCGCGCTTCGGAGCGCCGAAGAATAGGGGAATAGGGGAATAGGGGAATAGGGGAATAGGGGAATAGGGGAATAGGGGAATAGGGGAATAGGGGAATAGGGGAATAGGGGAATAGGTCTTCCCCTTCCCTACTCCCTTACCGCCCTACTCCCTCACTCCCCTAAGCCGCCAGATCGCGCAGCACGTATTGCAGGATGCCGCCGTTCTTGAAGTAGTCGAGCTCGTCCAGCGTATCGATGCGGCAGATGATCGGCACGTTCTTCACCGTGCCGTCGCCATAGGTGACCTTGGCCGTCATCGTCTGGCGCGGCTTGATGGTGCTCAGCCCGTCGATCTCGACCAGTTCGTCACCCTTCAGGTTGAGCGACGCCCAGGATGTGCCGTCCTCGAAGACAAAGGGGATGACACCCATACCGACCAGGTTCGAGCGATGGATGCGCTCGAAGGACTGGGCGATGACGGCGCGCACGCCGAGCAGATTGGTGCCCTTGGCCGCCCAGTCGCGCGACGAGCCGTTGCCGTATTCGACACCGGCGAAGATCACCAGCGGCACGCCTTCCTTCTTGTATCCCATGGCCGCGTCGTAGATCGATTCCTCTTCCTTCGACGGGTAGTGGATGGTGTAGCCGCCTTCCCTGCCATTCTCGCCCAGCATGTGGTTGCGGATGCGGATGTTGGCGAAGGTGCCGCGCATCATCACCTCATGGTTGCCGCGACGCGTGCCGTACTGGTTGAAGTCCGCGACGCCGACGCCATGGTCGGTGAGATATTTGCCCGCCGGCGAGGCCGCCTTGATCGAACCGGCCGGTGAGATGTGGTCGGTGGTGATCTTGTCGCCGAACAGGCCGAGCACCCGCGCGCCCTTGATGTCGCCGATCTTGCCGAAACCAGCGGTCATGCCGGCGAAATAGGGCGGGTTCTGCACATAGGTCGAGTTGTCGTCCCAGGTGTAGGTCTGGCCTTCCGGCGCCTCGACGTTCTGCCAGTATTCGTCGCCCTTGAAGACGTCGGCATATTTGCGGGCGAACAGCTCGCGGGTGACGTTCTTCTCGATGAACTCCTGGATCTCGGCAGAGCTCGGCCAGATATCCTTGAGGTAGACCGGATTGCCGTTCTTGTCGTCGCCGAGCGGCTCGGTGGTGAGGTCCTTGGTGACGGTTCCAGCCAACGCGTGCGCGACGACCAGCGGCGGCGAGGCGAGATAGTTCGCCTGCACGTCGGGCGAGACGCGGCCTTCGAAGTTGCGGTTGCCGGACAGGACCGCGGCGGCGATCAAGCCTTTTTCATTGATGGTTTTCGAGATCGGCGCCGGCAGCGGGCCGGAATTGCCGATGCAGGTGGTGCAGCCGAAGCCGACCAGGTTGAAGCCGATCTGGTCGAGCTCCTTCTGCAGTCCGGACTTTTCCAGATATTCTGCGACCACCTGGCTGCCCGGCGCCAGCGAGGTCTTGACCCACGGCTTCTGCTTCAAACCGAGGCGGTTGGCGTTGCGGGCCAGCAAGCCGGCGCCGATCAGCACGCTCGGGTTCGAGGTGTTGGTACAGGAGGTGATGGCGGCGATGACGACATCGCCATGGCCGAGATCGTGGTCGGTGCCGTCGACGGCGTAGCGCTTGTGGATCTCGGCGGCCTTCTTGTATTCGGTCTCCATCGCCTTGGTGAAGCCTTCCGGAATGCCTTCCAGCGCGACGCGGCCTTCGGGCCGCTTGGGGCCGGCCATCGACGGCACGACGGAACCAAGTTCCAACTCGAGCAGGTCGGTGAACACGGGGTCGGCCGAGCCGGTGTCGCGCCACAGGCCTTGCGCCTTCGAATAGGCCTCGACCAATGCGATGCGATCCTCGCTGCGGCCGGACATTGTGAGGTAGCGGATCGTTTCGMTGTCGACCGGAAAGAAGCCGCAGGTGGCGCCGTATTCGGGCGCCATGTTGCCGATGGTGGCGCGGTCGGCCAGCGTCATGTTGGACAGGCCCGGGCCGAAGAACTCGACGAACTTGCCGACGACGCCCTTCTTGCGCAGCATCTGGGTGACGGTGAGCACGAGGTCGGTGGCGGTGACGCCTTCCTTCAGCTTGCCGGTGAGGCGGAAGCCGATAACCTCAGGCAACAGCATGGAGACAGGCTGGCCGAGCATGGCCGCCTCGGCCTCGATGCCGCCGACGCCCCAGCCGAGCACGCCAAGGCCGTTGATCATCGTGGTGTGCGAATCGGTGCCGACGCAGGTGTCGGGATAGGCGGTGGTTTCGCCGTCCTCGGTGTTGGTCCACACCACCTGGCCGAGATATTCGAGGTTGACCTGGTGGCAGATGCCGGTGCCGGGCGGCACGACACGGAAATTGCGGAACGCCTGCTGGCCCCATTTCAGGAACTTGTAGCGCTCTTCGTTGCGCTCGTATTCGAGCTCGACATTGCGGGCGAAGGCCAGCGGCGTGCCGAATTCATCGACGATGACGGAATGGTCGATGACGAGGTCGACGGGAACCAGCGGGTTGATCTTCTGCGGATCGCCGCCGAGCGAGGCCATGGCGTCACGCATGGCGGCAAGGTCGACCACCGCCGGAACGCCGGTGAAATCCTGCATCAGCACACGAGCCGGGCGATAGGCGATCTCGACGCCGGCGGTGCCCTTGTCGGTCAGCCAGCCGGCGACCGCCTGGATCGATTCCTTGGTGACGGAGCGGCCGTCCTCGTTGCGCAGCAGGTTCTCCAGCAGCACCTTCATCGAATAGGGCAGCTGGGCAATGCCGGTGAGGCCGTTCTTCTCGGCCTCGATGAGATCGAAATAGACATACTCCGTACCGCTTGCGGTCAGTGTGCGGCGGCAATTGAAACTGTCGAGGGATTTTGACACGTGCGATCCTTGTCTGTTCAGCCTGAAAGGGAACGGACGCCGATGGCATGCAATCACGCGCAAAGGTGCGGGTACGGCCATTTCCGCTGTCCGTTCCCAAGCAACCCGAGCCGTTCAAGGCGGCGCGTGCGCTGGTTCGGCGCTAATTCTGTTCCCGCGCCGACCGCTGGCACGGATGCACCGCATATAGAGAATTTTCTGGAATAGTTCTAGACAGTTGCAAAGCAAATTTGTGCGATGCGGCAGCTGCCGCGACACATGGTTTTCAGGGCAGGCGAGGGATGCGGCTGATCGCCGAAAATCTGGGCGGCGAACGCGGCGGCGACACGGTGTTTTCCGGCATCGGCTTTGCCCTGGAGGACGGGCAGGCGCTGGTCGTCACCGGTCCGAATGGTGCCGGCAAATCGACCCTGTTGCGGGTCATCGCCGGGCTGCTGCCGGTGGCCGAAGGCAGCGTGCGGATCGAAGGCGTTGTGAAGTTTGAAGACGTTGTGGAGATCGAAGACGGGGGCGAGGCATTTCCGTCGATCGCTGCGGCCTGTCATTACCTTGGTCACCAGAACGCCATGAAGCCTGCGCTCAGCGTGGCGGAAAATCTGCGCTTCTGGCGCGACTTCAACGGCGATGGACATGCCGGCGTCGAAGAGGCGCTGGAAACGGTCGGGCTGGGCGGCATCGGCCACCTGCCCTTCGGCTATCTCTCGACCGGGCAACGGCGGCGCGCGGCGATCGCCAAGCTTCTGGTCAGCCACCGTCCGCTGTGGCTGCTTGATGAGCCGACGGCGGGGCTGGACAAGGCTTCGGAGCGGCGATTTGCGCAGTTGATGGGGAAGCATTGTGGGGAGGGTGGGATCATCGTTGCGGCGACGCATTTGCCGCTGGGATTGGATGAGGCGAAGGAATTGAGGATGGGGCAGTGATGTCGGCGTTCCTTCCTGGGCAAAGGCACCTCAAAGCATGCTAGCCCTCTTCCTGCGCGACATCCGTCTCAACATCCGTGCCGGCGGCGGGGCTTTGACTGGGGTCATCTTCTTCCTCGCCGTCATCGCCACCATCCCTTTCGGCGTCGGGCCGGACCTCAAGCTGCTTGCCCGCATCGGACCGGCGATCCTCTGGATTGGCGCGCTGCTCTCTTGCCTGCTTGGCCTTGACCGGCTGTTCCAGGCCGATCGCGAGGACGGCTCGCTCGATCTGCTGGTGCTCGGCAACGACCGCCACATGCTGGCCTTGACGGTGCTGACCAAATGCCTGGCGCATTGGGCGGGCAGCGTGCTGCCGTTGGTCGTCGCCGCTCCCTTGCTCGGCCTGTTCATGAACATGGAGCCGATCAGCATCGGTGCCACGGCGCTGACGCTGCTCGTCGGCACGCCGGCGATCACCTTTATCGGCGCCGCCGGCGCGGCGGTGGCGGTGGCGTTGCCGCGTGGCGGGCTGCTGATCTCGGTGCTGGTGCTGCCGCTGACCATCCCGGTGCTGATCTTCGGCGTTTCGGCGAGCTACGGCGCGACGGCCAATCCCGATCCGTTCCTGCAGCCCTTCCTCATTCTTGCCGCGCTGACCTTGTTTCTTGCGGTGCTGGGCCCGGTCTCAGCGGCGCTGGCGCTTCGTCATGGAACGGATTGAGGTGACATCAAAGGCTGCGGCGCGGCGCCCGATTGCGAAGCCGATGGTGCGGGGATAAGGGAAGGCATGTTCGAATTGGGCGACATGACCGGTTTGGAAAGCGGCACCTTGGCGGGGCCTGACGTATGAGCGCGCACGCCCTCTACGTGACCGCCGCCTATACGATCACCGCCGTGGTGCTGGCCGGGCTGGTCGGCTGGATCCTGCTCGACCAGCGGGCGCGCAAGCGCGAACTCGCTGAACTCGAAGCGTCAGGCGTGCGGCGGCGTTCCGACAAGGGCGCCAAGCCATGAGCATGGAAACGGAAACGCCACCACCCAGTCGCCGCCTATTCGTGCTTTTGCCGCTGTTGATCTTCCTCGGCCTGGCCGGACTGTTCCTGTCGCAGCTGTTGTCGGGGCGCGATGTTTCGGAAGTGCCGTCGGCCCTGATCGGCCTGCCGGCGCCGCAGACGAACCTGCCGGCGCTGGAGGGCATCAATCTGCCCGGGCTCGATACGAAATCCTTCGCTGGCAAGGTGACGCTGGTCAACGTGTTTGCGTCGTGGTGCGCGCCGTGCCGCGAAGAGCACCCGGTGCTGCTGGCGCTGGCGCAGGACAAGCGTTTCGTGATGGCGGCGCTGAACTATAAGGACCAACCGGAAAACGCCCGCCGGTTCCTCGGCGATCTCGGCAATCCGTTCCAGGCGATAGGGGTCGACGAAGCCGGGCGCACGGCGATCGACTGGGGCGTCTACGGCGTGCCGGAAACCTTCGTCATCGGCAAGGACGGAAGGATCGCCTACAAGTATGTCGGGCCGCTGACGGCCGAGGCGGCGCGGATGGTGTTGTTGCCGCAGATCGACAGGGCACTGGCGGCGCATTGATATTCAGGTGTTGCCGGCCTGCAAACGGCGGCTTCCTGAGCTTCGGGTGCTCACGTGCCCAAAAGTACGCTCCGCTCCGGTTCTCGGAACCCACCAATCTCGGCTCGGCCTGATCTGAGTCTCAACGCGCCCGACCGGCGCCGAGCAATAGACCTGAGATCAGCCGTAGATCTGCTTGTGGACCTGGTAAAGCATTTCCGAACGGTCGGCGCGCATGTCGGCCAGATCGCGGCTGGAAAAGCTGTCGATTTCGGCGACGAGGCGGTTGTAGTGCTTGCGCTTGGCAATGCTGGTGCGAGCGCGGGTCATGAGATCGTTGAAGATCATAGCAAGGTTCCTTCTGTGCCGCGTTTCTGGCGGCCGGTTGTTCCTCCCTTGATCGATACGAAGCATGACATAGTAGTGATGCATTGCAAAAAGAAGATGTTGCAATGCACCATTGCACGCAACGCATAGCCGGTTAACTGGCCCTTACCGACAGTTCTGATGAGGTGGCATCGCTTCCTGCCTGCCTTGAGACGTCAAGATACGGTGAAGCCTCATCATCGATCTTGCCAGATCGATTTCCGGCTGGCTTGATCGCGCCTGCAGCGCCGCGTCCTTTCGGATGTGCAAAGAACGCTGTAGCACTTTCATTTTGCGCATGATCCTTTCCGAAATCGGAATCGATTTTTCGGGATCATGCGCCCGACCTAAATGCCGGGAGAAAAAGCATGGCCGCCGCAGATTATTACGAAATTCTTGATCCGCGTTTCGCGCGGCTGTTCAGTTCCAACGCGCAAGTGGAAAAGCTGTTCACTGGATGCCAATGGGCGGAAGGGCCAGCCTGGTTCGCCGCCGGCCGCTACGTCGTCTGGTCGGATATCCCCAACAACCGCATGCTGCGCTACGACGAGACGGACGGCAATGTCAGCGTCTTCCGTCAGCCCTCCGGCAATTCCAACGGCAACACCGTCGACCGGCAGGGCCGGCTGGTGACCTGCGAGCATTCGGGCCGCCGCGTCAGCCGCACCGAGTTCGACGGCTCGGTCACCACCATTGCCACCAAATGGCGCGGCAAGCGGCTGAACTCGCCCAATGATGCGGTGGTCAAGTCGGATGGCTCGATCTGGTTCACCGATCCGAGCTACGGCATCGACACCGACTATGAGGGCGACAAGGCCGAAAGCGAGATCGGCGCCTGCTACGTCTACCGGGTCGACCCCGGCACCGGCGAGGTCGAGGCCGTCATCACCGACATGGTCAGGCCCAACGGGCTTGCCTTCTCGCTCGACGAGAGCAAGCTCTATGTCGCCGACACCGGCCGCACGCATGGCGCGCAGGATCCTGCCCATATACGGGTGTTCAATGTCGGCAAGGGCGGCAAGAAGGTGTCGGGCGAAAAGGTCTTCGCCGACTGCACGGCCGGCCTGTTCGACGGCTTCAGGCTCGATGAGGACGGCCGCATCTGGACCAGTGCCGCCGACGGCATCCACTGCTACGATCCGGATGGGACGCTGATCGGCAAGGTCAAGGTGCCGGAAGTGACGGCCAATTGCGTGTTCGGCGGCAACAAGCGGAATTGCCTCTATATAGCCGGCACCACCTCACTCTACATGGTGCGGCTGATGGTCAACGGCGCCAAAACGTACTGAGCTGCCGTCAACAAAATCGAAGGGGAGGAAATCATGCCATTCGTCAACATCCGCATCGTCAAGGAAGTGATCGCCGCCGATCCGGCGGGCAAGAAGGCGGACATAGCCAAGAAAGTCACGGCCGCCATCATGGACGCCACCGGCCTCAGTAATGACGATGTCTGGGTGGTCTTCGAGGAGGTCAACGCCCGCGATTGGTACGTCGGCAAGACCGATGTGGAGACACTGAGAAGCAAGAAGTAGCCTCAGCGGCTGGCGATGAAGTCCGCGAAAACGGACAGCGCATTGTGCATCGCCAGCCGGTTTTCCGGCTTAGCCAGGATGGTCTCCACCTCCGGTGGCTTCTTGCCGAGCAGGGCGATCTTCAGCACATCTTCGCAAAGCGCAAACGACATCGTGCGCATGATCTCGGTCAGCGCGGCGCGGGCAAACAGCGAACGCGGCGAGGCGTGCACCAGCATCGCAGGCTTCTCGACAGCGGCGTCGCGCGACACCAGCCAGTCGAGGGCGTTCTTCAGCCCGCCCGGCACACCATGGGCATATTCCGGACAGGAGACGATGACGCCGTCGGCTTGAGTGACCGCGTCGATCAGTTCGGATGCCGCGAGCGGCGTCCGCTCGCCCTCATCGTCGGGATTGAAGATCGGCAGACGACCAAGCCGGTAATAGACCGTGACCCGACAGCCGGGCGGAGCATTCCGCGCCAGGGCCGCGACCAGCGCGGAATTGGTGGAGGCCGCCCGCAGGCTGCCGGAAATGGCAAGGAAGTTCAGCAAGGGTTGGGACCAGTCAGGACGAATCGTCGTCCCGAAAGCCTACCACATGGTCTGCTTATAGGCGTCGTCCAGCCAGCGGTCGGTCGCCTCGGCCGAATCGGCCACCGCCAGCTGGTCGTGTAGAATCTGTCCGAGCGTCGGCAGTGTCGCGCGATCGTACCAGGTTTCCGGCTTCCACAGATCCGAGCGCATGAAGGCCTTGGCGCAATGCATGTAGGCGGCCTTGACGGAGACCACGACGACGCTTTGCGGTTGCTTACCGTCAACGGCGAGCCGTTCGCGCAAGGTCGCGTCGACGGTGATGCGCGCGTCGCCGTTGACGCGCAGCGTCTCGTTCATGCCGGGAATGAGGAACAGCAGCCCGACCGACGGGTTGAGCAGGATGTTTTCCAGCGTGTCCAGCCGGTTGTTGCCGGGCCGGTCGGGGATGGCGATGGTCCTGTCGTCGAGAACGGCGGCGAAGCCCGGTCTGTCGCCCTTCGGCGTCACATCGGCATTGCCGACGCCATCGGACGAACCGATCAGCACGAAGGGGCTCTTGCCGATGAAGGAGCGGCAATGGCCGTCAAGCGCCTTCAATTCCTTGCGGATCGAGCCATCGGTCGGTCGCGGCGTCTTGTAGATCGTCCTCAGTTCATCGCGCGTGGTGACGAATTCCATGGCCCTCTCCCCAGAGCTTTGTTTGACGCAATTGCCTGAGGGAAAGCGCTATGCGCTTTTCCTGGAATTGCGCTATTTGCCCGCCTTCTCTTCCTTCCCGGCCTTGTCCTCAAGCGAATGGCGCAGGATCAGCGGCATCTGGCTGAAGGTGAACAGGAGCGTGATTGGCATGATGCCCCAGACCTTGAAGGTAACCCAGGCGTCGGTGGAGAAATTCCGCCACACCACTTCATTGGCAAGGGCCAGGAACAGGAAGAACAGACCCCAGCGGAAGGTCAATTTCCTCCAGCCCTCGGCGTCGAGGCTGAAGGCCGAATCGAAGACATAGCCGAGCAGCGACTTGCCGAAGTAGAGGCCGCCGAGCAGCACGCCGCCGAACAGCGTGTTGACTATGGTCGGCTTCATCTTGATGAAGATGTCGTCCTGCAGATAGAGCGTCAGCGCGCCGAAGATGAAGACGACGACGCCGGACACCATCGGCATGATCGGCAAGGTGCGCATCAGCAGCCATGAGGCGATCAGCGCGATTGCCGTGGCGGCCATGAACAGGCCGGTGGCAACGAAGATCGGGCCGCCGAATTCGGCCAGGACAGGGAATTTCCCCACCAGCCACTCGCCGCGCGCATTGGCGAAGAAGAACACCATCAACGGCCCCAGCTCCAGCACCAGCTTGAGCAGCGGATTGACGCCTTCCTTCTTCTGCTTTTGCGGATCGGACGGATCGCGTTCGAGAATGGGTGGGTTCATAGGTTTTCTTTCTTACGCACAGATCCAAAAAGCCTGCAACTCTTTGGGACATGCTTGTCAGGCAACTCCAGCGATCGCCCTGGCGAATTCGCTTGCCGAAAAAGGTTCGAGGTCGTCGACCTGTTCGCCGACGCCGATGAAATAGACCGGCAATTTGTGCTTTGCCGCGATCGCCACCAGAATACCGCCACGCGCCGTGCCGTCCAGCTTGGTCATCACCAGGCCGTTGACGCCGGCGACATTGCGGAAGATCTCGACCTGGTTGAGCGCATTCTGCCCGGTGGTGGCGTCGACCGTCTGCAACACGGTGTGCGGTGCTTCAGGGTCTAGCTTGCCCAGCACGCGGACGATCTTTTCGAGCTCGGCCATCAGTTCGGTCTTGTTCTGCAGGCGGCCGGCCGTGTCGATGATCAGCACGTCGGAACCGGCTTCCTTGGCCTTCTCGAAGGCGTCATAGGCCAGCCCCGCGGCATCGGCGCCGAGCTTGGAAGCGATGACCGGCGATTTCGTCCGCTCGCCCCAGATCTTCAATTGCTCGATCGCGGCGGCGCGGAATGTGTCGCCGGCAGCGAGCATCACCGACAGGCCACCATCGGTCAGTTTGGCCGCCAGCTTGCCGATGGTGGTGGTCTTGCCGGTGCCGTTGACGCCGACCACCAGGATGACATGCGGCTTGTGCGAGAGATCGAGCTCGAGCGGCATGGCGACGTGGGTCAACACCTTTTCCACCTCGGCCGCCATGATGGCGCGAACCTCGGTGTCCGAGACATCCTTGCCGTAGCGGCTGGAAGCCAGCGCGTCGGTGACGCGCAGGGCGGTCTCCATGCCGAGGTCGGCGCGGATCAGCACGTCCTCCAGGTCCTGCAAGGTCTCTTCGTCCAGCTTGCGCTTGGTGAAGACGCCAGCGATGTTGCCGGTGAGTTCGCGCGACGAACGCGCAAGCCCGTCCCTCATACGCTGGAACCATGAACGCCTCGGTGCCGGTTCCGGTGCCTTCTGCGGCTCGGCTTTCTGCTCGACCTTCTTGGTAACGGTCACCTTGCCGGGAGCTGGTTTTACCTCCCCCTCGATGGGGGAGGTCCCGAGCGCAGCTCGGGGGTGGGGGTGACCAGCGCCGGCGCTGCCATCCCGCCCCGCCGCTTTCACCCCTACACCCTCCCCATCGAGGGGAGGGTGGGGCGCTGGCGCGGCTTGGATCTCCGGCGCGATCTCGGCGCGCACCGGTTGCTGCTCGATCGGAGCCGGCTGGCGAATGGGCGGCGAAATCTCGGCCGGAGGGATTTCGGGTGCCGGCGTTTCGGCCGGAGCCTCGACCGGTGGCGCCGGCACTTCGACAGGCACAGGCTCCGGCTGTATCTGCGGTTGCGGCGGGACGATTTCCGGCCGCTCCGGCGCCGGAATTTCCGGCGGCTCCGGTTCGGGAATCGGCTCGGGCACCACAGGCGCGGCCGGGATTTCCGGCTCGGGCGGAATGATCGGCGCCGGCTCGGGCGCCGGTTCCTCGACAGGCGCCGGTTCCGGCGCGGGAATTACGTTCGGCTCGACCGTCGGCGTCGGCGCTGTTTCGACCTCGGGCAGCGGCTCATCGCGCTTCAGAAACTCCGGAATAATCTGTTCGGAGGCCGGCTTGAGCGCATCGAGTGCTTCCCATTTGATCGGCGGCAGCGGCGCGGTCTCGTCGACGCGCTCCTCGACCACGTCTTTCTTGCCGAACGAAAATATCTTCTTGAAAAAACCAGCCATGCTTTGCGTTTCTCAGGCGGCGCGGGCGGCAAGGGGCACGGCGATCAGCCTGGTACCATCGTGGCCGGTGATGTCAGCCTCGATGATCTCGCCCGGCACACCCGCGCCGAGCGCGGCAAGCGTAAAGCCTTCGGTGCGGCCAAGACCGTTGCGCTCGATCAGGATCGACTGGCGGGTTCCGGAAAGCGACGACAGATGGCGCCGATACGCAGCTTCACCGGCGGCGCGCAGCCGGGCGGCGCGCTGCTTTACCAGTTCGCGCCGCACCTGCGGCATGCGCGCGGCGGGCGTGCCTTCGCGGGGGCTGAACGGGAAGACATGAAGATGCGTCAGTCCGCATTCCTCGACGATCTTTTCCGAATTTTCGAACATGTCATCCGTTTCGGTCGGGAAACCGGCGATGATGTCGGCGCCGAAGACGATGCCGGGGCGCAGCTTGCGCACATCCTCGCAGAAGCGGATCGACTGATCGCGCAGATGCCGGCGCTTCATGCGCTTCAGGATCATGTCGTCGCCGGACTGCAGCGACAGATGCAGATGCGGCATCAGCCGCGGTTCGGTGGCGATGGCGTCGAGCAAATCGTCGTCGGCCTCGATCGAATCGATCGACGACAGCCTTAGGCGCTTCACATCGGGCACCTGCTTGAGGATGGTCTTCACAAGCTTGCCGAGCTTCGGGGCGCCCGGAAGGTCGGCGCCAAAACTGGTCATGTCGACGCCGGTCAGCACGATCTCGGCATAGCCATTGCCGGCGAGGCGCTTGACTTGCTCGACCACGGCGCCCATCGGCACCGAACGGGAATTGCCGCGGCCATAAGGGATGATACAGAAGGTGCAGCGGTGGTCGCAGCCATTCTGAACCTGGACGAAGGCGCGCGCCCTGCCCTCGATGGCGTCGACCATATGGCCGGCGGTCTCACGCACTGAAAAGATGTCGTTGACGCGTGCCTTCTCGGTGTCGTTGACGCCGAAATCCGGCAGTGCGCGATAGGAGTTCGCCTTCAGCTTCTCCTCATTGCCTAGCACGAGGTCGACCTCGTCCATGGCGGCGAAATTCTGCGGCTCGGTCTGGGCGGCGCAGCCGGTGACGATGATGCGCGCTGCGGGATTGTCGCGGCGCGCCTTGCGGATGGCCTGCTTGGCCTGACGCACCGCCTCGCCGGTTACGGCGCAGGTGTTGAAGATCACGGCGCCGCCTTCCAGTGCGCCAAGGCCAGCGCTTTCCGCCTCGCGGCGCATCACTTCGGACTCATAGGTGTTCAGCCGGCAGCCGAAGGTGACGACATCGATACCCTGGGAGGCCATCAGGCCGCGCTTTCGGTGTCGCGGGCCCAAATGCCGGTCGACGGATCGAAGCTGCCGGAAAACTCCCATTCGGCGGCACCGGTGAGGATGACGTGGTCATTTTCAAGCCATTCGACATGCAGCGAGCCGCCGCCTGGGGTCATCAGGCTGACGCTGCGGCCGGTCCGGTTGGTGCGGGCCGCCGCGACCACCGATGCGCATGCGGCGGAGCCGCAGGCCTTGGTCAGGCCGGCGCCGCGCTCCCAGGTGCGGATGACCATGGTGTCGTGCGAGGTGACCTCGGCGATGGTGATGTTGGCGCGTTCGGGAAACATCGGATGGTTCTCGAGCAACGGCCCGAAGCGGTCGAGCTCATAGGACCAGACGTCGCGGTCGACCCAGAAGATGGCGTGCGGGTTGCCCATCGAGACGACCGAGGGCGAATGCAGAACCGGCGCGTCGATCGGGCCGATCTGCAGCTCGATCATGCGGGTGTCGTGGAATTCCTCGGCCAGCGGAATATCCTGCCAGCCGAAACGCGGTGTGCCCATGTCGACCGAGATCGACCCATCGGCATGTTCGCGCGCGTTGAGGATGCCGGCCACGGTCTCGAAGGTGAAATTCTTCTGACCGGTCTCGGCGGCCAGCGCCCGGACGACGCAGCGCATGCCGTTGCCACAGGCCTGCGCCTTGGAGCCGTCGGAATTCAAGATGTCGATGAAAAAGGCGGTGCCTGGCGTCCTGGCGTCGTGGATCGCCATGATCTGGTCGAACCTGGTCGCGGAATCGGCGTTCAGCGCGATTGCCGCGGCCGCCGTCACCCGATCGGCACGGCTGCGCATGTCGGCAACGATGATCTCGTTGCCGATGCCGTTCATCTTGGCGAAAGGGGCAGTGCTGGCCATTGCTCCGCGAATTCCGTGTCCGTTTGGCGCTATATGGCGGAAACGAGCAGGAATTACCAGTGCGCAGCAGGGCTACGTCACCGCGAAGATGCCGAGCACCACCAGCAGGAAGATGACCAGAACAATGCCGATGAGGATGCGCGCGCCGGTGGCGGCGGCTCCTGACAGGGCCGGCATGCCGAGCAGGCTCGCCGCCGCGGCGACGATCAGCAGAATGATGATCCATTTGATCATGGAGAGGCTCCCAGCCAAATTGCGTTGGGGTAGCAACGCGTTCTAGCAATCTGGGTTCCTTGGCGGGCTGCTCGGCTAGATGGCTGGCACGTCCCAGACCTCGCCGGGCCGCAAGGCGCGAAAGCGCTGCCGCGGGATGCCTTGATCGTCGAGCGCCTCGGTCAATTTCCGGGCCGGCTCGTCGATCGGTTCGTCGGTGAGCTGGAAGGTGCCCCAGTGGCAGCCGGCGGCATAGGCGGCTTTGCACAATTGCATGCCGTGCACGGCCTCTTCCGGATTCTGATGCTGCGGCGCCATGAACCAGCGCGGCTCATAGGCGCCGATCGGCAGGATGGCGAAACGGAAACCGCCATGCTTTGCAGCCATCAGCCGGTAGTTGATGCCATCGTGGAAGCCGGTGTCGCCGGCGAAATAGACGTTGCCATCCGGCGTCTCGATGACGAAGCCGGCCCACAGCGCCATGCGCCGGTCGCGGGCGCCACGCGCCGACCAGTGGTGCACCGGTTCGACATGGACGGCGACGCGGTCGCCTATCTCGACCCTGTCGCCCCAGTCATGCGCCGACAGCCGCATGCCTGGAACCGCATCGGCAATCAGCGCATCGTTGCCGAGCGGGGTGATCACCAGAGGGTCGTGACTGGCCTTCAGCTGCTTCAGCGTGGCGAGATCGAGATGGTCGTAATGGTTGTGGCTGACCAGGACGAGGTCGATCGCCGGCAGGTCGGCGAAGGCGATGCCTGGCGGGTTGATCCGTTTCGGTCCGGCAAAGGAGAGGGGCGATACACGCGGCGACCAGACCGGATCAGTGAGGATGTTCAGGGCGGCCGTCTGGATCAGCATGGTGGAATGACCGACCATGGTCACTTGCAGCGCTGCGCCTTCGATCCGTGTCGCCGGTTTTACCTGCAGAAAGGGGTTCGGAGTGGGAGCCGGCCATTTCGAGCGCTTGCCGCTCAACTGCCATTTCAGCAGGTCGGCAAAACGGCCGGGTGGCTGGCCGTCGGGATTGAAGAACAAGGTGCCATCGAAATGATCGCTGGGTGGGCCGCTGTAGTAGCGGTTGGCAGCCCTCTTTCTCGCGGCCAATTTTGCAGCTCCAGCAGGTTTCGGTTTCCAAGAGATAGGACCAATGCCGGCCGGCGCAAGCATTTGGCTTGCCGGGCGCTTGGGCTGGGTACGGTGTGGCCAGATCCCGAAGGCTGGACCGACAGGCGACCGGTGTCGCCGGGATTGCGATAAATTTGCAACAAATTTTGCCGCAAACCGTATTTTAACCATATCGGGTTGAAATTTCGCCACCTTCTCCATCTTGGTGGGGGTGAGATTGTACGGACGGCGCCCCCCAGCCGAATCCGACGGAGGTTGGAATGATTTTTTCGAAAAGCGGCCTGGTGGCCGTATCGCTGGCGGCGCTCGTTGCGAGCGGCTGTTCGACCTCACGGTTCTCGTCGATGGACGACCAGCAGCCGGCACCGCTGCAGCCGGCACCGGCCGGCCAGGTGACCGCCAATCAGCTGCCGCCGCCGGCAGCACCGGGCGCCACCGACCCGTCGAAATTCCCGACCGCGCCTGGGAATACGCAGGTTGCGTCCTTGCCGCCGGACGGCTCGGCGCCCGCCGGTGCAGCGGATCTGACCGCGGCCAGCGTCGCTGGTGTCTGGAACGCCAGCGTTTCGGGCCAGAGCTGCAAGGTGGCGACCCCGCAGACCAAGTTCGGCGCCGGCTTCCGCGCCGGGCCGTTGCACTGCCCGGCGCCGATCGACGGCATCAAGTCGTGGAATGTCGCCGGCAAGCAGCTGACGCTCTATGACGAAAATGGCGGCACGCTGGCGCGGCTCTATTCGTCGGGCGGCTCGAAATTCGACGGCCAGACTTCCAACGGCCAGGCGATTTCGCTTACAAGGTAGGCGACCGCCCCTTATTTGTTCCTACGCAATTCCGGAAGGAAAACGCTACACACCCTTCCTGGAATTGCTCGACAACGACGTGACCGATGCATCTGCGTGACGGCCTCCAGACCCATGCGACCGTCAGGCAGCGCTACGACCATCTGGTGGAAACCGGCGCGATCGAACGCGATCCGGCGCAGGAACGGATCGCCGCCGCGCTCGACCGGCTGACCGACGAGATTTCGGCCAAGCGGCTGGCGCACAAGTCCAGCGCGCTGGGCTGGCTGTTCGCGCGCAAGCGCGAGACGCATGAGGCCGTCAAAGGCCTCTACATCCATGGTGGCGTCGGCCGCGGCAAGACCATGCTGATGGACATGTTCTTCGAATTGCTGCCGGTGCGGCGCAAGCGCCGCGTCCATTTCAACGACTTCATGGCCGATGTGCAGGACCGCATCCAGAAGCACCGGCAGGCGCGCAAGGATGGCACGGTCAAGGAGGACGACCCGATTCCGCCGGTGGCCAAGGCGCTTGCCGAGCAGGCCTGGGTGCTGTGCTTCGACGAGTTCTCGGTCACCGACATTGCCGATGCGATGATCCTGTCGCGGCTGTTTTCGGCGCTGTTCGCCAGCGGCGTGGTGCTGGTCGCCACCTCGAACGTGGCGCCGGAGAATCTCTATGGTGACGGCCTGAACCGCCAGCTTTTCCTGCCTTTCATCGGTATCCTGGAGCGGCATGCGCGGGTGCTGTCGCTCGACGCCGACAAGGACTACCGGCTGGAAAAGCTCGTCCGCACGCCGGTCTATGTCACGCCGGCCGATGCGACGGCCGACGAGATGCTCGACGAGGCCTGGCAAACCATGACGCGCGGCGTGCCGACGGCCGAGACCTCGCTGACCCTCAAGGGACGGCAGGTGGTGGTGCCCGCTGCCGCCGGCGACGCTGCGCGGTTTTCCTTCGCCGATCTCTGCGAAAAGCCGCTTGGCGCCCGCGATTTCCTGGCAATCGCCGGCCGCTTCTCGACCATCTTCATCGATCACGTCCCGGTGCTCGGCGAAGGCAAGCGCAACGAGGCCAAGCGCTTCATCCTGTTGATCGACACGCTCTACGATCATCATGCGCGGCTGGTGGTCAGCGCCGCGGCCCCGCCGCCGCAGCTTTATCAAGCCAAACGCGGGGTCGAGGTCTTCGAGTTCGAACGCACCGCATCACGCCTAATCGAGATGCAAAGCCGCGACTGGCTGGAGGATTGGGCGGAACGGCGCAAGGCGAGGGCAGCGCCAGAGGCAGAGCAGGCACGGGCCTGAGATAGTTCTTCGGAAGGTCGCGATCCCTGCCCCTCGTCTGTCTCGCCGGCGCCAAAGATCTAAAGCGCATACAGATACATCACGAAATCTTCTGCCGGCCCATGCGGCTCTTTGCGCGACTCATAGAGCGCGCGGGCAGGCACATTGCCCGGCTCGGTGCCGACCCAGGCCTCCTCGCAGCCATGGTCACGGCCAATCGCAAACATCGCGTCGAGCATGTCTCGCGCGATGCCCTGGCGCTGGAAGGCCGGCGAAACGCCGACCTCGTCTATATAGAGCTCGCTGACCTTGTCGGGGTGGCGGTGGATGACGGCGGCGCATTGCCCGACGACCACTCCGTCGGCGAGCGCCACGATCATGAAATGGCCTGGTTCGCGGAGATAGGCTGCCAGCCGATCCGGCCTGACCGGCTCGTCGAACACATCCTCGGCGACCTGCATCACAAGGGCGTCATCGCCTGGGAATAGCCTTCGGATTTCCATCTTCATTGTGTAAATTCTCTCAAGTCGGCTTACAAACTTTGACGTTTACGTAAATCCCAATCTATCTAACCGATTGAAAATGCTAGCTCCGAAATAATCGATTGAATTTATCTTGCACCAAGGCTATTTGGTGCGGCGAAAATCCGCGGGTTCCTCGCAGCATTCCGGCCTCTTCCTCGACGCCGCCAACCAAGTCGCCAAGGACTTGGGCGCCGTCACTGACAAAGGGAAAACATCCTGACATGGCACGCAACAAGATAGCGCTTATCGGCTCTGGCATGATCGGCGGCACGCTCGCCCACATGATCGGTCTCAAGGACCTCGGCGACGTCGTGCTGTTCGATATTGCCGAGGGTATCCCGCAAGGCAAGGGGCTGGATATCGCGCAGTCGTCGCCGGTCGATGGCTTCGACAGTCGTCTCACCGGCGTCAACGACTATGCCGGCATCGAGGGTGCCGACGTCTGCATCGTCACCGCCGGCGTGCCGCGCAAGCCGGGCATGAGCCGCGACGACCTGCTCGGCATCAATCTCAAAGTCATGGAACAGGTCGGCGCCGGCCTGAAGAAGTATGCGCCGAAGGCCTTCGTGATCTGCATCACCAACCCGCTCGACGCCATGGTCTGGGCGCTGCAGAAGTTCTCGAGCCTGCCCAAGAGCCATGTCGTCGGCATGGCCGGCGTGCTCGACAGTTCGCGCTTCCGCTATTTCCTGGCCGAGGAATTCAAGGTCTCGGTCGAGGACGTCACCGCCTTCGTGCTCGGCGGCCATGGCGATTCCATGGTGCCGATGATCCGCTATTCGACGGTTTCCGGCATCCCGCTGCCCGACCTGATCAAGATGGGCTGGACGTCGAAGGAAAAGCTCGACCAGATCGTCCAGCGCACCCGCGACGGCGGCGCCGAGATCGTCGGCCTGCTCAAGACCGGCTCGGCCTATTACGCACCGGCCGCCTCGGCGATCTCGATGGCGGAAGCCTATCTCAAGGACAAGAAGCGCGTGCTGCCGTGCGCGGCGTATCTTTCCGGCCAGTATGGCGTCAAGAACACCTATGTCGGCGTGCCCGTGGTGATCGGCGCCGGCGGCGTCGAGCGCATCATCGAGATCGACCTCAACAAGAGCGAGCAGAAGATGTTCGACGCTTCGGTGGCGACGGTGCAGGGCCTGACCGAGGCCTGCGTCAAGATCGCGCCGCAGCTCGCCTCGAAGTAACCCCCAGCAGTCGACCCGGAGACATCGAAGATGAACATCCATGAGTATCAGGGCAAGGCGCTGCTGAAGAGCTTTGGCGCGCCGGTGGCCGAAGGCGTGCCGGTGTTCAAGGCGAGCGAGGCGGAAGCCGCCGCCAAGGCGCTGCCCGGCCCGCTCTATGTGGTGAAGAGCCAGATCCATGCCGGCGGCCGCGGCAAGGGCAAGTTCAAGGAACTCGGCCCTGATGCCAAGGGTGGCGTCAGGCTGGCGAAGTCGGTGGCCGACGTGGTCGCCAACGCCAACGAAATGCTCGGGCATACGCTGGTGACCAAGCAGACCGGTCCGGCCGGCAAGCAGGTCAACCGCCTCTATATCGAAGACGGCGCCGACATCGAGCGCGAACTCTATCTGTCGATCCTGGTCGACCGCTCGGTCGGCCGCGTTGCCTTCGTCGTCTCGACCGAAGGCGGCATGGACATCGAGGCGGTCGCGCACGACACGCCGGAAAAGATCATCACCGTCGCCATCGACCCGGAAAAGGGCGTCACAGCGGCCGATCTGAAGGCGCTCAACGGCGCGCTGAAGCTCGAGGGCGACGCCGGCCGGGATGGCGATACGCTGTTCCCGATCCTCTACAAGGCCTTTGTCGAGAAGGACATGAGCCTGCTCGAGGTCAACCCGCTGATCGTCATGAAGAACGGCCGGCTGCGCGTGCTGGACGCAAAAGTGTCGTTCGACAACAACGCGCTGTTCCGCCATCCCGACGTGCTCGAACTGCGCGACACCACCGAAGAGGACGAGAAGGAGATCGAGGCGTCAAAATACGACCTCGCCTATGTGGCGCTCGACGGCAATATCGGCTGCATGGTCAACGGCGCCGGCCTCGCCATGGCGACGATGGATATCATCAAGCTCTATGGCGCCGAGCCGGCCAACTTCCTCGATGTCGGCGGCGGCGCGTCGAAGGAGAAGGTGACAGCGGCGTTCAAGATCATCACCAAGGATCCGGCGGTCAAGGGCATCCTGATCAACATCTTCGGCGGTATCATGAAGTGCGACATCATCGCCGAGGGCGTGATTGCCGCGGTCAAGGAAGTCGGCCTGGAAGTGCCGCTGGTGGTGCGCCTGGAAGGCACCAATGCCGAGCTCGGCAAGAAGATCATCAACGACAGCGGCCTCAACGTGGTGTCGGCAGATGATCTCGACGACGCGGCCAAGAAGATCGTGGCGGCGGTGAAGGGCTGATCAGGTGCCTCCGCGCAAGATAAACCTGGTCGAGGCGGCGGATCAAAAGATCAACAAGGTCTTCGATCCGCATATTGCCGGCGACGTCAATGACAGCCAGGCGAAAGTCGCCAAGTTCGGCCAGGTCTTCGACTGGCACGCGCATGACAATGAGGATGAAGCCTTCCTCGTGCTACGCGGCCGCATTGCCATCGATTTCCGCGACGGTCCGGTCGAGCTCGGCGAGGGCGACTTCGTGGTCGTCCCGCGCGGCGTCGAGCACCGGCCGCGTTCGCTCAGCAAGGAACCGGTGGTGCTGATGTTCGAGCCGGCGACGACGCTCAACACAGGAAACGCCAAGAGCGACCTCACAGTCGCCGACCTGAAGCGGCTCTGACCATGAACGCGGCCTCCTTCTCTTCGCTCTCGTCCGACCACCAGCGCCTGCAAGCGCTGGTCGGCACTTGGCGTGGCGAGGAAGATGTGGCGGCCACGCAATGGACAGATGCCGGCACAGCGACGGCCGAAGCCGTTGCCGTGGCTGAATTTGGCGGCCTGTTCGTGGTGCAGCGCTATCGCCAGCGCCGCGACGGCACGGTGTCGTTCGGCGCGCACAGCGTGTTCGGCTTCGACCAGCAAAGCAGCGTCGTAACCATGCATCAATTCGACTCGATGGGCTTTGTGCCGACCGCACCGGCTACAGGCACCTGGGATGGCAATACGCTGACGCTTCTGCGCTCGTCGCTGCGCGGGTCGGCCCGGGTGACCTACGATCTCGACAGCAATGACAGTTACCGCATGCGACTGCAGTTCCAACCGGCCGGCAGCGATGTCTGGCAAGACATGGTGAGCGGCGTCTACAGCCGTGTCTCACCTTCCTCGATCAACGATTTCTAAGAAAAAGGGCCACCATGTCCATTCTCGTCGACAAGAACACCAGGGTGCTTGTGCAAGGCCTGACCGGCAAGACCGGTACGTTCCACACCGAACAGGCGCTGGCCTATCACGGCACCAAGATGGTCGGCGGCATCCATCCCAAGAAGGGTGGCGAGACCTGGACCGGCTCGAAGGGCGAGAGCCTGCCGATCTTCGCCACCGTCGCCGAGGGTAAGGAAAAGACCGGCGCCAACGCCTCCGTCGTCTATGTGCCGCCGGCGGGCGCCGCCGAAGCGATCCTGGAAGCGATCGAGGCCGAGATCCCGCTGATCATCTGCATCACCGAAGGCATTCCGGTGATGGACATGATCAAGGTCAAGGCGCGGCTCGACCGCTCGGCCTCGCGGCTGATCGGCCCGAACTGCCCGGGCGTGCTCACCCCCAACGAATGCAAGATCGGCATCATGCCGGGAAACATCTTCCGCAAGGGCTCGGTCGGCGTTGTTTCGCGCTCGGGAACACTTACCTATGAGGCTGTGTTCCAGACCACCAATGTCGGCCTCGGCCAGACCACCGCCGTCGGCATTGGCGGCGACCCTGTCAAGGGCACCGAATTCATCGACGTGCTCGAGATGTTCCTCGCCGATGACGAGACCAAGTCGATCATCATGATCGGCGAGATCGGCGGTTCGGCCGAGGAAGACGCCGCGCAGTTCCTCAAGGACGAAGCCAAGCGTGGCCGCAAAAAGCCGATGGCCGGCTTCATCGCCGGGCGCACTGCGCCGGCCGGCCGCACCATGGGTCATGCGGGAGCGGTCATCTCCGGCGGCAAGGGCGGCGCTGAGGACAAGATCGCGGCGATGGAATCGGCCGGGATAAGAGTTTCGCCCTCGCCTGCTCGGCTGGGCACGACGCTGGTCGAGGCGATCAAGGGTTAAGTAGTAGTGAATAGCGAATAGGAAACGGAGTAACGGCGCGACCTGGGGAAAATCCCTACTCGCTACTCCCTATTCGCTCTGACAAGGAGACGAAGCCAAGGCTTCGATAGAGACATGGCAAGACAAGATCAGGCCAACGACCAATTTTCCCTCACCTCTTTCCTCTATGGCGGCAACGCCGACTACATCGACGCGCTCTATGCCGCCTATGAGGACGATCCAGCCTCGGTCAATCCCGAATGGCAGGAGTTCTTCGCCGGGCTGAAGGACGACGCCGGCGACGTCCGCAAGAACGCCAAGGGCGCCTCCTGGGCCAAGCCCTCCTGGCCGCTGCAGGCCAATGGCGAACTGGTGTCGGCGCTCGACGGCAACTGGGGCATCGTCGAGAAGCATCTGGAAAAGAAGGTCAAGGATAAGGCGGTCACCAACGGTATCATCCTTTCCGACGCCGACGTGCACCAGGCGACGCGCGATTCGGTGCGCGCCATCATGATGATCCGCGCCTACCGCATGCGCGGCCATCTGCACGCCAATCTCGACCCGCTCGGCATCGCCAAGCCGCTCGAGGACTACAACGAATTGTCGCCGGAGAATTACGGCTTCACCGCCGCCGACTACGACCGGCCGATCTTCCTCGACAATGTGCTCGGGCTCGAATTCGGCACCATCCGGCAGATGCTGGAGATCCTGACGCGCACCTATTGCTCGACGCTGGGCGTCGAGTTCATGCATATTTCCGATCCCGAGGAAAAGGCCTGGATCCAGGCTCGCATCGAGGGCGCCGACAAGGAGATCTCCTTCACCGCCACCGGCAAGAAGGCGATCCTGCAGAAGCTGGTCGAGGCCGAAGGCTTCGAGCAGTTCATCGATGTCAAATACAAGGGCACCAAGCGCTTCGGCCTCGATGGCAGTGAATCGCTGATCCCGGCGCTGGAGCAGATCGTCAAGCGGGGCGGCCAGCTCGGCATGAAGGAGATCGTGCTCGGCATGGCGCATCGCGGCCGGCTGAACGTGCTCTCCCAGGTGATGGCCAAGCCGCATCGCGCCATCTTCCACGAGTTCAAGGGCGGTTCGGCTGCTCCCGACGAGGTCGAAGGTTCGGGCGACGTCAAGTACCATCTCGGCGCCTCGTCGGACCGCGAGTTCGACGGCAACAAGGTGCATCTGTCCTTGACCGCCAATCCCTCGCACCTGGAAATCGTCGATCCGGTGGTGATGGGCAAGGCGCGCGCCAAGCAGGACTATCTGTTCGGCCGCAGCCGCGAGGAAATCGTGCCGCTGGAAGAGCGCGCCAAGGTGCTGCCGCTGCTGCTGCACGGCGATGCCGCCTTCGCCGGCCAGGGCGTGATCGCCGAAATCCTCGGCCTGTCGGGTCTGCGCGGCCATCGCGTTGCCGGCACGCTGCATTTCATCATCAACAACCAGATCGGCTTCACCACCAATCCGCGGTTCTCGCGCTCGTCGCCCTATCCGTCTGATGTGGCCAAAATGATCGAAGCGCCGATCTTCCACGTCAATGGCGACGATCCGGAAGCCGTGGTGCATGCCACCAAGGTGGCGATCGAATTTCGCATGAAGTTCCACAAGCCGGTCGTGGTCGACATGTTCTGCTACCGCCGCTTCGGCCATAATGAGGGCGACGAACCGGCCTTCACCCAGCCGATCATGTACCGCAACATCCGCACCCACAAGACGACGGTGCAGATCTATGGCGACCGGCTGATCGCTGAGGGCCACATCACCCAGGCCGAACTCGACCAGCTGAAGGCCGACTGGCGGGCGCATCTGGAATCCGAGTGGGAAGTCGGCCAGAGCTACAAGCCCAACAAGGCCGACTGGCTGGACGGCGCCTGGTCGGGCCTGCGCACGGCCGACAACCAGGACGAACAGCGGCGCGGCAAGACCGCCGTGCCGGTCAAGACGCTGAAGGAAATCGGCAAGAAGCTGACCGAGGTGCCGAAGGATTTCGAGGCGCACAAGACGATCATCCGCTTCCTCGAGAACCGCCGCCAGGCGATCGAGTCCGGCGAAGGCATCGACTGGTCGACGGCCGAGGCGCTGGCCTTCGGCGCCATCCTGCTCGACGGCAATCCGATCCGCCTGTCGGGCCAGGATTCCGAACGCGGCACCTTCTCGCAGCGGCATTCCGTGCTCTACGACCAGCGCGACGAGACCCGCTACATCCCGCTCAACAATCTGTCGGCGGCGCAGGCCGGCTACGAAGTCATCAACTCGATGTTGTCGGAAGAGGCGGTGCTGGGCTTCGAATATGGCTACAGCCTGGCCGAGCCGAAGGCGCTGACCTTGTGGGAGGCGCAGTTCGGCGATTTCGCCAACGGCGCCCAGGTGGTGTTCGACCAGTTCATCTCGTCGGGCGAGCGCAAGTGGCTCCGAATGTCGGGCCTCGTCTGCCTCTTGCCGCATGGCTATGAAGGCCAGGGACCGGAGCATTCCTCGGCCCGGCTCGAGCGCTTCCTGCAGCTTTGCGCCGAAGACAACATGCAAGTGGCCAACTGCACGACGCCGGCTAACTATTTCCACATCCTGCGCCGGCAGTTGAAGCGCGACTTCCGCAAGCCGCTGATCCTGATGACGCCGAAGTCGCTGCTGCGCCACAAGCGGGCGGTGTCGACGCTGCCGGAAATCTCGGGCGAAAGCTCGTTCCACCGGCTGTTGTGGGACGATGCCCAGCTGCTTCCCAACCAGGCGATCAAGCTCACCAAGGATTCGAAGATCCGCCGCGTCGTGCTGTGCTCGGGCAAGGTCTATTACGACCTCTACGAGGAGCGCGAGAAGCGCGGCATCAACGACATCTACCTGCTGCGCGTCGAACAGCTCTATCCGTTCCCGGCCAAGGCGCTGATTACGGAACTGTCGCGTTTCCGCAATGCAGAGATGGTGTGGTGCCAGGAAGAGCCCAAGAACATGGGCGCCTGGTCGTTCATCGACCCGTATCTGGAATGGGTGCTGGCGCATATCGACGCCAAGCATCAGCGGGTGCGCTACACCGGGCGCCCGGCGGCCGCCTCACCGGCGACCGGACTGATGTCGAAGCACCTTGCCCAGCTCGCCGCCTTGCTCGAAGACGCGCTCGGTGAATAGAAGAGACTCGGGTGAATAGAACAGATCTGGGCGAATAACTCAGGAAGAAACGGACAGGCACAATGGCTACCGAAATCCGCGTTCCCACGCTCGGCGAATCCGTCACCGAAGCGACTGTCGGCAAATGGTTCAAGAAGGTCGGCGACACGATCGCCGCCGATGAACCGCTGGTCGAGCTCGAGACCGACAAGGTGACGGTGGAGGTGCCTGCCGCCGCCGCCGGTACGCTGGGCGAGATCACCGTGAAGGAAGGGGAGACGGTCGGCGTCGGCGCGCTGCTGGGTTCGATTTCCGCAGGTGGCGACGCCGCCGTTCCGGCGACCAAGCCACAGGCGGTGTCGCAGGGCTCGTCGCCGGATGCGGCATCGACCGGCAAGCAGGCCGCCGCCGAAACCGCCAAGATCGCCGGCGACGCCGGCGCGGTCGAGCCTCGTAGCATGCCGCCGGCCCCGGCCGCGGCAAAACTGATCGCCGAGAACAATCTCGCTGTCGACCAGCTCTCGGGTTCCGGCAAGCGCGGCCAGGTGCTCAAGGGCGACGTGCTCGACGCGATCTCCAAGGGCGCGCCGTCACAGCCGGCCGAGACCCCCAGGGCAGCGCCGGCGCCGGTTGCGGTGCGGGCGCCGTCCTCGGGCGACGATGCGTCGCGCGAGGAGCGCGTGCGCATGACCAAATTGCGCCAGACCATCGCGCGCCGGCTCAAGGAAGCGCAGTCGACCGCCGCCATGCTGACCACCTTCAACGAGGTCGACATGAGCGCGGTGATGGCGCTCAGGACCAAGTACAAGGACGTGTTCGAGAAGAAGCACGGCGTGAAGCTTGGCTTCATGGGCTTCTTCACCAAGGCCGTCACCCACGCCTTGAAGGAAATCCCCTCGGTCAACGCCGAGATCGACAGCACCGACATTATCTTCAAGAACTATGCCCATATCGGCGTCGCCGTCGGCACCGAAAAGGGCCTGGTTGTGCCGGTCGTGCGCGATGCCGATCAGATGTCGATCGCCGAGATCGAGAAGGAGATCGGCCGCCTGGGCATCGCCGCGCGCGATGGCAAGCTGTCGGTCGCCGACATGCAGGGCGGCACGTTTACGATTTCCAACGGCGGCGTCTACGGGTCGCTGATGTCGACGCCGATCCTCAACGCGCCGCAGTCGGGCATTCTGGGCATGCACAAGATCCAGGACCGGCCGGTGGTGGTCGGTGGCCAGATCGTGATCCGGCCGATGATGTATCTGGCGCTCAGCTACGATCACCGCATCGTCGACGGCAAGGAAGCGGTGACCTTCCTGGTCCGCGTCAAGGAAAGCCTGGAGGATCCGGAACGGCTGGTTCTCGATCTGTGAGCGGGACTGATCCGCAATGAGCGGCTTGCTGGAGCAGCTAGGGTTCAAGCTGGGCCGTGCGCTACGGATTTTGCGGCGCGGGCCGTGGACCTCTATGTCCACGCCGGCGGTGGTGTCGGCCGAATGGGATCCGGCGCAGGCGAGCAGCAATCTCGGCCTCTTCGACCTGAGCGATGCGCAAATGGCGGAGCGCGAGATAACCGTCACGGTGATCGGCGAGCTGGATTTGCCGACAGGCGAAATTGTCGCCTGCGATCCCCTGACTACCGGAACCGACTGGCCAGCGTTAAGCCGCAAGGTCAGACCAGGGCGCTACCCGGTATCGTTGCTTGAGGCACAAGGCCGTGTTGCTGCAGCAGTCCTGCGCTTCCGGCCCGGCAGGCCGTTTCGCTGGGAGCTGGCAACCTTGCCCGATCAGGATGCATCGACCCTGAAGGGCAACGAGGTATTTGGATATCCCGTCGATGCCGGTCTTGGTTCGTTCATGGACAAGATGGCAATGGCGTTGATGTCTGAGCAGCAGGACAAGCTTGAAGCCAAGCAGAATTACTATGACGACGTCCTGGCGGCCGAGTTTGCGCCCAACCAGGATCGGTTCGCGATGCATCACCCCGTTGTCGGCAATCCCCTCAACATTGCGATGTTCTGGAGCGGCTGGGGTGACGGAATCTATCCATCGTTCTGGGGCCTCAGCGCGGCTGGCGAGCCGCTGCTGCTGATGACCGACTTTGAAGTGCTTGAAAACGCCGATGGCCGCGAGAGCCAGTAGGTCGCCGCGATGCAAAGCCCCTTGTCGTCCGCCATCGCATGCCTAGCGGGATCTCTGGCTGTTTTGTTCACCGGCTCCGCCACAATCGCAGCCTGCCCGATCGAACTCGCCGTCTATGGCGAGGCCCAAAGCGGCAGTGAGATCGATTTTAGCCCGACCGGCACCTCAGCGACCGTCACCAACAGCTTCCGGGTGATCCTCGACAACAATGTGGTGCTGAACGGCATCGTCATGTGGAACGAGGGCGTGTCGCGGCCGAACGGCGTGCTGATGTACAAATGCCCCGAGGGCGACGTCACCGGCGAGGAGCTCGCCGCCTGTACGGCTTGGCACGGCGTCATCTACACGTCGGATGACAAGGGCAGCATCGGCCTGCTGCCGGCCGAAGGCGTCGAGGCGCCGAAGACGCTGATCCTGCCGGATCTTGGGCAGTCGCTGCGTCAATCCTCGGCCTATGGCGGCAATGGATTTTCGAAAGTGCCGTGGGATGTGTTTGCCTTGAAGGGATGCCAGGAATGACCGATACGCAAAAGGTGCTGCTGGTCACCGGCGGCAGCCGCGGCATCGGCGCCGCGATCTGCCGGCTCGGCTCGAAGACCGGCTACCGCGTCGCGGTCAACTACGCTGCGAATAAGGACGCCGCCGATGCGCTGGTCGCAGAGATCCAGGCCGCCGGCGGCGACGCTCTTGCCGTCAAGGGCGATGTCGGCGTCGAGGCCGATATCATTGCTATGTTCGGTGCCGTCGACCGCGCCTATGGCCGGCTCGATGCCTTCGTCAACAATGCCGGCATCGTCGACGCCAAGGCTCGCGTCGACGAGATGGATTTTTCGCGGCTGGAGCGCATGATGCGCATCAATGTCGTTGGTTCGTTCCTGTGCGCCCGCGAGGCGGTGAAGCGCATGTCGACGCGCCACGGCGGCAAGGGCGGCGCCATCGTCAACATCTCGTCGGCTGCGGCGGTGCTTGGCGCCGCGGACAACTATGTCGACTATGCCGCCTCCAAGGGCGCCATTGACACGTTCACCGTCGGGCTCGCCCGCGAGGTGGCACTGGAAGGCATCCGCGTCAATGCGGTGCGCCCGGGCATCATCGATACGGACATCCATGCCTCCGGCGGACAGCCGAACCGGGTGGCACTCATCCAGGATACGCTTCCGATGAAAAGAGCCGGAACGGCTGATGAAGTCGCTGGTGCGGTTCTCTATCTTTTATCCGACGCCGCGTCCTATACGACGGGCGCGATCCTGAATGTAAGCGGCGGCCGCTGAGCCCCAATCAAGAAGGACAGTATCATGGCTTATGACGTCGTTATCATCGGATCGGGACCGGGCGGCTATGTCTGCGCCATCAAGGCGGCGCAGCTCGGGCTGAAGACGGCGGTGGTCGAGAAGAACGCGACCTTCGGCGGCACCTGCCTCAACATCGGCTGCATTCCGTCCAAGGCGCTGCTTTATGCCTCCGAGATGTTCGCCGAGGCGGGCCATTCCTTCGACACGCTCGGTGTTGAGATCGCCGCGCCGAAATTGAACCTGAAGAAGATGATGGCGCACAAGGACGCGACAGTGGCGTCGAACGTCAACGGCGTCGCCTTCCTGTTCAAGAAGAACAAGATCGACAGCTTCCGCGGCACCGGCAAGGTGATCGCCGCGGGCAAAGTCTCGGTGACCGGCGAGGACGGTAAGGTCGAGGAGATCGAGACCAAGAACATCGTCATCGCCACCGGTTCGGATGTCGCCGGCATTCCCGGCGTCAAGGTCGACATCGACGAGAAGGTGATCGTGTCGTCGACCGGCGCGCTGTCGCTGGAGAAAGTGCCCGGTCATCTGGTGGTGGTCGGCGGCGGTGTCATCGGCCTCGAGCTCGGCTCTGTGTGGGCGCGGCTTGGCGCCAAGGTCACCGTCGTCGAATTCCTCGACACCATCCTGGGTGGCATGGACGGCGAGGTCTCCAAGCAGTTCCAGCGAATGCTGTCGAAGCAGGGTTTCGAGTTCAAGCTCGGCGCCAAGGTCACCGGTGTCGCCAAGGCCAAGAAGGGCGCGACCGTCACCTTCGAGCCGGTCAAGGGTGGCGCTGCCGAGACCATCGAGGCCGACGCGGTGCTGATCGCCACCGGGCGCCGCGCCTATTCCGACACTCTCGGGCTCAAGGAAGCCGGCGTCGAGGTCGACGAGCGTGGCCGGGTCACGACCGATGGCCATCTCAGAACCAACGTGCCCGGCATCTACGCCATTGGCGATGTCATCGCCGGGCCGATGCTGGCACACAAGGCCGAGGACGAGGGCGTGGCGGTGGCGGAAACCATCGCCGGCCAGGCCGGCCACGTGAACTATGACGTCATTCCGAGTGTCGTCTACACCAGTCCGGAAATCGCCTCGGTCGGCAAGACCGAGGAGGAATTGAAGAAGGCCGGCATCGAGTACAAGGCGGGGAAATTCCCGTTCACCGCCAATGGCCGGGCGCGCGCGATGCTGCACACCGACGGTTTCGTCAAGATCCTCGCCGACAAGGCAAGCGACCGCGTGCTCGGCGTCCATATTGTCGGCTTCGGCGCCGGCGAGATGATCCACGAGGCGGCGGTGCTGATGGAATTCGGTGGCTCGTCCGAGGATCTTGCCCGCACGTGCCATGCACACCCGACGATGTCGGAAGCGGTCAAGGAGGCGGCGCTGGCGACCTTCTTCAAGCCGATCCACATCTAGGAAACGCAGCCCTCGGTTCGACGCTTGGCATACCATTTTGCTGCCAGAAGAAGCTCCCCAAAACAAAACGGCCCGCCTTTTGGCGGGCCGTTCGTATTTGATATCGAGCCTGATCAGTTGGCCGGTGCGGCAGGAGCCGGCGCAGGCGCTGGAGCCGGTGCGGGCGCTGGGGCAGGCGCCGCGGGAGCGGGCGCGGCCGGAGCCGGTTCGGCTGGCTTCATAGGTTCTGCAGGAGCCGGCGCAGGTGCCGGTGTGCTGGCCGCCGGCGCCTCGGCAGGTGCCGGATGCTCACCGCCGCTTCTTCCGAAAACATAATACGCGACAACCGCCAGAATAACGACGACCAGAACAATCAACCAGGTGCTGCCACCGCCGCTTGGGCGAGGAGCGTTGGTGGACGAATTGAACGGGTCGTTTGGATTCGGTGTGTTCGCCATAAAAGTGTCCTCCGTGGATGAAAAACATCAAACAACAGCCATCAACGCGTTACCGTCGAATGGGTTTCACACTAGTCGAGGAAAACGCCGAAAACGCGACGCCCGGATCCTCCACCACCATGCGGCGACTCAGTTGACAGCGGTGACAGTATAGCCGGCTTTGCGGAAATCCTCGACCAGGCCTTCGGGACCGGGAAGGTGGAGGGCTCCGACCGCCATGAAGGCATTGCCCCTGGCCAGGATCGGCTGGGCATGATCTACCATCACCTTGTTGCGGCTGGTGATCATGGTTTCCTCGAACGCGGCATAGCCTGCGGGGTCGTCCTGCTCATCGGGCATGGCCGCACGGAACAGTGGCCAGAACATACCGGTGTCGCCGCGCTGGTAGAGAACGATCATGGTTTCGTTGATGTCGTTGACCTTGTCGCCCAGCTTCAGCGTGTCGACCAGCCCCTTCATGTGAAAGGCCAGTGGCAAAGAGGCCATGGCGCGCAATTGGCTGGCAGCCGTTTCCAGTCCCTCAACCGGCTTGCCGGCGGCCTTGGCACCTTCCGCCAGCTTGACGTCGAGCACCGGGGCGCCGCCGGACTGGCGGGCGAGTTCGCAAGCCGGAAGCGCCATCATGGCCGAGAGCATCCACGGCTTCATCTTGGCGACGGTCGCCGGCGGGATGCCGCGCGCGTCGAGTGCGGCATTCATGGCCGCCGCATCGTCGGGCGACAGCAATGACGACAGCGTCGTGGAGTCGGTGAACATCATCAGGTCCGGCTCCTTAAGCATCGCCGCCATCATCTGTTGCTTGTCGAGCACGTCGGTGGTTTCGATGACGATGGTGGCGGCGGCGTCATAGGCCTTCTGCGCGGCCGGCGGCAGCGCGGTAACGCGCGGGTCGGTCATGTGCATGGTGCCGAACAGGAAGGACGGCTTTTCGCCCGGCTTCTCCAGCTTCCACAGCAGGCCCTTGCCGTTCGGCGTGGCGGCGGCTTCAGTCTCGATCTTCTGATAGGCCGACGGATCGCTCTTCTGCAAGGCAGACAGCATGTCGGCGCCGGTGCAGGTGGGGATCTCGGCATGCGCCCTGCCGGCCGCGAGCAGCAAGACGGCAAGGAACGAGAGGAAAAACAGGACATTGAGTGCGACAAGCAGCTTCAGCGACACGGAAGCTGCACGGTCGGCGATGGAGATGACGCGTTTCATGACGCTGTCTTCATGTTTGACCATGACCTTTTCATCGAAAACCGGGTCCCACTTTTCGGGATCATGGTCAGGTCTAGGCGCAAAAAGCGGCAAAACGGTTAATCGGCACTGCAAAATTGTCTTTGACCGGTCCTAGCTACTCGGCGCAGGCGTTTTGACGGGTCTATTTGCGTTGACCAAACCGCATGCCTTGGTGAATTGGCGAAAACACCCATCGCTTCGTCATCCTGGGGCGGAGCAAGGAGCGCAGCGACGCGGCGCAGACCCCGGGATCCATGCCGCGACTTCAAAGCGCTGCTACGGTTCAGAATTCTGGTCCGCGGCATTCTTCGGCTGAGATCGCGGCATGGATCCCAGGTTCTTCGCGACGCCGCTGCGCGGCTGCTTCGCCCAGGGATGACGAAGTGATCATGCCCTTGGGTGAGCAGACTCATAAATTTCGAGCAGCCTGGCAGTGTCGACGCCGGTGTAGATCTGCGTCGTCGACAGGCTGGCATGGCCCAGGAGCTCCTGGATGGTGCGCAAATCGCCACCGCGGCCGAGCAGATGCGTAGCAAAGGAATGGCGCAGCGCGTGCGGCGTCGCGGTGTCGGGCAAGTTGAGCGCCGAGCGCAGCTTGGCCATGTCGCGCTGGACTATGGCCGGATTGAGCGGGCCGCCGCGCGCGCCGCGAAACAAAAGGCCCTTCGGGTCGAGATGATAGGGGCAGAGCCGGCGGTATTCGGCGATCGCCCGCAGCGCCACCGGCAGCACCGGCACCAGCCGCGTCTTGCCGCCCTTGCCGGTGACGCGCAGCACGGTGTCGGTCGCCAAGGCCAGATCGGCAGCAGCGAGGCCGAGCGCCTCGGAAATGCGCAGGCCGGAGCCGTAGAGCAGCGTCAGCACGGCGGCGTTGCGGGCGGCGATCCACGGCTCTTCCGCCAGTTGGCCTTCGACGGAAACGACATGCTTGGCATCGCTTGCCGTCAGCGGCTTGGGCAGTGATTTGGGCTGGCGCGGCGCGCGCAAGGCTGCCGCACCGGCCGCGTTGACGAGGCCACGCCGTTCGAGGAACCGCAGCAGCGAACGGATGCCGGCCAGGCCGCGCCCAAGCGTGCGGGCGCCGGCGCCGGCGTTGCGGCGGGCGGCGAGGAAGCCGCGCAGATCGGCCGGGCGCAGATTGGCGATGTCCGAAATGCCGGGCGAGCCGCCACAATGGCCAGTGAGGAAATGCAGGAACTGCCGCGTGTCGCGCTCATAGGCCTCGACCGTCTCCGGCGACAGCCGGCGCTCGCGCGCCAGCATCCTCAGCCAGCTTTCACGCGCCGCCTGGAGGTCGGGTTTTGCCGGGATGAGGAATTCCTGCATGGTGTGCTTCCAATCTTGCTTCATGCGTGCCGTTGTCCCCAAACTGGAGCCACCTTTGGGCGACATGCATTTGTCTTCATGCATGTCGTCATCCGAAAACCGGGCTCCACTTTTGGGCGACATGCATCAGCCGCCATTTTCCGGCAGCCGGGTTAGGAACCGGTGAAGAGCCATGTCATTGAAATGACAATCGGGGAGCGTTAGAGCAAAGCCAAAGGATATCGCGCCATGAGCAAGCCCCAGAACCCCGTCCAGATGGCCGTGATCGGCGCCGCCCACGGCATCAAGGGCGAATTGCGGGTGAAGACCTTCACCGGTGAGCCGCTGGCGCTGGCCGATTATGGGCCGCTCTATGCCAGGGACGGCCGCGCCTTCCAGATCATCGACATCAGGCCCGCCAACACCGTCGTCGTTGTCCGCTTCAAGGGTGTTGCCGACCGCAACGCAGCTGAGGCGCTCGCCGGCACCGAACTGTTTGTCGACCGCTCGATGCTGCCCGACGATGGCGAGGAGGACGAATTCTACCATGCCGACCTGGTCGGTCTGGAGGTCCGGGACGATGCCGGTGCTGCGATCGGCAAGGTCGTCGCCGTGCACAATTTCGGCGGTGGCGACATTCTCGATGTGACATTGGGCGGGCGCAAGGGCGTGCTGATCCCGTTCACGCAGGCCGCGGTGCCTGATGTGTCGATCGCCGAGGGCTTTGTCCGCGTCGACCCGGCGGCGGCCGGGCTGCTCGAGGACGAGGATGGCGATGCGCCGCGCGAGGAAGACTTCGATCCGAAGGGCAGACCGCGCGGACCGCGCGACGCCGGGGGCAACCGGTGACGTTCAAAGCATCGGTGCTGACGCTCTATCCCGAGATGTTTCCGGGCGCGCTCGGCCTGTCGCTGGCCGGCCGGGCGCTGGAAGGTGGCACATGGTCGCTGGAAGCGATCCAGATCCGCGACTTTGCCACCGACCGCCATCGCACCGTCGACGACACGCCGGCCGGCGGCGGTGCCGGCATGGTGATGCGTGCCGATGTTTTGGCCAGGGCTATCGACCATGCTTCGCCGGAAGGCGACGCGCGGCCACGGCTGCTGATGAGCCCGCGCGGCAAGCCGTTGACGCAGGCGCGCGTGCGCGAACTCGCCGCCGGGCCGGGCGCTGTGATCCTGTGCGGCCGCTTCGAGGGCGTCGACCAGCGGCTGATCGAGGCGCGCGGACTGGAAGAGGTTTCGATCGGCGATTTCATCCTCTCTGGCGGTGAGCCGGCGGCCCTTGTGCTGCTCGACGCGGTGGTGCGGCTGTTGCCCGGCGTCATGGGCAACGCCGTGTCGGGCGAAGAGGAGAGTTTCGAGAACGGCCTGCTGGAACACCCGCATTACACGCGCCCACAGGAATTCGAGGGGCGCGAGATTCCCGAGGTGCTGATATCAGGCAATCACAAGAAGATCGCCGCCTGGCGGCGGGCGGAGTCCGAGGCGCTGACGAAAGAGCGGCGGCCGGATTTGTTGGAAAACGACCAGGCCGACAATGGCTGAGATTGCCCAGAGTTCGGCGTCGCTAAGATTCTTCGGCGATGATCTCGACCCCGCCGAACTCACAAGACTTTTAGCTGGACAACCGACCTATGCAGTTCGGAAAGGGGATATTCATACGCATCCCCCAAACCAACCACCCCGCATGGCGCTGAACGGACTCTGGAGGCTGTCGTCGGGATGCGACAAAGGCGACCAACTCGATCACCAGATCGCAAGTATCTTGAAGACGCTCACGTCAGACGTCGCGGTTTGGGCCGATCTCGTGCGGCGGTTCAAGGTCGACATGTTCTGCGGCGTCTGGCTCGATCAGGTAAATCAGGGCTTGGGATTGACCCCATCGACGCTGAAGTTACTGGGTGAGCGAGGCATAAAGCTCGACCTCGACATCTACCGCCGATCCAGAGGTCATTCCGATTTTCGAAACCAGACTGATCCGGCTCACCCCTTAGCGAAATAGTAAAACGCCAGGAACAGGCCGACGGCGACGACGAAGCCGCGCACCGCGTTCTGCGGCACGCGCTTGGCGATCCAGACGCCGGCATAGCCGCCCAGCGCGCCGCCCGGGATCATGATGATCGCCTGCAGCCAGGCGACAACGCCGCCCGAGACGAAGACAACGATCGCCACCGCGGCGATGACAATGGCCAGCATGTTCTTCAGCGCGTTCAGCCGGTGATAGTCGCCGGCTTGCGTGAGGCCGAGCGTCGCCAGCATCATCACGCCCATGCCGGCGCCGAAGAAGCCGCCATAAACGGCGGTGATGAACTGCGCCAATGAACCGGTCAGCGAGCCCACCGCTGCTTCGTGCCCCGGCTTCGGCGCCGGTTTCAGCCACGGCCCGGCGGCAAACAGGGCCGTTGCGCCAAGGAGCAGCCACGGCACCAGGACGCGGAAGGACGGATTGTCAAGCGCCAGCAGGATCAGCGCGCCAGCCAGCGCGCCGACCGCCGAGATCAGGCAGAGCAGCAATGCGCCACGCCAGAAATGGCGGATGTCATCCCAGTAGGCGAGCGTCGAGGTGATGTAGCCTGGAAATTGCGTGACCGAGGAGGTGGCATTGGCGACGATCGGCGGCAGGCCGACCAATGTCATGGCGCCGAAGGTGATGAAGGTTCCGCCACCGGCGACCGCATTGGCGGCGCCTGACAGAAAGCCCGCCAGGAAAAGCAGGATGGCGTCGAAGATGGACATGGAAGGCCGCCGCGGAAAACTGTGCTGCGCCCGGCTTAGGAAGCCTGGCACGCGGACGCAACCCGGCACCGGAAGCTTATGATGGTGCCATGCGGGCAAAAAAGACTCCCGGTCAGGCGTGACAAAGCGCTGAAATAGCTGTATGTGCCCGCCCGTACCGGCAAGAAAAACTCTGCCGGACCCGTCAACAATGACGGTGTAGTCGCCCCTGCCCGATGTCTTGGACACCGATGTCTTCGATAAAGGGCATAGCCGAGCGGTCATTGGAACTGCAAGGCGAGTGTCGGACGCTCTGGCTGTCGGAAGAACAAGAAGTGGATTTTTGAGATGGATCTTCTCCGTCAACTCGAGGCCGAGCAGGCCGCCAAGATCGAAGCCAAGCGCAAGCTTCCCGAATTCCAGCCCGGCGACACCGTGCGCGTCCAGGTCCGCGTGACCGAAGGCACCCGCACCCGCGTCCAGGCCTATGAGGGCGTCGTCATCGCCCGCGCCGGTTCCGGCTTCCAGGAAAATTTCACCGTCCGCAAGATCTCCTACGGCGAAGGCGTCGAGCGCGTGTTCCCGGTCTATTCGCCGATGGTCGAGGGCGTCGAGATCGTTCGCCGCGGCAAGGTGCGTCGCGCCAAGCTCTACTATCTGCGCGATCGTCGCGGCAAGTCGGCCCGTATTTCGGAAAACACCGGCGTGCGCGCCCGCAAGCTGAACGATGACGAGCGCGATGCGCTGAACGCCGAGAAGGCCCGTATCGAGGCCGAGAAGGTGGCGGCCGCCGAGGCTCTGGCCGCCGAGACGGCCGCCAAGGAAGCAGCCGAGAAGAAGGCAGCCGCCGAGGCTGAGGCAGCCAAGGCCGCGGAAGCCGCGACCGCCGAATAAAGTTTTTCGACTCGCAGGTTTATAGAAAAGGCGGCTTCGGCCGCCTTTTTTCGTTTGGTGGGAATTTACTTGGCAGGAAATCCGCGATTGACTCGATTTAGATCGTTCACTAAACAATCGTGCACAAGATAAATGGAGACACGAGATGACCGCATTGTATTCCACCCAGGCCCGCGCCGTCGGCGGCCGCGCCGGCCACGTCCAGAGCAGCGATGGCCTGCTCAGCCTCGACCTTGCCATGCCGAAGGAACTTGGCGGCAAGGGCGGCGCCACAAATCCCGAGCAGCTTTTCGCCGCCGGCTATGCCGCCTGCTTCGAAAGCGCCATGCGCTTCATCGCCGGCAAGCAGAAGCTGCCGTTGCAGGATGCCTCGGTGACGGCCAATGTCAGCCTGCATCCGAATGGCCAGGGCGGTTTCCTGCTCGGCGTTTCGCTGGCGGCCGAGACGAAAGGTCTTGATCAGGCGGCGGCGGAAGCGCTTGTATCGGCAGCGCATGAGGTTTGCCCCTATTCCAACGCCATCAAGGGCAACATCGAGGTGGCCCTTTCGGCAACGGCGCTTCCGGCAAAGGCAGCATGACCACCAGAACGATCCCTTCGCCCCTGGACGTCCCGGCGGATTTCGCCGGGATACCGAAGCTCGACCAGCATCTGTGCTTCGCGCTCTATTCGGCGAGCGGGCTGATGACACGGCTCTACCGGCCGCTGCTCGAGCCGCTCGGCCTGACCTACCCGCAATATCTGACCATGCTGGCGCTGTGGGAGCATGCACCGCGCACCGTCGGCGAACTCGGCGACACGCTGGGGCTCGATTCGGCAACGCTGACGCCACTGCTCAAGCGATTGGAAGCGAACGGCCTGGTCACGCGCCGGCGCGATGCCGCCGACGAACGCCGGGTGCTGGTCGAACCGACGCCTCAGGGCAAAGCACTGCGCGAGGGCGCCAAGGCGGTGTCGGCCGCGATGCGGTGCCATTCGCCGCTCGATAGCGACGAGCTGAAATCCCTGCATCGCTCCCTGACCCGGCTGATCGACGGTTTGCGGGAAGCGAGCGCCGATTGACGGGACACCACGGCGATCGTCCAGGAATCCCCGGATAGAAGGCAATGGAATCCGTTTTCACGTGGGCCGACGCAGTGGACCGTCTTGCATGACGCTTGCGGAAAGCTAAAGTCGGCGCCGGATTTTCCTGCAAGCCCGGCCGATGTCCGGGCGCTTTCACTTCCGGGGAGTGTGTCATGACCAAATCGAAACTGCTGCTGGCCGGCCTGCTTGCCCTCATGCTTACGCCCGTTGCCGCCTTGGCGCAGGCGCTGCCCGATCTCGGCGGCAAGAAGGTGGTGGTGGTGACCGAAAACGCCTATCCGCCGCTGCAGTTCATCGATGCCAAGACGGGAAAACAGATCGGCTGGGAATATGATGCGATGAACGAGATCGCCAAGCGGCTGAACTTCACCGTCGAGTACCAGAACACCTCCTGGGACGCGATGATCCAGGCGGTTTCCGACAACCAGTACAATATCGGCATGACCGGCATCACCATCAAGGACGACCGCAAGCAGAAGGTAGACTTCTCCGACCCCTATATGCGGTCGGAACAGTTCATGCTGGTGCGCGGCGACGAAAGCCGCTTCACGGACGCCAAGACCTTCGGCGCTTTCAAGGACGGGCTGATCGGCGCCCAGGCCGGCACGACGCCCTTCTACACCGCCGTCTACAGCGTGCTCGACGGCAATGAGCAGAACCCGCGCATCAAACTGTTCGAGACTTTCGGCGCGACGGTGCAGGCGTTGAAGTCCGGCGACGTCGATGTCGTCCTGACCGACGGTACCGCGGGCAAGGGCTATGTCGATGCCTCCGACGGCAAGCTGAAGCTGATCGGCGGGCCGCTGGGCACCGAGGATTTCGGGTTTATCTTTCCGAAGGGCTCCGATCTGGTGAAGCCGGTCAACGCGGCAATCGCGGCGCTCAAGGCCGACGGCACGTTCGACACGCTCAACAAGAAATGGTTCCTTGATTACAAGATGGGGCAGTAGTTCGTCTTGGCGCGGGTGTGGGGTGGTTCTAGCGCGCTGAAACTTGCACGAACATCGTTTCTTCCTACCCCCCTCTGTCCTGCCGGACATCTCCCCCGCAAGGGGGGAGATCAGATGTCGCCCCCGCTTTCGCCAATCGCCAATGTTGAAGCACTGCCTCCGGAGTTGCCAATCTCCCCCCTTGCGGGGGAGATGGCCGGCAGGCCAGAGGGGGGTGCCTTGGTGCAATCCTTCTGATGCAGGCCGCTTCCACCTCGAAATCCGACTTCCCCTGGTGGCTGGTCGTGGCCGTGGCCATCGCGATTGCGGTGGCGGTCTTCGTCGCCACCAGCAACCTCTACGCCCAGGTCTTCGCCACCGTCGCCAAGGGCATAGGCATCACCGTTTTCGTCACCGTGATTGCCTTCGTTTTGGCGTCTGGCATTGGCCTCGGCATCGCGCTGATGGGGCTGTCGGGCTCGCGCTTGATGCGCCAGATCGCCCGCTTCTATGTCGAGATCATCCGCGGCGTGCCTATCCTGGTGCTGTTGTTCTGGATCGCCTTCGTCGGCGCGCCGGCCTTCGTCGCGGGTTGGAATGCCCTGACCGCACCGCTGCAGAATGCTGGCCTTGTGGGCGAATTGCTGGTGCGCGACGTGTCGCTCTTGTGGCGCGCCATCATGGCGCTGACCATCGGCTATTCGGCGTTCATCTCGGAGGTCTTTCGCGCCGGCATCCAGGCCGTCGAGAAGGGCCAGATCGAGGCGGCGAAGGCGCTCGGCCTGACACGCGCTCAACGCTTCCGGCTGATCGTGTTTCCGCAGGCGATCCGCACCATCCTGCCGCCGCTCGGCAATGATTTCGTCGCGCTGGTCAAGGATTCCTCGCTGGTCTCGGTGCTCGGCGTCGCCGACATCACGCAGATGGGCAAGGTCTATGCCGCCGGGTCGTTCCGCTTCTTCGAGACCTATTCGATCGTCGCCTACATCTATCTCATCCTGACCGTTGGCCTGTCGCTGGCCTTGCGGGCGCTGGAACGGCGGTTGCGTCGCCAGCACGAGGAATAGTTTTTGGACCGGGACAGCGCTACGATCCTTGTCTCCATATCTCGAATGAGGAGATCACATGATCGTCGACAAAGCCAATGCGGCGCTTGATTCCGTGTATACGGCCGACACGCCGGAAGCGCTGGCCGAGGCCTATGCCGCATGGGCTGCGACCTATGACAGCGAGACCGCTTCGCTCGGTTATCTCCTGCCTTTCCTGATCACCGCCTGGGTGGCCCGCCACGTGCCGGCGGGCGAAGGGCCGCTGCTCGATGCCGGCTGCGGCACCGGCCTGTCGGGCCCGTCGCTGCAGGCGCTGGGCTACCGCGACATTGCCGGGCTCGACCTCTCCGAGGACATGCTGAAAATCGCCGGCAGCCGCAATGCCTACAGCGAGCTGAAACATGCGATGCTGGGCGGGCCGCTGCCGTGGCCGGATGGCCATTTCCGCGCCTTCTTCTCAACCGGTGTTTTCACCATCAGCCATGCGCCGGCCTTGAGCCTGCATGAGCTGGTGCGCATCACCCGGAAGGGCGGCCACGCCGTCTTCACCGTGCGCGACCAAGTGTTCGACAGCGGCGGCTTCCAGGCCGTGTTCGACGAACTGGAGCAGGCGAAGACATGGCGGCCGGTCGAGCAAAGCCCATGGTTCCGCTGCTACGCGATCGCCGAGCCCGACGCGCTGGTGAAGACCTTCGTTTTTGAGGTGATGTGAGCGGCGAGGAACCTACGTCCTGCGACGGCAGCTTCCAATTGCCGAAAAGCCAAAACATTGGTATGAGCCACGCCATGGAAGAGCTTTTTGGCGATCCGGCCTATAAGGGGTTCGTGCTGCAGGACAGAAAACGCCTGCCGTCGCGTTTCTCCGCGCGCGTCTCCGGCGCGCTGACCAGCCGACTACCCTAGGCCGACCTGTTCAGGTCGTTTCGCCGGACCGGTGATCCGGCATCTGCTCCTTCCCATTCTCATATCGACGGATTTACGCACATGAGCGCACCGCGCACCCTCTACGACAAGATTTTCGACGACCACGTCGTCGACCGCCAGGACGACGGCACCTGCCTGCTCTACATCGACCGCCACCTCGTCCATGAAGTGACCAGCCCGCAGGCCTTCGAAGGCTTGCGCCTGAGCGGCCGCAAGGTCCGGCATCCGGAAAAGACGCTGGCCGTGGTCGATCACAATGTCTCGACCTCGCCCGAGCGCAAGTTCGGCATCAAGAACGAGGAAAGCCGCATCCAGGTCGAGGCGCTGGCCAAGAATGCCAAGGATTTCGGCGTCGAGTATTATTCGGAAAACGATATCCGCCAGGGCATCGTCCACATCATCGGCCCGGAGCAGGGCTTTACGCTGCCCGGCATGACCATCGTCTGCGGTGACAGCCACACCTCGACCCACGGTGCCTTCGGCGCGCTGGCGCATGGCATCGGTACGTCCGAGGTCGAGCATGTGCTGGCGACGCAGACGCTGATCCAGCGCAAGGCCAAGAACATGCTGGTGCGTGTCGACGGCCAGTTGCCGGATGGCGTCACCGCCAAGGACATCATCCTCGCCATCATCGGCGAGATCGGCACCGCCGGCGGCACCGGCTATGTCATCGAATATGCCGGCGAGGCGATCCGTGCGCTGTCGATGGAAGGCCGCATGACGATCTGCAACATGTCGATCGAGGGCGGCGCGCGCGCCGGCCTGATCGCGGCAGACGAGACGACCTTCGCCTATGTCAAGGACAAGCCGCGCGCACCGAAGGGCGCGGCGTGGGATGCGGCAATGGAATACTGGAAGACGCTGCAGTCCGACGAAGGCGCGCATTTCGACAAGGTGATCGTGCTCGACGCGGCCAAGTTGCCGCCGATCGTTTCCTGGGGCTCCTCGCCCGAGGATGTCGTGTCGGTGCAAGGCATCGTGCCGAACCCGGACGATATCTCGGATGAAAACAAGCGCACCTCCAAGCAGCGCGCGCTCGACTATATGGGGCTGACGCCGGGCACCAGGATCACCGACATCACGCTCGATCGCGTCTTCATCGGTTCGTGCACCAATGGCCGCATCGAGGATCTGCGCGCCGTCGCCAAGGTGGTCGAAGGCAAGACCGTCAGCCCGCATGTCGATGCGATGATCGTGCCCGGCTCCGGCCTGGTCAAGGAACAAGCGGAAGCCGAAGGCCTCGACAAGATCTTCGTCGCCGCCGGCTTCGACTGGCGCGAGCCGGGCTGCTCGATGTGCCTTGCCATGAACGACGACCGGCTGAAGCCGCATGAACGCTGCGCCTCGACCTCGAACCGCAATTTCGAAGGCCGGCAGGGCTTCAAGGGCCGCACCCACCTGGTGTCGCCGGCGATGGCGGCGGCGGCGGCGATCGCCGGCCACTTCGTCGATATCCGCGAGTGGAAATAACGCTGGAGCCTTCGGCTTCCAATGCATGCCAGACCCCGGACCGCCTTGCGGCTCCGGGGTCTTTTTCATCCGCTCCGTTGCATATTCAGCTTTCGCTTAACTGCTTGTTTGGGCTTGCACCCTAAGGTCTTCCCTGACGTAAGCGAGGGGAAGTCACAGTCCTTTGGACACCGGTCTGTTCATAGCGCTGCTCAATCCGACGATCGCGCTGGCACTCGGCGCGGCCTTCCTCGTGCTATGGTCCTATCAACGCCACCGCCCATATCTCGCCGTTCTGGCGATCAGCTACGGTCTCTCGGCGGCCGGCTTCCTGCTGCAGTATTTCACCTTGCCCTTCGGCATGCAGCTGACCAAGCTGACGTCGAATATCTGCTTCACCGTTGCCGGTTGCTGCCTGTCCAGCGCCATCATCCACCGCTATGGCCGCAAGGTGCCCTATGTCGGGATCGGCGTCCTGGCCGGCGGTGGCCTGGCGTCGTTTTGCTGGCTCCTGTTCGTCGCGCCGGATCTCACCTGGCGCATCCTGGCGATGAATTTCGCTTTCGGCGGGATCAGTCTTCTGGTCGCCGCCGAACTGCGCCCGGTGCGCCGCAATGGCCCGACCGAAAACATCCTGTTCGTGCTGTCGCTCCTGTCGGGCCTGAACTTCTTCGTGCGCACCCTTGTCGTCGTCATCGCGCACGGACCCTTCACCAGCTACGACGGCTTCTATGCCTCGTCCTACTGGACGACCGCGCTGCTGTCGCATGCACTGCTGTCGCTGCTGATTGCGCTCTGCCTGTTCTCCGCCGCGGCACTTGACGTGATGAAGGCGCTGAAGACCGAGACCTATACCGACCCACTTTCGGGTCTTCTCAATCGCCGCGGCTTCGAGGAACGAGGCATGCAGCTGTTGCGGCACTGCGCCACGGCCCGCTTCCCGGTCGCGCTGGTGCTGGCCGACCTCGATCATTTCAAGGCGCTCAACGATGTACACGGGCATGCGGCGGGCGATCGCGTGATCGCCGACTTCGCTGCCAAGCTTCGGTTGGCCGCCGGGACGCGCGGCGTTGCCGGGCGTATCGGCGGCGAAGAGTTTGCCGTGCTGCTGCCGTTGAGCGATCTCGCTGCCGCGCGGCTGTTCGCCGAAGCCGTGCGCACGGTCTATTCGGCCGGCCAGGTCGACGGGCTTCCTGCCGGCACCAAGGTGACAGCGAGTTTCGGCGTGGCGGCCCGCAGCGGCGACGAGGCGCTCGAGCCGCTGATGCGCCGTGCCGACGATGCCCTCTACAAGGCCAAGAAGAATGGCCGCGACAGCGTGCGCCTGTCCTACGAGCGCCCGGAAACGGTGTTCGTGCCGGAGCCACTCAAGGTGGGCTGATCCCGCCGGCTGGGCCAGCGTTAACGTCTTCTTCGCCGCTCGATGCTTAGCTGTCGGCGCGGGTTCGGGAAGACTATGAGCGGCGCCAATTTCATCCTGTTGATCAATGTGTCGGTTGCCGGCCTGTTGGCGGCGTCCTTCATCGCGGTCGCGTTGCATGAGGCCGGCCGCGCCGCGCCGCGCTGGCTGGCGTTCGGCTATCTGCTAGGCATGGCGTATTTCGCCATCGAATTCAGCATCCCCGCCTTCGACAACGCGCGGCCGGTGGTCGTTGCCGCCTTCGCGGTGTTCCTGGGCGCCACCATCGCCTTCAATGGCGGCCTGGCGCACAAATACGGCGTGGCTCCGCCGTGGAAGCAGATGCTGTTCTTCCTCGTCGCCACCTCTGTCGCGGTGTACTTCGTGCAGGACCTGCCGCGCCAGTCGCTGGCCCGCATGATGGCCTACCAGCTTCCCTATGCGGTCATGCAGTTCATCGGTCTCGTGATCGTGTGGTCGTCGCGGCAAAGGCACGCCCGTCTCGACCACATCCTGATGGCGGTGCTGGCGGCCAGCGGGTTACAGTTTGCCTCAAAGCCGCTCATCGCGCATGTGCTCGGCGGCTGGGGCGCCAACCCGCAGGCCTATCTGCAAAGCAACTACGCGCTGGTGTCTCAGTCGCTCGGCACCGTCTTTGGCTCGGCGCTGGCGCTGCTGATTCTGGCCATCCTGGTTCGCGACGTGCTCGCCGAGGTGACGTCGAGGTCGGAGACGGACACGCTTTCTCGCCTGCTCAACCGCGGCGGCTTCGCCCGCCACGCTGAGCAGGCAGTGCTGGGCGCCGTGCGTCAAAGCGTGCCGGTCGCGCTGGTCATCGCCGACCTCGATCATTTCAAGACCGTCAACGACAGCTTCGGCCATGCGTCCGGCGACCGGGTGATCGAGACCTTTGCCGGTTTCCTGCGCGAGGCCGCCGCCGGCCACCATGTCGCCGGCCGCATCGGCGGCGAGGAGTTCGCCATCATCCTGCCGGGAACCAACCTTGCCGCCGCCCGGCTGTTCGCCGAGGGCGCGCGCAGCGCGTTCAGCGCGCTGCCCATCGATGGACTGCCGGTGGACAATCGCTGCACGGCAAGCTTCGGCGTCGCCGAGCTTCATCCGAGCGAGGATTTTGCCGGTCTGATGCGGCGCGCCGACCAGGCACTTTACCAGGCGAAGAATGCCGGGCGCGATTGTGTGCGTGTCTCCGCCGGGCCGGCCGGCGGAAGAGAGATTACAGCCGGCGCTGGTTAGATCCGGATCACTGGCAGGGGCTGAGCTCGGGCATCTCGCCATCAGCAAGCCCGTACATATAGCTGCGCCCCTTCACGAACACCGGCGGCCGGTAACAATCGCCGGAGCCGGTGATTTCGTCCGATTCATTCTCGTAGATCACCTTGGGCTGGCCGGCGCTGGTGTAGTCGGACAGCTGCTTGGCCAATTTGCCTTCGCCGACCAGGATGCGCTTGTAGCCGGCGGCGCTGTCGATGACGAGATTGCCGAGCGAATCGGCGTAGACGCGGTCGTGGTGGCGTGCGCCGGCGAGCGCTGGCGCCGCCAGGCCAACGACGGAAGCCGCCACGATGAGCGCCGCAAGGCGCATTCTTTCCGAGTTCGAACGCATGGCGTCCTCCTTGTTTAGAGGAAAGCCTCCTCGAATCAGAAATTAACCTTTTCTTAACCTTTGTTAAGAGGCCGGCGCGTTTTGCAGCGATGTCTCGGTAAACATGGTTAATATCCGACTGGGTGGAAAATCCGGTGGCCATCTTTCGGCCATGCTTGGCCGCACCATCGCGGCCGGCGTCCAGTTCGGCATAGTACCTTGATCTTGGCAACGCATCGTGGCCAGTTTGCCGCGCGGGAGGGACAGCATATGGCGCCAGGCCGGACGTTTCGGGTGACGCTTGTCCTGTCGCCGCTTCTGGTCGCCATGGCCTGCGTGCCGCAGAATGATCCTCCGAGAGCCGGCAACAGGGCCGCTACGTCGTTCTCGCTGGCGCCTGCCGCCTCGGCGGGCGGTGCCGGCACCGACATGACCTCGCCGCAGCCGCGCACCGCGACCTACAGTTGCGCCGATGGCGGCAGGATGACCATCGAGAATCTCGGCACCTCGGTGTATGTTCTCGGGTCCGACGGTACCAGCGAAGATCTGCAGGCCTCGCCGGCCAACCAGAACAGCCGTTACCAGCAGGCGCATGACGCGATTGTGATCGATGGCCGCGAAGCGCTGGTCATGAAGGCTGGGTCGACGCCGGTGACCTGTAAGCGCTGACTTGGGGGCCATGTCGGACCTGTATGTTGCACTGCAGCGATAGCGAGCCGGCTTCGGCCCAATCACCGCTAATCGATTGAAGCCTGCGCCTGCCTTTTAGTCAGACTAAATTACGTTTTCGAAACGGTTTTCTGGCTTTGACGCGGTGCAAAAAGAGCATTAGAAACCGGCTGTCCGAAGTCGCATCCGGAAGCGGCAATGCCGCATTTCCACCTGAGGCTCCAGGGACGCCGAACTGGGGGAGCCATGAGCAAATCACCAGCCACCCGCGCAAGACCGCTTTCGCCGCACCTGACCGTGTACCGGCCGCCGATCACCATGACGATGTCGATCATCCATCGCATCACCGGCGGCGCGCTCTATTTCGGCACGCTGCTGGTCGCCATATGGCTGATGGCGGCGGCAAGCTCGCAGCCGACATTCGACTGGGTCAATTGGGCCTTCGGCACCTGGCTCGGCCGGCTGATCCTGTTCGGCTACACCTGGGCGCTGATGCACCACATGCTGGGTGGTGTGCGCCATCTGGTCTGGGACACCGGCGCCGGCCTCGAGAAGCACACGGCCTCGAAGATCGCCTGGGCGACGCTGGCCGGCTCGGTCCTGCTCACGCTGCTGATCTGGATCGCCGGCTATATGGCGCGGGGAGCCTGATCATGAGCACTGGCAAGACCGACATGCGCACGCCGCTGGCGAAAGTCCGCGGCCTGGGTTCCGCCCGCGAGGGCACCGGGCATTTCTGGCGCCAGCGCCTCACTGCCATCGCCAACATCCCGCTGACGCTGTTCTTCGTCGGTTTCCTGACCGCGCTCAACGGCGGCGGCTACGTTGAGGTGCGGGCATCGCTCGCCAATCCGTTCGTGGCGCTGGTGCTGGCCCTGGTGCTCATCTCCGGCCTCATCCACATGCGGCTCGGCATGCAGGTGATCATCGAGGACTACGTGCATGGCGAAGGCATGAAGCTGGCGCTTATCGCGCTCAATACGTTTTTCACCATAGCGGTCGGCGTCGCCTCGATCTTCGCCCTGCTCAAGCTGGCATTCGGAGGCTGAGTTGGCCAAGGACGCAAAAGGAGCCAACACCGGTTCCGCTTACACCTATGTCGATCACAAATTCGACGTGGTGGTCGTCGGCGCCGGTGGCGCCGGCCTGCGCGCCACGCTCGGCATGGCCGAACAGGGCCTGCGCACCGCCTGCATCACCAAGGTTTTCCCGACCCGCTCGCACACGGTGGCGGCGCAAGGCGGCATCGCCGCTTCGCTGTCCAACATGGGGCCCGATTCCTGGCAGTGGCATATGTACGACACCGTCAAGGGTTCGGACTGGCTGGGCGATGTCGACGCCATGGAATATCTGGTGCGCGAAGCGCCGGCGGCGGTCTACGAGCTCGAACATTACGGCGTGCCGTTCTCGCGCACCGAAGAAGGCAAGATCTACCAGCGGCCGTTCGGTGGCCACATGATGAATTACGGCGAAGGCCCGCCGGTGCAGCGTACCTGCGCGGCCGCAGACCGCACCGGCCACGCCATCCTGCACACGCTCTACGGCCAGTCGCTGAAGAACAACGCGCAGTTCTTCATCGAGTATTTCGCGCTCGACCTGATCATGGAGCCGGACGGCACCTGCACCGGCGTCGTCGCATGGAACCTCGACGACGGCACCATCCACCGCTTCTCGGCCAAGATGGTGGTGCTGGCGACCGGCGGCTATGGCCGCTCCTATTTCTCGGCGACTTCGGCGCATACCTGCACCGGCGACGGCGGCGGCATGGCCGCACGCGCCGGCTTTCCGCTGCAGGACATGGAGTTCGTGCAGTTCCACCCGACCGGCATCTATGGCGCCGGCTGCCTGATCACCGAAGGCGCGCGCGGCGAGGGCGGCTATCTCGTCAACTCCGAGGGCGAGCGCTTCATGGAGCGTTACGCGCCGTCGGCCAAGGACCTTGCCTCGCGCGACGTCGTCTCGCGCTGCATGACGCTGGAGATCCGCGAAGGACGCGGCGTCGGCCCGAAGAAGGACCACATCTTCCTGCACCTCGACCATCTCGATCCGGCCGTGCTGCACGAGCGGCTGCCGGGCATTTCGGAATCGGCAAAGATCTTTGCCGGCGTCGACCTGACCAAGGAGCCGATCCCGGTCCTGCCGACGGTGCACTACAATATGGGCGGCGTGCCGACCAATTACTGGGGCGAGGTGCTCAACCCGACGCCGAGGAGCCCGGACAAGGTGTCGCCCGGGCTGATGGCGGTCGGCGAGGCGGGCTGCGCCTCGGTGCATGGCGCCAACCGGCTGGGTTCGAACTCGCTGATCGACCTGGTGGTGTTCGGCCGCGCGGCCGCGATCCGGGCCGGCCAGGTCATCGACCGCAAGTCGGCGATCCCGGCGCCCAACGAAGCCTCTGTCGAAAAGATCATGGGCCGCTTCGACCGCCTGCGCCACGCCAACGGCTCGACGCCGACGGCAAGCTTGCGCGAAAAAATGCAGCGGGCAATGCAGGAAGACGCGGCGGTGTTCCGCACGCAGGAATCGCTGGAGAATGGCTGCAAGCGTATTTCGGAAATCTGGACCGAGCTCAAGGACATCAAAGTGTTCGACCGCTCGATGATCTGGAACTCCGACCTGGTCGAAACGCTGGAACTGGAAAACCTGATGGCCAACGCCATCACCACGGTCTACAGCGCCGAGGCGCGCAAGGAGAGCCGCGGGGCGCATGCGCGGGAAGACTTTTCGGCACGCGACGACACGGCCTGGCGCAAGCATACGCTGGCCCGGCTCAGCGAAGGCGGCAAGGTGACGCTGTCCTACCGGCCGGTGCATACCGAGCCGCTGCTGGCGGAAAAGGACGGCGGCATCAGCCTCGCCAAGATCGCGCCGAAGGCCAGGGTGTATTGACCATGGCGCTGGCGGCCTCGGGATATTCCGCTACGCCCCTTCCGGCCAAGCTCGGCCTGAAGGACGGGATGACCGCCGCCTTCATCGCGCTGCCATCGGAACTCGATGAGCTGGCCGATGCTGTTGCCTTTGCCAATGTCGACCGGCTGGCCGATTGGTCTGACATTTCGGGAACGACCCAAAAATACGATGCCGTCCATGCCTTCACCCGGCAGCGCGCCGAGATCGAGGATCGCCTCGGCGATGTCGAAGCGGCGATCAAGCGCGACGGCATGGTCTGGGTGTCCTGGCCGAAGAAGGCATCGAAGGTGCCGACCGACGTCACCGAGAGCGTCGTTCGCGCCGAGGCGCTGAAGCGCGACCTGGTCGATGTGAAAGTCGCCGCCGTCAATGAAATCTGGTCCGGGCTGAAGCTCGTCATCCGAAAAGACCGCAGGTAACGGTTGAACTGACGCTCCCCAAGAATTCGAAGATCCAGCAAGGCAAAACCTGACCGAAGCCGGATGGCGCACGGTCTCTATCGCGCTTTTCGATGACCTCTGCGATATGGCTGGCGCTGTCGACTTTGCACAGATCGACCGGCTGGCCCGTCTGATCGAGAATTTCGGCGCTCGCCTGAAATACGAGGCCGTCCATCTATCACACAACAATGCGCTTAGAGCGGTTCACCGTTTCACGGAAACGTCGAACCGCTCATGCACGCCGTTCGCCCAAAACCGAGGTCACTTTTGAGCGACGTATATTAGCGATCTCGAAAGTAATTGGCCGTTTGATATTTGCGCTCATCAGCATTGCCTTAGTATAGCTTTAAGTGATTCTCGATATCCACTTCCGAAATCGTCGATCGAGTGCGAAGTATGCGCGGATTTCATGCTATTCGTTGCTGGCCAATTGGATCATTGGTCAGCGTCGCGACAGTGGGGTCGCTCACCTGGCTCGTGTCGCTGGTTTATCTTCAGGAGAAAAGGCTGCTGGCGGTCCTTGGCCTGGGCGCTCTGTGCTCGCTTCTCTTGCTGGATCGCCTCCAAGGGGTCAGGACGGATCAGCCAACAAGCAGGTGGTTCAGCGCCTACTTGTCGCTTATTCCTTGTTTTCTCTTCCTTTTCTATGTCTACGTCGAAAGTGTTTTCGGCTATTTCGATTGGGGCGCGATGTTCATGCATGTCGACGCCGGAGTTCTCACGCCCGGTGTCGTTCTCGAATGTCTGGTGAATACGGGAAGCACGATACTGGTCATTTTGGTCGTTCTTTTCGGCCTTGGCGCACTGAAGGCGCGCGGCACGCTGACACGAAGATTGGACGTTGCCTTGATGGCGTTCTTCCTGGCGGCAAACCCGATGCTGACGCGCCCGATCGCGGCTGCGATCCATCTCAACCCGCTGCATGATTTCCTGTCCAAGCGGTTCGTCGATATCACCTCTTTGACAAAACCGGCCGGAACAGCGTCGGAGACCGTCGCGCCAAGGAACCTCATTCATATTTTCATCGAGAGTGCCGAGCGCACCTACATGAACGAGGCGGAGTTCGGCGACGTCATGGGCCCGCTGCGCGAATTCGACAGGCGTGGCGTTTCGGCGACCAACATGGTGCAACTTGCCTACACCAACAACTCCATCTCCGGGATGGTCGCCGCCAACTGTGGAACGCCGCTGCTAATAACGTATTTCACAACGCGCCAGTACATGGAGGAGAATTCGCAATTCCTGCCAGGCCTGACCTGCCTGGGCGATGTTCTGAAGGCGCGAGGCTATCAGCAGAACTTCATTTCCGGTTGGCCGCTCGGCTTCACCGGTCAGGGAGAATTCTATTCCACCCATGGCTATTCATCGCTGTTTGGGGGATCCGAAGTGGTGGCCGCCGTCGGTGGGCGTGGCAGCTCTTTTGGCGCCGATGACGCCCAGGTTCTGGACATGAGCTTCGACGTTTTGCGGCGCGCGAACCGAGACGGCAAACCGGTCTCGCTGACGATCGCCGTCAGTGGTGGGCATGCGCCGGATGGCTACCTGACTGACAAATGTATCGGCAAGACAGGACTTTCCCCACAAGCCCCCAATATTCTCCATGCCGTGAAATGCACCAACATGCTGGTCGCAGACTTCATCCACAAAGCCGAGGCCGAAGGTCTGATGAGGAACACCGTTCTGGCGTTGCAAAGTGACCACCTCAGCGCGCCGAGCACGGTGACGGATCGGCTGAACACGTTTGAACGGCGCAATTTTTTCTCCCTGTCGGGCGATGGCATTCCCTCCAAGGCGTATACCAGGCTTTCGGGCACGATTGACGTATTTCCCTCCATTCTGGAGGCGCTAGGCGTGCCGCTCCCAAATGACCAGGCTGCCCTTGGCGTTTCGCTGCTTGGGGATCGACCGACGCTGGTCCAGGCACTTGGACAGGGCCAGTTCGATGACGCGATCCATGCCGAGGATGTGCTCGTCAGATCATTCTGGCAGCTGAAACCGGCACGGACGGCCGCGGCGTCCGAGGCTGAGCCGCATTAATGCCAGGGTGCACACCGGCGGCAAGTGTTCGATGCCAGATAGCGCCTTGATTTGGCACCCAGAAGCCGATTAAAAGGTCACGTTCAGAGGCACGCCAATGGTCGAACTTACGCTCCCCAAGAACTCGAAGGTCCAGCAGGGCAAGACCTGGCCGAAGCCGGAAGGCGCGACCAATCTCAGGGAATACCGCATCTACCGCTGGTCGCCGGACGATGACGAGAACCCGCGCATCGACAGCTATTTCGTCGACATGGACGATTGCGGGCCGATGGTGCTCGACGCGCTGCTATGGATCAAGAACAAGATCGACCCGACGCTGACCTTGCGCCGCTCCTGCCGCGAGGGCATCTGCGGCTCCTGCGCCATGAACATCGACGGCTCCAACACGCTCGCCTGCACGAAGGGCTGCGACGATATTTCCGGCGCCGTCAAGGTCTACCCGCTGCCGCATATGCAGGTGGTCAAGGACCTGGTGCCCGACCTCACCAATTTCTATGCCCAGCACGCCTCGATCCAGCCGTGGCTGAAGACGGTGTCGCCGGAGCCGGCCAAGGAATGGCTGCAGAGCCATGAGGAGCGCGAGAAGCTGGATGGCCTCTACGAGTGCATCCTGTGCGCCTGCTGCTCGACCTCGTGCCCGAGCTACTGGTGGAACGGCGACCGCTATCTCGGCCCGGCAACGCTGCTGCAGGCCTATCGCTGGCTGATCGATTCCCGCGACGAGGCCAAGGGCGAGCGGCTCGACAACCTCGAAGACCCGTTCCGGCTCTATCGCTGCCACACCATCATGAACTGCGCGCAGACCTGTCCCAAGGGCCTCAACCCGGCCAAGGCGATCGCCGAGATCAAGAAGATGATGGTGGAGAGAAGGGTGTAGTTTTAGTGGGGAAATCACCTCAGCCGTTGCGATCCTTCCCACCCCCCTCTGTCCTGCCGGACATCTCCCCCGCAAGGGGGGAGATTGGCCGTCATCCCGGCTTTCGCTAATTTCCAACTTTGCGAGAATGGTCTGACCGCGCTAAAGCTGCCGATCTCCCCCCTTGCGGGGGAGATGTCCGGCAGGACAGAGGGGGGTGCTGTCCYGCCGGCCTCAGAAGGATAGCGACGCCATGACAGATACCGACCTTCCCATTCTCTCCCCTGTCGAGGCGCGCGTGCTCGGCTGCCTGATCGAGAAGAAGGAGCTGACGCCGGATGTCTATCCGCTGACGCTCAACGGCGCGCATGCCGCGGCCAACCAGAAGACGGCGCGCGAGCCGGTGATGGCGGTCGAACTTGTCGAGGTCAGGCGGGCGCTGAGCCAGTTGGAGCAGAAGGGCCTGGTCCGGCAGGTCTTCGCCTCGCGCGTCGAGCGCTACGAGCACCAGGTGGCGCAGCGCTTTTCGCTCACCTCGGCGCAGATCGCGCTGATCGGCCTGATGCTGTTGCGCGGCGCGCAGACGGCGCACGAATTGCTGGCGCGAGCCGAGCGCATGGCGCGGTTTTCGTCGATCGAGGCGCTGCGCACCGACCTCGACCTGCTGATCGGCCGCCGGCCGCCGCTGGTGGTGCTGATCGAGCGCGGCCCCGGCCAGCGCGAGGAGCGTTTTATGCATCTGCTGAGTGGCGCGGTGCAGATCACGCCCGTCGCCATGCATCAGGCCCCGCCGGTCGCCTCATCGGTCCCCGGCCTCGAAGAGCGCATCAGTACCCTCGAGGAAGAAGTTGCGAGGCTGCGCACCCTCATCGAGGCGCTGACCGGCGGCCGCTGACCCGAGAGTCCGTTTCAGATGATCATTGTCGACGTTGGGCGCCGCCCCTCATTGCCCTGCCGGGCATTTCTCCCCGTATAGGGACGGGGAGAAAGAGGACGGCCGCGACGCCGGCGTTCTTTTTGCAGCGCTGGTGATTGGCGAAACCGTCGATGTGAGCGCCCCTCTCCCCGTCCCTATACGGGGAGAGGATGCCAGCAGGCAGGTGAGGGGCGGCGCAAACGTCAGCAGGCTCTGCGATATTGTTTACCCAAGCCTGGCGTCGAGCGACACTTTTATGGCGCCGAGTGCCTTGGAGACCGGGCATTCGGCCTTGGCCTTCTCGGCCAATTCCTTGAATTTCGCCGCCTCGATGCCCGGCACCTTGCCGACCACAGTGAGGGCGCTGCCGGTGATGCCGGTGCCGGGAACCAGCGTCACCACGGCCTTGGCGTCGAGCTCGGTGGCGGGCGTGCCGTTTTCAGCCAGGAAGTGCGAGAATTGCATAGCGTAGCAGCCGGCATGCGCCGCGGCGATCAGCTCTTCCGGATTGGTGCCGGATTTGCCGCTCTCGTCCTCGAAGCGCGCCTTGAACGAATAGGGCGTGCCCTTCAGGGCCCCGCTCTGCGTATCGAGCGTGCCGTTGCCCTCTTTCAGATTGCCTTTCCAGACGGCGTTTGCGGTGCGGTCCATGAATTCCTCCTTGGTTGTCGTGGTGGGTTGTCGTGGCTGGTTGCCGGGCTTGTGATCGGGATTGGGGCCGGCGTCCGGTCAACTATAGCGCGCGCAGACGCGAAGGCCACTGCGCTCTTTGGACCACTGCACGGGTGTCGACGGCGGTCGCTTCGATTCTTTTTGAAAAAATGCGCGTGCAGAAATGTCGACTTTGATCCGCCTCGCCCGTCCTGCGGGCGGCCACGCAAGTTGATAGCCGGATGGAGGATCACATGGATATGCTGTTTTGTGCGCATTGGAAGAAAAAGGCCGGCCGCGGAGGCGGTGGACAGGAAGCCGACTGGATGCACCAGCCCGCGCCGGCGTTCGGCCGGTTTCTGGCGGCGGTTGCCATCATCGGGGTTGCGGTGTGCATTCTCGACCACGCTGCGGCGGGCAAGGGCCGGGCCGACACGCTCGTCGCCTCGACACAGCAAGGGAGCTCGAAATGAAATATGTTTGCCTGGTCTATGGTGAGGAAAAGGATCTTCACGCGCTGACCCCGGCGGGGTCGGACAAGCTYAACGCCGATTCGCTGGCCTATGACCGATCGCTCGAGGACAAAGGCCTGCTGATCGTGGCCGAGGCGCTGCAATCGGTGACGTCAGCCAAAACCGTGCGCCGGCGCCAGGGCAAGCGGCTAGTCACCGACGGGCCCTTCACCGAGACCAAGGAGCAGTTGCTCGGCTTCGTCATGGTCGAGGCAAGGGATCTCGAAGAGGCACTGGACATTGCCGCCGGTATTCCGCTGGCCGAACTCGGCACCATCGAGGTCCGCGCCATCTACGACATACCCGGATCATAGATCCGTGCCATGCGTTGCGGCCATTTCGAAACCAGGGCGTTCGGTCAAGCGAACGTCTCGGTCGATCGCAACTTTTGCGCGTTGATGCAAGGCAAGAGTTCTCCTATCGTCACCTGGATTTTGGGGGATTCTTCATGCCTTTCCTGATTGCGATCCTTGGCGTGTTGGGCGCGGCGGCGTTCTGGTGGTACCGGATGAAGGCGATGAACGAGGCGGCGCGTGACGTTGCCGATGTCATCGGTCGGGTCCAGGGCTCCGTGCGCCGCAAGAAGCTGCGCAAGCAGGCGGCCCTGTCGCCGCTGACGGCGATCGACGATCCGGTGGTGGCGGCCGCGACGTTGATCACCGCCATCGTTTCCGAAGATGGGCCTGTGCTACCGCAGCGCGAGGCGGTCATTCGCGCGGTGATTTCCGAGATCGCCGACAAGAAGAAGACCGACGAGGCGGTGATCTACGCCAAATGGGCCGCGTCACAGATCGACGACACGACGATCGTCATCGACAAGCTGGCGCCGTTCTTGCGCGAACGGCTCGATGTGGCCGAGCGAAACGATCTGCTGCAGATGGTCAACCGCGCCGCGCAAGGTGGCGAGAAACGCCTTGAGATCGCCGACCAGCGCATATTGCGGCTGCGGCAGAAGCTGGGCTTCGAAGTCAACTGATGTTCGGCTGAGGCCACCTGACCTGAATCTCAACACACCCTGGCATGTCGGTGTCAGATCGCCTCGCCCTTCAGCAGGCGCGGCGTCCCGGCGGACAATCCCGATGCCTGGCGGATAAAAAACTCCTTCAGTCGCGGCATGCGCTCGACCAGGCCGAGCCCGATGTCACGGACGGCGCGCAGCGGGCCGATGTCGTTGGAAAACAGCCGGTTCAGCACGTCCGTGGTGATGCCCATCTGTACGGTGTCGAAGCGCCGCCACTGCTGGTAGCGTTCGAGCACGTCGAGCGCGCCGATGTCCTGGCCGAGGCGGTCGGCCTCGACGATCACTTCGGCCAGAGCGGCGACATCCTTGAAGCCGAGATTGAGGCCCTGGCCGGCGATCGGGTGGATGCCGTGGGCGGCGTCGCCGGCCAGCGCTATGCGCGGCGCGACGAAGGCGCGCGCGATGGTCAGGCCGAGCGGCCAGGCGCGCGGCTTGTCCGCGACCCGGATCTCGCCAAGCTTCAGGCTGAAACGCTGTTCGAGTTCGTGCTCGAAGACGAGATCGTCACCGGCAACCAGCTTCTCGGCATCGGGCGTGCGCTCGACCCAGACGATCGACGAACGGTTGGTGCCGTCCTCGCCGGGCTTGAGCGGCAGCGTGGCAAACGGGCCGGCCGGCAGGAAATGTTCTTCCGCGCGGCCATTGTGCGGGCGTTCATGCGCCACCGTACAGACGATGCCGGACTGGCCATATTCCCACTTCACCGTCTTGATGCCGGCCATGTCGCGCAGCTTCGAGTTGACGCCGTCGGCGGCAACCAGCAGCCGGGTCTTCAGCGTCGCACCGTCGGCAAGATGCACGGTGATGCCGGCGCCGTTGGTCTCAAAACCCTGCACGGCGACGCCTTCGATGATGTCGATGCCGAGTTTCTCGGCGCTGGCCCGTAAGGCGCCGTTCAGCGCCCGGTTGGCGACCATATGGGCAAAGGGTTCGCCCGGTGCGACCTCGCCGTCGAAGGTCAGGAAAACCGGGCGCACCGGGTCGGAGGTGCGCGAATCGGTGATGATCATCTCGGTGATCGCCTGGGCCTGCGGCGCGATCTCGGCCCACACGCCGAGCTGGTCGAGCATGCGGCAGGCGGCGGCGGCGATGGCCGATGCGCGGCCATCCCTTTGCCAGGCGCCGGCGGGCGCGGCATCGACCAGAGCGACGGCAAGGCCCGGACGCGCCTGCTTCAGCGAGACGGCGCTGGCCAAGCCGACATAGCCGGCACCGGCGACCAGAACATCGAGCCCGGATCTGTTTTTTGCGTCGGTCTTGCGTTCCATCTTCTTCGCTCCTTCCACGCCGACCGGGCTTGCGCCCTTGACTGCCTGTCCGTCCTGTCGGAAACCGCCATAACACTTCTGCGGCAAGGGTGCGAAAATATGACGGCTGCCATGGACGAGCTTCTCGGCATTCTCGACCTCGAGAAGCTGGAACACAATCTGTATCGTGGTCGCAGCCCCTTGCTGGACTGGCAGCGCGTGTTCGGCGGGCAGACCATCGCCCAGGCACTGGTGGCGGCCCAGCGGACAGTCGACCCAGATCGCCACGTGCATTCGCTTCACGGCTATTTCATGCGGCCCGGCGACACCAAGGTGCCGATCGTCTACGAGGTCGACCGGATCCGCGACGGCGGCTCCTTCACCACGCGCCGCGTGGTGGCGATCCAGCATGGCCAGGCGATCTTTTCGCTGGAAGCCTCGTTCCAGCAGGACGAGGTCGGCCTCGAACACCAGGTGCCGATGCCGCAGGACGTCCCGGCGCCAGACACATTGCTGTCGCAGCGCGAATTGCTCGGCAAGTTCGGCGAGGCGGTGCCCGAAGGCATCAAGCGCTACTGGGAGCGCGACCGGCCGATCGAGATGAAGCCGGTCATGCTGAAGCACTACACCAGTCGCGAAAAGCTGGAGCCGAAGCAGAACATCTGGATCCGCACGACCGGTCCGGTGCCGGCGGATCGCGCTATCCAGGCGGCGGTGCTGGCCTATCTTTCCGACATGACGCTGCTCGACACGTCAACCTTCGCGCATGGCCGCGCCATTTTCGATCGCGACATCCAGGCGGCAAGCCTCGATCACGCCATGTGGTTTCATCGCAGCCATCCGCTCGACGACTGGATGCTCTACACGCAAGACAGCCCTTCAACTCAGGGGTCGCGCGGCTTTACGCGGGGCTCGCTGTTTGCCCGCGATGGCACGCTGATCGCCTCGGTTGCCCAGGAAGGGCTGATCCGTCTCAAGCGATCGCCTGCAGAGTAGGCATTTTGAGAAAATTGCCTAATTTTTAAGCAGGCGGTTTGCCGCTGTTGCGGGCACGTCGTCGCTTTGGCGGCCTCAATTCCTTTGTTTACAACAGGTTAACACCCTGCTTCGGCAATTGGCACGGAGCTTGAATCCTATCGGGCACTCTCCGGCTCTTTGGGTTCGGTGAAGTCGTGCAAACGCGGGGGACCGCAACAGCAAAGGGTGAAACCTTATGAAAATCGTGATGGCAATCATCAAGCCGTTCAAGCTCGACGAGGTGCGTGAAGCGCTTACCGCCGTCGGCATCCAGGGCCTGACCGTCACCGAAGTCAAAGGCTACGGGCGTCAGAAGGGACATACGGAAATCTATCGCGGAGCGGAATACGCGGTCAGTTTCCTGCCGAAGATCAAGATCGAAGTCGCGGTCAGTGCCGACGTGGTCGACAAGGCCGTCGAGGCTATCACCGCGGCCGCCAAGACCGGCCAGATCGGCGACGGCAAGATCTTCGTTTTCGGCATCGATCAGGCGGTGCGCATCCGCACCGGCGAAACAGACACCGACGCGCTCTGAGCGGCGAACACGTATTCCAATGGAGAGTTCAATGAATATTCCTTCCACCTTGAAGACGACGGGACGCGCCGCCCTTTTAGGGTCGCTCGCTCTCGCAGCATTGGGCACGGTCGCCGCCTTCGCGCAGGAAGCGGCTCCCGCCGCGGCCGCGGCTGCACCGGCTGCTGCCCCCACCCCGGTGCTCGACACCGGCAACACCGCCTGGATGCTGACCTCGACGGCGTTGGTGCTGATGATGACCATTCCGGGCCTGGCGCTGTTTTACGGCGGCATGGTGCGCAAAAAGAACGTGCTTGCCACGATCATGCAGAGCTTTGCCATCACCTGCCTGGTGACGGTGCTGTGGTTCATGTTCGGCTATTCGCTGGCCTTCTCCGACGGTGGCGGCATGAATGCCTACCTCGGCGGCACCTCGAAATTCTTCCATCACGGCATCACCACAGCCTCGCTGTGGCTGCCGGGCGTCGCGAACATTCCTGAATTCGTCTTCTCGATGTTCCAGATGACCTTCGCCATCATCACCCCGGCGCTGATTGCCGGCGCCTTCGCCGAACGCTTCAAATTCTCGGCGCTGCTGATCTTCATGGCGCTCTGGCTGCTCGTCGTCTACGTGCCGATCGCGCATTGGGTCTGGGGTGGCGGCTTCCTCGGCACGGCTGGCGTGCTCGACTTCGCCGGCGGTACGGTCGTCCACATCAACGCCGGTGTCGCCGGTCTGGTCTGCGCGCTGGTTCTCGGCAAGCGCGAAGGCTACGGCACCACCAACATGGCGCCGCACAACCTGGTCTACTCGGTGATCGGTGCTTCCCTGCTGTGGGTCGGCTGGTTCGGCTTCAACGCCGGTTCGGAACTGGCTGCCGACGGCCTCGCCGGTGCCGCCATGCTCAACACCCAGGTTGCCACCGCAGCAGCAGCGTTGGCCTGGATGTTCGCCGAATGGATCGTCGCCAAGAAGCCCTCCGTGCTCGGCATCATCTCGGGTGCCGTTGCCGGCCTGGTCGCGGTGACGCCGGCTTCCGGCTTCGTCAACCCGACCGGCGCCTTCATCGTCGGCATCGTTGCCGGCGTCGTCTGCTATCTCTCGGCGGTCAAGGTCAAGCACATGTTCGGCTATGACGACTCGCTTGATGCGTTCGGCGTGCACGGCGTTGGCGGCATCATCGGCGCCCTGCTCACCGGCGTGCTCGCCGATCCGGCGATCAACAGCCTGTCGTCGGGTGCTTCGCTCGGCAAGCAGATCTACGGCGTCGCCGTCACCATCGTGTGGACGGCCATCGCCACCTTCGTGATCCTCTACATCGTCAAGGCGCTCGTCGGCTTGCGTCCGACGACCCAGGAAGAGGTCGAGGGCCTCGACATCTCCCAGCATGGCGAAGTGGTGCCGTAAGGCCAGCTTAGCCAAGGGGCCGGTGGAACCCTCCTCCCGCCGGCCCCCTTACCTGCCTACGCAATTCCGAACGGAAAACCACCGCACATTTTCCTGGAATTGCCTTGAAAGATCCCGTCGTGACGCTCCCGAAAGGAGGTCACGCATTGAGGCCCGGACACGTTCCGGGCCTCTTTTTTGGTACCACGCCGACAGGCGTCTTGATCGAGCCGAGGTTCGATCTTTTCTGGCGTGCCCTGTGCCCGTTGCGAGGCCGCGCGTGGACAGGGCTTGAGCAGGATCTCCCGACAAACCGTTCCGGCGGCAGCCCTATCCGCCGGCGCCGTCGTCCATCATGGTGTTTGTCAGCGTCTCATAGGCCCTGCTGCATGTCTGGGAATGAGGGCAACTCCTGACAATCAGCACAGGCGCCACCGTCAGGACGGCCGCGATGAAAATCTGCAGGCCGAGCCCCAGCAATCCAAATCCTTTGCCGAAAAGACCCCTGTACAAAAAATACAGGCCTTGCATCAGACAGGCGGTGGCGAGGGTGTGCAGCAGCGGGCTGGTCGCCCTGGCAAAGGGTGTCACGTAGCCATCCGGAAAGCCCACCATGCCGAGTTCGACAAACCAGTGCAAAGCGAGCAGGAGACTGAGCCCTGCCCAGCCCAGAACCGCCACGCGAAGGATGACAGATTGCATGCCTCTACCCAAATTGATGGCCCTGCGGCAGCGTCACGGCCCTTTCTCATGTCGCTTTCCTCGGGCAGCAAGCGGCTCAACCGTCGGCAACGAGGTTTGATCATCTCAAACTCTTATAGTTAATGCGCCCTTAACCTTCCCGCCGATAGTCTGAGACCCGAATCTGCCGGAGTGCGCCACGCACCCGCACGAAGCAATGACAGACGGGGATGAGCATGCGTTCAGGGGCTTCAGCACCGCTCGCGCTGGCCGATACGGGGCACGGCATCCAGGCGTTCGCGCGGCGCCAGGTCGGGCGGCTGGTCGGCGCCGGACTGTTCGTGCTGGCCGCATTCGGCGTCGCCAGCCTTGCCACCTGGAATGTCGCCGATCCGAGCTTCTCGCACGCGACGAACAACACCGTCACCAACGCCATGGGCTATGCCGGCGCCGTGTTCTCCGACCTGGCCATGCAGTTCTTCGGCCTTGCCGCGGTTGCTGCGCTGGTTCCGACTGTGATCTGGGGCTTTCTGCTGTTTTCCGCGCGCGGCGTCGACAGGTTGCCCAGGCGCGGGCTTTCATGGTTTGGCTTCGCCCTGCTCGCCGCGGCAATGGCCGGCTGCGTGGTGCCGCCCAAGACCTGGCCGCTGCCCACCGGCCTCGGCGGCGTGTTCGGCGACATGGTGCTTAAGATCCCCGGGATTGTGATCGGCGGCTATCCGACCGGGCTGTTCGCCAGCATCATCGCCATCTTGCTGGCCGCACCCGCGCTGTGGCTCTTTGCCCACGGTTCGGCGCTGATCGGACGCAAGAACGGCTTCGCCGTGATGGAGGACGAGCCTGCCGTCGATCCGCGTGAGGACGACCTTTTGTTCGACAATGACGAGGATGAAGGCGACGAAGGCATTCTGGCGCTTGGCGCCATCACCCACTGGTGGCTGTCGCTGCGCGCCTGGATGCACCGCCGCGCCGTGCGCCGCAGGCAGGAGCGGGAGGAGCACGAGCCGGAGATGGAGCCGCGCGCGAGCGGCTGGCGGCGCGCCGCTGAACGGGTCGAATCGGCCGAGTTCGCCGAATCGCGGATGAGCCCGGACGGTCGCGCCCGCGTTGAGCCCGAATTCTTCGCCGCCATGGTCAATGACCGCAGTATTTCGGTCGATCTGGATGATGACGATGTCTTCGGCGATCGCTTCGATAATGGCGAAGATGCCGATTTCGACGATGAGCCCGTCGTGCAACGCCGTTCGGCGCCGACCGCCAGGGTGCAGCAGTTCCGTTCCGATGCCGCCACCCGTGTCGAGGCGCCGGCGCCGCGTCCGGCTCCGGGCGCCCGCGTCCAGCGCGAGGCGCAGACATCGCTGATCGGCTCAGAAAAATTCGAGATGCCGTCGCTGCATTTCCTGTCCGAACCGAAGAACGTGGTGCGCGATGCCAGCCTGTCCAAGGATGCGCTGGAACAAAATGCCCGCCTGCTCGAGGGTGTGCTGGAGGATTTCGGCGTCAAGGGCGAGATCATCGCCGTCCGCCCCGGTCCCGTCGTCACGCTCTATGAGCTCGAACCGGCGCCCGGCATCAAATCGTCGCGCGTCATTGGCCTGTCCGACGACATCGCCCGCTCGATGAGCGCCATCGCCTGTCGCGTCGCCGTGGTGCCCGGCCGCAACGCGATCGGCATCGAGCTGCCGAACGCCAAGCGCGAAACCGTCTATCTCCGGGAGATCCTGGCCAGCCGCGACTTCGAAACGACGAAGGCCAAGCTGGCGCTGGCGCTGGGCAAGACCATCAATGGCGAGGCGGTCATCGTCGACATCGCCAAGATGCCGCACGTGCTGGTCGCCGGCACGACCGGCTCGGGCAAGTCGGTCGCCATCAACACCATGATCCTGTCACTGCTCTACCGGCTGACGCCGCAGGATTGCAGGCTGATCATGATCGATCCGAAAATGCTGGAACTGTCGGTCTATGACGGCATTCCGCATCTGCTCACGCCGGTGGTCACCGATCCGAAGAAGGCGGTGGTGGCGCTGAAATGGACCGTGCGCGAGATGGAAGACCGTTATCGCAAGATGTCGAAGGTCGGCGTGCGCAACATCGATGGTTTCAATGCCCGCGTCAGCCAAGCGGACAAGAAGGGCGAAAAGATCTCGCGCACAGTGCAGACCGGCTTCGACCGCCAGACCGGCGAGGCGATCTACGAGACCGAGAATCTCGACCTTGAGCCGATGCCCTATATCGTCGTCATCATCGACGAGATGGCCGACCTGATGATGGTCGCCGGCAAGGACATCGAAGGTGCGGTGCAACGTCTGGCGCAGATGGCGCGTGCCGCCGGCATCCATGTGATCATGGCGACACAGCGTCCGTCGGTCGACGTCATCACCGGCACCATCAAGGCCAATTTCCCGACCCGCATCTCCTTCCAGGTGACGTCGAAGATCGACAGCCGCACCATCCTGGGCGAGCAGGGCGCCGAGCAACTGCTCGGGATGGGCGACATGCTCTACATGGCCGGCGGCGGCCGTATCCAGCGCGTGCACGGTCCGTTCGTCGCCGATGAAGAGGTCGAGAAGATCGTCGCGCATTTGAAGCTGCAGGGCGTGCCGGAATATCTCGATGCCATCACCGAGGACGACGGCGAGGAAGACGACGAGCCGTCGGGCAAGGGCGGTTCGGGCGGTGGCGGCGGCAACAGCAATTTCGAGGATTCCGATGATCCTTACGATCAGGCGGTTTCCGTTGTGCTGCGCGACGGCAAGGCTTCCACCAGCTACATCCAGCGCCGGCTGGGCATAGGCTACAACCGCGCCGCCTCGATCATCGAGAAAATGGAGAAGGAAGGGATCGTCGGCCCGGCCAACCATGCCGGCAAACGTGAGATCCTAGTGCCGACCGAAGAGGACAAGTTCTGACCGCGATCCTTATGACATCTCCTGTCTCGCAACCTTGAACCGTTCAGGGCGTTGAAGCGAATGAGGCGCGACTGACCCGCCAAACTTCAGCCCAACTGGGGGTTCAAGCACTAGAGCAACTCAGGAATCAGATGAGAGTGACCGACATGAAAAACGATCCTTCAGCGCTCCGCAGTTTTGCTCCCACCCGGCGCCAGTTGCTCGGGCTCGGCCTGGGGTTTGCAGGGGCGGCGGCCTTCAACGTGATGCCCGGCTTCCAGTTGCTGGCTTCGGCGCAAGCGGCCGTGCCGCCGGCCGCACAGAAGATCGCCGACCATTTTTCCTCGGTCAAGTCGATGAGCGGCGAATTCGTGCAGTTCGGCCCCAAGGGCGAGCAGACCGGCGGCAAGTTCTTCCTCGAACGGCCGGGCAAGATCCGCTTCAACTATGACGGCGCGTCAAATTTCCGGGTGATTTCAGACGGCAAGTCGGTGGTCATCCTCAACAAGAGGCTCAACACCTCCGATCTCTATCCGCTGTCGAAGACGCCGCTGAAGCTGCTGCTCGACGACAAGATCGATCTCTCTGGCGACCGCGTCAAAAGCGTCAAGCAGGAAGACGACCTCACCACCATCCAGCTCGCCGACAAATCGGTGTTCGGCAATTCGAAGATCACGATGATGTTCGATCCCAAATCCTACGAGCTGCGTCAGTGGACGATCACCGACGCACAGGGCAAGGACACGACGGTGATGATCTTCAACGTCAAGGAAGGCGTCAGCTTCGCCGCCGACACCTTCGCCATCGACTACAGCGCGAATCGCGAAGTCAACACCAAGGCGCGGTAGAGCATTCCAGGAAATGCGTGAAACGGTTTTCCCGGGAAAAGCGCGTCGTGCTTTCCCTGGCGAATTGCGTCAAAACAAAGAGATAGAGCGGCTCTGCGTTTCCGTGAAACGATGAACCGCCCCAGGACCAATCGCGTCAATAGCTGTGGAAAGCCCTGGGTAGCGCGTCGCCGGGCGGGGGCCGGCTTGTCTTTGCGGCTTGCGGCTGGCAGTTTCCCGAACTGACTCCGTCAAAAGGCGTCTTGCCCGCCAGGGCCTGTCGGTTCTGGCTGGCCATACGCTGTCCTGGATTGCCGAATGCCCTTTTCCATTGCCACCTGGAACATCAACTCCGTTCGTCTGCGCATGCCGATCGTCGAACGCCTGCTTGTCGAGCATGCGCCGGATGTGCTCTGCCTGCAGGAGACCAAGGTTCCGGACGAATTGTTTCCCGAAAAGGCGTTCCGCAAGCTCGGCTACGAGCACATCGCCTTCCACGGCCAGAAGGGCTACCACGGCGTCGCCACGGTGGCGCGGCGGCCGATCGAGGTGGTCGAAAGGCGCCGCTTCTGCGAGATCGAGGACAGCCGGCATCTGTCAGTGACGGTGCGGGCCGGCGGCAAGGCTATCCTGCTGCATAATTTCTACGTTCCGGCGGGTGGCGACGAACCGGATCCTGTCATCAACAGGAAGTTCAAGCACAAGCTCGATTTCGTCGCCGAGATGAATGCCATCCGTGCCGAGCATGACGAGGTGTCCGGCTCGGTCCTTGTCGGCGACCTCAACATCGCCCCGCTCGAACACGACGTCTGGTCGCACAAGCAGTTGCTCAACGTGGTCAGCCACACGCCGGTCGAAACGGAAAGCTTCGAGGCGATGCGGCTGGCCGGCAACTGGGTCGACCTGATGCGGCTCAATATTCCGCTGGAGCAGAAACTCTACACCTGGTGGAGCTATCGCGCGCAGGACTGGCAGGCCTCTGACCGTGGCCGGCGGCTCGATCACGTCTGGTCGTCACCAAACCTGGTGGCTGATTTTGCCGGCTACGAGATCTTGCGCCTGGCGCGCGGCTGGGAGCGGCCGTCGGACCATGTGCCGGTCATAGCGCGCTTCGATCTCGATTAGAGCTACGTCGCGGCCAGACCTTACCCCTAAGGTCCTGGCAGCGGGATGACCAGCTCATCGCTGCCGCTAGTCAGAGAAGCGGGGCGCCAGTTCCTCGATACGGCGGATCAGTGTCTGAAATTCCTCGGAGATACGCTGGTGGAGATTCACCGCGATTTCCGGATATTCTTCGAGGATGCGGCGGAACATCTTGCGGCTGAGCCGTATCACTTCCGAATCGATTTCGGCCGACGCGCTGGTCAGCCGGTTGCTGTCGGCGATCAATGCCAGTTCGCTCAGGATCGCGCCGGGGCCGACCGAACGTATCGGGATGCGCTCGCCATTCTGCTCTCGATAGAGCACGATGCGACCGCTGACCACGACATAGGCGGAATCCGCCTCGTCGTCCTCGCGGTAAAGCTTGTGGTTGGCAAGCAGTATTGTGTTCTCGGCGCCGAAGGCGAGCAGACGCAACTGTTCCTTCGTGAAGCCCTCGAAGAGCCTCACGGCGGACAGGATGCGAATGTCGTCATCCAACGCCATCTAGCTGTGTCCCCGAACGGTCAGTCCATTCCCTCCCCTGCGATACGATCCACTACCCCCTCCAACTGGATCGTACCCGAATGCGGTCCCGCCCGGCCGCTGATTGGATAATGAAATGTTTAAGGAACCAGCTTGTAGCCACCGCTTTCTGTCACAAGAATTTCCGCATTGGAAGGATCGCGCTCGATCTTCTGGCGCAGCCGGTAGACGTGGGTTTCCAGCGTGTGCGTGGTGACGCCGGAATTGTAGCCCCACACCTCCTCGAGCAGCACGTCGCGTGTCACTACCTTCTGGTCGGCGCGATAGAGATATTTGATGATCGAGGCCTCCTTCTCCGTCAGCCGCACCTTGCCGCCGCGCGGGTCGATCAGCAGTTTCTGGCTGGGCTTGAAGGTGTAGGGCCCGACCGAGAAGGTGGCGTCCTCGCTCTGCTCATGCTGGCGCAATTGCGCCCGGATGCGCGCCAGCAGCACGGCGAAGCGGAACGGCTTCGTCACATAGTCGTTGGCGCCGGCCTCGAGACCAAGGATCGTATCGGAATCGGTGTCGTGGCCGGTCAGCATGATGATGGGCGCCTTGTAGCCGCCCTTGCGCAGGATCTTCACCGCTTCGCGGCCATCCATGTCGGGCAGCCCGACATCCATGATGAGCAGATCGATGAGGCCGCCGCGCGCGGTCGCGACGCCTTTTGCCGCAGTCGATTCCTGCAGCACGTCGAATTCCTCGTAGAGGGACAATTGCTCGACCAGAGTGCCGCGCAGGTCGTCATCGTCGTCGACGATTAGAATGGTGCGTGAAGTCATGGATCAATCCGTTGTTTTGAAAAGAAAATTCAGTTGACCGCTGTCTCTTTATGCGGAAGCTGACCAGCACAACAGCCGATCACAGTGATTTGTTCCGTGGCACGATCATACAAGAAAAAACGCGATCGCAATGCAGCCGGCGCAATTTTGCGAAAAGAGCTGCGCGTGCTGACCGTGCGGGCGAGGCCCGGAAACCCGAGCCAGGGCCTGCTGCAGGCCGGCAGAACGGTGTTTGCGTGTGCGCTGGGGCGGGGCGGCATCTCGGCCGACAAGCGTGAAGGCGACGGCGCCACGCCGCTTGGTCCGATGCGGATCCTGTCGGGCTATTTCCGGGGAGATCAGTTCTCCAGCGGCCGCAAGACCCGTTTGGCGATGACGCCGATCGGGCCTGATCTGGGCTGGTGCGAAGTGCCTGACGACCGCAACTATAACAGGCCGGTCAAGATCCCCTATGGCGCCAGCCACGAACGCATGCGGCGCGACGACCGCCTCTATGACGCCTGCCTGGTGCTAGACTGGAACCTGGCGCCACGCCGGCGTGGGCGCGGCAGCGCCATCTTCTTCCATCTGGCGCGCCCCGGCTTCACGCCGACTCAAGGGTGTGTGGCGGTGACCGCACGCACGATGGCGCGGCTGCTGCCGCTGCTGTCGGATAGGACGGTGATGAGGGTGATGCGGTAAGTAGGGCAGTAGGGCATGTGTGTCGGTGCCGTCTTAACTCCCCCTTCTGCCGTACCGCCCTATTTCCTTACTCCCCTAATCGCCTGCCTGGCTTCTGCCAGCCGATGTCGAGCAGGCCCAGCCGACCCATTTCCCTGTCCACGGCGCGGGCGACGTCACGGCGCTCGGCGCCGATATCGCGCATCTGGCGATCGGAGAGGTTCTCGACGTTCTGGTGGGCTATATCGTGGCGGGCGAGGCGGATGGCGACCTTGGCATGTCGAAACCAGTCAAGCACCGCGCTAAGCCAGGCCGGGGTGGATACCGGCGCATTCAAGACAATGTGGGACATGGCGTGATCCGTTTCATCCGGATATCAAATCCGGTTTGATGGTGTTGCGATGGTTGGATCATGCCGCATTGAAATTTAAATGAGAAACGAGTAGTTCTTTTGAGATCGTCAAGTTTTATTTGAGGATGGCATGTCCCGCCTGCTGCCTGGAACGCGAGCGCTGAGGACGCTGGAAGCTGCCGCCCGACACCTCAACTTCACGCGTGCCGCCGACGAGCTCGGCCTGACGCCGGCAGCGGTCAGCCATCAGATCAAGGAAATCGAGGATCAACTGGGCATCGTGCTGTTCACCCGCACCAGCCGCACCATCCGGCTGACGGCGGCGGGCACGGTGCTGTTCGAGGCCTCGATCGATGCACTCGACCTGCTTGGCCGGGCCGTCTCGCGGGCACGCAAGCTGACCCGTGGCACGACACTGCTGAAGGTAACGCTCGACGCGCAGTTCGCGTCAAAATGGCTGATGCGGCGCGTCGACGATTTTCGCAGGCATCACCCCAATATCGAGCTCAGGTTCGACATCGCCTACGAAGTGCGGGATTTCGACCTCGACGACGTCGATGTCGGCATCCGGTTCGGCGTCGGGAAGTACCCGGGCCTCCGCGCCCATCGCCTGTTCGACAACATCATCATCCCGGTGTGCAGCCCGGGCCTGCTGACGTCCGGTCCGCCGCTGCGCGAGCCGCGTGACCTCTTCAACCACACGCTTGCCCATATCGAATGGGCGCGGCAAGGCGTGACATGGCCGAACTGGCGGATGTGGATGGCGGCGGCCGGCATCAGCGATTTCGACGACAGCCGCACCATCGTGTTCAGGAACTCCACCGATGCCGTTCAGGCGGCGATCGAGGGCAATGCCGTCGCACTCGCCGATTTCGCCATGGTGGCAAACGACCTCTCCGAAGGCAGGCTGGTGCAGCCTTTTGAACTGGGCCTGCGGGTGGGAGCCGAATTCGCCTATTTCCTGGTTTATCCCGAGAGCACTGCCGACGATCCGCGCATCGCCGCCTTTCGCGAATGGATTATCGAGGAAGTGGCAAAGACGTGAATCACGGAATAGGGCAGTAAGGCAGTAAGGCAGTAAGGCAGTAAGGCAGTAAGGCAGTAAGGCAGTAAGGATAGGCGTCGGTACCGCCTTCGCTTCCCCTACTGCCCTATTCCCTGTTCATTCAGCCTGCCGCCGCGCCGAACCAGCCGATGACCACGCCGATGATCAGCAGCACGCCGAGCCAGTGGCCGCCATCGATGAGGGTCAGGTCCCAGCCGAAGTCCTGGTAGCGGTGGTTGGCCGAGAGCGTCGTGGCGACGAAACCCAGCCAAAGCACGAAGCCGAAGACAAGTCCGGCGAGCAATGTCGGCTCGCCGCCGGTCATCGCGCCGACTACCAGGGCCATTATGTAGGCCATGATCAGTTCGGCGATGAAGCTGATGACGAAGGGCAGCGGTGATTTCTTCATTGTTGCGGGATCGAGCCTGGCGGCCTTCAGCCACGGCTTGCTCAGGCCCATGTACCAGGCGGCGCCGAACAACCATGCGACGACGGCGGCGGCGATCACCGCCAGCCAGTTCACTGCTTCAAAATCCATGCGTCCCCCTCCAATGCAAATCTGATGGAACGCCTGTTCGGCGAAGGCGTCAAGCAAACCGCCAGACGGTGGTGCGCTTGACCAGTGAATCCTCCAATGCCCGGGTGACGGCCACTTCATAGACCGCCAGTGGTTCCAGTCCCGACTTCGGCATATACGACCGGCCGGGATCGCCGACGAGGATCTCGGCGCCGCGCGCCTTCAGCGTTGCGAACCACGGCATCAGCCGGACGGCGAAGGAATTGTCGTAGAAAACGTCGCCGGCCAGGATCACATCCCAGCCGGCATCGGTGCCGATGCAATCGGTGCCGAGGAACTCGATGCCGACATCGTTGGCTTGCGCATTGAGGCGGATCGCGGTTGCACAGAAAGGATCGATATCGGTTGCGATCACGCCGGCAGCACCGGCCTTGGCCGCAGCAATGGCGACAAGGCCGGAGCCGGAAGCGAAGTCGAGCACACGCTTTCCCCGCACCATAGCCGGATTGTCGATGATGTAGCGGGCAAGGCCCTGGCCGCCGGCCCAGGCGAAGGCCCAGAAGGGCGGCGGCAGGCCGATCTCGACCAGCTCATCCTCCGTCCGCTGCCACAAATCATGCGCCTCGTCGGCAAGATGAAGCAGGATTTCCGGCACATGCGGCGGCGCCATCAGCGCCGTGTTGTCGAGGATGAATTGTTTCGCGCTGTCTGGCGTGAGCGCCGTCACGGAGCGGGTGTCAGGCCGCCCATGCGGCAGACTTCCTTCCACTCCGCCGGCGTCACCGGCTGCACGGAAAGCCGCCCGAGCCGCACCAGCGCCATTTCGGCAAGCTTTGGATTGGCCTTGACCTCTTCCAGCGTCGGCGGGTTCGGCACGTCCTTGAAGGCACGGATGTCGACGCATTCCCAGCGCGGGTCGTCGGTCGTGGTGTCGGGATGGGCAAGCGCGCAGACTTCGGCGATGCCGACCACGTTCAGCCCCTCGTTGGAATGGTAGAAGAAGCCGAGATCGCCGATCTGCATGGCCTTCATGTTGTTGCGCGCGGCATAGTTGCGCACGCCATCCCATTGCGTGCCGGCCTTGCCCTTCGCCTTCAGCGCCTCGAAGGAGAAGACCGAGGGTTCGGATTTGAACAGCCAGTAGTTCATTTCTTTTGCTCCTCCTTGGCGTGCGTCCGCCAGCGACCGGAATTAACTAGCCGCCGGCTTGTTGAACGTCCAGTTCCACTGGCGGATTTCGACGCTGTCGAACAGTCCGGCCTTGGCGTACGGGTCGGCGGCCGACAAGGCCTGTGCCCCTGCCAGGTCCGGTGCCTCGACGACGACGAGGCTGCCATTGGGCTTGCCTTCGGCGTCAAGGAAGGGACCGGCGAAAGCCAGTTTCTTGTCGCCGTTCAACCCTTCGAGAAAGGCGATATGCTCGGGACGCGTGTCGAGGCGCACCTGCAGGCTCCCGGGCTTGTCCTTGCAAATCAAAGCAAACAGCATGGTCTTTCTCCTGGTCGTGGGATCGATGTCGTGGGGATCAATCGTTGGTTTCGGTCTTGAGCGGCCGGGTCATCAAGGCTGTCACAGCCTGCCGGATGGTGATGGTGCCGTCCAGTATGGCCGCCACGGCGGCAATGATCGGCGCGTCGATGTTGCGCTCGGTGGCGATGCGGGCGGCGATCGCCGCCGTCGGCACGCCTTCCGCCAGCGGCAATCCGGCAAGCGGCTTGCCTTGCCCCAGCGCCAGCCCATAGGCGAAGTTGCGCGACTGGGTCGACGAGCAGGTGAGCAGCAGGTCGCCAAGGCCGGACAGGCCCATCAGCGTTTCGGGCCTGGCGCCGAAGGCGGCACCGATGCGCCGCAGTTCGACGAAGCCGCGCGTCACCATGGCGGCCTGGGCACTGGCGCCGAGCCCCGCCCCGGTGACAGCACCTGCGGCAATGGCGAAGACGTTCTTCAAGGCGCCGCCGATCTCGACGCCGATGAGGTCGTCGCTCGAATAGCAGCGCAGATTCTCCGCCGAAAAGCGGGCGGCGAGGTCCGCGGCCAATGCCTCGTCGCGGGCGGCCACGACCACCGCAGTCGGCAGGCCCCGGGCGACATCGGTGGCAAAGCTTGGACCCGATAGAGCGGCGACCGGATTTTGCGGCAGGATCTCGCCGACAATCGCCGACAGCAAGGCGCCGGTGTCGCGCTCGATGCCCTTGGCGCAGAGGACGAGCGGGATATCGGCAGGCACATGGCCTTTCGCGACCGCCAGCGTTGCCCGCAGCGATTGCGCCGGCGTCACCGCCAGCACGCAATCGGCGCCAGTGAGTGCCGCCTTGATGTCGCTCGTCGCGTCGATGCCGGGCGCGATGGCGATGCCGGGCAGATAGCGCGGGTTCTCGCCGCGATCGATCGCCGCGACGGTTTCGGGGTCGCGGGCGAACAACCGCACCGAATGGCCCGCACGCAGCATGGCCAGCGCCAGCGCTGTGCCCCAGGCGCCACCGCCAAGCACGCTGACGCGCCAGCCGCTTTTGCCCGGGTTTTCCTTGTCTTGGCTGTTCATCTCCCGGCCATTCATGCCTTGGCTCCGCGCCGGCCGGAGCCGACCATCGGCGTCGAAATGCTGTCCAGCGGCCAGCGCGAGCGCGGCACGAAGTCGAAGCCGTTTTCGTGCGCCATGCCTTCGCGCAACCGTTCGATGCCGGCCCAGGCGATCATCGCCGCATTGTCGGTGCACAGTTTCAGCGGTGGCGCGACGAAGGTGAAGCCGGCCTCGTCGCACTGCCGCTCCAGCGTCGCCTTGATGGTGCGGTTGGCGGCGACGCCGCCGGCAACCACCAGGGCCGGATTTTTGGTGCCGGGAAACGTCTCGCGAAAGCGCGCCAGCGCACGCGCGACACGGTCGGCCAACGCATCGGCCACCGCTGCCTGGAACGAGGCGCAGATGTCGGCGACATCCTGGTCGCTCAAGGGCGCAATGGCTGTCGCCGCCTGGCGCACGGCGGTCTTCAGGCCGGAAAAGGAGAAGTCGGGCTGGGCCGAGCCTTTCATCGGACGCGGAAAGGCAAAGCGCGAGGCATCGCCGGTTTGGGCAGCCTTCTCGACATTGGGTCCGCCGGGATAGGGCAGGCCGAGCATCTTGGCGGTCTTGTCGAAGGCTTCGCCGAGCGCATCGTCGATGGTGGTTGCCCAGCGCTGATAGTCGCCGACGCCGCGCACGGCGAGGATCTGCGTGTGGCCACCGGAGACCAGGAGCAGCAGATAGGGAAAATCGAGCCCGTCGGTCAGCCTTGCGGTCAAGGCATGGCCTTCGAGGTGGTTGATGGCGATCAGCGGCTTGTTCGCCGCCGCGGCGATCGCCTTGGCGGTCATCAGCCCGACAATCAGCCCGCCGACCAGACCGGGGCCGGCAGTGGCTGCGATCGCATCGATATCGGCAAGTGCCGTGCCCGAATCGGCTAGGGCTGCCTCGACGATACCGTCCAGCGCCTCGACATGGGCGCGCGCCGCGATCTCCGGTACGACGCCGCCAAAGGCGGCATGCTCCTCGATCTGGCTGAGCACGATGTTGGACAGGATTTTTGGCGCAGCGTCACCGTCCAGCGCCACGACGCTGGCAGCGGTCTCGTCACAACTCGTCTCAATGCCCAGAACGCGGATCAATTCGTCGCTGTCCCTAGAGATTGTCTGTCGGCGCTTTCCCCATTAGGAGAAAGCCCGGAAAGGCCTCGGTCTGCCCGGGGGTTATCACGGACCGCACGCCATGCAAACAATCTTGAGAATCGGAACACGCGGCAGCCCGCTGGCGCTGGCACAGGCGCATGAAACGCAGGCGCGGCTGATGGCCGCGCATGGCATGCCGGCGGAAGCGTTCGAGATCGTCGTCATCTCGACCAGCGGCGACCGCATCCAGGACCGGCCGCTGTCGGAGGCCGGCGGCAAGGGCCTGTTCACCAAAGAGATCGAGGAGGCACTGCTGGCGGGCCGGATCGACATCGCCGTGCATTCGTCGAAGGACATGCCGACGCAACTGCCGAAAGGTCTCGAACTCAGCGCCTTCCTGCCGCGCGAGGACGCGCGCGACGCCTTTATCGGCAAGGCGGCGAAGACCATAGCCGAACTGCCGCATGGAGCGAAAGTCGGCTCGTCATCGCTGCGGCGACAGGCGCTGATCCGCCGGATGCGGCCGGATCTCGACGTGGTGATGTTCCGCGGCAATGTGCAGACGCGCCTGCGCAAGCTCGACGAAGGCGTCGCCGCCGGCACCATCCTGGCCTATGCGGGGCTGAAGCGGCTCGGGCTCGACCACGTCGTCACCGACCTGATGCCGCTCGACATCTTTCCGCCGGCGCCGGGACAAGGCGCGATCTGCATCGAGACCCGCATCGGCGATGGCGACGTCGAAAAGATGCTGGCGGCCATCCATGATGCGCCGACCGGCCAGGCGCTCGCCTGCGAGCGCGCCTTTCTGGCGGCGCTCGATGGTTCCTGTCGCACGCCGATCGCCGGCTATGCGGCGATCGAGGCCGGAGAGCTGTCTTTTGCCGGGTTGATCATCTCGCCCGACGGTACGCAGTCGCACACGGTCGATCTGCAGGGACCGGCGCAGGATGCTGGCCGCATCGGCCAGGAAGCCGCCCGGATGGTGCGGGCAAAGGCCGGCGAAAAGTTCTTCGACGGCTGGCTCTGAAATGCTTCGCGTCCTGGTGACGAGACCGGAACCGGGCGCCTCGCGCACGGCACAGCGGCTTCAGGAGACGGGGTTCCAGCCGATCCTTCTGCCGTTGACCGAAACGGCGGCGTTGCCGGTCGATGCTGGACTGCTTCCAGGCGGTGCCGTCGCGGTAGCCATCACCAGCGCCAATGCCGTGCGGCTTGCTTCCAGGGAGCTCATCGCGGCGCTTGCCGGTCTGCCCTGCCATGCCGTGGGAACAAGGGCGGCGGAAGCCGCGCGCCAAGCAGGGATATTGTCGGTCAGCGAAGGCCCAGGCGATGCCGAGGCGCTCGCCGCCAGTCTTGCCGGTCATCTCTCGGGGATGACCATCGTCTATCTCTGCGGACGCGTACGCTTTCCGGTGTTCGAACAGAGGCTGAAGGCGGCAGGTGTCCAGGTCCATGCCGTCGAGACATATGACACGCTCGCGGTGGGTTATTCCGATGAAGCCATCCTCGAGCGCCTGTCCGGCCGACCCGCCGATGCGGTGCTGCTTTATTCAGCCAAGGCCGCCGCCGCGATGCAGATCCTGGCCAGGCGGACCGCTCTGCTAGGGCTCTTTGAAAAGACAAGGTTTTTCGCCCTTTCCGCGCGCATCGCGGCAGCGCTTGACGATACCGTCAATGAAAGAATCCGCATTGCCGTGCGGCCCGACGAGGAAACGCTGCTGGCACTTTTGCGGGCGCGGCCCTGAGCCGCGTCATCACACCGCCCCTTTTCACCGCTTGGTGATGTGCTAGACCATTTTCTGAACCATCATGCGCCGCCAGGCGTTGAGACGAAGCGAATTGTGCGGAGCCCAAGCATGGTCAAGACGCCGAAGATGCGACACTCGAAAGGCCGCCGCGAGCCGGTGACCATCGATCTCGAGCCCGGCGCGGTCTCGCGCATCGCCGACGAGCACGCCGCCAAGCCCCAGGCCGGCGCCGAAGAGGCGCCGGAGGAGGCCGTCTCGCAGGCAGAGATTCCCGAAGAACCGGTGCATGCCGACCAGACCGATCTCGAGCCCTGGGAGCATACGAACGCCCAGGCCGAATCGGAGCAGCCAGCGGCGACGGCCGCAGAAGCGGCAGCCAAGGGCGCCAGCGAAGCTGAACCTGCCTATCCCGGAGCGTCCGAGGCGCCGGCCAACAAGACCAAAGCCTTCGACTACAATTTCGAGGATGCGTCGGCGAAGCGCACCCAGGCCGACGACAACAAGGCGAGAACCGAGACACGGGACGACAGAATGGCGCCAACACCACCGGCAAAGCGTAGCGGCCTCAATGGCATTGCCGCCGGCATCATAGGCGGCGTCATCGCGCTGGTCGGCGCGGGTGGCCTGCAATATGCCGGGCTGCTCGGCGCGCCGGGGTCCAGTTCCGGCGTATCGCTCGACGGCGTCAACAGCGAGATCGCCGCGCTGAATCGCGAAATCGCCGGCCTGAAGGAAACGGGCGGCAACACCGACGCGTCGGCCAAGGTCGATGGCCTGTCGTCGGCGCTGGATCAGGTCAAGACCGATGTCGCGGCGCTGAAGTCGGCGGTCGAATCCGGTGGAGCGGGCGACACTGCCGGGCTCGCAGCGCTTGGCGACAAGATCAAGCAGATCGAAACCGCGGTCGCCGCCCTAGGTAAGGCCGGCGCCACGGCACCGGTCGATCTCGGCCCGCTCAACGAAAAACTGGCTGGTCTCGACGCGCAGGCGAAGTCAGCCGGCGAAGCGACGACGGCGCTGGATGGCCGGCTCACCGCGTTGGAGCAGTCGGTGTCGCAGCTTTCCGGCAAGGTCGAGGCGGCGGCGGGACAGCCGAAGATCGCGCTCGCCATTGCCGCGTCGGCGCTCAAGTCCGCGCTCGACCGTGGCGCGCCATTCTCGGCGGAACTCGAAACCTTTGCCGCGATTTCGCCGGATGCGCCGCAACTCGCGACACTGCGCACCTACGCTGAAAAAGGTGTGCCGACCCGCGCCGAGATCGCATCGCAAGCGGATGCTGCGGCCAATGCCATGGTTGCCGCCGCGACGCCTGCCGATGAGAATGCCGGCTTCCTGCAGAACCTCTTGTCGAGCGCCGAATCGCTGGTCAAGGTCCGGCCGATCGGCGCCGTCGAAGGTGCCGGTGCGCCGGAAACCGTCGCGCGCATAGAAGTGGCGGTCAACCAGGGCGACTATGCCAAGGCGCTCAGCGAGTATGACACGCTGCCCGAAGCCGTGAAGGCGGCCGGTGCCGACTTTGCCGGCAAACTGAAAGCACGCATCGAGGTCGAAACACAGGTTGACGCGCTGATCTCCGGCGCGATGAAGGCATGAGGGCAACACCATGATCCGCCTCTTGGCCTTCCTCATCGTCGTTTTCGCGCTCGGGCTGGGCTTTGCCTGGCTGGCCGACCGGCCGGGCGACATGGTCGTCACTTTCAGCGGCTACCAATACCAGGTCAGCCTGATGGTGGCGGCAGTGGCCGTCGTTGCCGTCGTCGCCGCGGTGATGATCTTCTGGTGGCTGATCAAGTCGCTGTGGAACAGCCCCTACACCATCTTGCGCTATTTCCGCGTGCGCCGCCGCGACCGTGGCTATCAGGCGCTGTCGACAGGCATGATCGCCGCCGGCGCCGGTGACGGCGCGCTGGCTCGCAAGAAAACCAAGGAAGCGGCCAAGCTGATCCGCTCCGACCAAGAGCCGCTGATCCATCTGCTCGAGGCGCAGGCGTCGCTGCTCGAAGGCGATCACGAAGGGGCGCGGCAGAAATTCGAGAGCATGCTCGACGATCCCGAAATGCGGCTGCTCGGCCTGCGCGGGCTCTATCTCGAGGCCGAACGGCTCGGCGACCGCAACGCCGCCAGGCACTATGCCGGCCGCGCCGCCGTGATGGCGCCGCAACTGGCCTGGGCGGCCGAATCGACGCTGGAAGAATTGACCGCGCGCGGCGACTGGGACGGTGCCTTGAAACTGGTCGACGCTCAGAAGTCGACACGGCAGATCGAACGCGATGCCGCCAACCGCCGTCGCGCAGTGCTGTTGACGGCCAAGGCGCAGGCGCTTGCCGGTAGCGATCCGACTGCCGCCAGAACCGCGGCGATCGAGGCCAACCGGCTGAGGCCGGACTTCGCCCCTGCCGCTGTTGCCGCCGCTGCCGCGCTGTTCAAGCAGAACGACGTGCGCAAGGGCTCGAAAATCCTCGAGACGGCGTGGAGGGCCGAGCCGCATCCTGAGATCGCCGAGCTCTATACCCATGCACGGCCGGGCGATGCGGTGCTCGACCGCCTCAACCGGGCGAAAAAGCTGCAGGAGATGAAGAAGAACCACGCCGAGTCGTCGATGACGGTGGCGCGCGCAGCGCTCGACGCGCTGGATTTTTTGACTGCCCGCCGCGAGGCCGAGGCAGCGATCAGGATGGACCGCCGCGAGGGCGCCTATCTGCTATTGGCCGACATCGAGGAGGCCGACACCGGCGACCAGGGCAAGGTGCGGCAGCTTCTGTCCAGGGCGGTGCGGGCGCCGCGCGATCCGGCCTGGGTCGCCGATGGCGTCGTTTCGGAGCGGTGGGCGCCGGTATCGCCGGTCACCGGCCGGCTCGACGCCTTCGAGTGGCGCGCGCCGATGGAGCGTCTCGGCCAGCTGATCGACAGCCATGATGATGCAGCGGCCGCCCCCGTGCCGGTCATCGAAGCGCTGGCAAAGCCGGTGAGCGAGAGGCCGGTCGAGGTGATCGATGACGCCGGCGGCGAGATTTCGGCGGGCAAGGAGACTGAGGCCCGCGAGGAAGATCATGTCCGGCCGATCACTGCCGCCGCCTTCGCCGAGGTGCCGACCAACGCGGAAGCGGTCGAGCCGGCCGAGGAGCATGCGCGGCTGCCGGATGATCCCGGCGTCGATCCGGACGAGGAAGCGGAAAAATCGCCGCGCCGGTTTCGGTTGTTTTGAGTTGGGCCGGCCGTGAGGGCCTCTGTAACCAAGCAGCATGATGTCGTCCGAAAACCGCTTCACACTTTTCGGCATCATGCTCTAAGGAATGGATCATGTTTGAACGCGTTCTGTCATTTCTGAGGGATTTGCCGGCCGGCGCCGGCACGCATGCCAGCAGCGACGATCCGCGCGTTGCGGCTTCGGCGCTACTCTATCACGTCATGAATGCCGATGGCGTGCGCCAGGATGTCGAGTGGGAGCGGTTCAAGGCGGTGCTGGCCCAGAGCTACTCGATCAGCGGCGCCGAGCTCGAAGCGCTGGCCGCCGCCGGCGAGCGGGCCGACAATGAGGCGATCGATCTCTATGCCTTCACCAGTGTCTTGAAGCGCCATCTCGATGCTGAGGCGCGCAAGGCCTTCATCGGCCTGATGTGGGAGATCGTCTACGCCGATGGCGAGCTGCACGAGCTGGAGGACAACACGGTCTGGCGCGTCGCCGAGCTGATCGGCGTCGAACGCCGCGACCGCATCGAGGCACGTCGCAAGGCGGCGGAGCAGGCACCGGGCGCCACCGGAACATCGAGCGACGAATAAACGGATTTCGCCTGCCCATGCCGCGCCAAACGAGTTCGAAGCCAAAAATCCTGATCGTGCTGCATCAGGAGAATTCGAGCCCCGGACGTGTCGGCCACATGCTCCTAGAAGAAGGCTTCGAGCTCGACATCCGTCGCCCGCCGCTCGGCGATACCTTGCCGGAAACGCTGGACGGCCACGCCGGCACGGTGGTGTTCGGTGGACCTATGAGCGCCAATGACGAGGACGAGTTCGTCCGCCGCGAGACTGCCTGGCTGGAAGTACCGCTCAAGGAGAACCAGCCGTTCCTAGGCATCTGCCTTGGTGCGCAGATGCTGGTCAACCATCTCGGCGGCAAGGTCGAAGGTCACGGCGAAGGATTGGTCGAGATCGGCTGGTATCCGCTGAAGGCGACCGAAGCCGGCAAGACCCTGATGCATTGGCCGGAGATGGTCTATCAGTTCCACCGCGAGGGTTTTTCACTGCCCAGGGACGCGACGCTGCTGGCGACGGCCGAGACCTATCCCAACCAGGCCTTCCGCTATGGCGACAATGCCTGGGGCATCCAGTTCCATGGCGAGTTGACCAGGGCGATGATGCAGCGTTGGGTGGTGCGCGGCGCGCATCGCTTCGAGTTGCCCGGGGCGCAGCCCGGCCGCGATCATCTCGGCGGCCGGCTGATCTGGGACATCCATCTCAAGCGCTGGCTGGATGAATTCCTGCGCACGATCTTCGGCAAACCGGCGCTGCGATAGACGTCAGTTTCGCCCGTTGAGGTGGCGCACCTTGCGCAGTTGCGGGAACAGCACGATCCACAGCCCGGCGACCGCGATCGCGCCGACGCCGCCGACCACGACGGCCGGAACCGTGCCGATCAACGCCGCCATCGTGCCGGCGCGGAATTCGCCGACCTCGTTGGAGGCGCCGACGAAGACCTGGTTCACGGCATTGACTCGGCCGCGCACATGGTCGGGCGTCCACAGCTGGATCAAGGTCTCCCTGATGTAGACGCTGAACATGTCGGTAGCGCCAAGGAAGGCGAGCGCTGCGATCGACAGCCAGGTGATGGTCGACAGGCCGAACAGCACGGTGAAGGCGCCGAACGCCGCAACGAAGCCGAGCATGATCAGCCCCGCATGGTTGCGGATTGGGTGGCCGGCCAGCCAGATGGCGACGCAGATGGCGCCCACGCCCGGCGCCGAGCGCAGCAGGCCTAGGCCCCAGGGGCCGAGCTGGAGGATGTCGCGCGCATAGATCGGCAGCAGTGCCGAGGCGCCCGACAAAAGCACGGCGAACAGATCGAGCGAGATGGCGCCCAGCACGATCTTCTCGCTCCAGATATAGCTGAACCCGCCGAACAGGTTCTGCAGCGTCGGCTTCTCGGTCTCGGTGCGTTGCGAAGGCTTCGGGATGGTGAAGATCAGCAACCCGGACGCAAGCATAAGCACGGCGGCGGTGCCATAGGCGACTTCCGCCGACACGCCGTAGAGCAGGCCGCCGGCGACCGGGCCGACGATGGTCGCCGTCTGCCAGGCCGACGAGTTCCAGGCGATGGCGTTGGCGAAATCCTCAGGTGGCACGAGATTGGCGAACAGCGAGGCCGAGGCCGGCCCGAAAAAGGCGCGGGCGACGCCGAACATGGCAAGCACGACGAAGATCGGCAGCGGTCCGCTGATGCCATGCAGGGTCAGGAACAGCAGCGTCAGCGCGCAGATCGCCTCCATCACAACCGCCAGCGCCATGATCAGGCGGCGGCCGAAGCGGTCGGCGACGACACCGGTGACCAACACCAGCAGCAGCGACGGCAGGAACTGGACGATGCCGACCAGGCCGAGATCGAGAGGATCCCTCGTCAGGTCATACATCTGCCAGCCGACCGCGACCGACACGATCATGGTGGCGAAGGTGGTGAGGAAACGCGCCGCCCAATAGCTCAGGAAGGAGCGGTGGCGGAACGCGGCATAGCGCTGGTCCGGCGAGGTTTGTGCGGCAGTCATGGATCGAGGCCCCGTTGCGATGGCATTGGAGCGACGTGCGTCCAATCGGACGCACAAAGTACGCTCCAACACTTTGGTTTTCGCATCGTGCTTTCCGAAAATCGGAACCGATTTTCGGGCCGATGCGATGGCCGGCGGGGCACTTCCCGGATGGGCGCTGTTCCGGCCAAGGGAATTTCTAACAAAGTTCGCAGCGCGATGTGCGCCAAAATCAGCGCTGGATCAACGAAATTTCGCCCTGTTCCGTTGATTGCACGGGGACATTATTGCCTGAGCGCCGCGGAGATGGCGTCGAGGCCGCTCCTCAACTCGGCTTCCGTCGGCCAGCCAAAACCGACGCGGAAGAAGCGCTTCGGCATTTCGAACCAATGGCCGGGTCCGACATAGGCGCCATGGTTTTCCAGCAGGTTCACATAGAACCGATCGAGGTCGAAGTCGGGGTCGACGTTCAGGCGCGGGAAGCCGACGACACCGCCTTCAGGGCGCACCCAGTCGACCAGCGGCTCGCGGTCGATCCAGGCCTGGACGATGTCGCGGCGCCTGGCCATTTCTGGCAGCAGCGTCGCCAGGAACACGTCCCGCCGCTCCAGCATGCCGCGCGCGATGCCTTCGTCGATGACGCTGCCGCAGATGCCGATCTGCTCCTTGGCGGCGAGGAATTTCTCCTGAAGTTCCGCATCCCTGGTGATCAGCCAACCGATGCGGATGCCGGGAATGCCGAAGGCCTTGGACAGCGACGAGACGCTGATCGCCTTCGGGCTCAGCGATGCCGCGGACGGCAGGCGCTTGCCATAGGAGAGGTCGCGATAGGTTTCGTCGACCAGCAGATGGCAGTCCCTGCTTTCGGCGAGCGCGACCAGGGCGTCGAGGTCGGCGCGGCTCATCATCGTGCCGGTCGGGTTGTGCGGGCAGGTGACGCTGATCAGCCTGGTGTTCGGTCGTATCGCGGCTGCGACTTGGCCGACATCGATGGCGAAGCCGTCCTCGAAGGCCAGGTCGACAAAGCTGATGGCGCAGCCGATCGCCCTTGGGGTCTCGATGTTGGTGGCGTAGTTGGGCCTGATGACGACCAGATGATCACTCTGCGACAACAGCGAGGTCGAGATGATGAACAGGGCGCCAGCAGCACCAGCGGTGACCAGCACATCATCGGGCGAGACGCCGGCGTCCTGCGCGGCGATCTGCGCGCGCAATTCCTTGTCGCCGCGATGCTCGCCGTAGAAGAGCGTGAGATCGGGCAAGGATAGGCCGATATCGGAGAGTTTCTGGTCGGCGATCGAACTTTCGGAAAGATTGTAGCGGATCCGGTCGTAGCCGTACTCTTCCGGCGCCTCTTTCTCGATCACCATCCTGGTGTAGTTCATGGCTTCCCCCAAAAGACCCCGTTCGGTTCATCCAAGCCACAAAAACATGAAGCCTGCCAAGGCGGATTCGCCGGCAGGCTTCTGTTCCAGTCGTCCTAAGTGTTGGCTCAGGACCGAATTGCTCAGGCCGAGGCCTTCTTCCTGCCCCTGCCCTTGGCGGGCACGACTTCGGCGGCCTTGCGGCCGAGGCCGATCGACTTCGCCAGCAGCGAACGCGAAGCGGCATAGTTGGGGGCGACCATGGGATAGTCAGCCGGCAAGCCCCATTTGGCGCGATAGGCGTCCGGCGTCAGGCCGAAATGCACGCCGAGGTGACGTTTCAGGGATTTGAACTTCTTGCCGTCCTCGAGGCAGATGATGAAATCCGGTGTCACCGATTTCCTGGGGTTGACCGCCGGGACCAGCGGAGCTGCCACGGGGACCACCGGCTGGCCGAGCCCGCTTATCGACGTGCTGACGCTGGCGATGAGATCGGCGAGACCAGAAGCGGGCAGGCGGTTCTTCTCGACGTAAGCGGACACGATGTGAGCGGTCAGCTCGAGCAGGTCGATGTCTTTACGGGCGCTGTCGTTATCGTCGGTCAATCTATTTCTCCGTCTAAAGCGAATGACCTGAAAATCGGATTCGATTCCCGGAAAGGATCATGCGCAAAATCAAAATGCTACGGCGTCCTTTGTGCATCCACGGGACGGCAGCGTTGTTGTGGCGCGGGATTCCTAGTCGGCAAATCTGCGCAGCGCAATGACTTGATGCCGCGGCACACGTTATTTTGAACAACTATATTAAACAATAACAATATCAGACTATCAGCGCTTTGTCGCGCCACAAACGAAATCCGCCTTCAAAGGCGCGTGTGTTGTCGCCGCGCCGGCTGTCGGCGGGCAATTCATCGAGCTTCTCGACATTGCCGCCGCCAATGACGACGTAGTCAGGCTGCATGGCGGCGCGGAGCCGGTCGACGACGTCGAAGACATATTTGCGCCATCTCTTCTTGCCGCGCTTTTCCAAGCCGCGTTCGCCGACATAGTCCTCGAAGCTCTTGCCCTTCTTGTAGGGAAGATGGGCGAGTTCCATCGGCTGGGCGACATTGTCGACGATCATCGCGGCACCGAGACCGGTTCCCAGTCCGATGAACAGCATGCGGCCGCCTTCATAGCTGCCGATGGCCTGCATCAGCGCGTCGTTGACCACCTTCACCGGCTTGCCGAATTGCGCGGCGAAATCGTAGCCGGCCCAACCCTTGCCGAGATTGGCAGGGTCGGTGAGCGGCCTGTTGTGGGTGACCGGGCCGGGGTAGCCCATCGAGATGACGTCGTAGGACAAGTCCTCGGCTAGCTTCTTCACCGTATCGGTCATCTGCTGCGGCGTCAGGCCGGGCCCGGAGTCGGCGCGCCGCTCCACGCCGCCGGCGCTGCTGAGGATCTTGACATGCGAGCCGCCAATATCGATTGCAAGCACGATCTTCTCAGCGTCCGATGCCGGTTGCTTCACCGCTTTGGCCATTGCGCCACCTCCACTCACTTTACCGGATCGATCCAGCCATTGGGCGGCCCGAACCCCGCCATCGCGTCCGCCGGACCCCATGTGAGAGGTTCATAAAGGTGCGGCGGCGTGGTGTCGCCGAGCACCGGGCCGACGATGCGCCAGGCGAGTTCGCTGGCGTCCTGGCGCGTGAACAGCTGGCCGTTGCCGTTCATGGCATCGCCGATCAGCCGCTCATAGGGCGGCATGTCGCTCTTGCTGTCGTCGAGCGCCGTCAGCTCGACCTGTTCGCCGATCATGTCGTCGCCCGCCGCCTTGCGCTGGGCGCCGACGGCGATCACCACTTGCGGATCGATGCGGAAGCGAACGTAGTTCTGGTCGGCCGGCTTGATCGGATCGAAGACGTCGAGCGGCGGCCGCTTCAACCGCACCACCACCTCGGTGACATGCACCGGCATGTTCTTGCCGGCGCGGATGAAGAACGGCACGTCCTGCCAGCGCCAGGTGTCAACGAAAAAGCGCACCGCGGCAAAGGTCTCGACCGGTGAGTTAGGCGCCACGCCGGGTTCGGCGAGATAGCCGGTGAACTGACCGCGCACGACATCGTCTTTCGCCAAGGTGCGGATCGCCCGCAGCACCTGCACCTTCTCGTCGATCAAATCGTCGGCGGAACGGCCGACGGGTGGCTCCATGGCAAGCAGCAACAGGATGTTGAGCAGATGGTTCTCGATGACGTCCCTGATGCAGCCGACATTGTCATAGAAGCGGCCACGCCCCTCGACGCCGAAATCCTCGGCCATGGTGATCTGCACGCTCTCGACGAAGTTGCGGTTCCAGATCGGCTCCAGAAAGGAATTGGCGAAGCGGAAATAGAGCAGGTTCTGGATCGCTTCCTTGCCGAGATAATGGTCGATGCGGAAGATCGACTGTTCGTCGAACACCAGATGCAGGACCCGGTTCAGCCAGCGCGCCGATTGCAGATCGTGACCGAAGGGCTTTTCGACCATCAGCCGCGCGCCACGAGCCGTGCCCGATTGCTCCAGTCCCTGGACGACGGTCTCGAACATGGTCGGCGGCACCGCCATGTAGTGCAGCGGCCGCTGGGCGGTGCCGAGCGCGGTTTTGAGTTTCTCGAACGTCGCCGGATCGCGGTAGTCGCCACTGACATAGCGCAGCAGGGAGGCGAACTTGGCGAACAGTTTTTCGTCGATCTTGCCGAGCGCATTGACGATGCCGTCGCGGGCGCGCGCCTGCAATTGCTTGAGATCCCAGGCGTCGAACGCCACGCCGATCACCGGTTCGGTGAGCGTGCCCTTGGCCACCATCTGGTAAAGGGCTGGAAATATCTTCTTGTGGGCGAGGTCGCCGGTGGCTCCGAAGAGCACCAGCGTGTCGGACCGTTCCGGGCTCATCGGCGTGTCTCCCCTGCCGCCGTCACGAGCCGGACTTCGGCTTCTCGACATGGCCGCCAAAGGCATAACGCATTGCCGAGAGCAGCTTGTCGGAGAATTCGGATTCGCCTTGCGAGGAGAAGCGGTCGAACAGCGCCGAGGACAGGACCGGCGCCGGCACGCCGGTGTCGATCGCCGCCTTCAGCGTCCAGCGGCCTTCGCCGGAATCCGAGACGCGGCCGCCGAAATTCGCCAGGCCCGGATCATTCTTAAGCGCGCCCGCGGTGAGATCGAGCAACCAGGAGCCGATGACGCTGCCATGCCGCCAGACCTCGGCCACCTGAGGGAGGTCGACGTCGAACTGGTAGTATTGCGGGTTTTCCAGGGGGCTGGTCTCGGCGTCCGCCGTTCGTTGCCGCTTGCCGGCATTGGCCGACTTCAGGATGTTCATGCCTTCTGCATAGGCGGCCATCACGCCATATTCGATGCCGTTGTGCACCATCTTGACGAAGTGGCCGGCACCGCTGGGCCCGCAATGCAGATAGCCAAACGGTGCGGTCCCGGCATCCTTGGGCGGATTGGAGCCGGCATCGGCACCGGGCGCCAGCGTGGCAAAGATCGAATCAAGGTGCTGCACCGCAACGTCGGGACCGCCGATCATCAGGCAATAGCCACGCTCAAGGCCCCAGACACCGCCGCTAGTGCCGACATCGACAAGATGGATACCCTTGTCGGCCAGTTTCGCGGCCTGGTCGACGGCGTCGTGATAGTAGGAATTGCCGCCGTCGATGATGATGTCGCCGGGTTCCATCAGGGCGGCCACCTGATCGATGATCTTGCCGGTGATCGCCGCCGGCAGCATCAGCCAGACGCAGCGCGGCTTGACCAGCTTGCCGACGAATTCTTCCATGGATGCCGTTCCTGAAGCGCCGTCGGTCACCAGAGCCGCGACGCTGGCCGGGTTGATGTCGTAGACGACGCATTCGTGGCCGTCGCGCATCAGGCGCCGGACCATGTTGGCGCCCATCCGGCCCAATCCCATCATTCCGATCTGCATGGTTTCGTCCCTGTTTCCTAAAGATTTACTGGATTTATCGAGGAAGGATCGACTGGCTATCCTGATCGCCTGATATGACGGAGAAGTCGACATTCTCCCAATCGCCGGCTCCGGGCCAGAAAAAAGTGAAGATCAGCGTGCTTCCGGCGGGGAGGCTGGCGGTGGGCAGATCGGCAAGATGGATGCCGAAGGCGTTCTCGATCGTCTGGCTGTCCGCGGCGGTCGCCCAGTGATCGCTGCTCCAGCGAACCGTCGCCGGAGCCAAGAGCTCGACGCGCAGCGTCTTGCCGGCCGGCAGCGTCCGGATCTTGTTGTTGAAGCGCCATGTCCTGAACGGCGACACGGTCTTGTCCTCGATGTAGCGCTTGACGCCTTGAGGCGGCATGTCGAAGACCGTGCCGTCGCGCACCGAGCGCAACAGCTTGATATGCTCCGAATGCGCCCAGACCAGCGGCATGGCGCTGCCCGAGGGGCGACCGTGCAGCAGTTCGCGCTCCGCCATGTCGGCGCCGTCCCAGACCTGTTCGGGCAGCAGGCCGCCCAGCCCGGCCGAGCCTTCCAGCGCGGCCAGCAGGTCTACAGCTCTGTCCTTGCGTCCGGCTGCAAGCTCGTAATGGGCGCGTTCGCCGGCGAGCAACGGCCACGGCCGGCCCTGGCCGGTGCCGTCGAAGGGTGCGCCATCCTCATGCTCGCCATAGCCATCGTCACTGTAGCGGTACCAGAGCGGCCCCTGCGGCAGGTCGCAGCGCAATTGCGCATCGATGATCGTGACCGTGTCGACGATACGCGGATCGTCGGCTGCCCTCAGGCCGAAGCGGACGAGAGCCAGTGCGTCCGGGCTGACGATCGCCTCGGCCGGCTGGTCGGAATCGCCGGGCGGACGGTTCTTGATCGGGACATAGCCATCCTTCGGCGAACCGGCCTCGGCGCTGTCGGGTGGCGCGATGCGCACGTAATAGCCGTCGACGCGGGCCTGCCTGCCGAGTGCCGTGCCGGTGACATAGGTCCAACGCTCGACCTGGTCGTTCCAGACATCGGCGGTCTCGCGCAGATAGGTCGCGGCGACCTGCTTGCCGCAGGCGTCGAGCAGGTCGGCCGCAGCAAGCAGTGCCGCGATCTCGACGGCAAGCGTGAACGGGCTGTAACCGGCATCCTCTTCCCAGCGGTCCTCACCGGTGACGGGTCCGTTGCGCACGACATAGCCGGCGGCGCGCTCGATCATCGACTGAAAGGCGAGCAGCCTGGCTTGCGGCAGGTGCCCGGAGCGGTGCAGCGCATCGGCCAGCAGCAACGGGAAGGCGCATTCATCCATCTGGATGCCTGGCCAATAGGCCGACCCGTCGAGCCAGGCGTTCTGCGGCCAGTGGCCGTCCGGTTGCTGGATGGAACTGAGAAAGTCGAGGATTTGCAGGGCCGACGCGGCATCGCCGGCGGCGAGAAAACCACCGGCGGTCTCGACCAGATCGCGCGGCCAGACCAGATGGTAGCCGCCGAGGTCGTCGTCACCCTTGTTGAAGCCCCACGGAATCGAAAGGCTGGCGACCGCCGCACCCGGTATGGCGATCGACCGGTGGGTCGACAGAACCGCGGTCGAGACACGATAGAAGTTGATCCCGGATTCGCCATGCCGGTCCAGCGGCAGCAGGCTCTTTTGCCACTTCCGCCATCTCTCGACGTAGGCGTTGGCGGCGGGCTCAAAACCTTGCTTGAGGCTGGCGAAGGCATTTTCGGCCGCCTCGTCCGATGTCGCGCCAAAGCCCAACGCCAGCAAGGCCGTTGTCTCCGAAGCGGTAAAGCCGATCTCGCCCGTCAGCGCGACATTGCCGTCCTCGGCCCGTTGGCAGGCCGGATCGAGCTCGCCTGTATTGTGGAGCTGCTGCCAGCCGTCGGAGACGCCGACATAGCCGGCCGAGCCGGTGCGCCAGGGCAGTGACGAGGCCAGCGCCAGGCAGGTGCCGCGCCCCGAGGCGAAGAGCACAGGTTTTCCCTTGTGGTCACCGACCCAGGCGGTGTTGCCCATGCCGGCATTGACGAGATGCGGCGCCAGCAAGGCGTAGACGCGATGGTCGCTGGCGGCACCCTTGAGCGCTGTGAAGGTAATTTCCTGCAGCAAAGCGGGCCGCGCCGGGTCGGCAAGGATGCGCTTTTCGATCCGGTAGGCGCCGTCAGTCGCGGTGTTGACCAGCCTGTAGGCCGGCACGCCGTCCTCGAAGGGCTCGATGGCGTGCACAGCATCGCGTTTTTCTTCGGAGAAATAGCCGTCGGGGCCGGTGACGATCAGGCCGAGGTCGCGCGTGCAGGCGCTGTCGAGGTGCGGATAGTAAATCTCGTTGAGAATGCCATGGCTGATCGTGAACCAGATATGGCCGCTTGGCGAAAGGGACGTTCCAACGCCACTCTTGGCGCTTGACGTCCAGCGAGCCGGGATTCCCGGGGCGCCCGGAGCAACGTTTGGCGTCACTGGCATTCGATTGCGATCTCCTGGCCCTTTCCCTAGACCAGGACGCGAACCCTTTTCAATCGTTGCACCGCAAGTTGATCGCCACGGCCAATGGCGCCCTCGTTGACATGGGCGCCGCGTAGCGTCCACTATTCCCGGCACGGGAGGATCGCGAAGCCATGCCGGAGGTGTCCCTGGTCCTGATCGACCGGTTGCTGGCGATTTCGGCGGCGCTTGCCGGCCATATCGATCCCGGCACGGCGTTTCGCGCCACAGCCATCGAGATTGGCACGCTTATTCCGCACGACCATATGGATCTGGCGGTGCTGTCGCATGATGGGCGCAGGCATGCCTGTTATGAAGCCGGCTTCCACACCAGCTGGAGCGAGCTTGCCCAGCATCCGCTGCCGACCGAAGTCAGCCCGATTCGCTCGGTGCTGTGGGGCGAGGTGGCTTATCTGCTCTCCGACGACGCGCTACGCGACGAGCGCTTCCATTTCGCCACGGCCATCGATGGACCGATCTTCGCGGCCAGGCTGCGCAGCCGTATCGTCGTGCCGCTCAGGGCGCGCGGCGGCATCATCGGGGCGCTGAACATCAGCCGGCACGAGGTCGGCTGCTACACGCTTGCCGATGTCGCGGTCGCCCAGCAATGCGCCGATCTGATCGCGCCTTATATCTTTGCGCTGATCCAGACCGAGGAGGCGCGCCGCGCCATGCTTGCCGAGAGCGAGGCGCGCAACCGCGTCGAATTGCTGCGGGTCGGCGCCTCGCAACTGACCGAGGGCATGGAGCGCGAACGCCGGCGCATGGCCATGGACCTGCATGACCAGACGCTTGCCGACCTTGCCCGCATCGCACGCCAGCTTTCGGCCCTGCGCGGCCAGGGCGTGGCCCGGGCGGCGCAGCTTGCCGACCTCGAGCAGGAGGTCGCCGGCTGCCTGACGGAACTGCGCCACATCGTCGACGACATGCGGCCGAGCGTGCTCGAACTGTTCGGCCTGCGGGATGCGGTCGAAGCGCATCTCAACCGCAGCGTCGCCAGAGCCAAGCCGCCAATCGCCGTGCGCATCGCCGACACCAGCGATGGCAGCGCCGACAATCTGCCGGAGCCCGTCCGAACGGCACTCTACAGGATCGTGCAGGAAGCCATCAACAACGCGGTCCGCCACGCCGCGCCGCGCCGCATCGATGTGCTGCTGGCGTCGACCGCAAGCGTGCTGCGGGTGATTGTCACCGATGACGGCCAGGGCTGCGGCGCTGTCGATCCGGCCGCCCATGGCGGCATTGGCCACATGCATACGCGCGCCGCGCTGATCGGTGCGCGGCTGCGCATCGGGCAGGCCGGCCGCAAGAGTGGCGGCACGCGTGTCGTCGTGGAGATCGACCGCCGGCCATCGCGGGAGCTGCCGGTTGCGGCGGCTGCAGCGGCGCCCGGCCAGCTCGCCGTGTCGGAGGCCATGTGATGCTTGTGATGATCGCCGAAAATGACGGGCTGCACCGCACCTTCGCGCGGCGCACCGTCGAGCAATTGTGGCCCGGCGACGTCGAGGTGATCGAAGCGAGCGACGGCGAGGACGCCATCAACCTGGCGGCCGAGCGCGAACCGCCGCATGTCGTCCTCGACCTGCAGATGCCGAAGGCGACCGGGATCGAGGTTGCCAGGGCGATCTGGAACCGCCGCGCCGGCACGCACATCCTGTTCTGGTCGAATTTCGCCGACGAGGCCTATGTGCGCGGCGTGGCGCGCATCGTGCCGCCCGGCTCGGTCTATGGCTATGTGCTCAAATCGGCAACGGAGGAAGGCATGCGTTCGGCCTTGCGCGGCGTTTTCCGCGAGGGCCACTGCATCATCGACCGCGAGATTCGCGGCATCCAGCACCGCGTCCAGGACAAGTTCGAAGGAATCACCGACGGCGAATATGAAAGCCTGATCGACATCGCGCTTGGCCTGACCGACCGGGCGATCGCCGCACGCCGCGGCCTGTCGATCCGCGGCGCGCAGAGCCGCATCAAGCATGTGTACGACAAGCTCGGTATCGTGCCGGCGGAGGACGGGGCCGGCGATGCATCCGTGTTCAACTCGCGGACGCGGGCGATCTATCTCGCCATGGCGCGCGGCCTGATCAATATCGACGCGCTGCGCCGCGAGCAGGACCGGCTCGACGCCTGGCTGGCGCAGGCTTCGCCCGATCACTGATTGCAGCCAGAGCGGTTCGGAAAACCGTTTGACACTTTTCCTTTGCTTGGGCGCGACTGTGCAAATGCACAGTCGGGCGTGCGCTTTGACCCGTATCGCCACGCCGGTGCCGCAACTACCTTCGATCCCCAATAAGAAAACATATCGGGAAGCGCTCATGCCATTCGTCGCCATGTGGATTCGCACGGCTGTTCGCGCCGCCGGGCATCAGTGATGTCGGTGTCGACGCGAGCTCGCCATTCCGGCTTCGACGACGTCGTCGGCGATGCGACGATCGAAACGCTGGCGAGCGGCTTCGGTTTCCTCGAAGGGCCGGTGTGGCATCCCTATGAGAAGTGGCTGGTTTTCTCCGACATTCCGGAAAGCCGCATGTATCGCCGCAGTGCCGCGGGCGAGATCGAACTGTTCCGCGAGCCGAGCCACAAAGCCAATGGCAATACGCTGGATCGCCAGGGACGGCTGGTCACCTGCGAGCACGCGACAAGCCGGGTGACCCGCGCCGAACCCAATGGCAGCATGACCGTGCTTGCCACACACCACCAGGACAAGCAGCTCAACAGCCCGAACGATATCGTCGTTGCCACCGGCGGCTCGATCTACTTCACCGATCCGGGCTATGGCCGAGTGGAATTCTACGGCGTGCCGCGGCCGCAGGAATTGTCTTTCCAGGGCGTCTACCGCATCGACAGCGACGGCGCCCGGCTGACATTGCTGGCCGACGATTTCGTCCAGCCGAACGGGCTTTGCTTCTCGCTGGACGAGTCGCGGCTGTTTATCAACGACACCGAACGCGGACATATCAGGGTGTTCGGCGTCGAGGCGGATGGCGACCTCAACGGCGGCGCGGTGTGGGCGGTGACCGAAGGCGACGGGCCGGGAGCGCCGGACGGCATGAAGATCGACAGCCGCGGCAATGTCTACTGCACCGGCCCCGGCGGCATCCATGTCTTCGACGCGTCGGGTGCCATTCTGGGGGTCATCCGGACGCCGGAAGACTGCGCGAATTTCACCTTCGGCGACGACGATCTGAGGAGCCTGTACATCGCCGCATCGACGTCGCTGTACCGGCTCCGGGTGCGTGTGCCGGGATTGAGACTGTTTTGAGTTCGGGACCGTCCGTGCTCAAATCAGATTGGGAGCGAGGCCGGGGTCAAAACCGGCAGGAACTGCAGCAGTAAACATCTGGGAGGATTACGACATGAAGAAACTGTTTGTCTTGGGCGCTCTGGCGGCGATGCTCGCCTCGGGCACCGCACTTGCCGACACCAGTGGCAAGAAGATCGCCTTCTCCAACAACTACGCCGGCAATTCGTGGCGGCAGGCGATGCTCGACAGCTATGGCATCGTCACCAAGAAGGCGGTCGCCGACAAGGTCGTCGGCGCGGCCGATATCTTTACGACCGCCGACAAGGAAGTGCCGACGCAGGCGGCTCAGGTGCAGAACCTGATCCTGCAGGGCTATGACGCGATCGTCATCAACTCCGCTTCGCCGGACGCACTCAACGGCGCCATCAAGCAGGCGTGTGACGCCGGCATCACCGTCGTCTCCTTCGACGGCACCGTCACCGAACCTTGCGCCTATCGCGTCGTCGTCGACTTCAAGGACATGGGCAAGCAGGAAGTCGAGCAGATGGCCAAGTTCCAGCCCAAGGGCGGCAATCTGCTGGAAATCCGTGGCCTTGCCGGCACCTCGATCGACGATGCCATCCATGCCGGCATCCTTGAAGGTGTCGCTGCCCATCCCGAGTTCAAGATCGTCGGTTCGGTGACCGGCGATTGGGACCAGACCACGGCGCAGAAGGCGGTCGCGACCATCCTGCCGTCGCTGCCCGATGTCGTCGGCATCGTCGACCAGGGCGGTGACGGCTATGGCGCTGCGCAGGCCTTCGCCGCCGCCGGCAAGCCACGCCCGACCATCATCATGGGCAACCGTCAGGACGAATTGCAGTGGTGGAAGGAACAGAAGGACAAGGACGGCTACAAGACCTGGTCGGCGTCGATCGCGCCGGGTGTGTCGTCGCTCGCTTTCTGGGTGGCGCAACAGGTGCTCGACGGCCGCACCGACATCCCGCACGATCTCTTGGTGCCGTATCTGGCCTTCACCCAGGACGATTTCGAAGCCGAGCTGCCGAAGATCGTCAAGGGTGGCGTTGCCAGCCACGAATACACGCAAGAGGACGCGATCGCGGCCATCAAAGCCAATATCAAGTGAGTGTCGGAGAAGCGTTGCCGTCCGTATCGTCGAGCGGATATCGTTGAGCATGGTTGCAGGGAACGCTGACATCATCAGACTGAACGGCGCCGAAAAACATTTCGGCGCCGTTCGCGCGCTGGGCGGCGTGGATTTCCACGTTGGCCCCGGCGAATGCGTCGGGCTTGTCGGCCACAATGGCGCCGGCAAGTCGACGCTGATGCACATGGTTGCGGGCACGCTGGTGCCCGACAGCGGCCAGATCGGCGTGCATGGCGGCATCGAGGATAGTTACTCGGTGTCGCGGGCCCAGCAACTGGGCATACGCTGCGTGTTCCAGGAACTGTCATTGTGTCCCAATCTCAGCGTCGCCGAAAACACGCGCATCAACCATGCGTCGCTGCGCGGCTTCGGCTGGCGGCGTAAGGCGGCCGAACTGATCGCCGCCAAGCTCGACGAGATCTTTCCCGGTCACAGCATCTCGGCGTCCGACATCGTCGGCGACCTGTCGATCGGCCGGCGCCAGATGGTCGAGGTGGCGCGCGCCTTCACGGTCACGCAGGATAGGCTCGACCTCGTCATCCTGGACGAGCCGACATCGTCGCTCGACGCGCACACGGCAGGACAGTTGCTAGCCTTCGTGCGCCGCTTCGTCGCCGGCGGCAAAAGCTGCATCCTGATCTCGCATGTGCTGGGCGAGGTGTTGCGGAACGCCGACCGCATCGTGGTGATGCGCGACGGCAAGGTGGTTGTCGCCGACGCCGCTGGTGCCTTCGACCGCGACCGGCTGGTGACGGCGATGGGCGGGGCGGAAGCGCGCCAGAAGATCGCGGCGCAAGTCGCCGACGCCAAACCAGGGGCCAGCGCGCTGCGGGTGCGGGCGCGACCCGCCGTGCAGAAGGACGGCACCGACCTTGTCGCCCGTGCCGGCGAGATCATCGGCCTGGCCGGTCTGGCGGGCCATGGTCAGACCGACCTGTTGCTGGCGATCTTCGCTGCTGCATCGCGTGCCCGAGCCGGTATCGAGGTCACCGCGCCGGTGGCGCTGGTGGCCGGCGACCGCCAGTCGGACGGCATCTTCCCGCAATGGTCGATTGCGCAGAATATCGGCATCCGCTCGCTGGCGCGTTTGCGCAACGGGCTGTTGATCTCGCCGCAGCGCGAGGCCGAGCTCGCTGCAGTCTGGCAAAAGAAGATCGGCATCCGCACGCCAGACATGAACAACAACATCTTCTCGCTGTCGGGTGGTAACCAGCAGAAGGCGCTGTTTGCCCGGGCGCTTGGCTCGGACGCGCAGATCGTGCTGATGGACGACCCGATGCGCGGCGTCGATATAGGCACCAAACTGGAGGTCTATGACCTTGTACAGGAAGAGGCCCGCCGCGGCCGCACCTTCCTTTGGTACACCACGGAAACCGAAGAGCTCGACAATTGCGACCACATCTATGTCTTCAAGAACGGCCGCATCGTCGCCAATCTCGGTCGCGACGAATTGACCGAAGAGAAGATCATCCAGTCCTCGTTCGGCGATGCGGCCTGAGATGACGGCCGCCAGCCTCGACACCACTGCCAGGAGTTCCGCCGAGCGTGGCGCGCTGGCCCGTTCCCGCCTGTTGCGCGGGTTGTTGCCGGCGCTGTCGCTGGCGCTGGTGCTGCTCGCCATCGCTTGGCTCAATCCGCGGGCCATCAGCTATTTCGGCTTCAGCCTGATGCTGAACCTGGCGATCCCGATCGCCCTGGCGACCATCGCGCAGATGTTCGTCATCGCCGGCAACGAGCTCGACCTGTCGATCGGCACTTTCGTCGGTTTCGTCGGCTGCGTTACCGCGACGTGGCTGAAGGACGCGCCGCTGATCGGTGTCGCCATCCTGCTCGGCTCGATCGGCGTCTATGCCTTGCTCGGCGCGCTGATCCATCTGCGCAACCTGCCTTCGATCGTGGTGACGCTTGGCATGAGCTTCGTCTGGCAAGGGCTGGCCATCCTCGTCCTGCCCAAACCCGGCGGCAAGGCGCCGGACTGGCTGCTGGCATTCATGGCATTCAAGCCGCCTTTTGTGCCGTTCCCGATCATCGCGGCGCTGCTGATCGGCCTCATCGTCCATTTCGGGCTGATGCGTACCTCCTACGGCGTGATCCTGCGTGGTTCCGGCGGCAATCCGGCCGCCCTCGGCCGCGCCGGCTGGTCGCTGCTCAAGACCAAGATCGTGCTGTTTGCGCTGGCCGGCCTGTTCGGCGTGCTGTCCGGCATGGCACTAATCGGCATCACCACTTCGGCCGATGCCAATATCGGCAATGGCTATACGCTGCTGGCGATTGCCGGCGTCATCCTCGGCGGCGGCGAATTCGTCGGCGGCCGGGTGTCGCCGATCGGCGCGGTGATCGGCGCGCTGACACTGGCGCTGGCCGCCTCGCCGCTGCTCACCTTCATGCACATTCCGCCCGACTGGCAGGTGGCCGCCAATGGCGCCATCCTGATCATCGTGCTGGCGGCCCGCGTCCTGATCAGCCGCAGGGAGAGGTAGCCATGGCCGCGTTGAGACCACTGCTCGCCAAACCCTGGATCTGGTCGTTCCTTGGCGCCTTGCTGGTGTGGCTGGCGACGATCGCCTTCACCGGCGGTTATGGCGCCGGCGGCATGGTCACCGCGGCACTGTCGCTGGCGGTGTTCACCGTCATTGTCGGTGTCGGCCAGATGTTCGTCATCACGCTTGGGCCCGGTAATGTCGATCTGTCGCTGCCGGCCAATATCGGCTTGGCCAGCGCCGTCGCCATGAAGGTGATGGACGGCAACGATGCCATGATCGTGGTCGGGCTTTTGGCGGCGCTCGCCACGGGTGCCGCGATCGGCGCCGCCAACTATTTGCTGATCTGGGCGCTGCGCATTCCGCCGATCATCGCTACACTATCGGCCAGCTTCATCATCCAGTCGATCGACATCAGCTATGGGCGCGGGCTGCAGATCAAGCCGCCGCCCGGCTTCGCCGATTTCGCCAACTGGCAGGTGCTGGGCATTCCGGTGCTGGCGATCCTCACCGTGCTGTTCACCATCGGTGCGGCCATCGCGCTGCAGCGGATGATCTATGGCCGCTCGGTGCTGGCGATCGGCCAGAACATCCGCGCGGCGTGGCTTGCCGGCGTCAATGTCGGCCGCATACGCTTCCTCACCTACACGCTGTCGGGGGCACTCGGCGGCATCGACGGGGCGCTGCTCGCCGGCTATTTCCGTGGCGCCAATGTCGATATCGGCAACGAGTATCTGCTGGCCTCGATCGCCGTCGTCGTCATCGGTGGCACCTCGGTGGCCGGCGGCAAGGCCAATGTGCCGGGCGTCTGGGGCGCGGCGCTGTTCCTGGTGCTGCTTTTGACGATGCTCAACACGTTCGGCGTCAGCGCCGGCGTGCGGCTGCTGCTGACCGGGCTGATCATTGTCGGTGTCATCACGGCCGCTGGGGGGCAGAAGGCGCTGCGGTAGTTGCGATTGGCGCTCAGCGTGGTGGCGGCGGAGGCTGCCGGCATCAGGGGTACGTCAAGGCCGGTAATCATTGTGCCAGGCCGGCACCCGGTTCCCATCAGCGTCATGGCGCTGTAAATCCCGTGCGCGCGGCTGCAAGCCGCTCATCAAATGCTGGGAGGTTTGCGTGTCCGATTTCCTGAAGGTCAGCCGCGACGGCGATGTCGCCATCGTCACCGTCGACAATCCGCCGGTCAATGCGCTGAGCTTTCATGTTCGCGAACCGCTGATGCAGGCTCTCGTTGGGTTGCGGGATGATCCGTCGGTCGCAGCGATCGTCATCGCCTGTGCCGGCCGAACGTTCGTTGCCGGCGCCGACATCACCGAATTCGGCAAGCCGGTGCAGCAGCCCGAACTGCGCGCCATCGTGGCAACGCTGGAGACCATCGCCAAGCCGACGATCGCCGCCATCCACGGCACCGCGCTTGGCGGCGGCCTGGAGCTGGCACTCGGCTGCCATTTCCGTGTCGCCGACGCCGCCGCCAAGCTCGGCCTGCCGGAAGTCAAGCTCGGTCTCTTGCCGGGCGGCGGCGGCACGGTGCGGCTGCCGCGCCTGGTCGGCGCGGTGAAGGCGCTCAAGATGATCGTTTCCGGTTCGCCGATCGGTGCAGAAGAGGCGCATGCTGACGGTCTGATCGACGCCGTCTTCAAAGGCGATCTGACCACGCATGCCGTGAACTTCGCCAGGGAAATAGCCCGCAAGGGTGGTCCCTTCACGCCGGTGCGCGATCGAAATGATGGGCCTAGGGAAACCGACCTGGCGGCTTTCGACGCCGAGGCGGCGGACCTTGCCAAAAAAGCGCGCGGCCTCGAAGCGCCGATCGCCTGCGCGCAGGCGGTGCGCAATGCCGTCACGCTGCCGTTCGACGAGGCGCTGGCGGCAGAGCGCGCGCTGTTCGTCGAACTCGTCGCCAGCGACCAGTCGCGCGCGCAGCGCCATCTGTTCTTCGCCGAACGTGAGGCGGCAAAGATTCCCGGCAAGAATATCATCAAGCGCAGGATCGCGCGTATCGGCGTCATCGGCGCCGGCACCATGGGCGGCGGCATCGCCATGGCTTTCGCCAATGGCGGCTATTCCGTCACCTTGCTGGAGACCAGCCAGGAGGCGCTGCAACGCGGACTGGGCACCATCGACAAGAACTATGCCGTCTCCGTCACGCGGGGATCATTGACCGAAGATGCGAAGCGGCAGCGGCTGGCCCAATTCACCGGCTCCACCAACTATGCCGATCTCGCCGATTGCGACCTGATCGTCGAGGCGGTGTTCGAAGACATGGCGGTCAAGAAGGAAGTCTTCGGCAAGCTCGACGCGGTGGCCAAGCCCGGCGCCATCCTGGCCACCAACACCTCCTATCTCGACATCAACGAAATCGCCGCCTCGACCTCACGCCCGCAGGATGTGCTCGGACTGCATTTCTTTTCGCCGGCAAATGTCATGAAGCTCTTGGAGATCGTGCGCGCCGAGAAGACCGCTCCCGATGCGCTGGCTACCGTCGTCGACCTGGCGCGGCGGATCGGCAAGGTGGCTGTCGTCGTCGGCGTCTGCCACGGTTTTGTCGGAAACCGCATGCTGGCGGCGCGTGGCGCCGAATCCGAGGCGCTTCTGCTGGAGGGCGCAACGCCACGGCAGATCGACCAGGCGTTCACCGAGTTCGGCTGGCCGATGGGACCGTTCCAGATGGGCGATCTCGCCGGCCTCGACATTGGCTGGCGCAACCGCAAGGCGCGCGGCCAGACGGCTGTGATCGCCGACACGCTGTGCGAGCAAGGACGGTTCGGCCAGAAGACCGGCCGTGGTTTCTATCTCTACGAGGCCGGCGCGCGCACGCCGGTCACCGATCCGCAAGTCGAGGCGCTGATCCGCGACAAGGCGGCCGAGAAGGGCATCGTACCGCGCGCTATCGGCGCGGAAGAAATCATCGAACGCACGCTCTATCCCCTGGTCAACGAGGGCGCAAAGATCCTGGAAGAAGGCATCGCCAGCCGCGCCTCCGACATCGATGTCGTCTGGGCCAACGGCTATGGCTTTCCCGTCGGCAAGGGCGGGCCCATGTTCTGGGCCGGCCTCGAAGGTCCAGCCAAGCTCATCGAGCGGCTCGACCATTGGCATCAGCGGACGGGCAAGGACGTGTTCAAGGTGGCGCCATTTCTCAGGCGGATGGCCGAAACCGGCGCCTGGGAAACCTGGGGCTAAGGAACTACCGGACCCGTGCGTCGATGATCTCGACGAAGCGCGCGAACAGGCCGGCCTGCGACTTGATCTTGAGCTTGCGGTAGATGTTGCGGCGATGGACCTTCACGGTTCCCGGCACGATGCGCATCGCCCTGGCGATCGATTCGGTTGAATGCCCCTGCAGCACCAGGTCGACGACATGCTTTTCGCGCGGCGTCAGCGACAGGCTCTGCCAGATATGGGCGCGATCGAACTCGTTGACCGGAGCAATCGTCTCGTCCTGCTTTGTCTCGGGCGGTTCGTCGGCCGGGAGGGCAGGCCAGCGCAATCTGGCGAAGCTGATCACCGCCGGCGCCATGTCGCGCAGAAGCCTGGCATCGGCGGTGCCGAACGGACCCGACGCACGCAGCCGCATCAGCGATAACACCAGCGCGTCCTTTCCCGGCAAAGGCACGAAGAAGCCGACCTCCTCGGCCAATCTGGTCTGGCTGTAGTAGGAGCGAAAATATTCGCTGGCATAGAAGCGGTCCGGCGCGAGTTCGCGCATGCGCCAGAACCCTTCCTTGCGCTCTACCGCCGCATGGTGGAACGGGTCGAGCAGATACGGCCCTTCCTGGTAGAGCGCGACGAAGACATGGCTTTCGGCCGGCGAAAAGGTCTCGAACAGCAGCGGCGGGCGTGCGGCACCGCGATAGCCGAAGATCACGCAGTGGTCGAAGCTGACATGTTGGCGCAGCCAATCGACCATCGCCTTGCCGAAGAGGTCGCCGCTCGTCTCCCGCGTCGCGGTGACAAGCGTTGCAAGCTGGCCGTATTCGTCGCTGCGGGACAATCCATACCCCCTTAAACGAGAAAATAGATCAGATATACCACCTGCGAGGTATATACTAGCCGCCATTGGCTCTGGTAGCGTCCTGAAATTGCCCTGTTGCTGGAGCCCGCAGCCTTGACCGCAGTGCCCGACATCGAGTTTCGCGGCGTCACCAAGCGCTATGGCGCGGTGACCGCGGTCAGCGGCATCGATCTTGCCGTCCCGCCTTCCGCCTTTGTCGCCCTGCTCGGACCGTCCGGCTGCGGCAAGACGACCTGCCTGCGCATGATCGGCGGCTTCGAGCAGCCGAGCGAAGGCCAGGTGTTCATTCGCGGCCAGGACATGGCCGGCACGCCGCCCTACCGGCGGCCTGTCAACATGGTGTTCCAGCAATACGCGCTGTTTCCGCATCTCGATGTCGAGGACAACGTCGCCTACGGGCTGCGCCAGGCACGGCCTCGGCTGTCGTCGCGCGAGATCACCTCAAGGGCAGGCGAGGCGCTGGCCATGGTGCGGCTCGCCGGCTATGGCCGCCGCAAGATCCATGAACTGTCCGGCGGGCAGCAGCAGCGTGTCGCGCTGGCGCGCGCACTGGTCAACAAGCCGGCCGTGCTGTTGCTCGACGAGCCGCTGGCCGCGCTCGACAAGAAGCTGCGCACCGACATGCAGATCGAGTTGCAGAACCTGCAGCGTGAAATCGGCATCACCTTCGTATTGGTCACCCACGACCAGGAGGAGGCGCTGTCGATGAGCGATTTCGTCTGCGTCATGAATGGTGGCCGCATCGTCCAGCTCGGACAGCCGAGCGAGATCTATGACGAGCCGGCCGATCTGTTCGTCGCCGATTTCGTTGGCAAGACCAATTTGCTGAGCGGCAAGGTCGCCGGACATTCGGGCGAGTTGGTGGACATCGCGCTTGCCGACGGCACCGTCATTGCGGCGCGCAAGCGGACGGCCTTGCGGCAGGGCGAGACCGTCTCGGTCAGCCTGCGTCCTGAATCGCTCAGTCTCGGCGCGCCCGAAAGCGGCCGGTTCAAGGGCATTGTCCGGAACCGGATTTTCCTCGGCTCGACCGCGGAGTACGCGATCGAGGTCCAGGGCATCGGAACGCTGCTCGCCAAGGCCGATCACCTGATCGGCCACGGCAATCTCTTCAAGCCGGGTGAACCCGTCGCCATCGGCTTTGCCGCCGGAACGCCCTTGGCGTTTCCGGACCCCAAGAACAACGGGACCAACCAGAGGGTAACCAAACATGTCGAAATCATATCGTGACGGACTGCCGATAAGCCCTGAAAACTTCGTCGACCAGCTGATGCGCCTCAAGCGCGGCTCGATCGGCCGCCGCGACTTCCTCGGCCTGACCGGCCTCGGCATTGCGACGGCAGTGATGGCGCGCGAGATCGGCATCATGCCGACGCCGGCCTTTGCCGCTGAAAGCCTCGGCGATCGCATGTCGATCGCCACTTGGCCGAACTATCATGACCCGGCGACATTCGAGAATTTCAAGAAGGACACCGGCGTTGCCGTCGAGGTCAACGTGTTCGGCTCCAACGAGGAGATGCTGGCCAAGCTGCAGGCCGGCGCGTCCGGCTGGAGCCTGTTCGTGCCGACCAACTACACGATCTCGACATACAAGAAGCTCGGCATCATCGAGGCGCTCGATATGGCGAAGCTGCCGAATTTCGACGGCTCGCAGGAGGATCCGCGCTTCACCTCGGAGGGTACGATCGACGGGACGACCTACGCCGTGCCGAAGAACTGGGGCACCACCGGCTTTGCCGTCAACACCAAGAAGCTGGCCAAGCCGATGACCAGCTGGAAGGAGTTCTGGGACACAGCCATGGCGGAGGGCGACGGCCGCACCATGGTGCATGATTACCAGCTGACCACGATCGGCAATGCGCTGAAATATTACGGCTATTCGTTCAACTCGCTGAAACAGGACGAACTCGCAAAGGCGGAGGAATTGCTGCTGAAGGTGAAGCCGCATCTGTTCGCGGTCTCATCCGACTACCAGCCGGGAATGCGCGCCGGTGACGCCTGGATGACCATGTGCTGGACCAATGACGGTGCGCAGCTGCATCGCGACATTCCCGAGATCGCCTATGTGCTTGGCAAGGAAGGCGGCGAGATCTGGACTGATTTCTATGCCATTCCAAAGGACGCGCCGAACAAGCCCGCCGGCTACGCTCTTCTCAACTACCTGATGAACCCGCAGGTCGCGGTCAAGGAGCATTTGGCCAACGGTGCGCCGTCGACCGATGCGCGGGTCAACAAGCTGCTGCCCAAGGAGGTGCTCGATAATCCGATCCTCTATCCGGCGGCGGACCTGTTGACGCCGCTCGAGTTCGGCGCAGCGGCTACACTGACCGATCCCGGCCGAGCCGAACTGATGGCCCGCTTCAAGTCGGCCTGAGCGACCCGCCTGATGCAGACAATTGACCGGCGGGCAAATGTCCGCCGGCACCAGGGCGGTTTCAATGCACGGCAACAAATTTCGTCATAATCTGCTGACCGCCTTGCTGCTCGGCCCGGCGGCGGCGTGGCTTGTGGTCTTCCTGGTGCTGCCGTTCATCGCCATCGCCGTGTTCAGCGTCGGCGAGCGGGCGCCGGAAGGCGGCTACCAGGCGGCCTTTACGCTGGCGCAATATGCCAACCTTCCGGCGCGGGCGACCGCCTTCTGGAACACCATGATGCTGGCGCCGATGGGCGCGCTCGCCTGTCTTCTCGTCGCCTATCCGGTGGCCTATTACCTCGCCCTGCAAGCGCCGCAGCGCTGGCGGCTGATCCTGCTCGCGCTCGTCGTCATCCCGTTCTGGACCAGCCTTCTGATGCGGACCTATGCCTGGATGTATGTGCTGGGCGGGCGCGGCATTCCGGCTCTGCTCGCTTATGTCGGCTTCGAGGATATCAGGCTGATCAACACGCCGGGCGCCGTGCTGCTTGGCATCGTCTATGGCTATCTGCCGCTGATGATCCTGCCGATCTATGTCAGCCTCGAGCGGCTCGACCGCCGGCTGCTGGAAGCCTCCGCCGATCTCGGTGCGACGCCACTCTCCACATTCCTTGGCGTGACGCTGAAACTGTCGCTGCCGGGGGTGATGACCGGCTTCTCGCTGGTGATGATCCTGCTGCTCGGCGAGTATCTGATCCCGACGCTGCTTGGCGGCGGTAAGGTGTTCTTCATCGGCAATGCGCTGGTCGACCTGTTCCTGCAGTCGCGCAACTGGCCGTTCGGATCGGCTATCGCGATCACACTGGTGCTGGTCTCGGTGGTGGTGCTGATTGCCGCCAACCGCATCTCGACCCGGGTTTCGGGCGCCCGCCGGGTGGATCTGATCTGATGCGCGCCTTCGTCATTGCCGTCTTCGCCTTCCTCTACCTGCCGATTGCGCTTGTGGTGCTGTTCTCCTTCAACGCCGGTCACCATGCGAGCGAGTTCACCGGCTTTTCCGTGCAATGGTACGGCAAGGCGCTGGCCAACCCGTTCCTGGTCGAAGCGTTGAAGAACAGCCTGTTCATCGCCACCACCAGCGCCTCGCTGGCGGCGCTGTGCGGCACCGCGGCCGCGCTTGGCCTGGCGCGCGTCAGCGTCCGGACCCGCGCTGTCTTCGATGCACTTCTGGGTGCCGCGATCGTCGTCCCGGGTGTCGTCATCGGCATCTCGACGCTGGTTGCGCTCGTCCAGCTGTTCGCCGTCGTCAACCCATTCCTCGCCTCGATCTGGCCCGACGACCAGCCGCCGCGCCTGTCGCTCGGCTATGGCTCGATCATCGCCGCACACGGCCTGTTTTCGATGGCGCTGGTGACGATGATCGTCGGCACGCGTCTCGGCAGCCTCGACCGCAACCTGGTCGAGGCCTCAAGCGATCTCTACGCCACGCCGTTGACGACGTTCCGCAGCATCGTCCTTCCGCAGATCATGCCGGCGGTGGTCGCCGGCTTCCTGCTCGCCTTCACCTTCTCGTTCGACGATTTCATCGTCGCCTTCTTCGTCGCCGGTGCGCAGACGACGCTGCCGATCTATGTGTTTGCGTCGATCCGGCGTGGCGTGACGCCGGAAATCAATGCCATCGCGACGATCGTGCTCGTCGCCTCCGTGCTGCTTGTGGTGCTTGCCCAATGGCAGCTGCGCCAACGCAAACCATCCAACTGAAAGTCGCGCCATGATCCTCAAAGACCGCATCGCCGTGGTGACGGGTGCCGGCTCCGGCATCGGGCGCGCCGGCGCCATGATCATGGCCAGGGAAGGCGCGCTGGTCGTCATCGCCGACAGGGACCGGGCCAGCGGCGAGGCGACGGCTTGCGACATCCGCGCGGCGGGTGGTCGGGCCGAGGCGCTCGCCACCGATGTCGCGGATGACGCGGCGGTCGAGCAGCTCATTGCCGGCACGCTCGACAGGCTTGGGCGTATCGACATCCTGCACAATCATGCCGGCATCCAGGTCGGCGGTACGCTGACCGAAGTCGAGGTCGGCGGCATGGATGCCTCGTGGCGGGTCAATGTCCGGGCGCAGTTCCTCGCTGCCAGGTTGGTCATGCCGTCGATGATTGCGCAGGGCGGTGGCGTCATCCTCAACACCGCCTCGAATTCGGGCGTGTTCTACGACCGCGAGATGATCGCCTACGCCACGTCGAAACATGCCGTGGTGGCGATGACCAGGCAGATGTCGCTCGACTATGCCAGCCACAATGTCCGCGTCAACGCGCTCTGCCCAGGCTGGGTCGACACGCCGTTCAACGAGCCGTTCATCGCCCAGATGGGCGGTCGCGAGGCGATCGAAAACTATGTCCGCACCAAGATCCCGATGGGGCGCTGGGCCAGCGTCGAAGAGATCGCCGAGGCGATCCTGTTCCTCGTTTCCGACCGTTCATCCTTCATGACCGGCCAGGCGCTGGTGATCGACGGTGGCGAAAGCATCGGCTGAAGTAGCCGTCTCGGCCTTCAACCAGTCGGCGAAGATGGTCATTGCCTGCGAGTTCTGGCGCCTGCGCCGCGCCGACAGCCAATACCGGCCGACGTCGACCGTGCAGTCGAAAGGCTGCACCAGCTCAGCCGAACAGAGCTCGCGGCTGAACATCGAAATCGGCAGCAGCGCCACGCCGGCGCCCTGGACGGCAGCGTTCGCCATGGTGACTGATGAGTCGAAGACGATGCCCTTGATCGGCGGGCAATGGCACCCTGCCGTCTCGAACCAGCGCAACCATTCGTCTTCCCTGTAAGAGCATAGCAGCGTTTCGCGCGCGAGGTCGGACGGGTCGCGCAGACCCGCGGCAATGTCGGGCGTGCAGGCCGGCGAGAAGGCGCCGGGCAGCAACGGTGTGTTCTCGGTGCCCTGCCAGGAGCCATCGCCGAAGCGGATGGCAAAGTCGAGACCGTCGGCGGCGAGATTGACCCGGTTGTTGTTGGTCGAGATGCGCAGCTCTATGTCCGGATAGGCCTGGTGGAATGCCGGCAATCTGGGGATCAGCCATCCCGACGCAAAGGTGCCGACGACACCGACGGTGACGATGTCGTTGAAGCGACCACCCTCGAAGCGGTCAAGCGTGACGCTGATCCTGTTGAACGCATCGCTCAGCACGGGCAGCAGGGCCTCGCCCTCCTCGCTCAAAGCGAGGCCGTGCGGCAATCGGCGAAAAAGCTTGATACCAAGGATCTCTTCGAGGCCCTTGATCTGATGGCTGACGGCGGCCTGGGTGACGCGCAGTTCGAGGCCGGCGCCGGTGAAACTGAGATGCCTTGCGGAGGCCTCGAAGGCGCGCAAGCCATTCAACGGGAGGTGCGATCGCTTCATCATCCCAGCCCTAATTTTTCTTATGGCGGGGGCGATGTTTACTCGTTTGCGATGGCGCCGGATCCGGTCCAGTTCTGCTTCGCGGGGCGACAGAGAGTGTGGACATGACAAGCAGACGCAGTTTCATCAGTGGTCTCGCGGTGGTTTTGACGGCCCCGATTGGCGCCATTGCGAAGGCGGCAACGAGCCCGACAAAATTTGATGGGGTCTTGCCGAAAATAAGGCGGATCGAGGCGAAAAGCGGCGGCCGGCTCGGCGTGTCCTGCCGGATCTCCGGAACGACCGCGCAATTCGGCTATCGTGAGGACGAGCTGTTTCCCATGTGCAGCACCTTCAAGGCACTCGCGGCGGCGTTCATCCTGCATCGCGTCGATGGCGGCATCGAGCAGCTCGACCGCAGCATCAAGATCCCGCACGACGCCGTCATCGCGAACTCTCCGACGACCAAGAAACATGCCGGCGGCGAGATGACCGTGGCGCAGCTTTGCGAGGCCGCCGTGACAGTCAGCGACAACGGGGCGGCCAATCTGTTGCTGGAGTCCTTTGGCGGGCCGGCGCAGCTGACGGCCTATCTGCGTTCGATCGGCGACAAGGTGACCAGGCTGGACCGGATCGAACCGGAGCTGAACGAGTCGCTGCCGGGCGACGCGCGCGACACGACCTCGGCGCTGGCCATGGCCGACAATTTCGAACGGCTGACGATCGGCAACAGCCTGTCGAAGAAGAGCCGGGCGCAGCTTGTCGATTGGCTGGTGGCGAACAAGACCGGCGACGAGCGCATAAGGGCGGCACTGCCGAAAGGCTGGATATGCGGCGACAAGACCGGAACCGGCGCGCGCGGCAGCACCAATGACGCGGCCGTCATCTGGCCGGCTTCAGGCAACCCGATTTTGATGTCGGTCTATCTGACGGGCACGAAACAGAGTCTGGCTAAGCGCAACGCCGTCATTGCCGCTGTCTCGCATGCGTTGGTCGAAGCGATCGCGGCGTAAATCTTTGTATCGGGCGGCGCGGTGTTGCCGCGCCGCTGCCTTCATACATGCTTGCGGCCACCGGTCTCGCGGAACCAGCTGTCGGGGTAGGGATACCACCAGTCCTGGATCGTCGGTTTGTGGTCGATGATCACCATCTTCGAGCGGCGGAAGGCGTCGAGGCCCTGGCGGCCAAGTTCGCGGCCGAGGCCCGAAGCCTTCCAGCCGCCGAAGGGCAAGGCGTCATTGTCGATCAGCGGGTTGTTGACCCAGACCATGCCGGCCTCGAGCCGCTCGGCGGCCTCATGCGCCTCGGCCAGATCGGTGGTGAACACCGAGGCGCCAAGCCCGAACGGGCTGTCATTGGCAAGCCGGATCGCCTCGTCGAAATCCCGGACACGGCAGATCGCGGCGACCGGCCCGAAACACTCCTCGCGCACGATCGCCATATCAGGGGTGACACCGGTCAGGATCGTTGGCTCGTAGAACCAGCCTGTGTTGTGTGCGGGCGGGATGCGCCCGCCGGTGACCGCCCTGGCACCGTTGCGAATAGCATCGTCAACGAGGCGCATCACTTTCGCCCGCGCGCCTTCGCTGACCAGCGGGCCGATCTCGGTCTTGTCCATGCCGTTGCCGATGCGCAGCGCGCGTGTCCTTTCGGCGAACAGGTCGACAAAGCGGTCATGCACGGCGTCGACGACGAAGAAGCGCTCGGCCGAGGTGCAGACCTGGCCGGTGAGGTGGAAGGCGGCGGTGACGCTGCCGGCCGCGGCGACATCGAGCGGGGCGTGTTGGCTGATGATCAGCGGATCGCTGCCGCCGGCTTCGATGACGCAAGGCTTCATGCGTTCGGCACAGGCCACCGCCACCGCCTTGCCGGCGGCGACCGAGCCGGTGAAGGCGACAGCATGGGTGCGGTCGGAAACGATCAGCGCTTGCGCGGTGGCAGCGCCGCCGGGCAGGCAGGAGACCATCCCCTCCGGCAGCGAGCGGAACACGGTCATGTAATCGAGCGTCGACAGGGTCGTCGCCTCGGCCGGCTTGATGACGCAGGCATTGCCTGCGGCGAGCGATGCCGCGACTGTCCAGCACATCAGCAGGATCGGGAAGTTGTAAGGCATGATGTGGATGGAGACGCCATAGGGCTCGTATCGCGCATACTGGAACGACCCGGCCTGCGTCGTGCCAGCGATCTTGCCGGCATCGTCGCGCGCCATCTCGGCATAATAGCGGAAGATCGGCGCGCAGTTGGCGATCTCGCCGATGGCTTCCGGATAGGGCTTGCCCATCTCGCGCACCATCAGCTCGGCGCAACGCGTGAAGTCGGCCGCTTCGATGGCATTGGCGACGGCATGGAGGTGCTTGGCGCGGCTCTTGGCGTCGAGCCTTTTCCAGGCGGCCTGCGCCTTGGTCGCGGCGGTCAGCGCGGCGTCGATCTCGCCATCTGTCACAGCGGCTATCGCACCGACCGTTTCCAGCGTCGCCGGGTCGATTACCGGTTTCGTCGCGCCGGTCATCTGCCGGTAATCGGGATTGACGAAGAAAGTCGGCCGGTCAGGGGAGAAATGCATGGATATCCTCTCCGACCCGCTCAGCGGATCATGTAGACCTTCTTGATCGTCTCATGGACGGTGCAGACGCCTTTCCAGTCCTGCGGAAAGAACGCCGCCGTGTCCGGCTCGATCTCGATGATCTCGCCGGATTCATGGACATAGGTGCAGCGGCCCTCAAGGAAGTGGCAGAACTCGTCGCGGGTGACGTGGCAGTGCCATTTGCCCGGAGTGCACACCCACAGGCCGCATTCGGAACGGCCTTCAGGCCCCTTGTACAGCAGCTTGCCCGAAGTGTGGGATTCGCCCTCGATCATCGTCGGGATGACGCCCCAGTCGACGAGGTCGGTAATAGTGAGCGGGGACTTCATGATCGGTGTTGTCATATCGATTTTCCCTCGGATGGCATTGGTGCTCACCGGCACATGAAGGCCTTGGTCAGCGTTTCGGTGATGATGGAGATGCCGGTCCAGCCGGCGGGGAAGAACACAAGCGTGCCAGCCTCGACCGGAACTTCTTCGCCGTTCTCATGGACATAGCTGCCGCGTCCCGACAGGAAATGGCAGAACTCGTCGGCAGGAAAGGTGACGTTTCGTGTGCCCGATGTGCATGACCACAGGCCGCATTCGCTCGATCCGTCCTGGTTCTGCGATAGGATCTTGCCCGAGGCGCGCGGCGAGCCGGCGAGCGTGTTGGTGCCCGCGCCCCAATCGTCCAGGTCCACTGTCGAGGCGTTTTGCCAGTGCGGTGTCGGCATGTCGTGAAGCTCCGAGGATCAGGCCAGCATGTAGACGTTGCGCATGGTCTCATGCACGGTGCATTCGCCCGCCCAGCCGGCCGGGAACATGACCACGGTTCCAGCACTGACTTCTATCACTTCGCCGACATTCGACCTGTAGGTCGCGCGGCCGGCGACGAAATGGCACAATTCATCGCGCGGGATCGCCAGCCGCCAGTGGCCAGGCGTGCAGACCCAGATGCCGGATTCCGGCTGGTTGTTCGGCCCTTTGTGCACCAGCCTGCCGGTGGAATGGGACGCGCCGTCCAGCGCATCCGGCTGGGCACCCCAGTCGACGAGATCGGTGCGGGTCGAGGCCTGATGGAGGTGTGGTGCGGAGGAGGTCACAGCAGCGCCTCCAGCAACCCAGCTGCCTTTTCCGGGCCGTTCTGCCCGTGCATCTGCGCTGAGGTCTTTGCCAGCCTGGCCTTCATCGCCGGATCGGTCAGGCAGGCTTCGATCTTGGCGACGAGCTCGGCATCGTTCCAGTCGTAGCGCGGCATGCCGAAGCCGTGGCCGGTTTCCGCGACGCGGGTGGCGTTGTCGTGGCCGTCCCAGACATAGGGCATGATGATAGCCGGCTTGCCGAAATAGAGGCACTCGGTGAACGAGTTGTTGCCGCCATGGTGGATCACCGCATCGACCTGCGGGATGACCGAGGGCTGCGGGAACCAGCTCTCGACGATGACGTTGCCGGGCACGTCCGTGTACTGGTCCTTGTAGCCGCCGACATTGACCAGCGCCCGGTAGCGCGTCTTGCCCAACGTCGCGATGATGCGCTTCAACAGGTCGACATCGCCGGCGCCGAGGCTGCCGAAGGAAACATAGAGCAGCGGTCCGTCATTGTTTTTCGCGAAGGTCGGCACCGTGTAGGGTTTTTCCTGTCGCACGCAGCCTTCGAGATACTGGAATTTTGCCGGGTCGAGCGGATGGCGGCGCTTGAACTTTGCGGCCTCGGGATAAAGCAGCAGGTTCAGGTAGGGCGAGGCTTCGAAGAACTGGCCGATCGGATAGGGCGTCTCGTTGTTGGCGGTGAGGAAGGCGTTGAAGTCGTCATGGATCGGCCTGATCACCGCGTTGAAATGGTCGCGGTAGCGCTGGTGGCCGGCATGGTCGTTCTCGCCGCAGCCGGAAAGATGTGGCGGGATGTCCTCATCCTCGATCTCGTTTTCTGAGCAGGAGATGACGCGCACCCACGGCTTGCCGAACTGCTTGATTGCCGGGAACAGGATGACGTTGTCGACGCAGATGACGTCCGGCTTGATGTCAGCCAGAACGCGCGGCAGATCCTTCTGCGCCCATTTGGCGCTGTCGACGATCGCCGTCCAGCAATCCTTGACGTAATTGTTGACCTGGTCATAAGGCGATTTGCGGAAATTCGGGATGTGGCCATTGATGAAGTCCTCCCAGAACTTGGCCATCTGCTCCGGCGGCATCGGTTCGGACAGGTTCACCGGATGGGCTTCGAAGCCGTAGCCCTTGTAGACGTCGACGAAGCCGGGATCGGAGAGGAACACGGCCTTGTGTCCACGCGCTTCGACGGCCTGGGCGATGCCGACGGAATTGAGCGCCGGGCCATAGGCCGCTTCTGGAAAAAACGCGATCGTCTTCTGCGCCATCAAGCTTCTCCTTCACTCTGCGAAAATTCTGACATCGGCGGCATCCCAGCCGAGTTCGACCTGGTCGCCCAACGAGACCGGCCGGCGATCCGCGGCATCGGCGGTGACGCGCACCAGGAACGGTTTTGGCGACAGGGGGGTGCGGACATGCAGTTGCAGGTCGAGCCCCTGATAGGCCAATGCCTCGACCGCGCCGGTGGTGCGGTTGGCGGTTTCTACCGACGGGAAAAGCCGGATGCGCTCGGGCCGCACCGAGGCGACAGCGGACGCACCGGGCGGAAGCGTGGCGGGTACCTTGCCGGCGATCCGAGCGCAATTGGCGGCCAGCACGCCATCGGCGACGGCTTTGCCCGGCACGAAATTCATCACGCCGATGAAGTCGGCAACAAAACGGTCGGCCGGATGCTCATAGACCGCATGCGGGGTGTCGCATTGCAGCAGCCTGCCGTCCTTGAGCACGGCCATGCGGTCGGCCATCACAAGCGATTCTTCCTGATCGTGGGTGACGATGACGAAGGTAATGCCGACCTCGTGCTGCAGGCGTTTCAATTCCAATTGCATGGCGCCGCGCAGTTTCTTGTCGAGCGCGCCAAGCGGTTCGTCGAGCAGCAGCAGCCGGGGTCGCTTGACCAGGGCCCGGGCGAGCGCGACACGCTGCTTCTGACCGCCCGACAATTGCTCCGGCTTGCGGTCGGCGAAGGGAACGAGTTCTGTCGTCGCCAGGATGGCATCGACACGGGAGCGGATTTCGCTAGCCGGCAAACGCTCCATCTCCAGGCCGTAGGACACGTTGGCCCTGACGCTCATATGCGGAAACAGCGCGTAGGACTGGAACATCAAATTGACCGGCCGCTTGTTGGGCGGGGTCGTGGCAATGTCGCGGCCGTCGAGCAGGATGCGGCCGTCATTCGGCGTTTCGAAACCGGCCAGCATGCGCAGCAGCGTGGTCTTGCCGCAGCCCGAAGGCCCGAGCAGGGCGAAGAACTCGTTCTCGCGGATGTCGAGCGAGATGCCGTCGACAGCGGTCACGCGGCCGAAATTCTTCGACACATGATCGATGGCCAGCAGCGTGCGCGGTTCGCTCATTGGCCGATGACCCCTCGATTGAGCCGCTGCGACAAGGTCAGCGCGGTGATCGAGACCGCCATGACGATGGTCGCCAGCGCGTTGATCTCCGGCGTGATGCCGAAGCGGATCATCGCGTAGATCTGCATCGGCAGCGTGGTCGAGGCGCGCCCGGCGCCGGCGGTGAAGAAAGCGATGATGAACTCGTCGACCGACAGCGTGAAGGCAAGCAGCGCGCCGGCGATGACCGCCGGCAGGATGACCGGCAATGTCACCCGCCGGAAGGTGGTCACTGCGGACGCGCCAAGGTCAGTGGACGCCTCGACAATCGACCAGTCGAAACTTTTCAGCCGGGCACGCACCACCGAACAGACGAAGGCGAGGTTGAACACGACATGGGCAAGGATGATGGTGTGCAGCCCCATGGTCAGGTTGAGCATGGAGAAGAACGACAGCAGCGCGATCGCCAGCACGATGTCGGGAATGATCATCGGCGCAAAGATCAGCGCTTCGAGACCCTTGCCATAATGCCGGCGCGTCTCGACGCCGATCGCCAGCAGCGTGCCGAGCAGCGTGGCGATGGCGGTCGACACCAGCGCCACGATCAGCGTGTTGAGCGCGGCGGAGAGGATCGCGGAATTGCCGGCCAGCGAGACATACCATTTCAGCGAAAAGCCCGACCATGCGGTCGGAAGGCCGCCCTCGTTGAAGGACAGCGCCACCAGCACGGCAATCGGGATGTAGAGGAAGGCGAAGATCAGGCTCAGTACGAGCCAGAGCGTGCGCCGCGTGGCGGGAGAGCGCTCAGCCATCGGCGCCTCCGCTCACTTGCGCGGCGCGGCCCGAGGCGCGATCGGCGGCCAGCGCCTGCGCCATCAGCACCAGCACCAGCAGCATGATGGCGATCAGCACCATGGCGAGCGCCGCGCCGAAGGGCCAGTCATTGGCGGTCAGGAACTGGTCGTAGACGAGATTGCCGATCATCTGGAAGCGGCCACCGCCGAGCAGGGCCGGCGTAACGAAGTTGCCGATCGACAGCACGAAGACGAACACGGCGCCCGCGGCGATGCCGGGCACGGTCAGCGGCAGGATGACACGGCGAAAGGTGGTGATGGCCGAAGCGCCGAGGTCACGCGAAGCCTCGGCGAGTTCTGGGTTGAGACGCGACAGCGGTGCGTAGCAGGCGAGGATGACGAAGGGCAGGTAGTTGTAGACCAGGCCGGCGATGACGGCACCTTCGGTGTAGAGCATCGACGGCGGCTCGCCGGTGTAGCCGAACCAGCGTAGCAGCTGGGTGATCAGGCCCTCGCGGTTGAGCAGCACGATCCAGGCATAGGTGCGGATCAGATAGTTGGACCAGAACGGCAGCACGGCGAAGAACAGCAGCACCGGCTGCAGCCGGCGCGGTGCGGCTGATATGGCATAGGCGGCGGCATAGCCGATCACCACCGCGATCAGCGTCGCCGTGCCGGCGATGCGTGCAGATTTGAGGAAGATGCCGGCATAGAGCGGGTCGAAAACCAGCCCGAAATTCTCCAGCGTGAAGGTGTATTCGATGCCGCCATAGATGCCGCGGCGAAAGAAGGCGAGCGCCAGCACCAGCGCGCACGGCACGACCATCAGCGCGGTCAGCCAGACCAGCGCCGGGGCCATCAGCAAGGAGGAGCGAAGTCGGGTCTGGGACAATTCTTCGGGTACCGCTCAAGGCCGGCAGCAGAAGCTCCGCCAGCCGTGATGTCTGGTTTGACGCCGCTTACTGCGCGGCCTTGATCTCGCTGACGATCTTCGAATAGTCGCGCTGGGCGTCGCCGACGTCACGCAACTGCTCGAACTTGACAAGGTCGGCCACCGGCATCGCCATGTTGGGGAACTTGGCCAGGAAATCGGCTGGCAGGCTTTCCATAGCCGGCTTGTTCGGCACCTTGTAGTCGATGTTCTGGGCCGCCCAGGCGTGGTTCTTGGCGTCGAGCATGAAGTTGATGAACTGGAAGGCGGCGTCCTTGTGTTCAGATGCCTTCATCACCACCATCGTGTCGACCCACAGGTCGGAACCTTCCTTTGGGATGACGTATTTGATCTCGGGTTTCTCGGCGATGCCGTAATTGCACCAGCCGTCCCATGCCTGCACCATCAGCGCCTCCCCGGAAACCAGCTTCGAATAGAAGGTGGTGTCGTCATAGGCGAGCAGGGTCTTCTTGGCCGAGATCAGCAGGTCCTTGACCTCGGCCATCTTGGCCGGATCGGTCTCGTTGACCGAAAAACCCTTGTCGAGCTGACCGGCGGCCAGCAGCCAGCGGTCGGTCGCCAGCATGGTGGTCTTGCCCTTGAGGTCGTCGGAGGGGGCGAGAAGGTCGCTCCAGCTGGTCGGCGCTACCTTCACCAGGTCGGAGCGGTAGCAGAGGCCTGTCGTGCCCCAGGTGTAGGGGACTGAAAAGGCGTTGCCGACATCATGCGGCAGCTTGGTCGCTTCAGGGTAGAGGTTGGCGAGGTTGGGCACCTTGGCGTGGTCGATCGGCTCGGTCAGGCCGAGCTTGTTCAGCACCTCGGCGAAGGGCGAGGAGACGAAGACCACGTCATAGCCCTTGCCGCCGGCGGCGATGAGCTTGCCCATGATCTCTTCATTGGTGGCATGAACAACCACTTCGCCGGCGACGCCGGTGGCGGTCTTGAAGGCAGCCATGGCGTCGGGCGCCATGTAGCCGTCCCAGTTGGAAATGACCAGGTCGGCCGCAGCCGCGGGTGCGGCCAGCGCCAAGGCCAGGCCAAGTGCGATTGACGGCATCTTCAGCGAACGGTGCCGCAAGAGGGTGGTGGCGGTCATGACAGGTTCCCCATTCTGGTTGATCGTCGAATTCATTCGGCGGCGGCGACCCATGCCGCCGCCTCGATCCTGTTCCGTCGGTCTTTTTTGTGCCGATTGTCCTGACAGTACTATTGCAGAAAAAAGTACGTCAATCCATAATTTGCCAAGCGACCGTGGAATCTGGCCGATTGCGTCCGTGGGGCCGATCGGTCAAAGCTTATAGGTCATGTCCGTTCACGAGCATTTGTCATGCAAGCCGCCGCCCGACGACCCCGCACCAACCACCTCGACCTGGCGCAGCGCATCCTGGATGTGGCCCGGCAGCGCGGTTTCGAACCCGGCGCACGCCTGCCGGAACAGCAGATCGCCTCGCTGTGCAATGTGTCGCGCACGCCGGTACGGGCGGCGCTTAGCCTGCTTGTGGAACAGGGCGTTGTGCGTTGGGAGGCGGATTCCGGCTATCACCTTGCCGTCGACCTCACGAGCCAGCCGGCCGTTGCCGCTGAATTGCCGCCTACCGAGGAGGACGAACTCGCCGAGGCGATTCTGCGCGACCGGTCGGCGCGGCGGCTGGACCAGACGGTGACCGTCGCCGGGTTGATGCGGCGGTACAATGCTGAACGCAAGACGGTACTAAAATCGCTTAACAGACTAACGGAAGAGAATCTGCTCGACCGTGCGCCCGGCCAGTCCTGGCTCTTCCGCCGCGCGCCTGACGACCCGGAGGCGCAGGGCGAAAGCTATGAGTACCGCTTGCTGCTGGAGCCCGCCGCCATCCTGACCCCCGGCTTCCGGCTTGACGGCGCACGCGCAGCGGCCCTGCGCCAGAGCATGGAAGCGCTGTCGGCGCTGCCGGACGCCGCATTCGACACACGCGAGTTCCAGCGGCTGGACATCGATTTTCACGGTATGCTGGCGGAGGGCTCCGCCAATCGGTTCGTGGCCGACGCGTTGGCCGATCACCTCAGGCTGCGCCGGTTGCCGGGCATCTATGCCGGCGTCAACGTCTTCCGGCTGCGGCAATCGCTGCGTGAGCACCTGAACATACTCGACCATCTTGAAAGCCGGCAGTATGAGGTGGCTGCCGATCTGCTTCGCATTCACCTGCGGCTCTCCCGCAACCAGCGACCGCAAGCGGCCAGCCGCGGGGCGCCCGCCCTGTTCGGCATGATCAGCCGGCCGGAATGACGAGGATTAATTGACGCGAAGAGCCAGCCCGACCATCGCGCTGTTTCCCGAAGCGAGTTTCGGCGCGGCGTTGAATTGCGTCGGCATCGCGCAGGCGCTGCGGGCGAAGGGCGCCCGGCCTGTTTTCATCTGTCATGCCGGCTTCTCCGGTGTCTTTGCCGACTATGGTTTTCTGGAATACCAGCTGCCGACCGACGAGCCGCTGAGCGACAGCGATCGACAGAGCTATTGGCAGGCCTTCGTGCGCAGGCATCTGCCGCATTTCAGGCTGAGCCCGATCGACCAGCTCGAAACCTATGTCGCGCCGACCTGGCAGGCGATCGTCGACACCGCGGTCAACGCCGAAGCGCCGCTGCGCCAATTGCTGGCGCGGCTGAAGCCGGACGCGGTGGTGCTCGACAATGTCATCATGTTCCCGGCGATCGCTGCCGCCGGCTGCCCGTGGGTGCGGGTGGTCTCCTGCGCCGAGACCGAGCTTCCGGACGCTCGGGTGCCCCCCTATCTGTCGGGGCTTGGCGCCGACGACCCGCAACGCGCGGCGTTCGAGGCCCGCTATCTCAAGGCCTCGGCGCCCGCGCATGACCGCTTCAACCGCTTCCGCACGGATGCCGGCCTGGCGCCGCTGCCGAAGGGCCTGTTTCTCGAAGCTTCGCCAGACCTCAACCTTTTGCTGACGCCGACGATCGTGCGCCGCGAACGCGCCGAGCCGCTCGACCCGGACCGCTTCGTCTATCTGGAAGGCTGCGTGCGTTCGGAAGGGCCGTTCGCAGTGCCTGTGTTCCCGCGCAATGGCGGGCCGCTGGTCTATGTGAGCTTCGGCAGTCTCGGCGCCATGGATGTCGGCCTGATCGAGCGCATGCTGGCCGTGTTCGACAGGCTGCCGGCCCGCTTCATCGTCAATGCCGGCGGCCTGCGCGACGCCTATCGCGCTGTGCCGGACAATGTCTATCTCGACGCCTGGTTTCCGCAGCCGTCGGTGGTTGCGAAGTGCGACCTGTTCATCCATCACGGCGGCAATAACAGCTTTTGCGAAGCGCTGCGCTTCGGCGTGCCGTCGCTGATCATGCCCTATTGCTGGGACGGGCATGACAATGCCCGACGCGCCGAGGAAACCGGCGTTGGCGACCATATCGGCCGTGATGCCTGGACCGAAGGAGTATTGGAGAAAGCCATTCTCGGCCTGCTGGCCGATGACGCAATGCGCGCCCGCCTCAGGGGCAATGCAGCCCATATGGCGCTGAAACCCGGAACGGATGTGGCCGCGCAAGCCATACTCTCTCTGATACGGACATGAACGAAATGCCTGACATGAACACGAATACTTCCCTCTCCAGTGGCAACGATCCCAGGGCCTGGCTGACCCAGCACGGCATCAACGAGGTCGAGTGCCTGGTGCCTGACATGAACGGGGTCCTGCGCGGCAAGGCCTTGCCGGCAGCCAAGTTCCTCAAGGCGCTGGAGGGCCGCGCGCTCTACCTGCCGAGTAGCGCCTTTCTGGTCAGCATCGACGGCCGCTACACCGGTTCGATCGACGAGGGTTTTGCCTACTCGGACCCGGACATGCGCATGGTGCCGGATGTTTCGACGCTCACCCTGGCGCCCGGCGCCGGTGCAGGCAAGGCCTATGTCTTCGCCGATGCCTTTCACATGGACGACCGGCCATGGATGGCCTCGCCACGCCATGTGCTGAGAGCCGTGCTCGACCTCTACCGTCAGCGCGGTTGGCGGGCGGTGGTGGCGCCGGAGCTCGAATTCTACCTGACCGCGCCCAATCCCGATCCCGACCGGCCGCTGACGGCACCGGTCGGCGGCAATGGCCGCGCCGAGAGCGTGCAGCATCCCTACGATATGGCGGCACTGGAGGAGTTCGAGCCGGTGGTCCGCCGCATCTATGACTATGCGGCGGCATCCGGACTGCCGCTCGACACGCTGATCCATGAATCGGGTACGGCGCAGCTGGAGATCAACTTCCTGCATGGCGACGCGCTGCCGCTGGCCGACAAGGTGCTGCTGTTCAAGCGGTTGACGCGCCAGGCCGCCCAACAGAGCGGCATGCATGCCACCTTCATGGCCAAGCCGATCGCGGCACAGGCGGGGAGCTCGATGCATCTGCACATGTCGGTCATCGACGAGGCCGGCAACACGCTGTTTGCCGGCAGCGACGATGCCGACACCGAAATGTTCGGCCATTTCATCGGCGGCCTGCAGAAATATGTCCCGGAGATCATGCCGCTGTTTGCGCCCAACGTGAACTCGTTCCGTCGCATCCGACCGAACCACAGCGCGCCGGCCAACATCGAATGGTCGCACGACAACCGCTCCTGTGGCCTGCGGGTGCCGGCCGGTGGCCGCGCCGCGCGGCGGGTGGAGAACCGGTTGCCGGGTGCGGATTCCAATCCCTATCTGGCGATCGCCGGTTCGCTCCTCGCGGGCTATCTCGGCGTCGAGCAGAAGCTGGCGCGGTCGGCCGAGGCGTCGGGCAATGCCTACAAGATCAAAAGCACGCTGCCGAAAACCATGGAGGAGGCGCTGGATCGTTTCACCGCTTGCGACCCAGTGCGGGAACTGCTCGGCGAGGACTTCTTCCAGACCTATCTGCGCGTCAAGAGCGTCGAGCTCGACCTGTTCCAGGGCGTGGTGACGAGCTGGGAACGCGACCACCTGCTGCTGAAGGTGTAATGATGGGCTTCAATTCCGGTTTGGATATCGGCAAATCCTACTATGTCGCGACGGCAAATCCGTCGCCGGACCATCCCGCCCTGCAGGGCGATGTCGACGCCGACCTGGTTGTCGTCGGCGGCGGCTGCACCGGCCTGTCGGCGGCCCTTCACGCTGCCGAGCGCGGCCTGAAGGTGGTGCTGCTCGAAGGCGGCAAGATCGGCTGGGGCGCTTCCGGCCGCAATGGCGGCCAGATGATCCCCGGCCTGCGCAAGGGTGCCAAGGGACTGGTCAAGCTCTACGGGACCGAGCGGGCAAAGGTGCTGTTCGACCTCGCCTTCGAGGCGCGCGGGCTGGTGCTCGGCATCATCGAGCGCCACGCCATCGATTGCGACCTCAGGCTGACCGGCCATCTTGTCGGGGCGGTCAACAGCTCCGACCTCAAAGACCTCGAGGAAGAGGCGGAGTGCCTTGCCACGGTGATGAAGTTCCCGCATGCCGAGATCCTGTCGGCGGCGGAAGCCCGCGGCAAGGTCGACACGCCCTACCACGGTGCGATGTACGAGCCGCTTGGCGGTCACATGCATCCGCTGAACTACACGCTCGGCCTTGCCCGCGCGGCGGTCGCGGCCGGTGTCACCATTCATGAGAATTCGGTCGCCGTGCGGCTGGAGCGCGAGCCATCGATCCGCGTCTCTACGGCCAAGGGGTCGGTCCGTGCAAAACACGTCGTGCTGGCGGGCGATGCGCTGCTCAATGGGCTGGAGCCGCGCGTCAACAGCCGCATCATGCCGGTCGGCAACTACATTGTCGCCACCGAGCCGCTGGAGGGCAAACGCAACGTCATCCCGGCCAATGTCGCGGTGTCCGACACCCGCTTCGTCGTCAACTACTACCGCATGTCGGCCGATGGGCGTCTGCTGTTCGGCGGCGGCGAGCGCTACACGCCGTCGCCGCCGGCCGACATTGCCGGATTCGTGCGGCCGCACATGGAAAAGACCTTTCCGCAACTTCAGGGCTGCCGCATCGATCACGCCTGGGGCGGGCTGGTGTCGGTGACGACGTCGCGGTTGCCGCATGTCGGGCACTATGGCGAGGTCTATTTCGCGCATGGCTATTCCGGCAAAGGCGTCATCCTGTCGACGCTGTCGGGCAAGCTTTTGGCCGAGGCGATCACCGGCGACGCTTCGCGGCTCGACCTGTTCTCGACGCTCACGCCCATGCCGTTCCCCGGCGGCACGGCGTTGCGCGGACCGCTCTATGTGCTCGGCATGCTGTGGTATGCGATGCGCGACCGCATCAAGCATTGAGGGTGAGTACGCCGCAGCTACGCATCGAAGTTCGCGTCGGCCCTCACCTGCCTGCCGGCATCCTCTCCCCGTATAGTGACGGGGAGAGGGGCGCTTTCATTTATGGCTTCGCCAATCGCCAGCGTCGCAGAAAGGCGCCGGCGTTGCGGCCAGCTACTTTCTCCCCGTCTCTATACGGGGAGAAATGCCCGGCAGGGCAATGAGGGGCGGCGCCGACGATGTGGGCTTATTCCTAAGCTCGCAAAGATTTCTCTAGACGACGAAAAAATCCTCGATGCGCTGCTTGGCCTCGAGCAGCGCCGGCAGGATTTCCCGTTCCATCTCCGCGACGGTGAAACGCGCGGACTGGGTCGAGACGTTGATGGCCGCGACCGTGCGCTCCGAGCGGTCGCGGATCGGCACGGCGATCGAGCGCAGGCCGAGCTCCAGCTCTTCGTCGACAACGGCAAAGCCTTCCGCCTTGGCCTTGCCGATGGCATAGGCCAGCAGCCGCATGTCGGTGATCGTCTTCGGCGTCCGTTTCTCGATCGTCGACTGGCCGAGAAATGCGTCCAATTCCTGGGGCGTCAGGCCGGCAAGCAGGATGCGCCCCATTGAGGTGCAATAGGCGGGCAGCCTAGTGCCGACGTCGAGCGAGACGCTGAGGATGCGGCGGCCGGGAATGCGGGCGACGTAGACGACATCCTGGCCCGACAGGATCGCCGCAGAGCAGGCCTCGTTCAACTCAGCCGCCACTGCCCGCATGGTCGGGGCGGCGAAGCTCCATAGCGAGGCGCCGCCGAGCCAGGTGCGGGCGATGGTCAGCAGGCGCGGCGACAGCGAAAAGACGCGGCCGGCCTGGGTGGCGTAGCCTGTGGCGACAAGCGTCAATAGAAAGCGGCGGGCGCCGGCGCGGGTCAGGCCCGCTTCCTCGGCCATTTCCGTCAGCGTCATGCCAGAGGGATGCCGGGCCAGGATCTCCATAACGGCAAGGCCGCGCTCGAGCGAGCCGACATGATCACGGGAAGCGGCCTCTTCGTCCATCTCACCTCCCAGAACGATATCCTTGCCAGGATTGACTCAACCTCTCACTCAACGTAGAAAGTATCGCATATAAAACATATGTTCGCAATACGAACTTTATTGAACCCGGGAGCCCGATGCGATGGTCAAGTTCCTGCCGCTCAAACAGGCTGTGGCCGAGAACCTGAACAATGGCGACTCCGTCGCCTTCGAGGGCTTCACCCATCTGATCCCGACGGCGGCGGCGCATGAGGCGATCCGCCAGGGGCTTCGCGACCTGACCCTGATCCGCATGACACCGGACCTGATCTACGACCAGATGATCGGCATGGGCATGGCGAAGAAAATCATCTTCTCCTATGTGGGTAATCCCGGCGTCGGCCTGCTGCGGCGCGCCCGCGACGCCATCGAGAACGGTTTTCCCAGATCGATCGAGATCGAGGAACACAGCCATGCCGGCATGGCCAACGCCTATGAGGCGGGTGCTGCCGGCCTGCCCTGCGCGGTGTTTCGCGGCTATCGCGGTGCCGGGCTGGCAACGGTCAATCCGAACATCAAGTTGGTGACCTGTCCGTTCACCGGCGAGGTGCTGGCAGCCGTTCCTTCGATCCGGCCCGATGTCACCTTCATCCATGCGCAGAAGGCCGACCGGAAAGGCAATGTGCTGGTCGAAGGCATCGTCGGCATCCAGAAGGAAGCGGTGCTGGCGGCTAGCCGAGCGGTGGTGACGGTCGAGGAAGTGGTCGACACTTTCGACGATCTGCACCCCAATCTGACGGTGCTGCCGCGCTGGACGATCGCGGCGATCTCCGTCGTGCCCGGCGGCTCGCACCCGTCCTACGCGCATGGCTACTACGCGCGCGACAATGCGGCCTATCTGGAATGGGACGAGATCGCCGCCGACCGGGACAAATTCCAGGAGTGGATGCAGGCGAACGTCATCGAGAAGAGCGCCGACGATTTCGCGGCCCGTGTCGAGCATCTGAGGAAAGCGGCATGAGCGACAATCCGGACTTCACCCCCAACGAGATGATGACGATCGCGGCCAGCCGCGCGCTGCGGAATGACGATGTCTGCTTCGTCGGCATCGGCGCGCCGTCCGCCGCCTGCAATGTGGCGCGGCTGACGCATGCGCCCGACATCACCTTGATCTACGAGAGCGGCACGATCGGCACCGCGCCAGACGTGCTGCCGCTGTCGATCGGCGATGGCGAATTGTGCGAAACCGCGGTCACCACTGTCGCGGTGCCGGAGATGTTCCGCTACTGGCTGCAGGGCGGCCGCATCTCGATAGGCTTTTTGGGTGCTGCCCAGCTCGACAAGTTCGGCAACATCAACACCACGGTCATCGGCGACTATTTCCACCCGAAGACCCGGCTGCCCGGCGGCGGCGGCGCGCCGGAGATCGCGACGTCGTCGAAGGAGATCTACATCACCATGGCGCAGACCAGGCGCGGCATGGTCGAGAAGATCGACTTCTTCACCTCCTTCGGCCATGGCGAGGGCGGCGATCATCGAAAGCGGCTTGGCATCGACACCGCGGGCCCGACCTTGCTGATCACCGATCTCGCCATCTGGAAGCCGGACCCGATGACCAAGGAATTCACGGTCGTGTCGCTGCATCCGGGTGTCACACGCCAGCAGGTGCAGGACACCTGTGGCTGGATGGTAAAGTTTGCGGAGGCGCTTGACGAAACACCGGCGCCAAGCGAACTCGAACTGACGACATTGCGCGACCTGCAGGCCCGCACCAAGGCGGCGCATGAGGGAAGCGGAACAGCAAAGGCTGCATGACATGGCCGAGGCCTATATCTGCGACTACATCCGCACGCCGATCGGCCGCTTCGGCGGCTCCTTGTCCTCGGTGCGCGCCGACGACCTTGGCGCCATACCCCTGAGAACGCTGGTCGAGCGCAATCCCGGCATCGACTGGCAGGCCGTCGACGACGTCGTCTATGGCTGCGCCAACCAGGCCGGCGAGGACAACCGCAACGTGTCGCGCATGGCGTTGCTGCTGGCCGGTCTGCCGAAGGAGATCCCGGGCTCGACCGTCAACCGGCTGTGCGGCTCCGGCATGGATGCGCTGACCATTGCCGCGCGGGCCATCAAGGCCGGCGAGGCCGAACTGATGATCGCAGGGGGCGTCGAATCGATGAGCCGCGCGCCCTTTGTCATGCCCAAGGCCGACACGGCGTTTTCACGCAACGCCGAGATTTATGACACCACCATCGGCTGGCGCTTCGTCAACCCGGTGATGAGGAAGCAGTATGGTGTCGATTCGATGCCTGAAACCGGCGAGAATGTGGCAGAAGAGTTTGCCATCTCCCGCGCGGCCCAGGACGCCTTTGCCGTGCGCAGCCAGGACAAGGCTGTCGCCGCACAGGCCAATGGCCGGCTGGCGAAGGAAATCGCCCCGGTGACCATCCCGCAGCGCAAGGGCGATGCGGTGGTCGTCTCGAAGGACGAGCATCCCCGTGCTGGCACGACGGTCGATGCGCTGGCCAAATTGCCGACGCCGTTCCGGCAAGGCGGCACGGTGACGGCCGGCAATGCCTCCGGCGTCAATGACGGGGCGGCGGCGTTGATCGTTGCCTCGGAAGCAGCCGTCAAGAAATATGGCCTGACGCCGATTGCCCGTATCCTTGGTGGCGCCGCCGCCGGTGTGGCGCCGCGCATCATGGGCATCGGCCCGGCGTCGGCGACGCAAAAACTGTGCGCGCGGCTTGGCCTGACGCCGCAGCAATTCGACGTTATCGAGCTCAACGAGGCCTTTGCCTCGCAAGGCATCGCCGTGCTGCGCCAACTCGGCATTGCCGAGGATGCACAGCACGTCAATCCGAATGGCGGCGCCATCGCGCTCGGCCATCCGCTCGGCATGTCGGGCGCCCGCATATCCGGCACGGCGGCGCTGGAGCTTCGCGAACGCGGCGGCCGCTATGCGCTGGCGACGATGTGCATCGGCGTCGGCCAGGGCATCGCGATCGCGCTCGAACGGGCCTGAGCGGCGGCCTCTTCTTGGCCGGCTAAGATCGAGGCTGATTCGGGCGCGCAAATTTGACCATGTGGACAAAAGTGCGGACCCGTTCCATAGTTCCCTGTCTGACATTTTCACGAACGGCCGGCTCGACACGGCTGTCGAACAGAGGGGAATGCAATGGAAAACCGGAAGAATAGAATCCAGATAAAACGCGAAGGGCTTTCGCGACGCAATGTGCTGGAATTGGGCGCGCTTGGCCTGGCTGCGGCCATGTTGCCGGGCGCCGCCTTCGGCAAGGACAAGAAGCTGAAGGTGGCGGCGATCTTCGCCACGCCGATCGAGGAGCCATGGGACAACCAGATCCATGTCGCCTTGCAGAAGGCCGAGAAGGAACTCGGTATCGAGTACAAATGGTCGGAGAAGGTGCAGACAGCCGATTTCAGCCGCGTCATGCGCGAATATGCGCAAGGCGGCTATCAGCTGGTGCTGGGCGACGCCTTCGCAGCCGAGCGTGAATCGCGCCGCACCGCCAAACAATTCCCGAAGACCGCCTTCCTGTTCGGCTCCGGCGCCGGACCGGCGGAACCGAATTTCGGCGTCTTCGACAACTGGATCCACGAACCGGCCTATCTGTCCGGCATGATCGCCGGCAAGATGTCGAAGTCGGGCACGATCGGTGCTGTCGCGGCTATGGGCATTCCGGAAGTGAACCGGCTGGTCAACGCCTTCTTCGCCGGCGCCAAGGAGGTCAATCCCAACATCAAGAAGAAGGTCGCCTTCATCGGTTCCTTCTTCGATCCGCCGAAGGCCAAGGAAGCGGCGGTCGCGCAAATCGACGCCGGTGTCGACGTGATCTATGCCGAGCGTTTCGGCGTCATCGAAGCGGCGGTGGACAAGAAGATCCTCGCCATCTCCAACATGTCCGACCAGTCGAGCCTCGGCCCCGACACGGTCATCACCGGCCCGGTCTGGGACATGTATCCGACCGTCCAGCAGGCGATCAAACTCGTCAAGGCCGGCGTCTTCACCGCGCAGGACTATGGCGATTTCTCGCGCATGGCCAAGGGCGGTTCGCAACTCGCGCCCTACCACAAGTTCGACAAGACGCTGCCGGCGGACGTTAAGGAACTGGTCGAGAAGAAGAAGGCCGAAATCCTCGAAGGCAATTTCCGCGTCGACGTCGACGAGAACACGCCGGTTTCGGATTGATTTTTCTCACCCTCCCCCTTGTGGGGGTGAGCAGCCGGTTCGCCGCAGGCGAATTCATCGTGCCAGTGGCACGATGAAGGCTAGCGAACGCCGGACGCTGCGAAGCAGCGGGGACCCGGCGGGGCTTGCCAATTATCAGCCCAGCCCTTCGCAGGCTCAGGGCGTTCGAAACTCGAAAAGCCAAGAAATTGGCTTTTCGTCCGCTACGCGGACCGTTTCTCACCCCCACAAGGGGGAGGGTGAAGAGCTGCGCCAACGCCATCTCACCGGGAGCCATCTTGCCCGCCCCACTCATCGAAATGCGCGGCATCACCAAGAGCTTCGGCGCCGTCAAGGCGAACGAGGCCGTTGATCTCAGCGTCGCGCCGGGCGAGATTCTCGGTCTTCTGGGCGAGAATGGCGCCGGCAAGACGACGCTGATGAACGTGCTGTTCGGCGCCTATGCGCCCGATGCAGGTGAGATCCTCATCCAGGGCCAGCCGGTGCGGATCGCCAGTTCGGCCGATGCGCTGGCCGCCGGCATCGGCATGGTGCATCAGCATTTCCACCTGGCGCCGAGGCTGACTGTGCTGGAAAACCTGCTCATCGGCATATCAGGCCGATCAGGGCGGATCGACCGCGCCGGCGGGATGGCGCGGCTGGCGGAGATCGGCCGCCAACATGGGTTGACGCTTGATCCCGACCTTCCGGTGTCGGCGCTGTCGGTCGGCGAGCAGCAGCGGCTCGAAATCGTCAAGGCGCTGTTTCGCGGTGCCAGGCTGTTGATCCTCGACGAGCCGACAGCGGTGCTGGCGCCAACGGAGGTCGACGGGCTGTTTTCGGCGCTGCGCTCGATGGCGGCACAGGGTCTCGGCATCATCTTCATTTCGCACAAGCTCAATGAAGTGCGGGCGCTGACCCATCGCTGCACGGTGCTGCGGCATGGCCGCGTCGCCGGCCGTGTCGATGACCCCGCCAACACGACATCTGCCGCAATGGCGCAGCTGATGTGCGGCCACGAGATCGTGCCGCCGGCGAGGGGGCCATCGACCCCCGGTGGAGCGGTGCTGACGCTCGACGGCATTTCGACATCGCGGCATTCGGGCACGGCGTTGCGCGACGTGTCGCTTTCGGTCCGCGCTGGCGAGATCCTCGGTATTGCCGGTGTCTCGGGCAATGGTCAGCGCGCCCTGGCGGAAGTGATCTCCGGCGTGCGCGTGCCCGACGCCGGCCAGATGACCATCGCCGGCCAAAAGGTGTCGCGGTATTCGCCGCGCGAGGTGCAGGCGCTCGGTCTCGGCCGCATCCCGGAAGACCGCATGACGACCGGGCTGGTCACCAACCTGCCGCTCGCCGATTCGATGGTGCTGCCGCGCATCGGCACGGCGGCGTTCAGCAGCAGGGGCCTGCTCAAGCCGGATGCGATCCGCGCCTTCGCCGAGGCGCAGATCAAGGCCTATGACATTCGCTGCCCCGGGCCGATGACCCGCGCCGGGACGCTGTCGGGCGGCAATCTGCAGAAGGCGCTGCTGGCTCGCGAGTTGGCCTTCGATCCGAAGGTGCTGATCGTCTCGCAGCCGACGCGCGGCCTCGACATCGGAGCCGCCCGCTTCATCCACGAAAAGTTTCTCGACATGCGCGCCAAGGGCTGCGGCATTGTCGTCATCGGCGAGGATCTCGAGGAACTGCTGGTGCTCTGCGACCGCATCGCAGTGATGTATGAGGGCCGAATCGCCGGCACGCTCGACAGCGCCGATGCGACGGTGGCCCGGCTTGGGCTGATGATGACCGGCGCGGAGGGGCACAGCTGATGTTTCGCCTGGAAGTCCGCACCTCGACGCCCGCCTGGTTCAACCTGGCGCTGCCGCTGCTGGCGATCGCAGCCACGCTTGTCCTGTGCAGTGGGCTGATCGCGTTGGCCGGCGCCGGCGTCATCGATGCCTATGGGGTGATGTTCACCGCCTCGCTGGGCGACAGCTACGCCATCACCGAAACGATGGTGCGTGCCGCGCCGATGATCTTCACCGGGCTGGCGGTGGCCGTCGCCTTCCGGGCAAAATTCTGGAACATTGGCGCCGAGGGACAATTGCTGGCCGGCGCGGTCGCGAGCTGCTTTGTCGGCGCGATCCCGATGCCGGGGCCGCTCGCCATGCTGTTGATGGCGGCGGCCGGTGCCGCCGCCGGCGCGGCGGTTGCCTTGGTGCCGGCGACACTGCGGGTCAAATTCAAGGTCGATGACGTGGTCAGCTCGCTGTTGCTCAACTCGGTCATCTACTATGCGCTGATGGCGCTGATCGAAGGGCCGTGGAAAGACAGTTTCAGCGGCTATCCGATCTCGCCGCCGATCGAGGATTCGGCCAACTTTCCGGTGCTGCTCGAAGGCACGCGGCTGCATCTCGGCGTTGTCGTGGCGCTGCTGGCGGCGCCTTTGATCTGGTTCCTGATCGTGCGCACGACGCTCGGCTTCAGGATCAGGGTCACCGGCGAGAATCCCGAGGCCGCACGCTATGGCGGCATCCATGTCGAGCGGGTGCTGATCTCGACCGCGCTGCTGTCCGGGGCGCTGGCCGGGTTGGCCGGTGTCGGCGAGGTCGGCGGCGTGCATTTCCAGGTGATGAGCGACATCTCGCCGGGCTACGGCTATTCCGGCATCGTCGTTGCCATGCTGGCGCGGCTCAATCCGTTGGGCGTGGTGCCGGCGGCGATCTTCCTGGCCGCCGTGATGACCGGCGCCGAGGCGATGTCGCGTGCGACCGGCGTGCCGGCCTTCCTCAGCGATGTCATCCAGGGCACCGCATTGCTTGCCATGCTGGTGGCGCTGCTGTTCACCGCCTACCGCATCCGCCGCGTCGGAGCGGCCCGATGAGCGCGGTGTTCGAACAGATATTTCAGGTCGGCTTCCTGGCCGCGATCATCCGCATCGCTACGCCGCTGGCGTTTGCGACGCTCGGCGAAATGTTCTCCGAGCGTGCCGGCGTGCTCAATCTCGGCATCGAAGGCATCATGCTGTTGTCGGCGATGACGGGCTTCACCGCCACCAGCCTCAGCGGCAGCCTGTGGCTCGGCGTGCTCGTCGCCGTGCTGACCGGCATGCTGATGGGCGCGCTGCATGCGCTGTTCACGGTGGCGCTGGGCCTCAGCCAGCATGTCTGCGGCATTGGTGTCACGCTGTTCTCCTCGGGCCTCGCCTATTTCCTCTACCGGCTGATCTTCGGCCAGCAATCGGTGCCGCCAAGCATCAAGGGGTTCGAGACGCTGCCGATCCCGGCTCTCTCCGGCATTCCGGTGCTCGGACTGGCGGTGTTCAATCAGTTTGCGCTGGTCTACATGGCGATCCTTGCCATTCCGCTGGCCGCCTTCGTCCTCTACCGCACGCCCTGGGGTCTGTCGGTGCGCATGGTCGGTGAAAATCCGCGCGCCGCCGATTCGGCCGGTGTCAGCGTCATCGCAACGCGTTTCCAGGCGGTCGTCCTCGGCGGTGCGCTTATGGGGCTGGCCGGCGCCTTCCTGTCGATGGCGCAGTTCAACGCCTTCACCTTCGGCGTGGTGTCGGGGCGCGGCTGGGTGGCGATCGCGCTGGTCGTGTTCGGCCGCTGGGATCCGTGGCGTTCGGCAGGGGCTGCGCTGCTGTTCGCCTTTGTCGATGCCTTGCAACTGCGCATGCAGGCGAGCGGGCTGGGGCATATCCCCTACGAGGCGTTCCTGATGCTGCCCTTCATCTTCACCATAGTCGCCATGGCTGTCATGTCGCGCAACGCGGTGGCGCCGTCTGCCCTGCTCAAGCCGTTTCGTCGCGAGGAGCGCTGACAGCCAAGGGCTGTCAGCGTCCAGCTGGTCACATGGCGGTAAAGCCGTTGTCGACGAACAGATGCGTGCCGTTGACGAAGCTGGATTCGTCGCTGGCCAGGTAAAGCGCGGCCCTGGCCACCTCTTCCGGCTCGCCGATACGGCCCTGCTGCGCGGCCAGTGCGGCGTCTGAGACATCGATGCCGAGCCGACCGAGATCGGCAACCTCGCGCAGGCCGTGCGGCGTGCGGATGAAGCCGGGGCAGACCGCGTTGCAGCGGATGTTGCGGTCGCGGAACTCGACGGCGATGGCGCGCGCGAACATGTGGCAGGCGCCCTTGGTGGTGTCGTAGAGCACCTCCATCGGTGTTGCCGCCACTGCCGAGATCGACGAGGTGCAGACGATCGAGCCGCCACCGGCCGATATCATGCCGGGCAGCACGGCGCGCGTCATCAGGAACATCGAGCGCACGTTGACGGCATGCAGCCAGTCCCATTCCTGCACCGTCGTCTCCAGGAGCGGCTTTATGACGATGGTGCCGGCATGGTTGAACAGGACGGTGATCGGGCCGAGTTTTTCGGTCGCGCCCTTCACCGCCGCCTCGACCTGGGCTTCATCGGACACGTCGGCGACCCAGTGTTCGGCTATGTGTCCCCGCGCGCGGATCGCCGCCGCGGTTGCGGCCGCCGCCTCCCCGTTGCGGTCGATGATCGCCACCTTGGCACCTTCCGCGGCGAACAGCTCCGAAGCCGCTCCGCCCATCCCCGTCGCGCCGCCCGAAATGATGGCGACCTTGCCGGCCAGTCTTGCACCCATTTTCCTGCTCCCCTGTCTGACGATTTCATGTTCGCCGATCGTGCGATGCTATCGTGCGCGCTCCGGGCGGCCAATGCATGATTTGGGTGCAGCGAGGACAAGGCCATAGGTTCATTCAGGGCAAGAGCAATGCACGGCGTGATGGGTCGAGCTGTGGCAAAAAGCACGCCATCCCAGCAATTCGGTACCAATTCCTGATCAGATATCAGAAAATTATTCTGCCCATGGTCGAAAAATAGCAATCGACAAAGTCTACAAGTTTTATAGATTAACCGGCGAGACGGAGGTCGATATATGTCCTATATCCAGAACGCCCAGACGGATCGCAGCAGCCAGCGGCTAGTCAACGCCCAGGCCTTTCGTCCGGCCTATGCCGGTGCTTTCGCCTATATCGTCTTTGCCCTTGCGTTCGTGTTCACCGGGGCAGTTGTTCTGGGCCTCATTCCCTGAGTCGTCAGATCGACCGGGACTAGCCGCCAACGCTTTCAGGCAATCGGAGTTGAATGAACCGGATCCTCGGTGCGCTTTCGCGCGGCTGGGATTCGAATTTCACAGCATCAGTGATTCCAGAGATGGAGGAGATGGCAATGCCGATCGAGTTCACGCATGTTCCCAGCAAGACCGCCGACGCAGTAGTTCCCTTTTTCTACGACTTTGCCGAGACCGCGACCAAGCTCGGGCTGATCGAGGATGGCGGCTTCAGGAGGATCGTCGTCGACGATTCGGCCGGGCTGCTGACCAATATGGATCTAGCCGCCCAGGTGCTGGACCGGACGTCGTCGCTGGAAGTCGTGCTCACCCACTGGGCGGGCGTGGTCGAACCGACGGTGGCGGCGCGCCAGCTGGCGTCGATCGACAGGAAGAGCGGCGGACGGCTGGCGCTCAGGATGATCAGCGAACCGCTGAACGACGACGATGCCGAAACGCGGCCGGTCGGGCACACGGTCATCTGGCAGCGCATTGACGAATATCTGGTGCTGTTGAAGCGGCTGTGGTCGAACGACCGGCCGTTCGACCATGAAGGCGCGTTCTACAGCATCAAAGGCGGTTATGTGCCGCGCAAGGGTCCGCACGGCGCCGATCTCGTCATCCGCATGGGCGGGCAGTCCGGAACGGCGCTCAAGGTGGCCGGTCGGCATGCCGATGTCTTCGAACTGGCGCCAGGCTCGATCGATGAGGTCCGGCAGCTGATGGAGCGCGTGCGCGGCGCCGCAGCCGAACATGGCCGAGCCGGCAAGCTTCGCTTTGCGCTTCCGGTCAGGATTCACCGGGGCGCTTCCGCCGCCGGCCACAAGGCGGTCGATGTTGCCGGGCCGCCGGCCCAGGCGGCCCTGTCGCTGCTGGCCTATGCAGCTCTCGGGATCGATGAATTCATGATTGTCGGCGTCGACACGCCGCGCGAGATCGCAACGGCCGGCTGTGAGACGATCGCCCTGCTGCGCAATTCGGTGGCGCGTCGTGAGGCGGAGATGCCGCAGCCCGGGGCATATGCGCCGCACGTCCCGCAAGTGGTGCGTGCAGCGGGCTGAGCAGGCGCCCTTGGAATCAACCTGTCGCGCCACTCAGCCGCGACAGGCCTTCGATGACGGCGGCAGACTCCGCCAGCGCGCCGAAGACGCCGTCCTCGACCGTCACCATATGAAGCGCTGCCTCATGGGCCTTTTGATCGCCGCTGGCACAGGCGTCGGAAATCGTCAGGCACTGAAAGTTGCGGTCGCAGGCCTCGCGCAGCGTGGTGTGGACGCAGACATCCGTCGTGCAGCCGGTAAACATCAGATGCGTGATGCCTTGCGCGCGCAGCACAAGCTCGAAATCCGTATAGGTGAAGGCGCTGTTGCAGGTCTTGTCGACGATGATGTCCTGCGGCGCGACATCGATCTCCGGAACGATCTGAAACCCCGGGCCTGAACGAAGCAGGATCTCGGTGCCTTCGAGACCGGCGCGCTTGCGGCGCCATTTCTCATAAGGCGCCATGTCGGCCATGTCAGCACGATAACCCTGCCTCGTGTGGATGATCCTGACACCGGCCTTGCGGGCGGCGGCGATCAGCCGGCCCACGTTCGGCAGGATCGCCCTCAGTGGCGAGGGGTCATATCCCTGCCTGGCGAAATAGCCCGTCGTCGACAGGAAATCCTGCTGCAGGTCGATGACGAGGAGCGCGCTGTTTTCGGCGACCAGCCTGCCGTTATAAGGGAAGTCGAAGGGCGTAGCCTTGATCATCTTTGGCTCCCGGTTTTTGGACGGGCACCATAGCACTTTGCAACAACGCGACGACACCGAATGCCGCGCGTCATGCAGCCACCTGCAGACACCGGCTCAACCGTCGCGACCAATTGTTGATCGTTGCACTCATCTTCAATGTTGACTAGCAAGGTCATGTTTCATAATCAACCGAGCATCGGCCCGCCGAAACGAGAATCTGAAATGCGGCCGAACTGGAGAAGAGCCATGACCGTGGTTGGAGTTGATGCCCAGACGGCATTCCACATCGACGCGGTGTACTTTGCCGTCGGCGAGCGCACGCTGCTCGGTCCGGTTTCGCTCGAACTGGAGGGCCTTCGACAGCGATGGAACTGACTTTGCCGCACGATCTGTCGCCATGGGGCATGTTCATGGCGGCCGATATCATCGTCAAGGCGGTGATGACCGGCCTGGCCTTCGCCTCCCTCGTTACCTGGACGATATGGCTGGCCAAATCGCTGGAGATTTTCGCCGGCAAGCTGCGCATCCGTCATGCTGTCCGGGCGATCAGCGATGCCGCCACCTTGAAGCAGGCCAGCCGTGCGCTCGACCGCAGCAGCGGCCCCGGCGCGCTTCTGGTTCGGGCGGCGGAAGAGGAGGTCGCACTCTCGGCCGGAGCGCTCGATCATGTCTCGGGAGACGGGCTGAAGGAACGGGTCACCTCGCGCCTGTCGCGCATCGAGGCGGCGGCGTCACGGCGCATGTCGCGCGGCACCGGCCTGCTGGCGACGATCGGCTCGACCGCGCCTTTCGTCGGGTTGTTCGGTACCGTCTGGGGCATCATGAACGCCTTTATCGGCATCTCGCAGGCGCGGACCACCAATCTCGCCGTGGTCGCGCCTGGCATCGCCGAAGCGCTGCTGGCCACGGCGATGGGTCTTGTCGCTGCCATACCGGCTGTCGTCATCTACAACGTCTTTGCGCGCTCGATAGCCGGCTACCGGCAGATCCTCGCCGACGCCTCGGCGGGTGTCGAACGGCTGGTCAGCCGTGACCTCGACTTCCGCAGTGTCGCGCCGGCAACGGCGATGGCCGCGGAATGATGGTGGCGGACTAGCGGAGCAAGACCATGGCAAGCAGTACCCGACAGACCATGGACGACGATTTCGAGGAAAGCCACGAGATCAACGTCACCCCGTTCATCGATGTCATCCTGGTGCTGTTGATCATCTTCATGGTCGCCGCGCCGCTGGCGACAGTGGATGTCAATGTCGATCTTCCGGGCTCGACCGCAACGCCCGCGCCGCGGCCGGAAACACCGTTGTTCCTGACGCTGAAGGACGATCTGACGCTGGCGATCGGCAACGACAGCGTGCCACGTCCGGCTCTCGCCGCCAGGCTGGACAGCCGGACGAAGGGCGACAAGCAGACGCGCATCTTCCTGCGTGCCGACAAGGCGGTGGCCTATGGCGACCTGATGGAGGCGATGAACCTGCTGCGCCGGGCGGGCTATCTGAAGATCGCGCTGGTCGGCCTGGAAACGGGTCCCGCGGCCGATGCCCCGGCGCCCGCCACCACGAGAGCAGCAGTGCCATGACGCAAGCGGCCGCCTTGCCGTTGGTCGAGTTGTCGCGCTTCAGCCGCCGCGACCTTGGCTTGTGGGCGGGTGCGGCCGCGCTGGTGCTTGGAGCGCATGTCGCGGTCGCCTATGCCGTGCAGAACTTCAGCATGGTCGACGAAGCCGATGGCGGCCCGCCACCGGCCCAGGTGATCGAGGTGGCGCCGATGGTGGTGATGCCGGCGGTCGAGGAACAGATGGCCGCGCTGGACGCGGTGACACCCGATCAGATCGAGCCGACGCCCGCGTCCGAGAAGGCGCAGCCGGTTGTCGAACAGCCGCACGTCGTCCCGCCCGACGAGACCGAACCCACCCGGACCGATATGGCTGAACAGGTCGACCAGCCGCCGCCGGATGAGGTCGTCCCCGATATTGTCGAGGCCGTCGCACCCGACGTGGCTATTCCATTGCCGCAGCCCAAGCCGGTCGAGGCTCCCAAGGACAAGAAACCGGTCGAGGCCAAGGCGAAAAAGCCTGTCGAGAAGCCAAAGCCGCGGCCTAAGAAGGAGAAGGCGGCGCCGCCGAACACGGCAAGCATCGCCGGTGCCGATGCGAGGCCGGCGGCCAGGACGGCCGCGCCGAAGTCGGCGGAATCGGCATCGCGGTCCGGCGATTCCAGCAAATGGGACTCCCGCCTGGGGGCCTGGATCAAGCGGCAGACGCGCTATCCCAGTTCAGCCAAGGCCCGAGGCGTGGAAGGCAAGCCGTATGTCGCCTTCACGGTCGACTCGTCCGGCCGGGTCCTGTCTGCTAGGCTCACCCGTTCCTCCGGGGATGCCGATCTGGACCGTGCTGCGCTCGCCGTGCTGCAAGGCGCTACCGTGCCGGCACCGCCGCCGGAACTTGGCGCGCGCCAAAGCCGCACGGCACCGTTCGTGTTCAGCCTGCGCAACTAAGGTCTGTTGATTTTCAGATGAGGCCGGCCTGCAAATGCAATCAAGGCCGCAATGGCGGCCGCATCGGACGGCCTGCCCTTGATGATGTTGGCGACCTCGGTATCGGCCTGTTCGAACCAGTAGACCATGTCGGCGCTGCCGAGATCTGCGGCGGCTCTTTTCAGCAGCGGCAGCAGGCTTTGCAACGCGCACAGTGTCTCCCAACGGTTTGGCCGGAGGGTCGAACCTGCCGCCGCGCACGCGGCTGGCGCTTGCATGCGGCTACGCTCTCCTTGCGTGAGCGCGATTGTCCTTTGGCTGCGCCTTCGGGTGCAGCGGGTTGCCGCTGAGCTGCGGATGCCTGGCCGGCCGTGCGCCGCGAAGGACGTCGAAGGCTTCGGCATAGGCCATGCCCAGCAGATAGGAGATCATGGGAAAGCGGTTTGCTTCAGCCATCTGCACAAGCTCATTGGTCATCGACGAGATGTATTGAAGACTATCGATCTCCGACTGACGTAAGGATTGGTTTGGCACGTGCTTCTCCTGTCATCTGGTGGAACTCAGGGAACGCGTCACTGACATATTTAGCCGACTAATTAATTGACCGACCCACCGGAGGTGGGCAGTCTGCGGTGTCGATATGGTCATAGATCGGCGCATCGGCGAGGCGAACGAGACCAAGCAAGCGGTTGATCGCCGAATGACCGAGCGCGGCGGTGGGGCATGCCGACGGGCCATGATTGGTCGCCGCAGGCATCATGTTCTGGCCGATATCCCCGGCCTGCGAAAAGAAGACAGTCTGCGTGCCGGCGGCAATCGTCAGCTTCGGAGCGGGGGTCGCTTTCTTGGCCATTTTCATCCCTTCTTGACCCTCATGGGACCCGTTGAAAGACCCTAAAAACGGGGATCCACGACAAGAAAGGTAAGGTCGAAAGAGTTAATGATTTGTTAAAATTATAGTAAAGCAGCGCGCAAAAGGCGGTCTTGCGACTTATCTTTCCTGGCGGTTAAGTGTAAAATATCGATTTTGTTCAGATGCAGAGTTTGACAATCGTTGGCATGCGCTCTTTTGGTGCATTTTTATTCTTATTTAGCGTAAACAGCGTGGCCGGGAGGGCTTAGCCCGTCCCGGGTGAGGCTGACCACCAGCTGGTCGACGCTCGAATGGCCGAGCCTGACGACATTTTCCATGCTGATGGCGTGCCTCGGGCGGATGTTGGATATGTCGCGCCGCATGATGACGGACACGAATGCCGGCCAAGCCTCGGTCAGAAGCATGGCCTTGCCCGTCAGCGTCGGTTCGGAGATGGGGGCCTATTGCACGGAGATCAGCGACGGCTCGCCAGTCTGGCGGCGGTTGATGCCGCTGAAATAGATCCAGTTCAGACGCAAGTTCGCCTCCCCATGGTGGTTGCCGCGCGCCTGTGCCCATGCCGATCCCCGCCGTTCCGACCGTCCGGTGACCCCTCTGAAGGTGACCAGTTTCGGCTTCGCGCCGCACGAAGGTCACCGATCGCATCAACGGGTCGGGGCGGTGCGGAATCGAAAAAATAGACGAAATAGGTGCCTCCCGCGATCGATGGACTGGGAGCATCTGAGGGAACAGGCTCTCGGAAATTGGCGGCAGGCCACGCCCCCTGGGCTCGGGGACACCGGGATCCCGGTACAGTTCAGCTCCATCGACCCGGAAGTAGTCGCATATCAGCTTGGCGGCGGCCTTGTTAGGAACGGTCTGTGCTTGCAGGTAGCGTTCGAACCGCGGTAACGACGCCTTCTAGGCGCGCCGCGATGTTGACGCCGTCACCATGAGGTCGCCGTCGCTCTCCTCAACGACGTCTCCTGTGTGGATTCCGATGCGAAACTCAATAGGGCGCTCGATCGTAACACCTGCATTGCGTTCGAGCATGGCGGCCTGCACCTCGATGGCGTAGCGCACCGCGTCGACGATCAAGCGACCGGTCGTAGCGGCATCTCTGTCGCGGCACAGTCTGCCGCCTGTCGCGAATTGACCTTGATGTCCCCAGATGCCATTATGGAATGGTAGCTGATTGCGAAGACAAGACTTCTTGCCGCGGCGGCCGATCCCCTTAAACGCGCGGCTGGCAGCCTGCCTTAGTCGACTACCCATGCTGATTTGCGTCTTGCGGTTGGGTGACATGAATTGAGCCCAACGAACGAGGCCGACGACGGCTTTGGTGTTCAATTCTCGGACGGTTCGGTGGAGGGAGCAAATGGCCAAAGACGTAGACACAAGTGCAGCCCCGCCAAGTGCTGAGCAACTGCGATTGGCTCTTCTGAAGGAGCAGATGGCAGAGGTAGACAAGCAGGAAAAACTGCGAGCGAGAGAGAATGAGGAACTCACGAAGTTTACGAACAGTTTCCTGAAGGACCAAGTGAACGACGATGAAATCGCAATGGTCCGCCGCCTGGTGATGAACGCTGTCAAGAATGGCAAGTACGAAGCACTAGTATACAGCTTCCCTTCGGACCTGTGTACCGACAGCGGCCGAGCCATCAACAGCTCTGATCCGCAATGGACGGAAACCCTCCAGGGTAAAGCCAAGCAATTCTACCAGCGCTACCTGGACATTGGGAAGCCGCAAGGTTACAAGCTCAAAGCCATGGTTATTAACTTCCCGGGCGGAGTTCCTGGTGACATCGGCCTCTTCCTCAATTGGGCGCCGGAACGCAAATAAAAACCAGTGGTGGTTTCTGAAGTGGCTGGTCAGGACACGTCCGGTACCACGTTGCGCGGAGTTGCATCGTCCACGAAGTCGTCGGGTCGCTTTTGGCGTTTGCTGAAGTTCGGTTTTTCGAACTCGACGTGCTCATAGGGGATTGAGCTCAGAATGTGCGAGATGCAGTTGATGCGCGCGCTCTTCTTGTCGTTCGACGGCACGATCCACCAAGGCGCATGCCTTGTGTCTGTTGCACGGATCATTTCGTTGTAGGCGTGGGTGTACTCCCACCAACGATTGTATGACTCAACATCCATCGGGCTCAGTTTCCACTGCCGAAGGGGGTCGTCGGCACGCTGCCGGAAACGCCGTTCCTGCTCTTCCTCACTCACATCGAGGAAGTATTTGAGCAACGTTACGCCGCCTTCTACAATGGCGGCCTCAAGAGTCGGCACCTGTTCGAGAAAGCGTCGTGCCTGCTTGTCGCTGCAGAAACCCATGACGCGTTCGACGCCGGGACGGTTGTACCAGGAGCGGTCGAATATGACGACCTCGCCTGCCGCAGGAAAGTGCGCGAAGTAGCGCTGCATATAGAGTTGGGTCTTCTCCCGATCGGTCGGCGCCGGCAGCGCGACGACCCGGAACACCCGCGGGCTGACCCGCTCGGTCAGGCGCTTGATCACTCCCCCTTTCCCGGCGGCGTCACGGCCCTCGAAAACGATTGCGATGCGGGCGCCAGTCTTCTTCACCCAAGCCTGAAGGTGAGCAAGCTCAACATGCAACCGGGCGAGTTCTTTCGCATAATTTTTCCCTTCCGATTTTTCCTCCACATGCTCAGATACGACGGCCGACTTGTTCTTCTTCTTACCCATGGGTTCCTCCCTTCAACACAACTCACACGGTGCAAATTCCTTGAACTATCATGCGCGGGCCTCGAACGCATGATACGCGTCTTCGAGAATGTCGAAAACCATGTCTGAGCCGATGTGCTCGATCACGCCGGCCCGAACAAGGATGTCCCGCGCTTCGGCATGAAGGTCCGCTAGGCCAAACCTGATCCCGCGATTGCGCAATTCGTCAAATAGCTCCTCCAGCATTGCCGCTGCCGAGCTGTCGATCTGGGAAATTGCACTTGCATCGATCAGCAGCCAGCGGGTGTCGATCGGCAATTCCTCGGCAATGGACCGCAGCCGCGATGCGACGTAATCGGTGTTGAAGAACAGCAGGCTGCCCTGGACAAGGCAAACAGCAAGGCCGGGCACCTGACGGGCCTCGGGCGTTCGATGCAGTTTGTAGAAGCCGTCATGGCCTGGAACACGGCCGAGCATGGCGTCGCGGGGAAACATCAGCTTGCGCAGAACATAGACGAGCGTCGCACCGATCGCGATGACGACCCCGTTGAGCACGCCCAGACCGATCGGACCCCACATCGCGATCAGCGCGAAGACGAACTCCATGCGGCTGATGCGCCAAATCTGCCTAAGGGCCGCGAGATCGATCAGGCTGATTGCAGTAGCCGCAAGAATCGCCCCGAGCGCAGGGATCGGGATAATCCTTAGGGTCTGCCCGAGAAACAGCAGTGTCGCGATCAGGGCCGCGGCAGCCACGATGCTCGAAACTTGCGAGCGTCCGCCAACGGACAAGTTAACCGCTGTGCGCGAGTCGGAGGCCGTAACCGGGAAGGCGCCGAAAAGGCTCGCGCCTATGTTCGCAGCGCCAAATCCGATGAGCTCGCGATTTGGATCGACCGGGTAGCCGCCTATTGCCCCAAAGCTGCGGGCTGTAATGATGCCGGCGCCGTAGCTCACGACGAAGATCGCCGCAGCGCCGAGGACCAGCGTCTGGATCGGAAGGCCAGCAATCGCTGGCAACGACAACGAGGGCAACCCTGTCGGAATATCGCCGACTACGGCAATGCCGCGTCCTTCAAAGTCGAAGACGGCTGAAAGCACTACGGCGAGGACTACAACCAGCACTGGCCCGGGAACCGGAAAACGCATGATCCGTACGATCTGCAACAAACCGAACATCCCCATGGCCAGCAGGAGAGACTGCCAATGTATCGATCCGGCCTTGCGCAGAAGTTCGAGGACCGGTCCGAGCAGGCCTTCCGCCTCGATCTTGACTCCGGTGAAGCGACCGATTTGCCCGATCAGGATCGAAAACGAAATACCGATGAAGAACCCCGTCAGAATGGGGCGCGAGAGGAAGGTCGCAAGAACGCCGAGCCGAAGCACCCACGCCGCCAGGCACAACAGCCCAACGCCAAGCGCAAGGACTGCTGCGACCGCTGTTCGGTCCACTTCGAGCCCGACTGGCACGCTCGCTGTAACGGCAACTAAAACCGCCGCGAGCACCGTCATCGTAGCCGCGTCCGGGCCGACTATGAGCTGACGCGAGGGGCCAAAGATCGCGTAGGCCACCAGCGGCGCGATACTCGCGTAGATGCCGGTCTCTGGCGGCAGGCCCGCTATCGCGGGGTAGGCGATGGCACTGGGAAGCCCAACCGCGGCAACTGCAAGCCCGGCGGAAACATCGCTTCGCAGCCAGCCCAGTTGATAGCCGGAAAGGCTTGCAGGCACGGGAAGGCGCACGCCCACCGGGTTGAATCCTTAGCTGGCATAGTAATTTTATTAGCGTAAACTAAGTCTACAGATTTGTAAAAGGCCTGACAACAATCAGCCATGAGCGAGATCGAGCTAAAATTTCTCCTCGACGAACCGACGTCGACCCAACTGAGCGCGCGCGTGAAGGCGCTTAAGCTGGCTACCGGCCACCCGAAAACCAGGACGCTCAGAAGCATCTATCTCGACACCCCTGGTCATGCGCTGAAGAAGGCAGGAGTCGCGCTCAGACTTCGGCGCGACGGGCGACGTTGGATACAGACCGTCAAGACCAAGCCAGAGCTGCATGGCGGCTTGTCGCAGGTTGGCGAGGTGGAGAATCCGGCTCCGGGCGGACGGCCATGTCTCGAAGCGATTCCCGACGCAGCGGTCCGGGAGGAGGTCATTCGCCGCGTGAACGGCGCGCCGCTTGAGCCCGTCTGCGAGACCGTGATCAGGCGTTCCGTCAGCGAGCTGTCCCTTGAGGACGGCACGCGTGCGGAACTGGCAATAGACATCGGCGAAATCCACGCGGGCGAGCGCTCGGCCGAGTTGCGTGAACTCGAGATCGAACTCATCGAGGGCAGCCTGGGCGGACTGTTCGATATCGCGCATCTACTGTTTCCTGACGGGGGCCTGAGGTTCTCCTGCCTTTCCAAGGCGGCGCGCGGCTATCTCCTCGCGGAACAGGGATGGATCGACCCGCCGCTCGCGCCCCGCAATGCCGAGGACGTTGCGCTCGATCGGGCTCAGATCGCCGAGCAGGCGGCACGCGACGTCCTTCGCGAGTGCCTCGAGCAGATCGCCACGAATGTCGTGGTCATCCGGAAGCTGGACGATCCCGAAGGGCCGCATCAGTTGCGGATCGGCCTGCGCCGATTGCGAAGCGCGTTCTCTGCCTGCGTTTCCGTTCTGAAGAGCCCGGAAATGACGCGGCTCAACATGGAAGCCCGCTGGCTTGGTCAGGAGGTCGGGCGTCTTAGGGATATCGACGTGGTGGCGAACGACATCGTGCGACGGGAGGCCGAGGCCCACGTGGATGAACCGGGTTTGCCGCCCCTGGCCGATGCTCTCTCGCAGCAGGCGGGGCGGCAGCGTGATCACCTTCGCAAGCTTCTCCCCGAGGCGCGCGTGCAGGCGTTCCTGATCGACCTGGCGCGGTTCGTGGAGGCGCGAGGCTGGCTCGTTCCTCAGGATTTCGGCCAGACCGAGCGGCTTGCAGCGCCGGTCGTCGAGTTGGCCGGCAAGGCACTCAGCAAGCGCTGGAAAAAGGTTAGCAAGCGCGCGCACGGACTTGAGGCCTTGACGGTTGAGCAACGCCACGACCTGCGGAAAGAGCTGAAGACGCTGCGCTATACGGTTGAGTTCTTCTCTCCCTTGTACCCGGCGAAACGTGTTGAACAGTTCCTGAAGCAATTGAAGAAACTTCAGGCGGTCTGCGGCGACCTGAACGACGCGGCGATGGTCAGAGCCATGTTGACGGGGGCGGAAGCGCACGGCGCCGGCGATCCGACCGCGCAACGCGCCATCGGATGGGTGATCGGGGCGAGCCAGGCGCGTGCCGAATTCGGCTGGGCCGGCGCAAAAACCTTGTGGGAAAACCTGGATGAGATCCGCCCCTTCTGGAAGTAACTCGGCACCGCGACCGACATGTCTGACACAAGCGCCAATGGGTGCCTAATTAGTCTTGGTTGAAACGCGTCGTATAATGCTGAATGGCCGCCCGTACATTGGAAAATAGGCGCTCGGGTCCCAGCCGATTGGCGAAGCCTGAGGCCCGGATGTATTCAAGTACGCTGGGGTTCAGCCCTAACAGCCAACACGTCACGCCTTGCGCAGTCATGCGGCGTTCACCCTCCATCAACATCTGGAGGGCTGAATACTCGATGTCGAAAACCCGGCTCATGTCGAGCGCGAGGACACGCGGCTTATGCTCGGCGACCAGGGTCTGGATCCGATCCGCGACCCGTTGAGCATTGGCGAAGAAGAGCCGTCCCTCAGGCCGAAGGATCAACAGGCCCTCGAATGTCTCGTCGTCCGGGTGCTCGGACGACAACGGCCGGAGTACGTCGGCTCCCCGTTTGCGGCCGATAACGTAGACGTTTGGGTTCGCCGCCTGACTGGCCAAGCCCGCCAGCGACAGGACAATCGCCACGACGATGCCCTGAAGCGTGCCGAAGGCAAGCACGCCAAGGAAGGCCGCCAGCGCCCATCGAAACTCCATGCGCCGGACCTTGCGGATGGAGATGAACTCGGCCGGTTGAATTAGTCCAATCGAGTAGACGATCACGATTGCCGCCAGCACAGCCTGGGGCAACAGGCTGAGCAGAGGGGCAAGCAGCAGCATGGTGGCCGCTGCGGCGGCGGCCGTGACGAGCGACGCCATCTGCGTGTGTCCGCCGACCGCGCGGACCACGGCGGTCTGGGAGGTACCACCCCCCGCCGGCATGGCGCCGAACAAAGCGCCTGCCAGGTTGGCGGCGCCAGTTGCAAGAAGCTCGCGGTCGGGCTTGATGGGTGGCTCGGCGGGGTCGGCAAAGGCTCGGCCGGCGGCGATCGTTTCGGTGAAGCTCATCAATGCGATGCCGAGAGCGCCGGGCAAGAGTTGCTGGACAAGGCTGAGACTGGGCAAGGTGACCGACGGGAGCGACTGTGGAATGAACCCCACGGTGGCGACGCCCACGGAATCCAAACCGAGGAACCATGAAAGCCCGATTCCGGCGCTCACCACAACGAGGGGAGCTGGCGAATGGGGCCAAAGCCGCTCCATGGCCAACAGCGCGAGTATTGCCGCGATGGCGATGATCAGAGTGAGCACCGACATGTCGTGCAAATGGTGCGCCACACTCAAAATGTCGCGCAGGAAGCCTTCCTTCGCAATGTGCACGCCAAGCAGCTTCGGCACCTGATCGAGTACGATCACAAGGCCGATGCCGGCCTTGAAGCCGGTTAGAACGGGAGACGAGATGAAATTGGCGATGAACCCGAGGCGAAGCACGGAGGCCCCGATCAGCAGGGCTCCGGTCAGCGCGGTGAGCGTCGCAGTCGCGGTGATCAGCCTGCCCGGATCACCGTCCGGAACTGCGAGCCCGAGCTGTGTCCCGGCGAGGATCGCAAGGGTGGTCGTAGAGCTTACACTCAGGACACGCGATGTGCCTAGCAGCGCATAGACGATCATCGGCACGAACGCCGTGTAAAGCCCGATACTTACCGGCAGGCCCGCAACCGTCGCGTAGGCCATCGCCTTAGGCAGGACGACGGCTGCGGCCGTCAGACCTGCGACCACATCGAGGCGTTGGACTGCAACGACCGAGGGAGTTCTCACGCCGCTTTGCCAGCGCTCGTTAATCGAGCGACCTTGTTGATGTCAGTTATGGGTTCTCAACATAGCGCGTAACTCCTCGGCAAGGAAGGGCGCTCAATTACGCACCGTCCTGGGCTCTAATCAGTTGGCAGTGCGGTCCGCCTTCAAATGAAAGCGGATGAGGCAGCGGCAGCTTGACGGGCGGGCGATCCAGTGGTGCCGGGCAGCCGAAACTATTCTGGACAATGCGGTAACAAGGGGATCATATGAAATGCACGTAGGCGTATTTGTGTTCAACCAAGTGGGGGACACTTGATATGGTTGCACAGCTCACAACAGGCGAACGCCAGCTTGCGATCGTTGTTCTCTCGCTTGTCGCCCTCCTAGGGCTGGCCATGGCTGCCGCCGGGCGCGCAGACCCAATCGGCGTGCATGGCTTCATCGTTTTGGCAATTTGCTGTGGTCTCATTTTTGTGGTGCTCGGCGCGTATTACGCACCGGAGCCGTCTCCAGAACGGCTGGAGCATTACTATGACGACCCCAGCAAGGTCGGCATTGTGCTGACGATGGCCTGGGCGGTGGTCGGCATGTTCCTCGGCGTTTGGGTCGCAAGCCTGCTCGCGTGGCCGGATCTGACCTTCGATGCAGCGTGGGCGAGCTTCGGCCGCCTGCGCCCCGCCCATACCAGCGCCGTCATCTTCGGGTTTGGCGGCAACGCGCTGATCGCCACCTCCTTCCACGTTCTCCAGCGCACGTCCCGGGCGCGGCTGCCGGACCAGTTCAGCCCATGGTTCGTGCTCATCGGCTACAATCTGTTCTGCGTGGTCGCGGCGACCGGCTACTTCATGGGCGTGACACAATCGAAGGAATACGCCGAGCCTGAATGGTATGCTGATATCTGGCTGGTCGTCGTCTGGGTAACGTATTTTGCCATCTACATCCGCACGCTGGCGCGGCGGAAGGAACCGCACATCTATGTCGCCAATTGGTACTATATGGCCTTCATCCTGGTTGTTGCGATCCTCCACATCGTGAACAATCTTGCCGTCCCGGTATCGTTCGGACACGCCAAGAGCTATTCCGTCTTTTCAGGTGTCCAGGATGCGATGGTTCAATGGTGGTACGGCCATAACGCCGTCGCGTTCTTCCTTACGGCCGGCTTTCTCGGCATGATGTATTACTACCTGCCAAAGAGGGCCGGGCGGCCTATCTATTCCTACAGGCTTTCCATCATCAGTTTCTGGGGCATCACCTTCATGTACATGTGGGCGGGTTCCCACCACCTGCTTTACACGGCGTTGCCACAATGGGTTCAGACGCTGGGCATGACCTTCTCGCTGATCCTGCTGGTACCTTCCTGGGCTTCGGCCGGAAACGCACTCGCCACGCTCAACGGCGCCTGGCACAAGGTCCGCGACGATGCGACCCTGCGCTTCATGATGGCCGCGGCGGTCTTTTACGGACTGACCACGTTCGAGGGGTCGTTCCTGGCCATTCGCCCGGTCAACTCGCTATCCCACTACACTGACTGGACCGTCGGACATGTACACGCCGGCGCGCTTGGGTGGGTCGCGTTGATAACATTCGGCTCGATCTACTGTATTGTTCCGTGGCTCTGGAAGCGCGAGCGTATGTATTCAGCGCGGCTGGTCGAAGTCCATTTCTGGTTGGCCATTATCGGAACGGTTATCTACGTCTTCGCGATGTGGAATTCGGGCATCATCCAAGGCCTGATGTGGCGGACCTACAACGAGAACGGAACGCTGACCTACTCCTTTGTGGAGTCCATGGTCGCCATGCATCCCTACTACATCGCGCGCGCCTTTGGCGGTCTTCTGTTCCTTATGGGCGCTATCGTCGGTTCCTACAACATCTGGATGACGATCCGTGGCGAGGCGGAGGTCGCCTCTGAGTCCGCAGACCTCCCCGAGCCCAGGCTCGCGTCCGCGCCGGGGGAGTAGGACATGGCCGAATTTCATCGCAAGATTGAACGCAACGCCATGGGCTTCGTTCTGGCCATCGTCGTCGTCGCCAGCATTGGCGGCTTTGTCGAGATCGCTCCACTGTTCACGATCGACGACACGGTCGAGAACGTGCAGGACATGCGGCTCTACACCCCGCTGGAGCAGGCTGGGCGCGACATCTACACGCGCGAAGGTTGCTACGCCTGCCATTCTCAAATGATCCGAACACTGCGCGACGAAGTCGAACGCTACGGTCCTTATTCGCTCGCCGTAGAATCTAAATACGATCATCCGATGTTGTGGGGATCAAAGCGCACGGGACCGGATCTGGCCCGCATCGGCGGCAAATATTCTGACGCCTGGCAGGTCGCCCACCTGATCAATCCCCGCGACGTCGTGCCGGAATCCGTCATGCCGAAATATGGCTGGCTGCAGCGCAACGCCCTGCGCATCGACGACCTCGGCGAGCATTTGGCCGCTCTCAGGGACGTCGGCGTTCCCTACACGGACGACATGATTGCCAACGCGACCCAGGATGCTCTCGGCCAGGCCGCTCCGGACGGTGATTTCGCCGCCGGCGTTGTCAAGCGCTACGGGCAGGCAACGCAGGTCAGGGCTTTTGACGGCGATCCGGGAACCATCACGGAAATGGATGCGCTGGTCGCCTATCTCCAGATCATGGGCCATCTCACCGACGCTGCCTACAAACAGGCGGCAGCCGCGGAGTCTGCAAAATGAACTTCGACCATGACACCGTCGTCGGCTTCACGAAGAGCTGGGGGCTGTTCTACCTGATCGCTATGGCAGTTGGCGTCCTGATCTATGTTTTCTGGCCTTCGAACTTAGCGCGGTTCCACGCGGCCAAGAAGAACATCCTCGATGAGGACGACAAGCCATGGAAGTAGGCGAACGCGATCCCGTCACCGGGCAGCTGACGACGGGTCATGAATGGAACGGCATAAAGGAGCTCTACACTCCGGTACCGCGGGTCGTGATCTTGTTTCTCGTCCTCACGACCCTGTTCGCGGTGGGATACTGGATCCTTATGCCTGCTTGGCCCTTGGGGCGGACCTACACGAAGGGCCTGCTTGGGGTCGATCAGAAAACGACGGTCGAACGTCAGGTCGAAGAGGCCACCGCCGAACGCACGGTATGGACGAGGCGGATTGACGAGATGGATTTCCCGGCGATCAGGGCCGACCCCGCGCTGATGGAAACCGTACGCGAAGCCGGAGCGACGCTCTTTAAGGACAATTGCGCGGCGTGCCACGGAGCTCGTGGCACAGGAGGTAAGGGTTTCCCCGACCTGACGGCAGCCGCATGGCTCTGGGGCGGTAATCCAGAGACCATCGTCGAAACGCTGCGCGTTGGGATCAATTCAGCGCATCACGAAACACGGACCTCGCAGATGCTCGCCTTCGGCCGTGACGGAATCCTCAACCTAGCGCAGATCAACGATGTGCGTGCCTACGTTCAGTCTCTCGGCGGGTCGACCGAACCCACCGTCGCTTCGCCTGAGGCCGTTTCTCGCGGAAAGGAAGTCTTTGTCGCGAACTGTGTTGCCTGTCATGGAGAGGATGCCAAAGGCAAACAAGACGTAGGCGCTCCTGATCTCACCGATGCCAGTTGGATCTATGGGGGAGATAGCCAGTCGATCCACACGTCGATCTATTCGGGGCACCAAGGACAGATGCCGTCCTGGGAGCAGCGCCTTTCGACGACCCAGCGCAAGATCCTCGCACTTTATGTCCTGTCACTTTCGGAGAAAAGATCGTGACGGTCGCCGCTGAAAAAACAGAAGCAGAGATCGCTCCACGGGCATTCTCGCGCGGCAAGGCCTTGGCGGTCGCCTTGGTTGCCGCTGGACTTGCCACATTCACCGTTGCAAACGCGCATTTCCTCTACGTGGCATTCATGTCGCAGCCGGACTGCGTTCCACACAGCAAGGTGTCACGAGCCGCCATTCCGGGAGGCCTCTACCAAGCCGCCGATCCGGCTTGCTAGGGCCTTGCGAACACGGCAATGAACCAGGCAGGGCAGGAAGGAACATCACAATGGGCAATGTCGATTTGACAGCGGATGGCCCTACCTACGTGGGGGCCCGCAATCGCCATCTTCCAGCCGGCGCCGCCCTCGGCTGGCTGCGCGCCGGTTGGCGTGACCTCATGGCAGAGCCGAGTTCCAGCCTCGCCTACGGCCTCGCTGTGTTCATCGTTTCAGTCGCGATGGTCGGAGGACTTTTCTTCCTCGGTCTCGACTACATCCTGTTTCCCGCCATCGCTGCCTTCATGGTCGTCGGTCCGCTTGTCGCCATCGGTCTCTACGAGAAGAGCCGGCTGATTGAGGCCGGCGAGCCGGTTTCGCTGCGGCGCATGATCTTCGTCAGGCCGGCCTCCGGCGCCCAGGTCCTGTTCACCGGCTTCATCATGCTGGGGCTGGCCTTGCTGTGGATGCGAGCCGCAGTCATTCTCTATGCGCTGTTCTTCGGTTTGCGGCCGTTTCCAGGCCTCGACCATGTTGCTTCGATGCTATTCACCACGGGCATCGGATGGGCCATGCTCGCCACGGGCACCGTCGTCGGCGGGGTTTTCGCGGCGTTTTCCTTTGCGATCAGCGTTTTCTCGGTACCGATGCTCCTCGACGAGCGGACGGACGCTTTTACGGCAATGGGCATGAGCATTTCCCGCGTCTGGAACAATCGGCCTGTCATGATCGCTTGGGGAGCGATTGTGCTTGCGCTGACCGCGGTCGGCCTGCTGACAGCAATGATCGGCCTGATCGTCGTCTTTCCACTGCTCGGGCACGCTACCTGGCACGCCTACAAGGCAATCAAATGACGTCGGCTATGCTCAGGCCGCAAAAGGCTGCTGACCCATGACCTGTTGCGCGCCCGGTGCGGAGGCCGCATTGTCGATCGCCGGGATTGATGCCGGGTCGAACCCGGCGGAGGAAATCCGGCTGGCCAGTCGTGATCTCGGTAACGGCGCCCGCCAATCCGCTCTTTCGGTTCCCGGTATTCATTGCGCGGCCTGCATCGCAAAGGTCGAAAGTACCCTGTTGACATTGCCCGGTGTGGAATTTGCCCGCGTGAACCTCTCCATGAAGCGCGTCACGGTGAATTGGCGCGCGGCGGAAATCAGCTCGCCCGATCTGATCGGGGCTCTGCGCGCCGCCGGCTACGATGCACATGTGTTCTCGATCGAATTCGATCCGCGCGATCCTGAGTATTCGCGGCTCATCCGGGCGCTCGCAGTTGCCGGGTTCTCGGCAATGAACATCATGATTCTGTCCGTGTCTGTGTGGTCGGGCGCCGATGCGGGCACACGTCAAGCCTTCCACTTGATATCGGCGGTGCTTGCGCTGCCTGCCTTGATCTACTCGGGGCGGATTTTCCATGCCTCTGCGTGGTCTGCGCTTCGCCAGCGACGGACCAACATGGACGTGCCGATTTCGGTCGGTGTGACGCTTGCCTTCGCGCTTAGCCTCTACGACACGGTCCACAACGCCACTCATGCATATTTCGATGCTGCGACTTCGCTTCTGTTCTTCCTGCTGATCGGCCGTACACTCGACCATTTGATGCGTGAAAAGGCCCGCTCGGCGGTGGCTGGCCTGGCCAGGCTGGCGCCTGCAGGCGCAACGATCATCGAAGCCGATGGCCAGCGGCGCTACGTCCCGGTTGGCGAGATCGAGCCCGGAGCGTCCCTACTCGTTGCCGCTGGTGATCGAATCCCGCTCGACGGGGTGGTGACGGAAGGCGCTTCCGAACTCGATTGCTCGCTGGTTTCGGGCGAGGCCGCACCCAAGCACGCCGGACCAGGGACCATGATCCAGGCAGGGTTGACGAACCTTACGGGTCCGTTGACGGTCAGGACCATTGCGCGTGCGGACAGCTCATTCATTGCCGAAATGGTCCGCATGATGGAGGCAGCCGAGGGCGGACGGGCGCGTTACCGCCGGCTGGCCGACCGGGCCGCCGCCCTCTATTCTCCGGTGGTGCACGTGATGGCCCTGCTGTCGTTCCTCGGCTGGATATCGGCTACCGGCGATTGGCACGCATCGGTCACGATCGCGATAGCCGTCCTGATCATCACCTGCCCCTGCGCGCTGGGCCTTGCCGTGCCGATCGTCCAGGTCGTGGCCGCGCGCCGCCTCTTCGAGAAAGGTATCATGGTCAAGGACGGCTCGGCGCTGGAGCGGCTTGCGGAAGTCGACACCGTGCTTTTCGACAAGACGGGAACCCTGACACTTGGAAAGCCGCGCCTCGTCAACGCCAGCGACATCGAACCGTATGCCCTGGGAATCGCGGCGGCGATCGTCGCCCGTTCCAGGCATCCAATGTCCGCGGCGATCTCGGACGCTGTACAAAACGGTCAGGCATTTCCCGAGTTCGACCGGATTTCAGAACATCCGGGCTGTGGAGTGGAAGCGCGAGCGGGAAACAATATCTATCGCATCGGCCGACCGGACTGGGCGCTTGGCCGCAAAGCCGCAATTTCCGATGAGCGCGCTTTCTCCGTTTCGCTCCTCGTGAAAGACGGCGCGCCGTTGGCCAGCTTCGTATTCGAGGACGGCAATCGTCCTGATGTTCGAGAGACGGTGAGCCGGTTGCAGCGGCAAGGCCTTGCTGTCGGAATCCTCTCTGGGGACCGACGACTTGTCGTCGAAGAACTTGCGTCATCTCTCCGGATCGACAGCTTCATGCCGGAACTGCTTCCATCCGGAAAAGTTGCGCGCATCGCCGAACTGCGCAAGGCCGGAAGCACGATTCTGATGGTCGGCGACGGCCTGAACGATGCTCCAGCGCTTGCGGCCGCGCACGTGTCTATGGCGCCCGCGACGGCAGCCGATGTCGGCCGCAACGCAGCGGACTTCGTCTTCTTGCACCCGAGTCTTTCGGCTGTAACGGACGCTCTCGAAATCTCGCGCAATGCAGGAATCCTGATTCGCCAGAATTTCACGCTGGCGATCGGCTACAACATCATCGCGGTACCAGTCGCCATCCTCGGCCACGTGACTCCACTTGTGGCAGCGGTCGCGATGTCGCTGTCTTCGATTGTCGTTGTGTCCAACGCTCTTCGTCTCAGCAATCGCCCATGTCGAAAACCGCCCCGCTGGCAAGCCGCATCGACTCACGCCAACATTCAGGCGATGGCTACAGGATCATGAGCTACCTGTCCGTTCTCGTGCCGATCGCAATTCTGATGGGCCTTGCAGGGCTCGCGGCCTTCATGTGGGCGCTGCGTTCAGGACAGTATGACGATCTCGACGGGGCGGCCGAGCGAATCCTTATGGATGACGACCAGGAATGAAACAGCGAGGAAGCTTGCGGACGGTCGATCCAAGATTCAAATTCAAAGGACCAGTTTAGGAAAAGTTTCGACTGAGATGACCGGCAGCCTGCGGGGATTGTCGAAAGGTCTGCTTCGCATCTTCCTTGGAAAATTGTGAGCACGGAAATGGACCCGGGGAGACGGGAAGCAAATACACCTGCAGAAGGCCTCGAGATCTGGACTCAGTCACGGCCGAACCAAAGAGCAAAGGGTGTAAGCCTCGGACAACACGAGGCTTTTCCGAGCAGGTACTGTGGCCAAAGGTTCGCCAAAATCCGCTGGTGGAGCTGAGGAGGATCGAACTCCTGACCTCGTCATTGCGAACGACGCGCTCTCCCAGCTGAGCTACAGCCCCGTCCAGCGGATGGGCGCATTTATCGGGCGCCGCGCTTTCCTGTCAAGGCGGCGTTTTGCCGAAATCCGCGGCTGCCGGGCGTCAGGCAGCACGCGGAGGACGGCGGCCCTTGCCGGTTTCGCCTGCAATGGCTACATGTCGGCAACAATTGGAGACCGGCATGCTCGCCCTCATTCAAACAATCGTCATGGCGCTAGACCTCTATTGGTGGGTCATCATCGCCTCGGCGATCTTTTCCTGGCTCTACGCCTTCAACGTCGTCAACTCGCGCAACCAGTTCGTCGGCAGCATCGGCAACATGCTCTTCCGGCTGACGGAGCCGGCGTTGCGACCGATCCGCCGCTTCATACCGGACCTCGGCGGCATCGACATTTCGCCGATCATCCTCCTGCTGATCCTGTTCTTCCTCCGGCAGTTCCTGCTCACCACAGTGGCGCCTCTGGTCTTGTGAACCCATGACTGCATGAGCACGCCGTTCCGCCTGCGCGATGACGGTATCGACCTGTTCGTCCGGCTGACGCCAAAAGCGGCGCTGGACAGGCTTGAAGGCATCGAGACCTTGGCGGATGGGCGAAGCCACCTGAAGGCCCGCGTCCGCGCCGTGCCAGAAAACGGTGCCGCCAACAAAGCGCTCGAAAAGTTGATCGCCAAGGCACTGGGGGTGTCGGCGTCCGCCGTCTCGATTGTCGCCGGCGGCACCGCCCGGCTGAAGACCGTGCGCATTGCAGGCGACCCAGCGACGCTGGCGAAAGGCATCGAGGCGCTCGGCCAGCAGTCCTGATGCCCTAGCGGTTCAATCCCCCAGCGGCAGACGCGGATCGTCGACTTTCAACGTGTTCACGCTCTGCTTGATGCGGCGCAGGTTTTCCAAAACCTTTGGTCCGCGCGTCTCTGCGACGGATGTGACGATCATGTCGACGATCGACAGCAGTGCATAGCGCGACGATGTCGGCTTGTAGATGTTGCCGTCCTCGAGCGACTGGAAATGGATGACCGTGTCGGCGACTTTGGCGAGTGCCGAGTCAGGCGGCGTGATGGCGATGGTGGTGGCGCCATACTGCTGGGCGACCTGCACCGCATCGATGACCGATCGGGCATAGCCGGAAACCGAAAAGGCGATCAGCGTGGTATCGGGCGTGGCAACGGCCGCGTACATGCGCTGCAGTTGCCCGTCGATCTGCGCTAGCACCGAAACGCCCAGCCTGAACAGCCGGTTCTGCATCTCGGTCGCCATCATCGAGGAAATGCCGCCCGACCCGATACACAGAACGTTGCCGGAGACGGCGATGCGCGCGGCGACGGCGACCAGCGTCGTCATGTCGAGGTTTTCGCTGGCGCGCTGGATGGCTGATATCGCCGCCTCGGTGATGGCGGAAGCGATGCGCTGTTCGCGGGCGTCGCGGCTCAACGGCTCCGGCGACAGATACTGGCCGCCGATGGCGATGGCTTGCGCCAGATAGAATTTGAAGTCGCGCAGGCCCTCGCAACCGAGGTTGCGGCAGAACCGGGTCACCGTCGGCTCGCTGACGCCAACGCGGGCGGCAATTTCCGAGATGGCCGCCTTGGAGACCAGATCGAGGTCGGCAAGCACGAAGGCGGCCAGCTTGCGATCCGACTTCGTGCCGTCCTGCAACATCAGTTGCAGGCGTGTGATGATGTCGGCCGGCGTCTTCATATTCGTGTTTTCATACGGGCAGACCCGTCGCCTTGTCGAACAGGTGGATGTTGCCGGGATCGACGCTCACCGGCAGCACGTCGCCCGGCCTGACCGGCACCCTGTCGCGGAACACGGCGCGCACCGTATCGGTGCCGATGGCGCCATAGACATGGGTTTCGGAGCCGGTCGGCTCGACGACATCCACCTTGATCGCCATCGCGTCGACAGCCTCGCCGATGACAAAATGTTCGGGCCGGATGCCGGCCTCCACCGCACTACCCGCCGACACCTGCTTGCCGGCAAGCGCGAGCCGCCCGCCACCTGTCGACTCGAACCAGGTTTGCCCAGGCGTTGTCTTGAGAGAACCGGAAACGAAACTCATCGAAGGCGAGCCGAGGAAGCTGGCGACGAATTTGTTGGCCGGTCGGTCATAGAGCTCCAGCGGCGCGCCGACCTGCTGGATCCTGCCGCGGTCCATCACGACGATGCGGTCGGCCATGGTCATGGCCTCGATCTGGTCGTGAGTGACATAGACGATCGTCGATTTCAGCCGCTGGTGCAGCGCCTTGATCTCGACGCGCATCTGCACGCGCAATTGCGCGTCGAGGTTGGACAAGGGCTCGTCGAACAGGAACACCGACGGTTCGCGCACGATGGCGCGGCCCATGGCGACGCGCTGGCGCTGGCCGCCGGACAGTTGGCGGGGGTAGCGGTCGAGATAGGAGAAGAGATTGAGGACGCCTGACGCCTTCTTGACCTTTGCGTCGACGGTGGCGCGCGCCTCGCCGCGGATCTTCGGGCCAAAGCCGATATTGTCCGATGCCTTCAGATGCGGAAACAGCGCATAGGACTGGAACACCATCGCGATGTTGCGCTGCTGCGGCGGCAGCGCGTTGGCGCGCACGCCGCCGATCAACAGGTCGCCGGAGGTGATCGTCTCCAGCCCGGCCAGCATGCGCAGCAGAGTCGACTTGCCGCAGCCGGATGGCCCGACCAGCACGACGAACTCGCCGCTCTTGATGTCGAGGCTGACGTTTTCAAGGATCTTGTGCTGCCCGAAGGATTTCGACAGGTCGCGGAACTCGACGTCGGTCATGATCACGCTCCCAAAATGTCGTCGATGAATGGCAGGCAACCGGCCGTCAGGCCAGCGTCCACCGGCATCACCACCCCAGTTACGCCCGATGCGCGATCGGAGGCAAGGAAGGCGGCGGCTTCGGCCACTTCCCAAGCGTTGACGATGCGGCCGAGCGGATAGAGCCGCTGCAGCTTGCCGAGGATTTCAGGATCCTTGGCAAGGCGATGGTCCCAGGCGGCAGTGCGGATCGATCCGGGGCAAACCACATTGGCGCGCAGGCCGCTGCGGCCGAGCTCGACGGCAATCGCCTTGGCATAGGCGTTGATCCCGGCCTTGGCCGCCGCATAGGCGGGATTGCCGAAATGCGCGATCGCATTGACCGATGAGATGAAGACGATGCTGCCGGAGCCTTGGGTAGTCATCGCCTTGATCAGAGGATCGGCGAACATCATGACGCCGGTCAGGTTGAGGTCGAGTTCCTGCTCGATCTTGTCGGAGGTGAGGGTGGAAAGGGTCTCGGCACGCGTCCAGCCGGCATTGTTGATGAGAATGTCCGGCACGCCATCCCGGTCGAGGATCGCGGCGATCGCCGCGTCCATCGAAGCCCGGTCGAGAAGGTCGAAGACATGGCGGGAGGCAAGGTGCGGGCTGTTCAACGCTTCGCTGGACTGGTCGCAACCGATGACCCTGGCGCCCCGTTGCGCCATCAGCGCCACGATGGCGGTGCCGAGGCCGCCGCCAGCACCGGTCACCACGACAGTCTTGCCTTCGAACTCGGCCCTGCTTTCGAACTTGGCCCTGCCTTCGAATTCGGCTTGCGAAACCACCGTGCATCATCCTCTGGGAGCTCTGACAATCGTATCCGGCCTAGTCCACGAAATGTAATTAAGCAACAGAATAATCCGCTTGCAAGGCCTGAAATCATCGATAATGTAGGAAAGTAACATAAATCTTCTGCGCCGGTCGCGAAGAGGCGCGCAGGCGCAAAATCAAAACGGGAGACATCAAATGAGCCTTGCAAAATGGACTGTCGGCCTGATGGCCGGAATGAGCATGCTGGCATTTGCGGCGCAGGCGAACGCGGGCGAGGTGCGCGTCACCGTTGCCGAGTACAGCGCCAAGACTGGCCCTTATTTCGACAGCGTCAAGAAGGAATTCGAGGCGGCAAACCCCGGCATCACCGTCAAGTTCGAAGTGGTGCCGTGGGAAGTGCTGCTGCAGAAGCTGACCACCGACATCACCGCCGGCACCAATGCGGATCTGTCGATCATCGGCACGCGCTGGCTGATCGATTTCGTCCAGCAGGATGTCGCCGCGCCGCTCGACAGCTACATCACGCCCGACTTCAAGGGCCGCTTCATCGACACCTTCCTGTCGCCTTCGATCATGGACGGCAAGACCTACGGCCTGCCGATCGCGGCCTCGGCGCGCGCGCTGTACTACAACAAGGAGCTGTTCGAGAAAGCCGGCATCGCCAATCCGCCTGCAACCTGGACCGAGCTGCAGGAAGACGCGCGCAAGATCAAGGCGCTCGGTTCCGGCACCTTCGGTTTCGGCCTGCAGGGCAAGGAGATCGAGACCGACGTCTATTACTACTATGCGATGTGGTCCCAAGGCACCGAAATCCTCAACAAGGATGGCACTTCCGGCCTTGGCACGCCGGGCGCGCTCGAAGCCGCCAAGCTCTACAAGGCGATGATCGACGAAGGCCTGACCGAGCCGGGCGTCACCTCCAACAACCGCGAGGATGTGCAAAACCTGTTCAAGCAGGGCAAGGTCGGCATGATGATCACCGCCCCCTTCCTGTCCAACCAGATCAAGGACGAGGCGCCAAAGCTGAAATATGGCGTGGCGGCCATTCCGGCCGGACCGACCGGTGCGCGCGGCACCTATGGCGTGACCGATTCCATCATCATGTTCAAGAACTCCAAGAACAAAGACGAGGCCTGGAAGCTGCTCGATTTCCTGTTCACCACCGAGCAGCGCGCCAAGTTCACGCAAGGCGAAGGCTTCCTGCCGGTGAACAAGGAAGAAGCCAAAATGGACTATTATGTGAACAATGCCGATCTGGCAGCGTTCACCGCCCTGCTGCCCGACGCCCGCTTCGCACCGATCATCCCTGGCTGGGAAGAAGTCGCCCAGATCACGTCGGACGCCATGCAGAAGATCTATCTCGGCAGCGCCGAGCCCGAGGCGGCGCTGAAGGACGCCGCGGCCAAGGCCAATGCAGTGCTGAAGAAATAGTGCTGAGCAAATAGGGCGTCTCTCCCGCGCCCGTGGCGCGCCCGACGATCGGGCGCGCCACACTTTTCCGAGGCGAATTTCGAATTCGCCGCGGAGCGGGTCATCGTTCAACAGAAAACGCCTGACAGCTCTATCTCTCCGTTTTCAACGCAATCCAGGACGGAAACCGCTCCACATTTTTCCTGGAATTGGTCTAGGTCAGCCGATGCAAAATCGCTTCTTGCCCTATCTCCTGACCTTGCCCAGCCTGTTCCTGGCGGCTGTCGTCATCTTCTGGCCGGTGTGGGACCTGATCCAGATCTCGACGCATGAAGTCAGCCGCTTCGGCCAGCTTCGCGAATTCAACGACTTCGCCAATTTCGCGGCGCTCGCTGCCGACCCCGATTTCATGGCCGCGCTCTGGCGCACCGGACAGTGGACGGTGCTGGTCGTCGGTGGTGCGCTGCTGCTGTCGATCCCGGTGGCGATGATTCTCAACACCGATTTCTATGGTCGCGGCATCGCCCGCGTCATCATCATGCTGCCCTGGGCGGTGTCGCTGACCATGACCGCCGTGGTCTGGCGCTGGGCGCTGAGCGGCGAAAGCGGCATGCTGAATTCGGCACTGATCGGCCTTGGCCTCATCGACCACAACATCCAGTGGCTGGCGAGCGCGGAGACCGCCTTTCCGATGCAGGTGCTGATCGGCATCCTGGTGACGGTGCCGTTCACGACGACGATCTTCCTCGGCGGCCTGTCGTCGATCCCCGACGACCTCTACGAGGCGGCAGCACTCGAAGGCGCGACACCGCTGCAGCAGTTCCGCGAGATCACCTTTCCGCTGCTGAAACCGTTCATCAACATCGCCATCGTGCTCAACACCATCTACGTCTTCAATTCATTCCCGATCATCTGGGTGATGACGCAGGGCGGGCCGGCCAATTCGACCGACATCCTGGTCACGCATCTCTACAAGCTGGCCTTCCGCATCGGCAAACTGGGCGAAGCTTCCGCGGTCTCGCTGGTGATGTTCGCCATATTGCTGGTCTTCACCATGATCTATGTGCGGCTGGCGATGCGGGAGCAACGCGGATGACGAGTAAGCTGAAGCGTTCGATCATTGCCTGGCTGCTGCTGGCGCCGCTGATCGTGGTGACGATCTTTCCCTTTGCGGTGATGTTCCTGACCGCGGTCAAGCCAAGACAGGAAGTGCTGTCGCCGACCTGGTGGCCGAGCGAATTCCGCTGGTCGAATTTCTCCGACATGTGGGTGGCGACCGGCTTCGGCCAGGCGCTGCTCAATTCGCTCTACGTGTCTGTTATCGCCACCGTCGGCGCCATCCTGATCTCGGTTCCGGCGGCCTATGCGATGTCGCGCTTCCGCTTTTCCGGCTACGGCGCCTTGCGCCAGTTCCTGCTGATCTCGCAGATGATCTCGCCGATCGTGCTGGTGCTCGGCCTGTTCCGGCTGATGGCGGCCTGGGGCCTGGTCGAAAGCACCACTGCGCTCGGCTTCATCTACATGGCCTTCAACGTCGCCTTCACGGTGTGGATGCTGCAAAGCTATTTCGACACCATCCCGCGCGATCTCGAGGAAGCGGCCTGGATGGAGGGTGCCGGCCGCTGGTTGACCCTGCGCAAGGTGTTCCTGCCGCTCTGCCTGCCGGCGATCGCGGTGACCGCCATCTTCACCTTCATCAACGCCTGGAACGAATTCGTCGTGGCGCTCACGATGCTGCGCAGCCAGGAAAGCTACACGCTGCCGATCCAGGTGTTTTCGCTGGTCGCCGGCCGCTACACCATCGAATGGCACCACGTCATGGCCGCCACGTTGCTGGCGACCTTGCCGGTGGCGATCCTGTTCATCTGGCTGCAGCGCTACCTCGTCAGGGGGCTGGCGCTCGGGGCGGTCAAATAGCCGCTAGAGCGGTTCATCGTTTCACCGAAACGCAGAACCGCTCTATCTCTTTGTCTTGACACAATTCCGGATGGAAAACCGTTTCACACTTTTCCTGGAATTGCTGCAGCATCCACGGAGTTCTCATGCGCATCTTCACCGCCTCGCTGGCGACGGAAACCAACACCTTCTCGCCGGTGCCGACAGATCGGGCCTCGTTCGAGATGGCGTTCTATGCCGGACCCGGCAAGCATCCGGAGACGCCGACGCTGTGTTCCTCGCCGCTGGTCGCGCTGCGCCGGCGCGCGGCGGCCGAAGGCCTGACCGTCATCGAGGGCACCGCCACCTGGGCGGAGCCCGGGGGCCTGGTGCAGCGACAGACCTACGAGGCGCTGCGCGACGAGATCCTCGGCCAGCTCAAGGCGGCACTGCCGGTCGATGCCGTCATTCTCGGCCTGCATGGTGCCATGGTGGCGCAAGGCTATGACGATTGCGAAGGCGACCTGCTCGAGCGCATCCGCGAGATGGTGGGTCCGAAGGTGGTGATCGCCTCTGAGTTCGATCCGCATAGCCATCTGACACCCAAGCGTGTCGCCGCGTCAGACATCATGACCTACTTCCTAGAGTTCCCGCACACCGATTTCTATGAGCGTGGCGAACATGTCGTCGAGCTTGGCCTCGCCGCGGCGCGTGGTGAGATCAGGCCTGTCATCTCGACCTTCGACTGCCGCATGATCCAGGTGCTGCCGACCAGCCGCGAGCCTATGCGCTCCTTCGTCGATCGCATCAAGGCGCTGCACGGCAGAGATGGCGTGCTGTCGATTTCGATCGTCCACGGCTTCATGGCGGCCGACGTGGCCGAAATGGGCACGCGCATCCTGGTCGTCACCGACAACGACAAGGCCAAGGGCGATGCGCTGGCGGAACGGCTGGGGCGAGAACTCTACGCGCTGCGCGAAGAGACGGCGATGACGATGCTGAGCGCCGCCGACGGCATCGATCGGGCGCTGGCCGCGCGCACTGAAAACCCGGGCAAGCCGGTGGTCATCGCCGACATCTGGGACAATCCCGGCGGCGGTGTGCCCGGCGACGGCACCGTCGTGCTGCGTCAGATGCTGTCGCGCGGCCTGAGCAATGTCGGCGTTGCTACAATCTGGGATCCGATCGCGGTGACCTTCTGCCTGGCGGCAGGCGAGGGTGCCGTCATCGACCTGCGTTTCGGCGGCAAGGCCGGCCCGCAGGCCGGCGAGCCGATCGACGCGCGGGTGCGGGTGCTGAAGGCCGTTCCGGAGGGCTGGCAGAGTTTCGGGCCAAGCCGGGTGACGCTCGGGCCGACGGCGCTGGTGCGCATCGAAGGCACCGAGGTCGACATCATCCTCAACACCAATCGCACGCAGGCCTTCGAGCCGGATATTTTTTCCAACATCGGTGTCGATCCGATGGCCAAGGACATCCTGCTGATCAAGTCGACCAATCATTTCTACGCCGGCTTCGAGCCGATCGCCGCCGAGATCATCTATGTCTCGGCGCCGAGTTCGTATCCGAGCAATCCGGCGGTGACCGATTACAAGAAACTGACGCGGCCGGTGTGGCCTAGGGTGGCGGACCCGTGGGCGGGCGCTACTGGCTAATCCTACACCAGCCCGCGCTTGACCATCATCGCATGGGGCGACGGCATCTTGCCGCGAAACGCCGTGTAGAGCTCTTCGGGGTCCTTCGAGCCGCCGGCGGCGTAGATGTTCTTTCTCAGCTTCTCGGCGAGACCCGGGTTGAAGGGATCGCCGGTCTCCTCGAAGGCGGCGAAGGCATCGGCGTCGAGAACTTCAGACCACATGTAGGAGTAATAGCCGGCCGAATAGCCGTCGCCGGAAAACACATGGCCGAAATGTGGAGTGCGATGACGCATCGCGATGGTGTCCGGCATGTCGAGCTTATCAAGCGTTTCGGCTTCGAAACGAAGTGGCGCTTCTGGCGCATCCGGCCGCGCGTGATAGGCCATGTCGATCAGCGCCGAAGAGGTGAATTCGACCGTGGCGAAGCCGGCGCCAAAGGTGCGCGCTGCCAGCATCTTGTCGAGCAGCGCCTTCGGCATCGGCTTGCCGGTCTTCACATGCAGCGCGTGCTTTTCCAGAACCGCCGGCACGGTCAGCCAGTGTTCGTAGAGCTGCGAGGGCAATTCGACGAAATCGCGGCTGACCGAGGTGCCGGAAACCGACGGCCAGGTGACATCGGTCAGCATGCCGTGCAGTGCGTGGCCAAATTCATGGAACAACGTTCTCGCCTCGTCGACCGACAGCAGGGCCGGCTCGCCGGCCGGCGGCTTGGCGAAGTTCATGATGTTGTAGATCACCGGTTTCGACCCGTGGCCAAGCTTGTACCCGGACTTGAGCGCGCTCATCCAGGCGCCGGAGCGCTTTGACGGCCGCGCGAAATAGTCGGCGAGGAACAGGCCGCGTTCGCTGCCATCGGCATTTTTCACCACGAAGACGCGCGCATCCGGATGCCATACGGCAATGCCTTGCTTTTCCTCGAAGGTGATGCCGAACAGCCTTGTCGCCACGTCGAAGCAGGCGTCGATGACGCGGTCTAGCTGCAGATAGGGTTTTAGTTCGGCCTCATCGAAGGCGAACTTTTCGGCGCGCAGCTTCTCCTGGTAGAACCGCCAGTCCCAGGCGGCGAATGTCTCGTTGCTGCCGGCCCCCGTCGCCAGCCGCTGCAGTTCGCTCTGGTCGGCGGCGGCCCTTTCCACTGCCTTCTCCCAGACCGGATCGAGCAGCGCATGCACTGCCTTCGGCGTCTTGGCCATGGTGTCGTCGAGCTTCAGCGCGGCAAACGAGCCGTAGCCGAGCAGCTTTGCCTTTTCGGCGCGCAGCTTCAGCATGTCGCGCACGACGATTGTGTTGTCGGTGGCGCCGCCATTCTGGCCGCGCATGGTGAAGGCGCGGAAGGCGATCTCGCGCAGGTCGCGGCGTTCCGAGAAGGTCGTGAACGGCTCGTAGATCGAACGAGACAGGGTGACCGCATAGCGGCCCTTCTGGCCGCGCATCTCGGCGGCTTCGGCCATCGAGCTTTTCAGGAAGTCCGGCAGGCCGGCAAGGTCGACCGCGTCGAGGAACAGCGCCCAGTCGCGCTCGTCGGCAAGCACGTTCTGGCCGAAATTCGTGCCAAGCGAGGACAATTCCTCGTTGATCTTTGCCAGCCGCTTCTTGCCGTCGGCGCTGAGCTTCGCGCCGGAGCGTACAAACCCCTTCCAGGTCTTCTCCAGCACCCGCAGCGTCTCGGCATCGAGCTTCAGGCTTTTCCGGCGCTGGTAAAGGTCGTCGATGCGGGCAAACAGCCGCTCGTTCATCGAGATTGCCGAGAAATGTCTGGACATTTTTGGCGAGATGTCGCGCTCCAGTGCCTGGAACGTGTCATTGGTGTGTGCGCCGGCGCGGCACCAGAAGATCGACGAGACACGGTCGAGTGCCTCGCCACCGAGTTCCAGCGCCTGCAGCGTGTTGTCGATGGTCGGCGCGTCCTTGTTGCCGGCGATCGCCTCGATCTCCGCCTCATGCTCCTTCAGCGCCGCGTCGAAGGCCGGGGCAAAGTCGTCGTCGCCAATGCGGGTGAAATCAGGCAGGCCGAGCGGCCCTTGCCAAGCGGTCAGCGGATGGATGGCGAGGTCGACGGCTTTCGTGGAATGCATGGACAATCTTTCCTTGGTGAAGGCAGGCCGGGCGCCAGTGAAGGCGGTGGGCAGGGTGAGTTGGTACCGATGTAGGGCGCAGGTTTACCGCGCGCAACAGTGCCACCGGTCAGGTTTTCGTCAGTAACCGTCGCAATTCTCGGCGATCGCCGCTTGCGAGCTCGCGGTGATGCGATTGTCGGTCACCGCGAAGGTTTCCTGCATCAGCATGTCGTTGTTGGGAAAATCATAGCAGGCGATCACGGTGGTGACGCCGCCTTCGCTTTTTTCGATCCGGTGCCGGATCTCCGCACCCGCGACGGCGCCTTGCCATTCATCGATCGAGGCGATGAATTCCTGCTTGCTCTGCACGATGCCGAGGTCGTCCAGCTTGATGCGGACGTCGTCGGCGAGCAGGTCGGACAGTTCAGTGCGGTCGGCGACCAGGAGGGCCGAATACCATCGGCTGATGATGGCGCCATCGTCGGCATGGACTGGAATGATCGAAAACAGCAACGCTGCCGCGACGAAAGTGATCGAACGGCGATCTCCCATCATGTGCTGCCTCCGTCTTCCTATCGGCTATCAGCTACCCGAAGAGCCGGTTGTCACCTTTCGCTGGCGCGTTCCTTCGGTTCTGGATCATGTGTCTATGCCAACTCCGGTCGTTCGAAATCGCCGGTCTCCTTGTTCATCACCCAGAGTTCGCCGGTCGAAATGTCGAACCAGGCGCCGTGCAGCGACAGCCGCCCCTTGCCTTCGAGGATCGAGACGCAAGGAAAGGTCCTGAGATTGGCGATGGAATAGCGGATCGAAATGCGCTCCAGCGCGGTCTGGCGCTCCGACGCCGTCATGAAGGTGCTGGAGGACACGGTCTCGGCCGCTGGTGCGATGAGGCTCATCCATTTGCCGATGAAGTCGCCGGGAGACAGTGGTGCGGACGTGGTGTCGAGCGCTGCGCGGATGCCGCCGCAGCGACCATGGCCCATGACGACGATGTTCTTGACCTTGAGGCTCTGCACGGCGAATTCGAGTGCGGCAGAGGTCGAATGGAACTCGCCGTCCGGCGCGTAAGGCGGCACCAGATTGCCGACATTGCGCAGCACGAAGAGTTCGCCGGGGCCGGCGTCGAAGATCGCTTCGGGGGCCGCGCGGGAGTCGCAGCAGGCGACGATCATGGTTTCGGGTGCCTGGCCTTCGCGGGCAAGCTCGCGATAACGTCCGCTCTCGGTGAGATAGCGGCCGCTCATGAAACTGCGGTAGCCAGCGAGAAGATGGTCGGGGAGATGGGGCATGGGCGGCGTCTGGAGCCTTTCCGGGTTGGATGCGGCAGCTCGTTGCGGTCTAGAGCGGGTCACCGTTTCACGGAAACGTCGAACCGCTCTATCTGTTTTGCTTTGGCGCAATTCCGAACGGAAAACCGCTTCACTCTTTTCCTAGAATTGCTCCAGAGAGCCTCTAACGGCAAAAGCCTGTTGCGGGCAATGCCGAATTGCAGATGGCTGCCCGCCAATCGCCATGCAAGACGCATGGCTTGAGCTATTGGGTTCACGCCCAGATGGCGACGGGGATGCCAAAACCGTCGCGGCCCGGCGGGTCGGGAAATGGCCGTGCCTCACCGCGGCAATGCGACCGGCAATCAGCATCATCGCCGCCGCATCGAGAAAATCATCGGCGGCGGCACCGCGCGGCGGCGGCTGATCGAGAAAGCCCATCTCATAGCCGTGCCGGCTCAGCAGCGCCCTTCGTTCCGCCATGCCGGCCGGATTGATGCTGCCCTTGATCTTCTTCGGCAGCTGCATGGCCTGGTCGCCATTCAGCCGGCAGAAGGCGACTTCCGGATGCGATTCGAAGATGCGGCCGCGCAATTCGGGTCGGGCGATGAGCAAGGCGTCGATCTCGCGGATCTTGGCAAAAATGCCGAACGCCTGGATCGAAACGCCGCGCGGCGGGTCGGATGTGGTCATGGCCACCTCGCTTGCCCGGCGATGTGCGGCATACCAGGCTTCGATGGTGGTGAAGTCGCCCGTATCGGCATAGAGCGCGGCGCGGGACGGGATCGAAAAGACGCTGGACTGCCGTTGCCCGAGCAATGGCCGCACCAGCGCTTCCGGTCCGCGCCCGCCTCTGCTTGAAAACTCGGGCAGACCGATCGGCATGTCGACAGCGACAACCGCGTCGACTGGCAGTGATGCAAGCAGGGCTGTGAAGCTTGCAAAGACATCGACAGAGGGTGTCGAACCGGGGCTACGAGGGATCGAGCCGGGGCTACGAGGGATCGAGCCGGGATCGCGCCGTACGGCGATCCAGCCGGCCTTGCAGCCGTCGACACCGACAGTCACGACGGTCGTGGCCAGGGTCACGCCCGCCGGTCCCTCCCCGGATGCGTGAGGTGGCGAAGCTGCACCATCGCCATCGGGTTCGACAGGCTCTGCGCATCGGTTTCGAGCTGCAGTTCGTCGCCGCCGCGCTTGGCGGTGCGCGCCAGGATCTCGTAGACCGCCGCCGTGGTCGACTGCAGCGCCTTGATCGCCGGCTGGCCGGACAGGATGCGCGCCAGGTAGACGGCCGCCGTAAGGTCGCCGAGACCGTTCGGCGGCTTGTCGATGAGGCGGTGCTCGGCCAGCAGCACCTGGTTGCCGTCGAGCAGCAGGTTGCCCGTGCCACCGGTCATCAGCGACGGCGCCGAGGTGACAAGCATGGTCGATGGCCCGGCGTGAAGGGCGGCCGCGATCACCGATTTGAGGTCGGGCAAGGGTGCGCCGGCCATCCATTCCAGTTCGTACCGGTTGGGGGTGGCGATGTCGGCGATCGGCATCAGCCGATCACGCATGGCGGCAGCAGTCGGTTCCGGCACGTAGAGGCCACCCGAATCGCCCATCACCGGGTCGCAGATATAGACGGCGTCAGGCGTCTTTGCCTTGACCGCGGCGACCAGCGAGGCGACGGCCTCGGCCTGGCCGGCCTCGCCGAGATACCCGGACAGAACGGCGCCGACTTCGCCCAGCCATGGCGCACGCTCGAGATCGGCCATCAGCGCCTTGAACTGGTCGAGCGGTGGCACGATCCGCGTCGCCCGCCCATGGCCGGGATGCCAGGGCAGGATGATTGTCGGCACCGCCCACACCGGAAAGCCCAGTGTTTCCAGCGCGAAGACAGCCGCGCGGTTGCCGACCGAGCCGCGCGCGACATGGCTGGAAATGACGATGACCGCACGCGGCGCGTCGGTTTTTTCGGCGCTCATTGTTCTTTGATTCCTAACTGCCCCGGATGACGTAAAGCACGAGCCAGACCATCAGGCCCAGCGTCAGCAGCAGGCCGAGTGTGCGGCCAATGCGCGTGCCCCAGAGTTCGATCGGGTCGGCACGGTCGGCGTCGGCTGCGGTGACGTGGTCGCGCATGCCTTTGGTGCTGCGCGCCACAAACGAATTGCCGGCCGGATCCGTCTCGCGCGCGATGCGCTCGAGGATACGGCGCGATTCCCTCTCGCTGTCCTGGCGGTCCGCCATGATGATGTCCCGTTTCGTCAAGACCTTATCGCGTTCGCGCGGCCAATCACAGGGCCTTGCAACGGCACCGGGCGTGCCAGGCAAGCGGCCGCCGGTCGGGCGGTTTTCTTGCCCGCCGATTGTGGTAATGCTTCGCATGCAACTTCTACCGAGGAATCCCATCATGTTTGCCCAGCGCATTGCTCCACCGTCTATGTTCCGCACGCTGCCCGCCTTCCTGATGATGGCGATCGTACTGCCGCTGCTGGCCGGCTGCGGTTACAACACCATCCCGACGGCGGAGGAAAACGCCAAGGCGGCATGGAGCGAGGTGCTGAACCAGTATCAGCGCCGCGCCGACCTCATCCCCAACCTGGTCGAGACGGTCAAGGGCTATGCCTCGCACGAAAAGGACACGCTCGATGCGGTGGTCGAGGCCCGCGCCAAGGCAACGCAGATAACGGTGACGCCGGAAACGCTGAAGGATCCCGAAGCCCTCAAGAAGTTCCAGGATGCCCAGGCGGGGCTGACCAGCGCGCTGTCGCGGCTGATCGCGGTATCGGAGGCCTATCCCGACCTCAAGGCCAACCAGAATTTCCTGGCGCTGCAGGCACAGCTCGAAGGCACCGAAAACCGCATCGCGGTAGCACGGCGCGACTACATCCAGGCGGTCAAGGACTACAATCTGACGCTGAAGACCTTCCCCTCGGTGCTGTGGGCGACCTTCTGGTTCCGCAGCAACCAGCCCTTCGCCAACTTCACCATCGACGATGACAAGCTGCAGACGCCGAAGGTCGATTTCGGCACCAAGCAGGGCGGGTGAGGGGCCTAAGCCAACAAACCTTCCGATACTGAATCCTGACGAGACGGACCGTAGGCGTGTCCACACCCCCCTCTGTCCTGCCGGACATCTCCCCCTCAAGGGGGGAGATTGGTCGTCTCCATGGGTTTCGCCAATCTTCAAGGTTGCCGGGCAGGCAGTATCCGGGAAGCATCCAATCTCCCCCCTTGCGGGGGAGATGTCCGGCAGGACAGAGGGGGGCGCGACGGGTCGCCAACCTTGCTTTGCTGTATGCCATTCTAGGCCTCCTCTTCCTCCCGTTCACCGCCCTCGCCGCCGACCTGCCCGCCCTGACCGGCCGTGTCGTCGACAATGCCGGCATCATTGATGCCGCGACCAAAGCGGCGCTGACGCAAAAGCTTGCCGACTTCGAGACAAAAGGCTCCGACCAGATCGTCGTCGCCACCATCAGCAGTCTCGACGGCGAGGAGATCGAACCTTACGCCAACCGGCTGTTCCGTTTCTGGAAACTCGGCCAGGCGAAGGAAAACAACGGCGTCCTGCTGTTGGTGGCCAAGAACGACCACAAGATGCGCATCGAGGTCGGCTATGGGCTGGAAGGCACGCTGACCGACCTGCACACCAAGCTGATCATCGAAAACGACATGGTGCCGGCCTTCCGCGCCGGCGACTTCTCCGGCGGCATCAGCAAGGCCGTCGACGACATGGTCATGGTGCTGGAAGGCAATCCGGAGGAGTTGGTGGCGCGTGGCGAGCGCAATCAGCAGGCGCCGTTCAATTCCGACGACCTGTTCTTCGCCGTCTTCATCAGCATCTGGGCGATCATCTTCTTCGGCAGCATCGCGGTCTCCGTCCTGCCGCCGATCTTCGGCCAGAAGCTTGGTCCCGGCCGCTACCGCTGGCTCGGCATGACCTTCGAGCCACACCGGCGGTCGTCTGGTGGCGGCTGGTCGTCGGGAAGCTCCGGCGGCGGCTGGTCTTCAGGCGGTAGCGGTGGCGGCTTTTCCGGCGGCGGCGGTTCGTCCGGCGGCGGCGGTTCCTCGGGAAGCTGGTGATGGCATGACAACACGCACCGTCGGCCTGTCGAGACCCGCCCGCTTCGCCGCGGCAGTCCTGGTGGCCGTGGCGGCGCTGTTCGTCGGGTTCACGGCCTTTGCCGCCGAACTGCCGGCGCTGACGGGCCGTGTCGTCGACAATGCCGGCATTGTCGACGCCGCCACCAAGGCGGCGCTGACGCAGAAGCTTGCCGATTTCGAGACAAAAGGCTCCGACCAGATCGTCGTCGCCACCATCGACAGTCTCGACGGCGAGGAGATCGAGCCCTACGCTAACCGGCTGTTCCGCTTCTGGAGGCTCGGCCAGGCCGGCGAGAACAATGGCGTGCTTTTGCTGGTGGCCAAGAACGACCACAAGATGCGCATCGAGGTCGGCTATGGGCTGGAAGGCACGCTGACCGACCTGCACACCAAGCTGATCATCGAAAACGACATGGTGCCGGCCTTCCGCGCCGGCGACTTCTCCGGCGGCATCAGCAAGGCCGTCGACGACATGGTCATGGTGCTGGAAGGCAATCCGGAGGAGCTGGAGGCGCGCGGTCAGCGCAATCCCGCCCACAACAGCATGCCCATCGACCCCATCGTCGCGGTGTTCCTGATCCTGTGGGGCACGATGTTCTTTGGCGGGTTGGCGATGGCGTTCCTGCCGCCGACGTTCGGCACAAAGCTGTCGCCGGGCGTGTACAAATGGCTGGGCATGACGTTTCGTTACGGCCGCGGACCGAGCGGATCCTCGGGCAGCAGCTGGACAACGGGTTCGTCGTCGGGCAGCGGCTGGTCGTCGGGAAGTTCCGGTGGCGGGTGGTCGTCCGGCTCAAGCAGCGGCGGCGGGTTTTCGGGTGGCGGTGGCTCATCCGGTGGTGGCGGTTCTTCAGGAAGCTGGTGAGACAAGATCATGGCGACACGACCGATCAGCCCGGAAGATCATGAGCGCATCGCCGCCGCGATCCGTGCCGCCGAAGCCAGGACCGATGGCGAGATCTATTGCGTCATGGCGCATGCCAGCGACGGCTATTTCTTCCCGGCCGCCTTCATGGCGACGGCAGGCATGCTGATCGTCAGCCTTGCCGTCGGCTATGGGCTGGAGGCCTGGTGGCTGTCGATCCGGCTACCGCATTTCGTCATCGCACAGCTGCTGGCGCTGGCCTGCGTGCTGTCTTTGTTGTGGACGCTGCCCGGCCTGCGCATCCATCTGGTGCCGAGGCGGATGCGTTATCAGGCGGCGCACGCCAATGCGATCAAGCAGTTCCTCGCCCGCAACGTCCACCGCACCGCGGCGCGCACCGGCGTGCTGATCTTCGTCTCGATCGCCGAACGCTATGCCGAGGTGGTGGCCGATTCGGGCATCGATGCCAAGGTCGGCCAGCATGTCTGGGATGGCGTGGTGCGCGACTTGACCGCGCATGCCGGCGACGACCGGCTTGCTGATGGCTTCGTCAAGGCGATCGAAACGGTGGGCGCGGTGCTGGCCGAGCATTTCCCGGTCACGTCGGGCGACACCAACGAACTCGACGACCATCTTGTCGAGATCTGAGAGCCTGCCTGTAAAAGCTTCTCAGCCGGACGCCTGGTGCGGTTTTCCACGCTTCCGATGCTCACGGACCTGAAAGTCCGCTGCGCTTCGGTTCTCGAAAACCACCCCATCCTTCTCGGCTGAGCGCGTTTTCAGACAGGCTCTCGCCGATGTCACCGACGCCATGATCGTCTGTGAGAAAGCGATCGGCGGGCCGCGCGGACTCTTGCAATCGGGCAATGCGGGTTTATGGTTAAGAAATCATGAATACGCTGACGATCGACATAAGGAAGGCCGAACCGAGCGACGCAGGCGCCATCGCCGAGGTGCACCTGCAGGCCTGGCGCGGCGCCTATTCCGGCATCATTCCACACCGCACGCTGACATCGATGATCAACCGCCGTGGCGCCGATTGGTGGGCGAATGCCATCCGCCGCGCCGCCACCGTGCTGGTTGTCGAAATCGGCGGCGAGATCGCCGGCTATGCCACGATCGGCAAGAACCGGGCCAGGGAACTCAGGCAGCAAGGCGAAATCTACGAACTGTACCTGCGCCCGGAGTATCAGGGTATCGGGCTCGGCAGCCGTTTGTTCGCGGCAGCCAAGGCGCGACTGGCCGATCACGGGCTGAAGGGCATGGTGGTGTGGGCGCTGGAAGACAATCAGAACGCGCTCGCCTTCTACGCCGGCGCCGGCGGCCGTGATGTTGCAGAGGGTGTCGAAATCTTCGAGCAGAAGGCGCTTAAGAAGGTCGCTTTCGTCTGGGAGTGACGGCCCGGCCTTTCGGCCACTGTGTCCACCTGACCCTACCCAGCACCATTCGCCGCATTGCGCCGCCGCGCCTCGCCCGCTATCGATCTGTCATCGATAAGAGGGACAAAGCCATGCGCATTGAAGCCATAGCCAGCGGAAAGAATCCGCCTGAGGACGTCAACGTCATCATCGAGGTGCCGATCGGCGGCGAGCCGATCAAATACGAGATGGACAAGGAGGCCGGCACGCTGTTCGTCGACCGCTTCCTGCACACCTCGATGCGCTACCCCGGCAATTACGGCTTCGTGCCGCACACGCTGTCGGGCGACGGTGATCCGATCGACGTGCTGGTCTGCAACACCCGTGCACTGGTGCCAGGCTGCGTCATCAATGTCAGGCCGATCGGCGTGCTGATCATGGAGGACAATGCCGGCCAGGACGAAAAGATCATCGCCGTGCCGTCACCCAAACTGACGCTGCGCTACGAGAACGTCACCGAATACACGCAACTGCCCGACATCACGCGCCAGCAGGTCCAGCACTTCTTCGAGCACTACAAGGATCTCGAGCCCGGCAAATGGGTCAAGATCGAAGGCTGGCACGATTCCAAATACGCCAAGAAGATGATCCTCGACGCAATCGCGCGGGCCAAGGCGAGCAAGTAACTCAGCTTCGTCATCCCAGGGCGAAGCGACGCGCAGACCCTGGGATCCATGCCGTGATGCCTGTCGCGGACGCGGCGGAACAGAATTCTGCACCGCTGCGGCGTTGTGATTTCGCGGCATGGATCCTCGGGTCTGCGCCGCGTCGCTACGCTCCTTGCTCCGCCCGTGGATGACGAAGTTGCGGACGCTGCGGCCAATCCGACGAGCTTAGTTATCGACCCGACCGAAAGCCGGCACGTCGCCGATGACGGTGTGCCTGTCCTTGCCGCAGGCGAACGTCCGCGCTTTCTCGTCGGCCAGTTTGCGCGCCTGATCGTTGGCGGCGGGATTGCCGGTGGCCAGCACCAGGCCGACCGTGCAGCCATCGCGGGCGTCCATCTGGCCGACCTTGGCGATGAGCAGCACCTCGGTCGGCTTCTTTTCGTCGTCCGGGTTGCTGATCGAGCGGCGGTGGATCGCGGCAAAGGGCACAGCCTTGTCGCCCGTGGTTTCGATGCGCCACTCGATCCTGGCGCCGGACGAATTGAAGTCGGAGAAACTCTCCCAGACTGATGTCATGTCGCTGCCGGGCGGAAAGCCATAAAACAGCGATTCGCGCGCGTCGTCATAGGCGATCAGGACGGGGTAGCCGCGATAGCCCGAACAGGCGAGATCGGCCCAGTCGCCGTCGCCTTCTTCGGCCTGCGCGTAGGTTACGCAGTCCTTCTTCCAGTCGAGATCGATATAGGCGCTTGAAATGTCGCTGGCCTGCGCAGCCTGGCAGAAACCGGCCAAGACGAACGGGATCAGAAGAGCGCGCATGGCCGACAATCTCCGTTGCAAGCCATCGCAGCGTAGCGTCAAATGCTATTTCTTCAAGCTCGCTTCAATCAGCAGATCGGCGTTGCGAGCGACCGACTGCGCCGGGCCGCCGAGCCCGAACAGCTGGCCGCTGATATAGGCGCCTTCGATAAGCAGCAGCAGGCCGTCGCCCAGCGTATCAGGATCCTGCGCACCCATTGCAACCGCCATGGCGCGCAGGCGGCGGCGCAATTCCTGCTTGTTGGCCTCGCTGACCACGCGGGCCGGATGGCTGTGTTCGGGGTACTCGACCGCCGCATTGGTCATGCCGCAGCCGCGATAGTCCGCCACCTGCGTGCGCTTGCCGATGCGGGTCAGGAATGCCTTGATCTGCGCACGCGGGTCGCCGGGATGGGCGGCGACCGCCTCATCGAAACGCTCCCAGTATTCCTGGTCGTACTGCCTGAGATAGGAGGCCGCCAATTCGTCTTTGGAAGGAAAGCTTCGATAGAGGCTGGGCTTGGTGACGCCGGCGCGCTTGACGATCTCGTCGACGCCGATCGCCCTGATGCCGCGCCGGTAGAACAGCTCATAGGCCACGTCGAGGATCTTCTTGGCGGCCTTTGGTGGCGCCGACGCATGACCGTCGCTGATGGTCAGTTCAATATTTTTGTCCGTTGGCATCATGGAACTCGATTGACAATGTTACCGATCGGTACGTATACCTTCTCCCATCTGCAACGTACCGGTCAGTAACATGATAGCTCAATCCCGTCCGTTTGGCCAGCGCTACGCTTTCGTCGTGGTTGGCGTCATCTTCCTCTGCCTGCTGGTCGCGGCCGGCCTGCGCTCGGCGCCCGCCGTCATGATGCTGCCGCTGGAGAACAGTTTCGGCTGGCGTCGCGACGTCGTCTCGCTGGCCGCCGGTGTCGGCATCCTGCTCTACGGCCTGACCGGGCCGTTCGCCGCCGCCCTGATGGAGCGGATCGGGCTGCGCCGCACGCTGCTTGCCTCGCTGGTGGTGATGTCTGGCTCGACCGCGCTTAGCCTCTTGATGACCAAGCCCTGGCATCTGTTCATCACCTGGGGCGTGTTCTCGGGCATTGGTTCCGGCGCTGTCGCCAGCGTGCTCGGCGCCACCATCGTCAACCGCTGGTTCAAGACCAATCGCGGCCTTGTCATGGGGCTGATGTCGGCCTCCAGTGCCTCAGGCATGCTGGTGTTCCTGCCGCTGATCGCCTCGCTCGCACAGTCGGGCGGCTGGCAGCCGGTTGTCATCGCCGTTTCGATCGCCACCGCTGCTCTGGTGCCGCTGGTCTGGCTGCTGGTACCGGAGCGGCCGGCTTCGATCGGCATGGTGCGCTATGGTGCCGCGGCCGACGATGTGCCGCCGGTGTCACCGGCATCGCAGGGCAATTTCCTCGCCCACACGTTCTCGACGCTGCGCCGCGCCGCCGGCACGCGCGTGTTCTGGTATCTGTTCGCCACCTTCTTCGTCTGCGGTTTCACCACCAACGGTCTGGTCGGCACGCATCTGATCGCCTTCTGCGGCGACATGGGCATCGGCGAGGTGCAGGCGGCCGGCCTGCTGTCGATGATGGGCATTTTCGACCTGATCGGCACGACGCTGTCGGGCTGGCTCACCGACCGTTTCGACCCGCGCAAGCTGCTCGGCGTCTATTATGGGATCCGTGGCCTGTCGCTGATCTACCTGCCCTATTCCGGCTTCTCGGCAACCAGCCTGATCATCTTCGCGGTGCTTTACGGCCTCGACTGGATCGCCACCGTGCCGCCGACGCTGAGGCTCGCCAACGAGGCGTTCGGCGATCGCAGCGGTCCGATCGTGTTCGGCTGGATCGTCGCCGGACATCAGATCGGCGCAGCTGCTGCCGCAGCCTTCGGCGGCACGATGCGCGAGCTTCAGGGCAACTACGAGCTGGCCTTCATGATCGCCGGCATGACGGCAATCGCCGCCGCCTGTATCTCTCTGTTGATCAACACCAGCCGACCGGCCTTCGATCCTGAACCGCAAGCGGCGTAAGGCGACTGGGTGCGGCTCTCCCTTCTCCCCCTGGAGACAAGGGGAGAACGTGCCCAGCCTGTTGGTTGTTATCAAACCTTCATGGTTTGGAGATGCGCCTGAAACATTGAGGTTGGACCTTGGTGGCACCGTTCAAGCCATCCAGGAGACAGCCATGAACAAGCTCTCGATGACCCGCCGTGCTTTCGTCACCTCGGCCAGCGCCGCTGGCCTGGTCGGCGTCTCCGACCTGGCGCTGCCATACTATTCACGCGCCAGCCAGCGCCCGGCCTTCACCCATGGCGTCCAGTCAGGCGATGTCGACGCCACCAGCGGCATGGTGTGGGCGCGCACGGATCGGCCGTCGCGCGTCATGTTCGAAGTGTCGTCGACCGAAAGTTTCACTGATGCCGTCCGCCTGGCGCCGCTCGATACCTCGCCGGCCAGCGACTATACGGTCAAGCGTCTGCTCACCGACCTCGCTTCCGACCAGGATATCTTCTATCGCATGACGGCGGCCGATCTCGCCGACATCAATGTGGTTTCCGAGCCGATCACGGGCCGCTTCCGCACCGCGCCTGCCTCCAGGCGCGACATCAAGTTCGCCTGGTCGGGCGACACCGCTGGCCAAGGCTGGGGAATCGACGAGACCGGCATGAAGACCTACGCCACGATCGGCAAGCACACGCCCGACTTCTTCCTGCATTCGGGCGACACCATCTATGCCGACGGCGCCATGAAGGACGAGGTCGACCTGCCCGGGGGCGGCAAGTGGAAGAACGTCGTGCTGATCGAGGGCAAGCGCAAGGTCGCCGAGACGCTGGACGAATACCGCGACCAGTGGAAATACAACATGATGGACAAGAACGTGCTGGGCCTCAGCGCCATCTGCCCGACCTTCTACCAGTGGGACGACCACGAAGTGCTGAACAACTGGTCGGATTCGAAGGATCTCAGCGCCGACAACCGGTACACGGAGAAATCCATCCATGTGCTGGCGGCACGCGCGGCGCGTGCGTTCCATGAAATGACGACGATCCGCTATGAACCGTCCGAGCCGGGCCGCGTCTATCGCAAGATTGCCTATGGGCCGCTGCTCGACGTGTTCTTCCTCGACATGCGTTCCTATCGCGGTCCCAACGGTCCGGACATGCAAGATGAGATGACGCCGCAATCGCGCATGCTCGGCGAACAGCAGACGAAATGGCTGAAGCGCGAACTGGCAAATTCGAAGGCAACCTGGAAAATCATCGCCGCCGACATGCCGCTCGGCCTCGTCGTTTGGGACGATGGCGCCAAGAAGGTCGGCGCGGAAGCGGTCAGCAATGGCGACAACGGCCCGGCCAAGGGACGCGAGCTCGAGATCGCCGATCTGCTGCGCTTCATCAAGAATGCCGGCATCAGCAACACCGTCTGGCTGACCGCCGACGTGCATTACACCGCTGCGCACTACTACAATCCCGACAAGGCGCAGTTCCAGGATTTCAATCCGTTCTGGGAATTCGTCTCGGGCCCGATCCATGCAGGCACGTTCGGCCCGAACGATTTCGACATGACCTTCGGTCCGGAGCTGAAATTCATCAAGGCGCCAACCGCCGAGCAAGGCCAGAACCTGCCGCCGTCAGCCGGCCTTCAATTCTTCGGGCTGGTCGATATCAATGGCGCCAGCGAGCAGATGACGGTGCGGCTGATGGACCGCGACGACAACGAACTCTACAAGGTCACGCTCGACCCGGTGCGGTCGGCGTAAAGCCGACCTTCGTCATCTCTGGAATGACGACCGCTGGCGGCGGTCGTCAGTCGGGATAGCAGACCATCGGGACGTTCGGCCAGACGGCGGTGTCGCAGTTGGCGGCGTCCTGCCTCTGCTTGAAGGCGGCGCTGACCGGGCCGGTCACCATCGGGTCGACGCCGTCGGGTGCGTCGGCAAAGACCTGCTCGGCGGATGGCGCAACGGTTGGCAAGGCCGGCCGCGCTTCCTTCTGCGTCGCAGCCGACTGCGCGGCGTTGGCCGCCAGCAGGATAGCAAAGGCAGCGGACGCGATGAGCGGCCAAAATCGGTTGAGTTTATCGGTCATGACGTTCGAACTGTCCGGGCCTCGAAAGGTTCCCGCCTTGGTTAACAAAATCATTTCACACGCAGATGCTTAAGATTTGATGAGTATTTGGTGTCGCGCGTCCTCTTTCGCAACTGCGAAAAACCCTGTATGAGCCGCGCAACCGAAAGAGGCAGCGCCTTTGGCCTGCTGCCTGCAACGCTTCCGAGACCAGAACATGAAAATCCGTAATATCGCGATCATCGCGCACGTCGACCATGGAAAAACCACCCTCGTCGACCAGTTGCTCCGGCAATCCGGCTCCTTCCGCGACAATCAGCGCGTCGCTGAGCGCGCCATGGATTCCAACGACCTCGAAAAGGAACGCGGTATCACCATCCTGGCCAAGGCGACCTCGGTCGACTGGAAGGACACCCGCATCAACATCGTCGACACCCCTGGCCACGCCGACTTTGGCGGAGAGGTCGAGCGCATCCTGTCGATGGTGGATTCGGCCATCGTGCTGGTCGACGCCGCCGAAGGGCCGATGCCGCAGACCAAGTTCGTCGTTGGCAAGGCGCTCAAGGTCGGCCTGAAGCCGATCGTCGTCATCAACAAGATCGACCGTCCGGACGCCCGCCATGTCGAGGTGGTCAACGAGGTGTTCGACCTGTTCGCGGCGCTCGACGCCACCGACGAGCAGCTCGATTTCCCGATCCTCTACGGTTCAGGCCGCGATGGCTGGGTTTCGGAAAATCCGGAAGGCCCAAAGGACCAGGGCCTGGCGCCGCTGTTCGATCTCGTCATCAAGCATGTGCCGACGCCGACCGTTCATCCCGGCCCATTCCGCATGATCGGCACCATCCTGGAAGCCAATCCTTTCCTTGGCCGTATCATCACCGGCCGCATCGAGAGCGGCACCCTGAAGTCCAACCAGCCGGTCAAGGTGCTGCACCATGACGGCACGCTGGTCGAGACCGGCCGTATTTCCAAGATCCTCGCCTTCCGCGGACTCGAGCGCCAGCCGATCGAAGAAGCCCAGGCGGGCGATATCGTCGCCATCGCCGGCCTGTCGAAGGGCACTGTCGCCGATACGTTCTGCGACCCGTCCGTGACCGAACCCCTGCATGCGCAGCCGATCGATCCGCCGACCGTGACCATGTCCTTCCTCGTCAATGACAGCCCGCTGGCCGGCACCGAAGGCGACAAGGTGACCAGCCGCGTCATCCGTGACCGCCTGCTGCGCGAGGCCGAAGGCAATGTCGCGCTGAAGATCGAGGAATCGCCGGACAAGGATTCGTTCTTCGTCTCCGGCCGCGGTGAATTGCAGCTGGCCGTGCTGATCGAGACGATGCGCCGCGAAGGCTTCGAGATCGCCGTGTCGCGGCCGCGCGTCGTCATGCAGAAGGGCGAAAGCGGCGAATTGCTGGAGCCGGTCGAGGAAGTCGTCATCGACGTCGACGAGGAGCATGCCGGCATCGTCGTGCAGAAGATGTCGGAGCGCAAGGCCGAGATGGTCGAGCTGCGCCCGTCCGGCGGCAACCGCCAGCGCATCGTTTTCCACGCGCCGACGCGTGGCCTGATCGGCTACCAGTCGGAACTGTTGACCGACACGCGCGGCACCGCCGTGATGAACCGGCTGTTCCATGCCTACGAGCCCTACAAGGGAGAATTGCCGGGCCGCACCAATGGCGTGCTGATCTCCAACGAGCAGGGCGAAGCGGTGGCCTATGCCATGTGGAACCTGGAAGATCGCGGCCCGATGGTCATCGATCCCGGCGTCAAGGTCTATCAGGGCATGATCATCGGCATCCATAGCCGCGACAACGACCTCGAAGTGAACGTGCTGAAGGGCAAGAAGCTGACCAACATCCGCGCCGCCGGCAAGGACGAGGCGGTCAAGCTCACCCCGCCGATCCGCATGACGCTGGAACGCGCACTAGCCTGGATCCAGGACGACGAGCTGGTCGAGGTGACGCCGAAGACCATCCGCCTGCGCAAGCTCTATCTCGACCCGAACGAGCGCAAGCGCTTCGAGAAGTCGGCCAAGGCAGTCGGCGCCGCGTAACCTTATTTTCTTTTTCTTACAGCTGAGAGGGGCGGAGTACACAAGTGCTTCGCCCCTCTCTTCATTCACCCGCCGGCGGCCGAGATGATGTTCTCCCGGTCGGTTTCGCCGGCAAGGTCGATCCGGATCATGGTCCCCGCGCGGGCCGGCTTGCGCAGGGCTTTGGCGCCGTCAGGGTCGACGACTAGCAATCGCCTTTCTTCCAACGTCTGAAGCCGCGATCGCGAGAGGCCGAGTTCGTTAGCGAGCAGCCGGTCAAGCCGCAGCGATGTCGGCATTTCGAGCCCGAGCAGGAGTTCCAACATGGTTGCGGCCTCTTGAGGGGAGCCGAGCATTTGTTTGCGGACGACGACGTCGGGAAATTCCTCGACGCGTCCCACCCGGCTGCGCAGCGCGATGACGTCGAAAGCATGGCGCCGGGCGAGTGACGGATCATTGCTTTCGAGCGCCGCGAGCCGCGCCGGTTCGATGTCGCGGCGGTTGCAGCGCTCCAGTATGCCGAAATTCCAGGAATTGTCGCAGTCGATGCAACGATAGATCAGCCAGACGTCGATGCGCCTGCCGTTGGCGTTGACGCGGAATTTTTCGCTGCAGCGATAGGCCTTCAGGGTGCCGCAGCGATTGCAGTTGATGAGTGGTCGAGGTGCGGTCTTGGGCGCGATCGCCCAGCGGATACGCAGGAGTGCAGACATGCCGATAAGCCCTTCCCGTCGGGAAGTTCATCAGGTCGGCAATGTCGAGATGCCCATGCGGGCGCGGCGTGGCGGCAGGCTGTGGCGATCGGAAATCAGGTGTCACGGGCGGAAAGCGCGCGACAACGGTTCAGCAGTGCCAAACCGGTCTCGAACCGCCGCCCAGAGGAACACATGAATTGAAAACAGGCACCGCGAATGCGGCGCCATGCAGTGTGTCGGGGGAGTTGACGAGACCGGCGGTTACTGAGGCAAAGTGACGCTCGAAATTATTTCGCGGCGGCCCTTCTAGCTGCGAGATGCCAGAGGTGCAAGGCACCTGATTATCTCACGTTGGTGCTACCCTTCATCCGCCTGCCGGCACCTTCTCCCCGTAAGGGATGGAGGAGAAGGGAGAAGCTCCAGCGATTATCTTGCCTTTGCCATCGTTACAGCTGTCGGGTTAGTGTGGCGGATCGAACCTCAAGCAGAGATCCTGACCATGCACCTCACTTCGCTGCTGATCTTCGCCGCCGCCTTGTTCGTTGCCGCCGGTTCGCCGGGCCCGTCGATCGCGGCGCTCGTCGCGCGGGTCATCTCGAAAGGGTATCGTGACGTGTTCCCGTTCCTGCTCGCCATGTGGATCGGAGAGGGTATCTGGCTGTCGCTGGCGGTGTTCGGGCTGGCTCTCGTGGCGCAGAGTTTTCACTTCGCCTTCGTCGTCGTGAAATGGATCGGCGTCGCCTATCTCGCTTATCTCGCCTTCAAGATGTGGACCGCGCCGGTCGACGCCAAAGAGGGCGAGATGCCGCGCGAGGATTCGCCCGCAAAACTGTTCTTCGCCGGCATGGCGGTGACGCTCGGCAATCCCAAGATCATGATGTTCTACCTGGCGCTGCTGCCGACGATCATCGACCTCGCGTCGGTGAGCATCCTCGGCTGGGTCGAATTGACGGCGACCATGGCGGTGGTCCTCATCGTCATCAATCTCGCCTGGGTGCTCGCCGCCTCGCAGGCGCGCAAGCTGTTGAAAAGCAAGCGCGCCATGAAGATCGCCAACCGCGTCAGCGCCACGACGATGGCCGGTGCCGCCGCAGCGATCGCGGCGCGGTGATAGGGCATGAATCCGAACCGAAGGACGGCGTCAGCGAAAAGCGGGAACTTTTTCTGCTTCGCAGACCCTCGGTTAGGAGGATCACGCTTAAAACGCCGCGTCACATCACTTCAATGATCGGCGCGATCTCGACGCTGAAAGCCGGGTCCATAAGGATAGGACAATCCTTGGCCTTGCCGACGGCATCGTCGATGTCTTTTGCTTCAACGATCGTATAGCCGGCGGTTGGATTGCTGCCGCCATTGTTCTCGACCTTGCCGCCGGGCAGCACCATCTTCGACATGCCGACCGGATTGCCGCCGTCGACCACGGCCGAGCCGAGCTTGCCATACCAGTGCGTCCAGGCGTCCATTGCCGCCTGCCGTTCGGCCTCCTCGGTCGGCATCTTGCCCGAGCCGTGATAGACGTAGAGAAACTTCGCCATGTTCTCCTCCCTTGATCAGCGGCATCGAACCGGCATGCGGTCACGCCGCCTGGCAATCATCGGACCAAAGCGGCGAACATGCAACGAGAATGCGAAAGGGCTAATGTAGAGCGCGGCTGGCTCCAGCAGCTTACCTCGCCATGGCGTGGTATTCGTCGTTCGGCCGCATGTCGATTGCCGCCGCCACACGGTTCGACATGTTGAAGAACGAAGCGGTCGAGGCGATGTCCCAGATGTCGCGATCGGTGAAGCCGGCCTTGCGCAGTGCGGCTCGATCAGCCTCGACGATCTTAGCCGGCTCTTCCGTTAGCTTGACGGCGAACTCGAGCATTGCGGTCTGCCTCGGCGAAAGCTCGGCGGCGCGGAAGTTCATCACCATCATCTCGCCGAGCGTCGGGTCGCCGGACAACTGGCGCACCGCCGCGCCATGCGCGGTCAGGCAATAATAGCAATGGTTGATCGAGGAGACGGCAACCGCGATCATCTCACGTTCCAGTTTCGACAGGCCGGACTCGCCCAGCATCAGGTCGTTGTACATGTCGGTAAAGGCGCGCAGCTTCTTGTCGTCGAAGGCATAGGCGCGCAGCACGTTGGGGACGAGCCCGAGCTTCTCCTCGCATTTGGCGAAATAGGCTTTTGTCGCCTCGCTCAGCTCTCCCGAAGCAAGGTCAAGCGCGGTGATTTTGCCGGTCATGGGGTGGCTTCTCCTCGTTGGGCGATGTCCTGTCGCCGAATTCCGATAAATCTTGKCAAGCCGTCAAACCTTTGTCGCCAAACAGCGCTCATCTGCTACCATAGTCACAAAAGCATGCGACGGGAGGAATGGCATCATGGCCAGCGTGAAATCCGCAGCGAAGTCGAAGAAAAAGACCACCCCAGCGGCAAAGACGGAGGAACGACCAACCAGGCTTGCCGACTATCTGCTCGCCCGCGCGCCGGCTGAAGACATCGCCGCCTATGAGGTGGCCGACCTCGAACGCGCGGCCGATCTTGCCGGCCAGGCGGTCGCCGGCCACAAGAAGAGTGAGTGCGTCGTCGCCGTCGATGCCGATTCAGGCGTCGTCCGCCAGGGCCGCCCGGTGACGGTGATCACGGTCGTCAACGACAACATGCCGTTCCTGTTCGATTCCATCCTCGGCGAGATCACCGAAAGCGCCGGCGAACCGACCTTGGTCACCCACCCGGTCATCACCGTTCGCCGCGGAAAAGGCGGTGTGGAAGAAATCCTCGGCGACGGCAATTTCGCCAAGGACGACGGCAGCCACGACCGGCTGAGCGTCATCCATGTCCATATCCCGCGGCTGACCGCCGAGCAGGCGGGCGGATTGACCGAGCGGCTGCGCAAGATGCTCGGCCAGGTGCATGCAGCGGTCCACGACTGGCGGCCGATGCTGGCCCGCCTCGATCAGGCGATCTCGGAGTTCCGCTATTCGGCGGTGCCGCTCGACAAGAAGAGCGTTGCCGAGGCGATCGCCTTCCTGGAGTGGCTGCGCGACGACAATTTCACCTTCCTCGGCATGCGCGAGTTCAAATACACCGGCGGCGAGGAAAGCGGCACGCTGGAGCGCGCCGACAAGCCTGGTCTCGGCATCCTGTCCGATCCGGACGTGCTGGTGCTGAGGCGCGGCACGGAAGCGGTGACGACGACACCGGAAATCCGCGCCTTCCTGCACGGGCCGGAGCCGCTGATCGTCACCAAGGCCAATGCCAAGTCCTCCGTGCACCGCCGCATCTATCTCGACTACATCGGCGTCAAGACCTACACGTCCAAGGGCACGCTGGCGGGCGAATTGCGCATCGTCGGCCTGTTCACCTCGACCGCCTACACGCGCTCCGTGATGAAGATCCCGTATCTGCGGTCGAAGGCCGAAACCATCATCGCCAAGTCCGGCTTTGACCGGCACGATCACTCCGGTAAGGCGCTGATCAACGTGCTGGAGAGCTATCCGCGCGACGAGTTGTTCCAGGTCCCGGTGCCGATCCTGAAGAAGCACGCCGCAGCCATTCTCGGCCTGGTCGAGCGGCCGCGGGTCAGGGCGCTGGTGCGCGTCGACCAGTTTGATCGTTTCGTCTCGATACTCGTCTTCGTGCCGCGCGACCGTTACGACAGTGTCGCGCGCGAGAAGATCGGCAGCTATCTCAAGACCGTGTTCGAAGGCCGGCTGTCGGCCTATTATCCTGCCTTCCCCGAAGGCGGCCTGGCGCGTGTCCATTTCATCATCGGCCGCTCCGGCGGCAAGACGCCGAAGGTCGAGCAAGCGGCAATCGAGGCGGCGATCCGTGACATCGTGCGCACCTGGGAGGACGCCCTTTCCGACGCGGCCGACGCCAATGGTGGCAACCAGGCTTTGAAGAGCATCGCCGCACGGCTGCCGGAAAGCTACCGCGATACGTTCAGCGCAGCGGTGGCGCTGGCCGATGCGGGGCGCATCGCCGAGATCAGCGCCAGCAATCCGATCGCCATCGACTATTATCGCAATGCCGAGCAGAAGCCGCATCAGGCGTCGCTAAAGATCTATCACCACGGCAGCCCGGTGGCGTTGTCACGGCGCGTGCCGGTGCTGGAAAACATCGGCTTCCGAGTCATCAGCGAGCGCACCTTCGAGGTCGGTGACGACCAGCCCGGTATGGTCTTCATTCACGACATGGAGCTCGAGAACAGCTACGGCAAGCCGATCGACCTTACCGATGGCGGTGCGCTGTTCGAGGACGCATTCCTGTCCGTCTGGCGCGGTGACGTCGATAATGACGGCTATAACGGCCTTGCCCAGACCGCAGGCCTGTGGTCGGGCGAGATCACCATCCTGCGCGCCTATGGCCGCTATCTGCAGCAGGTCGGCATTCCGCAAAGCCAGGACTTCATCGCTGCCGCGCTCAACCGCTATCCCGATATCGCGCGCGGCCTGCACGCCCTGTTCATCTCCCGGCTTGGCCCGACGGCCGAGGCCGAAGGCGTGGTAGCGGCAAAGCACCTCAAGGCCAAGATCAAGGATGCGCTGGAAGATGTGCCGAACATCGACGACGACACTATCATCCGCCGCTACCTCAATCTGATCGAAGCCTCGCTGCGCACCAATCATTTCGTTGCCGATACGAAAGAGAAAGGCCAGTCGCTGGCGATCAAACTCGATTCGCATGCGGTCGACGGCTTGCCGGCGCCGCGGCCGTGGCGGGAGATCTTCGTCTACGGTTCCGAGGTCGAGGGGCTGCATCTGCGCTTCGGGCCTGTGGCGCGGGGCGGTCTGCGCTGGTCGGACCGCGCCCAGGACTACCGCACCGAAGTGCTTGGCCTGGTCAAGGCGCAGCAGGTCAAGAACGCCGTCATCGTGCCGGTTGGCGCCAAGGGCGGCTTTTTCCCCAAGCGCCTGCCGGCGGGCGGCAGCCGCGATGCGATCTTCGAGGCCGGCACCTCGGCCTACAAGAACTTTGTCTCCAGCCTGCTGTCGATCACCGACAATATCGGCCTCGACGGCGTCATCCCGCCGGCCGGCGTCGTGCGCCGCGACCCGGACGATCCATATTTCGTCGTTGCCGCCGACAAGGGCACGGCGACCTTCTCCGACACGGCGAACGCCATCAGCGAGAAGCATGGCTTCTGGCTCGACGACGCCTTCGCCAGTGGCGGTTCGGCCGGCTACGACCACAAGAAGATGGGCATCACCGCCAAGGGCGCCTGGGAGGCGGTCAAGCGGCATTTCCGCGAGATGAACCGCGACATCCAGACCTCGCCCTTCACCGTCGTCGGTGTCGGCGACATGTCGGGTGACGTGTTCGGCAACGGCATGCTATTGTCGCCGAAGACCAGGCTGATCGCCGCCTTCGACCATCGCGACATCTTCATCGATCCCGATCCCGACATGGCGGCTTCGATGGCCGAGCGCGAGCGCATGTTCGCCCTGCCGCGTTCGAGCTGGCAGGACTACGACAAGACCAAACTGTCGGAAGGCGGCATCATCGTGTCGCGCAACCAGAAGTCGATCACCTTGCCGGCGGCGGCGGCGGCGGCGATCGGTCTGGCCAAGACGACCGCCACGCCGGTCGAGATCATGGGCGCCATCCTCAAGGCGCCGGTCGATCTGCTCTGGTTCGGCGGCATCGGCACGTATTTGAGGGCATCCGGCGAAACCAACGCCGAGGTCGGCGACCGCGCCAATGATGCCGTCCGCATCACCGCGCTCGATGTGCGCGCCAAGGTGATCGGCGAGGGCGCCAATCTCGGCGTGACGCAGCGGGCCCGCATCGAGTTCGGCATGAATGGCGGCCGCTGCAACTCGGACGCGATCGACAATTCGGGCGGCGTCAACTGCTCCGACGTTGAGGTCAACATCAAGATTGCGCTGGCTTCGGCCATGCGCAAGGGGTCGTTGACGCGCCCGGCGCGCAACAAGCTGCTGGCCGAAATGACCAACGAGGTTGGCGGACTGGTGCTGTCCAACAATTACGAGCAGACGCTGGCGCTTTCGATCGCCCGCAAGCGCGGCCTCGCCGACATCGCGCACCAAAGCCGCTTCATGACGGCGCTGGAGGGACGCGGCCTGCTCGACCGCGCCGTCGAGACGCTGCCTTCGCCGGCGGCCCTTGCCGAGCGCGAAGCACGCGGCGAGCCGCTGACCAGGGCCGAGCTCGGCGTGTTGCTGGCCTATGCCAAGATCGTGCTGTTTTCCGATATCGTCGCCAGCGACGTGCCGGACGACGTGCATTTCGATCGCGACCTGATGGGCTATTTCCCGGACCGGATGGCGAAGAAATACGCAGCCGAGATCAACGACCACAGGTTGCGCCGCGAGATCATTGCCCGGGTCGTCGCCAACGACCTGGTCAATCGCGGCGGCCCGTCCTTCGTCAACCGGTTGCAGGAAGCGACCGGACGTACCGCGGCCGACGTGGTGCGCACTTTTGCTGTGGTGCGCGACGGTTTTGCCTTGCCGGCGCTCTATCTCGAGATCGACGCGCTCGACAATCTGATCGACGGCCAGGTGCAGCTCGATCTCTACCAGGCGGTCAGCCGGCTGATCTACGTGACCAGCGGCTGGTATCTCAAGAACGATGCCGGCACCGCACCACTTGGTCAGCGCATTGGCGAACTCATGGAAGCGCGCAAGGCACTGGAACCCAAGCTCGTTTCACTGCTGCCGGCCTTCTCGCGTGAGCGTATCGAGGAGAAGCGGCACGGGCTGTTCAAGAGTGGCGCGCCGGAAAAGCTGGCCGGGCAATTGGCGCTGAACGAGGTGGCGGAGCTCATCCCCGACATCGCGCTGACGGCGCGCACGGCCGGCGCCGACATCGTTGCCGCGGCCAAGGCGTTCTTCGCGGTCAGCGATGCCTTCCGTATCCCGCGTGTCGAGGACGCGGCGCGTTCGATCACGCCCTCCGACTACTACGATCAGCTGGCGCTGTCGCGCGCCACCGACACGATCGGGGCAGCGCGGCGCGGCATTGCGGTGGCAGCACTCACCGGTCATGCCAAGGCCGCGGATCCGGTGGTGGCCTGGCTGGAAGCCGGCGGCGAGCGGGTGGCGCGCATCCGCGAGCGGCTTCAGGCGCTCACCGAAGGCGGCGACATCACCGTGTCGCGGCTGTCGGTCGCGTCGGGGCTGATGAGCGATCTGACGGGGATGTGAACCCATTCGCTTCACAAGGCTGGTGCTGCCCTCGTCCGGCTGCCGCCACCTTCTCCCCGTATAGTGACGGGGAGGAGGGAGCCTGTCGCGATCGTCGGCGCCTTACTACAACGCTGACCGTTGGCGAAACGTCGATGACCGCGTCTTTCTCCCGTCACTATACGGGGAGAAATGCCCGGCAGGGCAATGAGGGGCGGCGCCACGCTTGTTCGTTTGCACCATCACGAAAAAACATGCAGACATGGCGCGCGACGCGTGGAGCAGACGCTGAGGAGGGGACATGACCGAGGTAACCGTGCAGCGTGCGTCCGGGCGCGGCATCTGGGGATGGATGTTCTTCGACTGGGCGGCGCAGCCGTTCTTCACTGTCGTCACCACCTTCATCTTCGGCCCCTATTTCGTTTCGCGCATGGCGAGCGATCCCAATACCGGCCAGGCGGTCTGGGGCTATGGCATTGCAGCGGCGGGACTGGTCATCGCCGTGCTGTCGCCGATCCTCGGCTCGATCGCCGACCAGACCGGCCCGCGCAAGCCATGGATCGCGTTCTTCGCCGCGATCAAGATCACCAGCCTTTGCCTGTTGTGGTTCGCGGCCCCCGGTTCCAACCTGTTCCTCATCGTGGCGCTGTTCTCGCTGGCTTCGGTGGCGGCGGAATTCTCGACCGTGTTCAACGATTCGATGATGCCGCGCCTGGTGCCGAAAAGCGAAATCGGCCGCATTTCCAACATTGCCTGGGGCCTTGGTTATCTCGGCGGCATGATAGCGCTGATTTTCGTCGTTACCTGCATGGCCGGCTCGCCCGAGACCGGCAAGACGATCATCGGCCTCGACCCGCTGTTCGGCCTCGACCCGAAACTCGGCGAGGACGCGCGCGCCACCGGGCCGCTGTCGGCCGGCTGGTACTTCCTGTTCATCCTGCCGATGTTCTTCTTCACGCCGGATGCCATCAAGGGCATCCCTATCGGGCCGGCGGTGCGCGAAGGCCTTTCAGAGCTGAAATCGACGCTGGCCGAGGTGCGCCAGCGTGGCGGCATCTTCCGCTTTCTCGTCGCCCGCATGATCTACCAGGACGGCGTCAACGCGCTGCTGGCGCTGGGCGGCACCTTCGCGGCGGCGATGTTCCACTGGTCGATCACCGAGATCGGCATGTTCGGCATCATCCTCAATGTCGTCGCCATCCTGGGCTGCTGGGTTGCGGCGCGCCTCGACACCGCGCTCGGCTCCAAGGTGGTGGTGATGATTGCGCTGGTCATGCTGTCTATCGCCACCGTCGGCGTCGTCTCGACCGGTCCGGGCTTCACGCTGCTCGGCCTGATACAGCTGTCGACGGCCGATTCGGGCGGCCTGTTCGGCACCGCGGCCGAAAAGGCCTACATCCTGTACGGCCTGTTGATCGGCCTGGCCTTCGGGCCGGTGCAGGCATCGTCGCGCTCCTACATGGCGCGCAGCGTCACGGCGGCGGAATCCGGCCGCTATTTCGGCATCTATGCGCTGGCCGGGCGGGCGACCAGCTTCCTGGCGCCGTTCCTGGTGGCGACCATCACCGCCGTCAGCGGCTCGGCGCGGCTCGGCATGGCGGTGATCATCCTGTTCCTGGGCATAGGCATGGCGATCCTGATCAGGACGCCGTATCCGGCGGACCAGCCGGTGGAATGATTTACCCTCCCCCTTGTGGGGGTGAGCAGCCCGGTTCGCGCAGCGAATTCAGCGTGCCGGTGGCACGATGAAAGGCCGGCGAACGCCGGGACGCTGCGCAGCAGCGGGGACCCGGCCGGGCTGTTGATCATTCATTCCCAGCCCTTCGCAGGCTCAGGGCGTTCGAAGCTCGAAAAGCCAAGCAATTGGCTTTTCGTTCGCTGCGCGAACCGCTTCTTACCCCCACAAGGGGGAGGGTAAAGGCCCTTCAGTGCCGGAAGTGCCGAACCCCCGTAAACACCATGGCGATCCCGTGCGCGTCGGCGGCGGCGATGACGTCGTCGTCGCGCATCGAGCCGCCGGGCTGGATGACGGCGGTGGCGCCGGCTTCGATCGCCGACAGCAATCCGTCGGCGAAGGGGAAGAACGCGTCAGAGGCGACAACCGAGCCCTTGGTCAGCGGTTCGGCGAGGCCCGCCGCCTCGGCCGCGTCGAGCGCCTTGCGCGCGGCAATGCGCGAGGAATCGACCCGGCTCATCTGGCCGGCGCCGATGCCGACGGTGGCGCCGTCCCTGGCGTAGACGATGGCGTTGGACTTGACGTGCTTGGCGATGCGGAAGGCGAATTTCAGGTCGGCCATTTCGGCCGCTGTCGGTGCGCGCTTGGTCACCACTTTCAGCTCGAGGTCGTCGACCACGGCATTGTCCCTGCCCTGGACGAGGATGCCACCGGCGACGGATTTGACCGTCGTGCCTGGGGTGCGCGGGTCCGGCAGGCCGCCGGTGACCAGCAGGCGCAGGTTCTTTTTCGCCGCGACGATTGCGGCTGCCTCGTGGGTCGCGTCGGGCGCGATGATCACCTCAGTGAAGGTTTTCACGATCTCCTCGGCGGCCTCGGCGTCGAGGGTGCGATTCATGGCGACGATGCCGCCGAAGGCCGAGACCGGATCGCAGGCGAGCGCCTTGGCATAGGCTGCCTTCAGCGACGCGCCCTCGGCGACGCCGCACGGGTTGGCGTGCTTGATGATGGCGACGGCAGCGGAGCGGTTCGGATCGAATTCGCCGGCCAGTTCGAAGGCGGCGTCGGTGTCGTTGATGTTGTTGTAGGAGAGCTGCTTGCCCTGCAACTGGCGCGCCGTGGCGACGCCAGGCCGCTTGTCGCCATTGACGTAGAAGCCGGCGCTCTGGTGCGGGTTCTCGCCGTAGCGCATCACCTCGACCAGCCTGCCGCCGAAGGCGCGCCACATGGGATGCTCGATCTCCAGCGCCTCGGCGAACCAGCCGGAGATCGCCGCGTCATAGGTGGCGGTGCGGGCAAAGGCCTTGGCCGCCAGCTTCTTGCGGAAATCCAGCGACAGCGAGCCGATGTTCATCTCCAGCGCGTTCAGCACCGAGGCGTAGTCGCCGGGGTCGGTGACGATGGCGACATAGGCATGGTTCTTGGCCGAGGCGCGGATCATCGCCGGGCCGCCAATGTCGATGTTCTCGACAATCGCGGCATAGTCGGCGCCGGAGCGGCGGACCTCCTCGAACGGATAGAGATTGGAGACGACGAGATCGATCGGCTCGATGCCGTATTTGCGCATCGCAGCCGAGTGCTCGGGGTCGTCGCGCACACCAAGCAGCGCGCCATGCACGCTGGGATGCAAGGTCTTGACGCGGCCATCCATGATCTCGGGAAAGCCGGTGAGCTCGGAGACGTCACGCACTGCCAGGCCCGCCTCGGCGATCGCCTTTGCCGTGCCGCCGGTCGAGACCAGTTCGACGCCGGCAGCCGCCAGCGCCCTGGCGAAATCGATCAGCCCGGTCTTGTCGAAGACGGAGAGCAGGGCGCGACGCACCGGAACGAGGTCAGGTGCTGGAATGTTCTTGGCGGCGACGGCCATGGGCGGCGGCCTTTCACGGCTGGTGTGGTGGGTACCCGCGCGTAGCACATGAGGCCCGGAAATCAAGCGTCGCGCTTCATTCGACGGTTTCATATGCAATTTGCCGGGCGCGGATATAGGCTCCTCTTCTCGTCAATGGAGGAAACTGATGGCATTTGTCCGTATTGGCCAGTTCACAGCGTTGCCGGAAATGACGGAGCAATTGCGGGCGATCTATGAAACCGAGGCGATCCCCGCTATCCGCGCCGCAAACGGCAATATCAGCGCAGTGCTGCTGCAGCAGCATCAAGCGCGAGACACATTCATGGCAATCACCATATGGAACACCGTCGAGGACGCAGAGCGCTATGACCGCAGCGGCCAAGCGGCGGCGATGGTCGACAAGATCCGCTTCGCCTTCGCCGGCCCGCCATCGCTCAGCACCTATGACGCCTTCGGTATCTCGCAACAGGCTTGAGCGAGCCGACTGTTTTCGCGCGCCAGATCAGTTGTTCTCGGGATAGCCGGCGATGCTGGTGCGCGTCAGCTGCCAGTGGACTTCGGCGACGTCCGAGGCTTTGAAGGCAAGCACGATCTGGCGGCTGCGACGCGGGCCGCCAAGACCGGCGAAATAGATCGATTCCTCGACCTCCGGCACCACTTCGCTGGAGGTGAACACCCAGCTGTCGGCCTGATCGCCGGCCAGGACCAGTCGATCGTGCTCGTCCTGCAGCAGGTTGACGTCGGGGTGGACGTGGAAGCGGATGGTGACGAAGTCGCGGCCATTGTTGCGGATCGCCGCATTGCCGGGGCGCAGAAAGCGGTCCCTGCCGGCCAGCACGTTGCCGTTCTGCGACAGCTTCAGTTCGCGCTCATGCAGGAAGCCGAAGCGCGGGACATAGCCGTCATGGCGGGCGATGAAGCCTTGAATTCCTTTCTGGTCGGTGCGCTTGCACTGCACCTGCTGCGGCCCGCCGATCAATGGTGAGCCGAGCAGGTCGTTGACGCGTAACGAATGGCTGAAGCGTGCCGACGAGGTGTCGTTGATAGTGGCGGTCGAGTGCGCGGCGGTAGCGCGCGCCAGCGGTCGGAACTCGGCGACGCCATAGGTGTCGATGCCGGCGTTGACGATGTAGTGCTGGCGGCCGGACGACAGTTCGAAGGCGAGGCAGCCGGCGTGCGCGGCATTGGACACGTCGACCGGCGGCGGCAGCCCTGTGTCGGCGATGACGGTGACGCCGCCCATCGACAGGCGCTCGTAGCCGGAATGCGGGGCATGCAGCAGCGGCGAACCGGCGGTGTCGTCGTGACGCAGGATGGTGGCGATACGATCGTGAATGGTGGCGCCCATGCCGTTGAAGCGGGCGAGGCTGCCGTCCTGATGGCGGAAGAAGCGCAGCGCCGGCAGCATGCGGTCGATGGCGCCGATGAGCGCCTGCGGCGGCGTTTCGGCCTGGTTGGCATAGGTCTGGCGCAGCGGCAAAAGGTCGGCGAGGATTTCCAGGACGACCATCGGATTGCGTGAAATGTGACCGCCATCGGCAAGGATCTGGCGGTCGAGCTCCGCGGCGAGGTTGCGGGTGGCGCCGCGCAGCGCCGATGCCGGCGCCGGCAAGGACAGGGCGGCGAAGGCCAGCGCGATGCGGGCGCGCAGCCTGTCCTTGCCATCCGGCATTTCGCGCGCCATCGACCTGAGGTAGCGGATCTGGACGGCAAGCGTCTTCAGGAAGGCGCGGTAGAAGGGGAATTCGGCGCCCTGCAGCACGACAGGGGAATGCTGCAGCCATGCGATGATGCGCTTGGCCGTCGTGCCGGGCTCCCAGGCGATGCCGGAAATATGGCTGCCATGGATGGTGATCCAGTCGGAGACCAGCGCGCGGGCGTTGGCGGCGGCCAGTTCGGTGCCGGCGGCGCGCATGTGGCGCAGCCAGCGAAAGCCGTGCAGCGTCTTTTGCCAGCCATGGTTGGGCACGTTGATCTGGAAGGGCGATTTGCCGCCGGTCTCGACCAGATGCCCCGACAGGGGATAACGGCCGTAGTAGATCTCGAGCGCGATCTGCGGGTCGGCCAGACGCAGGTCCGGCGGTGCGATCAGCACACGTTCGGGCGTGCGGCCGGAATAGCGCCAGCGATAGATCGGCCCGGCACGCAAGCGCCGGCGCGTTTTGCGCCAGAACTCCTTCGCGACAAGCGTCCATAGACGCGTCGTGTTGCTGGCAGCAAGTGCCAAATCCCCTCCTGATCGTCCTCTACCCCGGCGCAAGTTTACATGATTGCACGACTCGTGCGAAGGCGAATTCCATCGGACGGCGCCGGTTCACCCGGTCTTGCCTTCGACCTTCGCTAAAATAGCCAGTAAATCCCGGCGGTTAAATAGTTAGCCGGCTCTGCGCATGCGGGCGGCGAAGAAGCCATCGAGGCCCGAGCGTTCCGGCGCGCCGAGGTCCAGATCGGCGGGCGTGGTGCGCAATGTGCCTTGCGGCGTCAGGAACGGATCGATGCCGGCGATCTCGCCTTGCTGCAGCGGATCGTCGGCTATTTCAGCCGTGCCGGCCAGAAACGCGCGATAGAGCTCCTCGCCCTCGAGCGGGTCGAGCGAACAGTTGGAAAAGACGATCCTGCCGCCGGGTTTTACCAGGGTGACGGCGCGGGCGAGCAGCCTGCGTTGCAGGTCGGCCAGTTTTTCAACATCGGCTGCCGTCTTGGTCCATGGCACGTCGGGATGTCGCCGCACCGTGCCAGTCGACGAGCAGGGCGCGTCGAGGAGCACGGCGTCGAACAATTCCTTCGGCTCGTATTTGGTGAGGTCGGCCTGGACGATGTCGGCGGACAGACCGAGGCGGTCGAGATTTTGCGTCAGCCGCACCAGCCGGTTCTTCGACGTGTCGACGGCGGTGACCTTGGCGCCGGCGAGAACGAGCTGCGCGGTCTTGCCGCCGGGCGCGGCGCAGAGATCGGCGACGCGCAGCCCCCTGACATCACCGAACAGCCGCGCCGGCAGGCTGGCGGCGGCGTCCTGGACCCACCAGGCGCCGTCGGCAAAGCCGGGCAATTCGGTGACGGGCCCGGCAAGCTTTTCCACCCGAATTGTGCCGGTTGGCAGGACGATGCCGCCGAGCCGCTCGGCCCACAGTTCGGGATCGGCCTTGACCGAGAAATCGACCGGCGCTTCGTGGCGATGCGCGGCGAGAATCTGCCTGGCCTTTTCATTGCCGTAGGCAGCCTTCAGCCGGTCGGAGAACCATTTGGGCGCTTCGTCGGTGGCGGCAAGGGCGGCAGGCAACTCCGTTTCCTTGGCGCGCGCGAGCGTGCGCAGCACGCCGTTGACCAGACCGGAAAAGCGCACCGTGCGCGGATCTGATTTGGCGTGGGTCACCGCCAAGTCGACGGCGGCGCTGTCGGGAATGTCGAGGAACAGGATCTGTGCCGCCGCCACGTGCAATATGTGCGACAGGGCGGTGGCATTGGGCGGCAGTGGCTTTTCCAGCCGGCGCGCCAGCAACCCGGTGATGGTCATGCGATAGCGCAGTGCGGTGACCAAGATGGCACGCACCAGGCCGCGATCGCGCAAGTCGAGCGCTCTGTACTGCGGGTGGCCGTTCTCGTGGTCGGTCAGCCCGTCGAGCGGCGTCCTGGCGTCGATGACTGCGGCAAGCAGGCGCGCCGCCGCCTTGCGGGCGGCGAGACCGGCAACGAAGTCGCCGCCGTCCTTGTGTTCCTGATCGCCTGAAACTGTGCGTCGAGGTCCTCTGCCCGCCACGCTCACGACCACCGGCCTTTGGGCCCAGTCGGGTTGCGCCCCCATGGATTGGGCTTCGGTTCAGCCGATTCCGCCGGCTGTTCAGGTCGCGCCGCCTGGCCCCATGGGCCTGACGGCGGCTGTTCGTCCGGCTGCCGGGGGGCCGGGGCCTGGCGTGGTGCGACTCGAGTGTCGCTGCCTTCCATCTGGCGCGCCATCGCCTGCAAGGCGGCGATGCGGTTTTCGGTGCTCGGGTGGGTGGAAAACAGACTGTCCATGCGCTCGCCGGAAAGAGGATTGATGATGAAGAGATGCGCCATTGCCGGATTGCGCTCGGCATCGGGGTTGGGAATGCGTTCGGCGCCGCGAGCGATCTTGTCAAGGGCGGACGCCAGCCAGAGCGGGTGTCCACAGATTTCGGCACCGCGCCGATCGGCCTCGTATTCGCGGGTGCGGCTGACCGCCATCTGCACGATCATCGCCGCAAAGGGCGCTACGATCATCGCCGCCAGCACGCCGACAAAGCCGAACGGATTGTTGTCGCGGTTGCCGCCAAGGAAGAAGGCGAAATTTCCGAGCATCGAGATGGCCCCGGCAAATGTGGCGACGATGGTCATGGTCAGCGTGTCGCGGTGCTGCACATGGGCGAGTTCATGCGCCATCACCGCGGCGACTTCTTCATGGCTCAGCCTCTGCAGCAGTCCAGTGGAGGCGGCGACGGCCGCATTCTGCGGGTTGCGACCGGTGGCGAAGGCGTTCGGCTGCGGATTGTCGATCAGGTAGGTCTTCGGCATCGGCAGGCCGGCCTGTTGGGCCAGTGACTGAACGATGGCGTAATATTCGGGCGCGTTCTTTTCGTCGACTTCAACGGCGCGGTTCATCGACAGCACCATCTTGTCGGCGTTCCAGTAGCTGAACAGATTGGTGCCGGCGGCAAAGACCAGCGCGATCATCATGCCGCCCGATCCGCCGATCAGAAAGCCAACGCCCATGAACAGTGCCGTCATCGCGGCAAGCAGCATGGCGGTGCGAAGTCTGTTCATCGTCTGCTCCTGTCCCTGTGGCGGTGAAAAGGGGTCGATCGTTGCGAGGTCATCGCTATATGATGGGAAACGCCAGTTCCTGTTTCAATCCGCCGGAAATATCGCATGAACGACGAGACCAGTAAAACCGATGCCGACCTTGGCCATGACGTCCAGCCGAAGGCGCTGACGCCGGAGGCCAGCCGTGCGCTCGCGGAAGCCGAAGCAAGGCGCGTGAAATATCTGGAGAAGGAAGCCGCGGCGCCGAAGGAAATCGGCGGCCGTGGCGGCAAGGAACCCGGCCGCTACGGCGACTGGGAGGTCAAGGGCCTGACCAGCGATTTCTAATGCATGTCGCGCAAAAGTGGCCTCGGTTTTGCGATAACGACATGCACAACAAGAAGGCCTAAAGCGCGTCGCTTGAATCGGTCTCAACGGGACGCGCTTTAGGAAGCCGCCGCGCTTCGTATCTGCTCCAGACCAAGCTGGCCCTGGGCGTCGGTGACCGCCGTCAGGTTGCTGTAGTCAAAAATGGTTTCGTGCGGCGTCTCCATCTTGTGCTGATGCGTCGCGGTGATCACCACCACCGTGGCGCCGGCCGCCTCGCCCGCCTGGATGCCCGGCGTCGCGTCCTCGAAAACCACGCAGTCGTGGGCGTCGAAGCCAAGCCGTTCGGCCGCCAACAGGAAGCAGTCGGGAGCAGGCTTGCCGTGAACCACGTCTTCCGCCGTGACCATTGTCGCCGGACGCGGGATGCCCGCCGCTTCGATCCGCACCAGCGCAAGCGCGAGCGGCGATGATGTGACGATGGCCCAGCGATCCGGCGGCAGCTCACCCAGGAATGCCGCGGCGCCGGCGATGGCATTGACCCCTTCGACATCGGCGATTTCGGCCCGTGTAATCTCGTTCGCCTCGTGCTGTGGGTCGACCCCGGGAAGTGCCAGCCGGCGGACGGTCTCGATGGCCCGCCTGCCATGCATCGTTGGCAGGAAAGTCGCCACGTCGAGGCCGTGCCCCATCGCCCAATTGCTCCAGACGCGTTCCGCGGCCGCGGTCGAATTGAGCAGCGTGCCATCCATATCGAAGAGGAAGGCCGCGAATTTCTTGCCTGCGAACATGGTTTTCCTTGAATTGGGGGAGCGCTTATGGCGGTCGCCGAACCTAACGTCGCGGCGTCGGTATGGGAAGGCGCGAGGGCCACCTTTTCGATAGTCCCAGGGAACCACAGTCCGTCCTCTCGCGTTTGAGCAAAACTGTTTTCCACGACGATCGAAGGGGACTGCGATGCTGATCCGGCTCGGCTACGAAATCGCTATCGAGTGCACCGCGGCCACCCCGGTGATTTCACTGCTCGAGATCCACAAGGACAGGCAGGCCGACATCAAACGGCAGACACGGGTGCTGACATCGCCTGCGGTGTCGACCAGGCTCTACCACGATCTCTATGGCAATGGCTGCCGCCGCTTCACCGCGCCCGCCGGCGGTTTTCGCATCCTTTATGATGCGGTCGTCGAGGACAGTGGCGAGACCGATGCGGTCAACACGCTGGCCAGGGAAGTCCCGGTGGCGGAACTGCCCGACGAGGTGCTCGGTTATCTCCTCGGCAGCCGCTATTGCGAGACCGATCACCTCAGCGGCCTGGCGTGGCAGCTTTTCGGCCATGTCCCCTCGGGTTGGGCGCGGGTGCAAGCGATCGTCGACTATGTCCACAACCGCCTATCGTTCGGCTACGGCTACGCGCGTTCGACCCGCACCGCGGCGCAGGCGCATGAGGAGCGCGTCGGCGTCTGCCGCGACTTCGCTCATCTGGCGATAACTCTCTGCCGCTGCATGAACATTCCGGCGCGCTATGTGAACGGCTATCTCGGCGACATCGGCGTGCCCGCCGATCCGGCGCCGATGGATTTCTCGGCGTGGATGGAAGTGTTCCTCGACGGCAAATGGTACGCGTTCGATCCTCGCCACAACACGCCGAGGGTCGGCCGCGTCGTCATCGCGCGCGGGCGCGACGCTACCGACGTGCCGCTGCTGCACAGCTTCGGCCCGCATCGGCTCAGCCTGTTCAAGGTGTGGACCTACGAACAGGAAGGCAATTTGTTCAATCCGCCCTATCATGCCATCGACAGGACGGTCAGCGCGCAGATGCTGGCCTGATCTCCCGGTAGCCGGGCATGTGATCCGGCAAGTTTGACGCCCTGCGATTTCTAACAGCTGGTCCGCTTCGGCACAGGAGCCCTGTGCCGCAACAGGACGTCATCGGGCATTGCGTGATCCCTTGGCTTGATCATGGTAAGCGACTGGTAAACGAAGCCGGAAGAGTATTTTTCTATTTACCGGTCATTCACCTTTGCGCAGCTCTCAACCTAACAAAAACAATAGGTTGTTGGCGAACGGCTGGCCTTCTGTCCCGTAGCGGCGTCACCCGGTCGGAATCCTGCATTGTCCTTCCCGCGGCGACGAGGCCGAGGCGAGTGGAGGCTGCAGGATGCGGAATTTCGGGGGTCTTGTTCACGCGGCTGGCGTCTTCGCCAGACATCGTGGTGGAAATTTCGCAGTCCTGTTCGGCCTTACCGCTTCAGTCTTGGCGCTGGCCGTTGGTTTTTCCGTCAACGTAACACAGCTCTACAATGCCAGATCGAGCCTGCAGGGCGTGGTCGACGCCGCGGTCACGTCGACGGCGCGCGACCTGACGACCGGCGTCATCAGGGAAGCCGATGCCAACAGATCGGTGCAGGCCTTTCTCGATGCCAACAGCCAGGCAGGTATCCTGCAGGCCGACCAGATCGTGCTCGACAGGCTGATTGTCAGCAGGACCGCCAAGACCGTCCAGGTGGACGCCCATGTCGATGTCGCCCTGTATTTCCCGATGTTCAACATGGGTGACATAAAGCGCGTCGCCGCTTCCACAACGGCGCTCTATTCGGACAAGACCATCGAAGTGGCGATGATGCTCGATGTGACCGGGTCGATGGAGCCGAACATTTGGGCCAAGACCAACAAGATCGGCGACCTGCAGATTGCCGCTTCCGGGGCTGTCAAGGATCTGCTGGACAACAACATCGATCCGAGAAATCCGCGTGTGCGTGTGGCGATTGTTCCCTACGCCGAAGCTGTGAACACGGGCGGTCTTGCTGGCAGTGTCTTCGTCGAGGACAAGGGCGGGCCGGACCTGCCGCCACCCTTGGATGCTCCGGTTTCGGTGTCGGTGACACCAGCGCCCGACAAATGTGCCACCGAACGCAAGGACAAGGATGGCTATGCCGACACTTCGTCCGACGGACCTTCCACATCGCGCTGGGACAGCAACGGCAAGGAGTACCTGGCCAAAATCAATCGGGACGATCACATGAGAACCTGCCCGACGCCGGAACTCATCCCGCTGGCGGCCGACGAAGACAAACTGCTCGACACGATCGATGATTTCAGCGCGGCTGGCGTGACCGCCGGCGGCATCGCCGCGCAGTGGGGCTATTACATGCTTTCACCCTCGTGGCGCTCGACCATCGTCAACGCCGGGCTGGGTGCGGGTCCCGCCAATTTCGATAGGAGGAAAGTCGCCAAGGTCGCCATCCTGATGACGGACGGCCAGTTCAACACAGCCTTCGCCGGCGAGCACGGTGCGCCAAAATCACAGAATGCCGGCCAGATGTCGCGCGACAATGCCGAAGGCATTTGCGACGAGATGAAGCGCGTCGGCATCGAGATCTTCACGATCGGCTTCGATCTGAACGATCCAACCATGACGGCGACCGAACGGGACCAGGCAAAAAGCGTGCTCCGGGACTGCTCCACGGCGGATACGTCGTCGCTTAAGCACTACTACGAGGCAGCGACAGGGGCGGAATTGAAGCAGGCGTTCGACGACATCGTCCAGAACATCGAGAAGATCACCGTCACCAAATGAGTCTTTGAGCAGCGGACAGTTCTGCGGGTTATTGGTCCAAAAGGAAAAGGCCGCCGCTTCTTTCGAAGCCGGCGGCCTTCCGTGTTTCCGTCCGTGGCGCGGCCAATGGCGGTGACCCGTGAGGTCACCTACCGCGCATCTCGCGCCTTAACGGGAAGTCTGCTTCCCGAAAGTGCAATCCGCTGAGGCCACGTTCTGGAAAACGAAATCACTCGACATCGGATCACCTCCTTTCGATTTGTTGAACACACAGAGATGATGGGGTCTGATTTGGCAAATGGCAAGGCGTCACCCTCAAAAAGCCGGGTGTGTGTCTTTCCGGACATGCTGGCCCGACAGGCTGGCCAGATGGGCTGCCAGACGGGGTGGCTTGCGATCCGGGGGCAAACGGACAACATTGGCGCTCTGGCTTCGGGGAGGAAGCATGGACGCCACCGACAAGGCCGCGCGGATCGTTCGAACGGTTGTTGAAACGCTGAAGCCGGGCTTTGCCGTCAGATTGTGGACCGGCGAGCGGATCGGTCCCGCCGACGGCCCGGTGCTGGCCATCAACGACCAGGACATCGTCTGGCAACTGGCGCGCCGGCCAAATTTTTCGACACTGCTCGAGATGTGGATTTCCAAGACGATCGACGTGGAGGACGGGTCGCTGTTCGATCTCTACGCCTTGCCCTCACAGGGCAAGCTGAGGTTGAAGGCATTGCCGAAGCTGGCGATCCTGCGCGATCTGCCCGCCGTCCTGTTCTCGCGAAAGCAGATGACGCGCCGGGCCGATCTTGCCGGCCGCAACCCCTTCGTCAGCGGTTCGAACAAGCAGGCGATCGAGCATCACTACGACATTTCGAACGCGTTCTACCGGCTCTTCCTCGATGAACGCATGGTCTACACCTGCGCCTATTTCACCGATTTCGCCAACGGCATCGACCAGGCGCAGCAAGACAAGCTCGACCATATCTGCCGCAAACTCAGGCTGAAACCCGGCGACCGGCTGCTCGACATCGGCTGCGGCTGGGGCGCAATGCTGATCCATGCCGCCAAGCACTATGGCGCCATCGGCCATGGGGTCTCGTTGTCGGAGGAGCAGACCCGACTGGCACGCGAGCGCATCCACGCCGAGGGTCTCGATGATCGGATCACCATCGACATAAAATCCTATACGGAACTGAGCGGCAGCTACGACAAGATCTCGTCGATCGGCATGTTCGAGGCCGTCGGCCTCGCCAACCACGGCACCTATTTCTCGACCATCCATCGCTTGCTCAAGCCAGGCGGCATCTACTTGCACCACGCAATCACCCGGCGCGGCAAGGGCAGCGCGAAGAAGACGCTGCGCAAGGGCGCGGAATACAAGGCGCTGATCAAATACATATTTCCCGGCGGTGAGGTCGACACCATAGGCATGACGCTCGGCAATCTCGAGGCGCATGGATTTCTCGTCCACGACGTCGAAAACCTGCGCGAGCACTATGCCCGCACCTGCAGGCTGTGGGCGGAACGTCTGCACGCAAGGTTCGATGAGGCGATCGCCGAGGTCGGCGAAGCCAAGGCGCGCCTGTGGCTGCTTTACCTGACGGGCTGTTCGATCACCTTCGAACGCGCCTCGGCGCAGATTTTCCAGACCGTCGTCATCAAGCGTGTGCGGGGCTTGAGCGGCTTGCCGCCGACGCGAGCGGATCTCTACCGGTGATCAGACGAATCGCATCGCAGCGCCGATTTCGACGCGGGCCGGTCGATCGACCGTGCAGTAGACGCCGAGATTGTGTGCGTTGTAGCGGACCAGATTGCGCAGGATGGCCGGGTCGTGGTCGAAACCATCCTGGGCAATGATGGTGAAGCCGCAGCGGCGGCAGGGCTCGGAGATGGTCAGCAATAGATCGCCGATCGCCAGCTTGCGGCCGATCCATTCCGTCTCCGGGAACGATCCTTCGATGGGCGCCATGTCGACGACGATGTTGGGGCGGAAGCGGCACGGATCGGGGACGCCTTCGGGGTGCAACGCCTTCAGCCGTGCCAGCGAAGCCGTGGTCAAAAGGTGGATCGGGGCCTTGCGGTAACGCTCGGCGGTCAACGGTCCGGAATAGCCGGGCGCCATGTGTTCCCTCCGAAACGGCCGGATCGAGGCCGCGAAGCCGAGATAGGCGGAAACGGCGCGATCGCTTTCGGCTCCCGGTGCCGCCAGCCAGTCGCCGTCCGGAATGGCAACCTCCAGTTCGCCGGTTGGCGACAACCGGGTCTTGATGCGCGGCACTTTGTGCCATTTCGCATCGCGGTCGGGCCGCGCGATTTCGTTGTCGGTGGCATCGACGAGACCGAACATGCGGTCGCCGTCGATGCTTTCCTGATCCACCAAAATCGCGTCCAGGCGTTCGCCGGCGAGTGAACTCGCCGGGTAGCGCCAAAGCTCGGTGACCGAACCCACCGCGACTGTCGATTGCATCAGCTTTTCTTGTTCTGCCGGTTGGCGATCAGGTCCTCGACGACGGCCGGATCGGCGAGTGTCGAGGTGTCGCCGAGTGCCGAAAAATCGTCCTCGGCGATCTTGCGCAGGATGCGGCGCATGATCTTGCCCGAGCGCGTCTTGGGCAGGCCTGGCGAAAACTGGATCTTGTCGGGCGAAGCGATGGCGCCGATCTCCTTGCGGACATGGGCGATCAACTCCTTGCGCAATTCCTCGCCCGGCTGCTCGCCGGCCATCAGCGTGACGTAGCAGTAGATGCCCTGGCCCTTGATGTCGTGGGGGTAGCCGACGACGGCCGCTTCCGAAACCTTGTCGTGGCTGACCAGCGCGGATTCGACTTCCGCCGTGCCCATGCGGTGGCCGGAGACATTGATGACGTCGTCGACGCGGCCGGTGATCCAGTAATAGCCGTCGGCATCGCGGCGGCAGCCGTCGCCGGTGAAGTACTTGCCCTTGTAGGTCGAGAAATAGGTCTGCACGAAGCGCTCGTGGTCGCCATAGACGGTGCGCATCTGGCCCGGCCAGGAATCGGTGATGCACAGATTGCCGTCGGCCGCGCCCTCCAGCACCTTGCCCTCGCCGTCGACCAGCTGCGGCTCGACGCCGAAGAAAGGCCGCGTCGCCGAACCTGCCTTGAGGTCGGTGGCGCCGGGCAGCGGGGTGATCAGGATGCCGCCGGTCTCGGTCTGCCACCAGGTGTCGACGATCGGCACCTTGCCGTTGCCGACGACGTTGAAATACCACTCCCAGGCTTCCGGATTGATCGGTTCGCCGACCGAACCCAGCACGCGCAGTGACTTGCGCGATGTCCGGGTGACATGCGCATCGCCGGCGCCCATCAGCGCGCGCAATGCCGTCGGCGCGGTGTAGAAGATGTTGACCTTGTGCTTGTCGATGACTTCCCAGAAGCGGGACTGCGACGGATAGTTCGGCACGCCTTCGAACATCAGCGTGGTGGCGCCGTTGGCGAGCGGCCCGTAGACGATGTAGCTGTGGCCGGTGACCCAGCCGACATCGGCGGTGCACCAGTAGATGTCGCCGTCATGGTAATCGAAGACATATTGGTGCGTCATCGAGGCATAGACGAGATAGCCGGCGGTGGTGTGCAGCACGCCCTTCGGCTTGCCGGTCGAGCCCGAGGTGTAGAGGATGAACAGCGGATCCTCGGCCTTCATCTTCTCAGGCTTGCATTCGGCTTTCACCGAAGCGACTTCGTCGTGGTACCAGACGTCGCGGCCCGGCGCCCAGCCGACCTTGCCGCCAGTGCGGCGCACGACGACAACCTTGTTGACCATGACGAAATTCTTGGCGGCGATATCGATCGCCTTGTCGGTGTTCTCCTTCAGCGGGATGGCCTTGCCGCCGCGCAGGCCTTCGTCGGCGGTGATGACGAAGGTCGATTCGCAGTCGACGATGCGGCCGGCCAGCGCGTCGGGCGAAAAGCCGCCGAAGACGATCGAGTGGATGGCGCCGATGCGCGTGCAGGCAAGCATCGCATACGCCGCTTCCGGGATCATCGGCATGTAGATGGTGACGCGGTCGCCCTTCTTGACGCCGTGCTTCTTCATCACATTGGCGAGCCGGCAGACATGCTCGTAAAGCTCGTTGTAGGTGATCTTCTTGTCGTCGTAGGGATTGTCACCTTCCCAGATGATGGCTGTCTGGTCGCCGCGCTTCGTCAGGTGGCGGTCGATGCAGTTGTACGAGACGTTGGTTAGGCCATCCTCGAACCACTTGATCGAGACCTTGCCATCGAAGGAGGTGTTCTTGACCTTGCTGAAGGGCTTGAACCAGTCGATGCGCTTGCCATGCTTGCCCCAGAATTTGTCCGGGTTCTTGACGCTGTCGGCATACCATTTCAGGTAGGTGTCATTGTCGATCAGTGCGTTTTTCTTCCACGCCGGCTGGACGCGATGGACATGAACCTCGGACATTCTTCACTTTCCTCCCGAACCAATCCGCCGGCTTGAAACGCCGGCGGGATCGCGGCGACGCGGCCGCGAATTCGGCGGCATTATTACCAGTTCCTCCGTTACGGCAATATTAGACATTGGGTTTGCGCGGCGGGATGCCGCAGACAGACTTGCGCCGACTGTCAGCACTCAGGCGATGCCGCTGCTAACTGCATGTTTTCGCGCGGAAAACCCGTTCTTGATCAGGAAAAATCAATAGACAGTTAAGCAACGGCGCGCACAATCCAGCGTTGGGAGGAACGGAGACTCAACCAAGGGACCGTCCAAGGGGGACTGCAATGCACGACCATTCCGAAATGGACCTGATGCTTAGGGGATATGGCCTGACCACGGCCAAGATTCTTTACCATTTTCCCGATCATCCGCATCTGCTGCAGAGCTACATCTGGCAGGACTACGACATCGCTCCGAAGTTTCCGGTGCTGATCCGGTTCATCGAATTCTGGAAGACGAGGCTCGACGGCCCCCTGCATTCGGTTGTCTACACGCATCAGAAGCTGATCGCGCCGAACGAATGGCGTAAAGTCGATGGCGAGTTCGTGCTGCATTAGGGTGTGCCGATATTCAGGTGAGGCCGGCCTGCGAATGGCGGTTTCCTGCGCTTCCGGTGCTCACGTACTTTAAGTACGCTCCGCTCCGGTTCTCGGAAGCCACCATTCTCGACTCGGCCTGACCTGAATCTCGACACACCCCGATCCCGAACGGTTGATGTGTTAAACCGCCGGCGGGTTCAGCCGGGCGAAACCTTCCTGGCGGTGATAGGGGAAATATGGGTAGGGTGCGGTGACTTCGCTGGCCGCGTCGAGTTTCCCGATCTGCTCCGGCGTCAAGGTCCAGCCGATGGCGCCGAGATTTTGGCGCAGCTGCTCTTCGTTGCGGGCGCCGATGATGACCGAGGATACGGTCGGGCGCTGCAGCAGCCAGTTGATGGCGATCTGCGGTACTGTCCTGCCGGTTTCTTCGGCCACTGCGTCGAGGGCATCCATGACCCGGTAGAGATGCTCGTCCTCGACCGGTGGGCCGAAGCTTGCGGTGTCGTGCAGCCGGCTCTTGTCCGGCAGTTTTGCTCCCCGGCGGATCTTGCCGGTCAGGCGGCCCCAGCCGAGCGGGCTCCACACCAGCGCGCCGACGCCCTGGTCGAGGCCAAGCGGCATCAGCTCCCACTCGTAGTCGCGGCCAACCAGCGAATAGTAGACTTGGTGCGCGACATAGCGCGGGTAGCCGTGCCTGTCGGCTTGCGCCAGCGACTTCATCACTTGCCAGCCGGAGAAGTTGGAGACGCCGACATAGCGAAGCTTGCCGGAACGCACCAGCTCGTCCAGCGTCGACAGAACCTCCTCGATCGGCGTGCCGGCATCGAATGCATGCAGCTGCAGCAGGTCGATGTAATCGGTGCCGAGCCGCCGCAGCGCGTCGTCCACGGATTTGATCAGTCGCGAACGCGACGAGCCGTAGTCGGCCGGGCCGTCGCCCATCGGCAGCGAGGTCTTGGTCGAGATCAGCACGGCATCGCGGCGGCCCTTTATCGCTTCGCCAAGCACTTCTTCCGACGCGCCGTTCGAGTAGACGTCGGCGGTGTCGAACAGATTGACGCCGGCTTCGAGGCAGATGTCGACCAGCCGCCGCGCCTCCCTTGCGTCGCTGTTGCCCCAGGCGCCGAACAGCGGGCCAGAGCCGCCAAAGGTTCCCGCGCCAAATGAGAGTGCGGGCACTTTCAGGCCCGATGCACCGAGACGTCGATAGTCCATTTTCGTGGCTCCTGATGGTGAGGAAGGGGATGTAGAGAAGTGATCCGGTTTGCCAGCGTTAAGAGCGGACGGAGACAGGCTCGCCGATCGTAGGGCTGCGATCGCGGCGCAGTGCCAGTCCCGCCAGGGCGAGTGCGGTGAGTGGCAGCAGGGCGGCGATCCAGGTGAGCGAACCCAAGCCGAGGCCCTGGGCGATCACCGCGCCGCCAAGCCAGGCGCCGGCGGCGTTGCCAAGATTGAAGGCGGCGATGTTGAAGGAAGAGGCAAGGCTTTGGCCCGCACCTTGCGCCTTTTCCAGCACCCACATCTGCAGCGGCGCCACGGTGCCGAAAGCGGCGGCACCCAGCAGGCCGACATAGATCACGGCCATTACCTGGCTGTGGATGGCGAAGGTCATGGTTGCGAGCACCAGGGCCAGCACCACGAGGCTGCCCAGCACGGCCGGCACCAGCCAGCGATCGGCGACCTTGCCGCCGGCGAGATTGCCGGCGATGAGACCGCCGCCGAAGACGAGCAGGATTGGCGACACGGCGGCTTCGCCAAAACCGCTGATCTGCGTCAGCAACGGAGCAATGTAGGTGAAGACGGCGAAGACGCCGGCATAGCCGAGCACGGTGGTGGCGAGGCCGAGCAGCACGGGCGTGCGGCGCAGCACGGCGAGGTCGGCGCGCAGGTCGCTCTTTTCGGGCGCCGTCTGGCTGCGTGGCACCAGAGCCAAGATGACGGCGAAGGCCGCCAGGCCAACCACGGTTACCGCCCAGAAGGTCGCCCGCCAGCCAAAGGCCTGGCCGAGCCAGGTGCCGAAGGGCACGCCGAGGATGTTGGCGATGGTCAGGCCGGTGAACATCAGTGCGATCGCCGAGGCCTTCTTGTTGGGCGCGACCAGCCCGGTGGCGACCACCGAACCGACACCGAAGAAGGTGCCATGGGCAAAGGCGGTGATGACGCGGGCGCCCATCAGCGTCCAATAGTCGGGCGCTAGCGCACAGGCGAGATTGCCAAGCGTGAAGATCGCCATCAGCGCCAGAAGCACGGTCTTGCGCGGCCAGTTGCCGGTGGCGATGGTCAGCAAGGGCGCGCCGATGACGACGCCGAGCGCATAGCCCGAAATGAGCTGGCCGGCGGCCGAGATCGAGACGCCGAGATCCTTGCTGACGTCGAGCAGCAAACCCATGATGACGAATTCGGTGACGCCAATGCCGAAGGCGCCGGCGGCGAGGGCGTAAAGAGCAAGAGGCATGGCGATTTCCACTTCGATGAGGATGAGCGCCGTCCCGCGCCCCGACCCGAAAGATCGTGTCGCCATGCATTGTGAACCAGACTTGCGCCGGGCACATTTTCTGTGAAATAGATTCACAAATGGCCAGGCCTGATATCAATCGCTCCGGCGAGATCGAAGTGTTCGTGCGCGTCGTCGAGGAAGGTAGTTTCTCTTCCGCGGCACGCGCGTTGCGCATGACGCCGTCGGCGGTCAGCAAGCTGATCGCGCGGCTGGAAGCTCGGCTTGGCGCGCGGCTGGTCAGCCGTTCGACGCGAAAACTGCAACTGACACCGGAAGGCACCGCGTTCTACGACAGCGGCCTGCGCATCCTGGCCGACATGGCGGCGGCCGAGCAGGAAGCCGCGGCAGGGGCGGCGCCACGCGGACGGCTGCGCGTCAACTCCTACGTTCCCTTCGGGGTGCACCGGCTGATCCCGCTCCTGCCACGCTTCCTTGAACGTTACCCCGAGATCTCGGTCGATCTGGTGCTGACCGACAGTGTCATCGACCTGATGGCAGAACGCGCCGATGTCGCCATCCGCGCCGGGCCGCTCGGCGAATCACGGCTGGTGGCGCGCAAGCTCGGGCAAAGCCCGGTAGCGGTCGTTGCAGCACCTTCCTACCTCCGGACGCATGGCACGCCTCTAACACCGGCCGATCTCGACAGGCACAACCGCCTGGGGTTCGGTTTCGTGCGGCATCTCGACGGCTGGCCATTCCTCGATGCGGCCGGCAACGCCATCATGGTTCCGATCACCGGCAACACGCTGGTCAGCGACGGCGAGGCAATGCGGCTGATGGCGCTGGCGGGCGCGGGCATTGCCCGGCTGGCGCGCTGGCACGTGGCAGCCGATATCGGGGCCGGCCGGCTGGTGCGGTTGCTCGAGGATTTCAATCCGGGCGACGAGGAGGTCACCCACGCCGTCTATGTCGGCCAGGGCCGGCATCTGCCGGCGCGGGTGCGGACCTTTCTGGATTTTCTGGGAGAGAGCGTACGGCTGACCTGAGGAGAGACGGCTCTCGGGAGTTCGTGGGCTCCCGAGATGTCTGTGCTGGCGGCGGCTATGCTTTCGGCGTGAACGGAGCCGGGCGGCGGCCGGCGGCCTGGCGCTCCACCATCCAGCCGGGATATTCGGCCGGCAGGGCGCTGACCTCATCGAGACGGACAAGATCGTCGGCGTCGAGCTTCAACTGGGTGGCGGCAAGGTTCTGTTCGAGCTGCTCCATGCGGCTGGCGCCGATGATGACGCTCATCACGAAGGGCTTGGCCAGGACATAGCCGAGCGCCACCGTGGCAACGCTCACATCGTGCTTCCCAGCGATCTCGCGCATGACGGCGACGGCCCCCCAGGCGCGCTCCTCGTTGACCGGCGGAAAGTTGAGGGAGGCACGACGTCCCTCGCCATTGCCGGGCGCGCCGGGGCCGTATTTGCCGGACAGCAGACCTCCGGCCATCGGCGACCATACCATCAGGCCAAGCTTTTCCTCATTGATGAGCGGCACGATTTCGCGCTCGAGATCGCGTCCGGCGATCGAATAATAGGACTGGATGGTCTCGAAACGGGCAAAGCCCTTGCGGTCGGCGATGCCGAGCGCCTTGGCGATGCGCCAGGCCTGCCAGTTGGAAACGCCGACATAGCGGACCTTGCCGCTGGCAACCAGATCGTCGAGCGCCCGCAGCGTCTCGTCGATCGGCGTCACCATGTCGGTGCCGTGCAACTGATAGAGGTCGATATGGTCGAGCTGAAGCCTCTCGAGGCTGGCATCGACCGAGTCCATGATGTGGCCGCGTGACGAGCCACGCTGGTTAGGACCGTCACCCATGGCGCCATGCACCTTGGTGGCGATGACCACTTTCTGCCTGTCGACGCCGAGATCCCTCAGCGACTGGCCGAGCAGCCGCTCAGACTCGCCAAACGAGTAGACGTCGGCCGTATCGAAGAAATTGACGCCGGCGGCGAGCGAGCGCGCAACGATCTCGTTGACGCCCTTCTGGTCGAGGCTGGCGATCAGGCCCCATTGGGCGTTTTCGCCGGCGGCGCCGAAGGTCATGGTGCCGAGGCAGAGTTCGGAGACGAACATCCCCGTATTTCCAAGCTGGTTGTAACGCATAGTGGAGGCTCCAGGAGAATGGTGATGACACCAAGCAAATAGGAACGATACGTTTCGTTTCCAGTGTTGGCACAACGAGGCTGCCTGATTGGCCTAAAGTCCGCGGTGTCAGCGGCTGCCGAAGATCGCCGATCCGACCCGGACGCTGGTGGCGCCGAAGGCGACCGCCGTCTCGTAGTCGCCAGACATGCCCATCGACAGTTTGGCGACGCCGGCCTCATGCGCAAGCTTCTCCAGCAAGGCGAAGTGAGGACCTGGGTTCTCGTCGGCCGGCGGAATGCACATCAGGCCTTCGATGGCGAGGCCGTGGACACCACGGCAGCGGGTGACGAAGGCGACCGCATCGCGCGGTTCGATGCCGGCCTTCTGCGGCTCGGAGCCGGTGTTGACCTGGACATAGAGCTTCGGCGCGCGGCCCTGCCTGGCGATCTCCCTGACGAGTTCGACGGCGATCTTGTCGCGATCGACCGTCTCGATGACATCGAACAGCGCCACCGCCTCCTTTGCCTTGTTCGACTGCAGCGGACCGATCAGATGCAGCTCGATGTCGGCAAAAGCCTCCTTCAGCGCCGGCCATTTGCCTTGCGCCTCCTGCACGCGGTTTTCGCCGAAGACGTGCTGGCCGGCCTCGATGACCGGGCTTATGTCCGCGGCGTCAAAGGTCTTGGAAACCGCGACCAGAGTCACCGCGCCAGGATCGCGGCCGGCGTCGCGCTCGGCGGCGGCGATCTTGGCCTTGACCGCGAAAAACTGCTGAACGGCGTCACCCATATGCAAATCCCGCTGTTTTGATCCGCGTTTTTGACCGACGCGAGACCCATATGGTTGACGGGTTTGCCAAACCATGGTGAACACCCGGACCATATCCAATGAACTGCCGAGCTGTCGCCCGCAGTCCGCATGCTTTTAAGTGAAAAACGTCCCATGGCAACCGAACGATACAATCCGCGCGCGTCAGAGCCCAAATGGCAGAAGGCCTGGGACGCCAGGAAGCTTTTCGAGGCGCACAATGACGATCCGCGCCCGAAATACTACGTGCTGGAAATGTTCCCCTATCCGTCGGGGCGCATCCATATCGGCCACACCCGCAACTACACGATGGGTGACGTGGTGGCGCGCTACAAGCGGGCCAAGGGCTTCAACGTGCTGCACCCGATGGGCTGGGACGCCTTCGGCATGCCGGCCGAGAACGCGGCGATGCAGAACAAGGTCCATCCCAAGGAATGGACCTACCAGAACATCGCCACCATGCGCGAGCAGCTCAAGGTCATGGGCCTGTCGCTGGACTGGGCGCGCGAATTCGCCACCTGCGATGTCGACTACTACCATCGCCAGCAGATGCTGTTCCTCGATTTTGTCGAGAAGGGCCTGGTGACGCGCAAATCCTCCAAGGTCAATTGGGACCCGGAGGACATGACCGTGCTCGCCAACGAGCAGGTCATCGACGGACGCGGCTGGCGTTCGGGGGCGCTGGTCGAACAGCGCGAACTGACGCAGTGGTTCTTCAGGATCACCGATTTCGCGCAGGACCTGCTGGATTCGCTCGACGGCCTCACCGAATGGCCGGAAAAAGTGAAGCTGATGCAGCAGAACTGGATCGGCCGCTCCGAGGGCCTGCTGATTCGCTGGCCGCTGGCCGACGCCATCGGCGGCGAGCATGAGCTGGAAGTCTATACGACAAGGCCCGACACCATTTTCGGCGCCTCTTTCATGGCTGTCGCCGCTGATCATCCGCTGGCCAGGAAGGCTGCCGAGACCAATCCGGCGCTGGCCAAGTTCATCGACGAGGTCCGCCATATGGGGACTTCGGTGGCGGCGCTGGAGACGGCTGAGAAGAAGGGCTTCGACACCGGCATCCGCGTCGTTCATCCGTTTGACGACAGCTGGACGCTGCCGGTCTATGTCGCCAATTTCGTGCTGATGGAATACGGCACCGGCGCCATCTTCGGCTGTCCGTCCGGCGACCAGCGCGACCTCGACTTCGCCAACAAATACGGCCTGCCGGTGATCCCGGTGGTGATGCCGGAAGGCGAGAATCCAGGCAGCTTCCAGATCATCGATGAAGCCTATGTCGGCGACGGCGTGATGATCAATTCGCGCTTCCTCGACGGCATGAAGCCGGATCAGGCGTTCGACGAGGTCGCGAAACTGCTGGAGCAGAAGACCATCGGCAACCGGCCGATGGCTGAGCGCAAGGTGAATTTCCGCCTGCGCGACTGGGGCATTTCGCGCCAGCGCTACTGGGGCTGCCCGATCCCGATGATCCATTGCGAGGATTGCGGCGTGGTGCCGGTGCCGAAGGCCGACCTGCCGGTCAGGCTGCCCGACGATGTCGATTTCGACCGGCCGGGCAATCCGCTCGACCGCCATCCGACCTGGCGCCATGTCAAATGCCCGCAATGCGGCAAGGATGCGCGTCGTGAAACCGACACGATGGACACGTTCGTCGATTCGTCGTGGTATTTCGCACGCTTCACGGCGCCCAGGGCGTATGAGCCGACCGATCCCAAGGCAGCCAATGAGTGGCTGGCGGTCGACCAGTATATTGGCGGCATCGAGCACGCGATCCTGCATCTGCTCTATTCGCGCTTCTTCACCCGCGCCATGCGCGAGACCGGCCATGTCGATCTGGCCGAGCCGTTCAAGGGCCTGTTCACGCAAGGCATGGTGGTGCACGAAACCTATCGCGTCGGCTCGGCATCGAATGGTCGCTGGCTGGCGCCTACGGAAGTGCGGCTGGAGGACGTCGACGGCAAACGACGCGCCATCGACATCGCCACTGGCGAGGCGGTGACGATCGGCCCGCTCGAAAAGATGTCGAAGTCGAAGAAGAACACGGTGAGCCCGGAAGACATCACCGACGGCTACGGCGCCGACACGGCGCGCTGGTTCATGCTGTCGGATTCGCCGCCCGAGCGCGATGTCGAATGGACCGACGATGGCGCCGCCGGCGCGCATCGCTTCATCCAGCGCATCTGGCGCCTGGTGTCGACGGCCGGCGAGACGCTGGCGGGCGTCGAGCCGGTGGCGGCCAATGGCGGCGAGGCGGCAGCCGTCTCCAAGGCGGCGCACAAGATCCTGAAGGCGGTCGGCGAGGATATCGAAAAGCTCGCCTTCAACCGCGCCATCGCCCGCATCTACGAACTGGCCAATGCGCTGACCACGCCGCTCAACGATGTGGCCGAAGGCAAGGCCGATGCGGCGCTGAAAGGCGCTTGCCGGCAGGCCGTGGAGATACTCGTGCATCTGATCGCGCCGGTCATGCCGCATCTGGCCGAGGAGTGCTGGGAGACGCTCGGCGGCACCGATCTGGTCGCCGAACGGCCGTGGCCGGTCTTCGATCCGGCACTGGTCGTCGACAACGAAGTTACCTATCCGGTACAGGTCAACGGCAAGAAGCGGGGGGATTTGACAATTGCCCGCGACGCGGACCAAGGTGCGGTCGAAAAAGCGGTACTGTCTCTCGACTTCGTGCAGAAAGCACTCGAAGGTAAGGCTCCGCGCAAGGTGATCATCGTGCCGCAGAGGATCGTCAATGTCGTTGCCTGATCGGGAAAAGACAGAGCTGGGCCGTTTGCTGCGCCGCGTGGCGCTTGCCGGCCTGCTCGGCTCGCTTGCGCTGGCCTCGGCCTGCACGGTGCGGCCGCTCTATTCGAGCGAGCCGTTGTCGACCAGCTCGACTGGCAGTGCCAATTCCGAACTGGCGTCGATCGGCATCAAGCCGGTCAACACGCGTTTCGGGCAGCAGGTGCGCAACAATTTGATCTTCGGATTTGGACGAGGCGCTGGCGAACCGGCCTCGCCGGCCTATTCGCTCTTTCTCGGCGTGGGCGAAGCCGTCGAATCCGCGGCACTCGTGCAGGTCGGAACCGACGAAGACGAGCCGACCGCTGGTTCCGTGACGCTGACCGCCAACTACACGCTGAGCGATGCCAAGACCGGGGCAAAGATCGCGTCCGGGAGGCGCTCGATCACCTCGTCCTTCGACAGGCCGCGTCAGGAATTCGCCGCATACCGGGCGCAGATCGACGCCGAGAACCGTGCCGCGCGCGAACTGGCCGAAGCGCTGCAGTTGTCCATCGCTCAGGACCTAGTCAAGTACGGCAAGACGGCCGGCTAGCGCATCATCGTTTCGAACGCTCCCCGCCTCAAAATGCGGGCGGGCAATGGTGACGTTGATCACGCGCACAAAGTCAGTCCGCCCGAGATTCCGTGGAGGTGGCCTACCTCACGCCTTGTGGTTCCCGCAATCAGATTGCGCTGGCGTGAGTGCTGCCTGACAACGGGTCGCTGGTTGCGACCGGTACGATGACATGCTGTCCCAAGATCGTCGACGATCGCGCCGCCGGGAAGCAACTGTTAACCACTCGCTCCCTATTGCTCGGCAGGTGTTTCAGAGCGAGTCGTGAGAATGGAATCCAAGCGTTTTTCCCGGGTCAATTCATTGAAGGCAACTTCGCCCGATGACCCCGGGGTAGAGCGTTTCGAGGGCGCGGGTGGCAGGGCCGGTCGGCAAGCTCCCTCAGCCGCGACAGGCGGCCATGATCGCCAAACTCACCAGGGACAGGACGGCCGGCAGTCCGGCATACACCAGACAGGCTATTCCGCACGGGTTGTTGATCTTGGCGGTAGCAGGCGGCCCTATATGGAGCCGAGGGTCGACCAGGGGACGAGCCATGCTTCCCCGAAGATCGGCGACATCGAGAGTCCTGCCTGGCAGGAATATTTCTTCCTCGCGCCCAACGTCCGTTTTACGCGCACGCCTGACTACGAGACCAAGAAGCATCGCCAGCAGAGCGACCCTATTGTCGAACAAGGCGCTCCAGACGCGCTCCCAACGCAGCAGGCCGTCACACAGCCCATCGTTGACAAGGCACCAGTTGCTCCCTCGCTGCTGGCATTGCCGGTTTCGGTGAAAAGCCGCAATTTGGAAGCAGCCCGGTTGCAGGGCAGCAGCGAACCGGCCGCATCAAGGACGTCGCCGCTGGCTGCAGCGTCTGCTGCGCCGGGGCGTGCCAACGACAAGGCACGACGTGTGCCGTCGGTACCTCCGACGGCGGCCGCAACGGGACGAGCATCCGTGCGCATGGCCGCCGTCCCTGCAGGCAGCGCCGCGACCAAGACAGCCAACCCCGAGACACTGCGCTGGCCCCATCTCTCCGATCACGCCTTCTTCGAGGTCATGGCGCCCTACCTTGTCGACGTCTCGTCCCAGGCCCGGCCAGCCAGCCCGGCCACTCCTGCGCCGGCCGCCGCTGCGCGAATTGGTATCACCTCATCGATGGTGGCTGACACCACCTCGCTGTTTCGTGTCATCGAATGGCTTCCGGGCCAGCCCTCGAAGCCTTTAACTGATGTCCAGCCGTCCGACTCGAACGAAGCTGTCGCCCCGCCGCACGTGCCGGCGAGCAATGCGCCTCTGCAGGCAGAGACCGCCGCAATCCCCGCTGCGGCAAAGGATGCCGTTGCCGTGCCAACCGTGCCGAGACGGGACGTCGCCGTGCGGGCCGCGGCCGCGTCCCCACGCTTGCCTCTGGCCGGCAAAATCGCGCCTTCAATGGCGGGGGACTCCTATCAGCTCCCCTCCGAAGAGTTGTTGCAGCAGCCACCGGAGGGGCAGGGGTTCTACATGTCGCAGGAGCGGCTTGAGCAGAACGCCGATCTTCTGGAAAGCGTGCTCGAAGATTTCGGCGTGCGCGGCGAGATCATTCATGTTCGCCCAGGCCCGGTCGTCACGCTCTATGAGTTCGAGCCGGCCCCGGGTGTCAAATCCTCTCGTGTCATCGGGCTCGCCGATGACATCGCCCGCTCCATGTCGGCGGTTTCGGCGCGCGTCGCCGTCGTGCCTGGCCGCAATGTCATCGGCATCGAGCTTCCGAACGAGATGCGCGAAACGGTCTATTTCCGGGAACTGATCGAATCGGATGGCTTCCGCAAGACCAGCTGCAAGCTGGCGCTCTGTCTCGGCAAGACGATCGGCGGCGAGCCTGTCATCGCCGAGTTGGCGAAGATGCCGCACCTGCTTGTGGCGGGCACGACCGGCTCCGGCAAGTCGGTCGCCATCAACACCATGATCCTGTCGTTGCTCTACCGGCTGAAGCCGGAAGAGTGCCGCCTGATCATGGTCGACCCCAAGATGCTGGAGCTCTCCGTCTATGACGGCATCCCGCATCTTTTGACCCCGGTCGTCACCGACCCCAAGAAGGCGGTCACCGCGCTCAAATGGGCGGTGCGCGAGATGGAGGACCGCTATCGCAAGATGGCGCGGCTCGGCGTGCGAAACATAGACGGCTACAATGAGCGCGCGGCTGCCGCCCGCGACAAGGGCGAGACGGTCGTGATGACCGTGCAGGCCGGCTTCGAAAAGGGCACCGGCGAGCCGCTCTTCGAACAGCAGGAAATCGACCTCGCGCCGATGCCCTATATCGTCGTCATCGTCGACGAGATGGCCGATCTGATGATGGTTGCCGGCAAGGAGATCGAAGGCGCCATCCAGCGTCTGGCGCAGATGGCCCGAGCTGCCGGCATCCACCTGATCATGGCAACGCAGCGCCCTTCGGTCGATGTCATCACCGGCACGATCAAGGCCAACTTCCCGACCCGGATTTCCTTCCAGGTGACATCCAAGATCGACAGCCGCACCATCCTGGGCGAACAGGGCGCCGAACAGCTGCTTGGCCAGGGCGACATGCTGCACATGATGGGTGGCGGGCGCATTTCGCGCGTGCATGGCCCGTTTGTTTCCGACGCGGAAGTCGAGCATGTCGTGGCGCATCTGAAGGCGCAGGGCCGCCCCGAATATCTGGAGACGGTGACAGCCGACGAGGATGAGGAAGAAGCCGAAGGCGATCAGGGTGCGGTCTTCGATAAGGGATCGGTTGCAGCCGAAGACAATGATTCCATCTATGACGAGGCGGTCAAGGTCGTGGTGCGCGACAAGAAGTGCTCGACGTCTTACATCCAGCGCCGCCTCGGTGTCGGTTACAACCGCGCCGCATCGCTGGTCGAGCGCATGGAAAAGGAAGGGTTGGTCGGTGCACCCAACCATGTCGGCAAACGCGAGATCATCATGGGCCGGCGCCCGCAGATGAGCGCGCCCGACGATGACGGCACCGATTGATCGGCAGGCGCGCCCTTGTCGACGTCTTCGGGAGCACAATAAAAAAGGCCGGTTGCCCGGCCTTTTTTATTGGAAGCGGTGTGACCTCAGCCGATCGCTATGTCAGCCGATCGCCATCTCAGCCAATGGATTGGCCGGTCTTTGCCCAGTCGGCGAGGAACTGTTCCAGGCCCTTGTCGGTCAGCGGGTGCTTGACCAGTGCCTTCAGCGTCGCTGCCGGCACGGTGGCGACATCGGCGCCGATCAGTGCTGCCTGCTTGACGTGGTTCACGGTGCGAACCGAAGCCACCAGGATCTCGGTCTGGAAATCGTAATTGTCGTAGATCTGCCGGATCTCCTGGATCAGTTCCATGCCGTCGACGCCCATGTCGTCGATGCGGCCGACGAAGGGCGAGATGAAGGACGCACCGGCCTTGGCCGCGAGCAGCGCCTGGTTGGCCGAGAAGCACAGCGTGACGTTGACCAGGCGGTTCATCTCGGTGCGGATCGTCTTGCAGGCCTTCAGGCCGTCGAGCGTCAGCGGCACCTTGATGCAGACATTGTCGGCGATCTTGGCCAGAACCTTGGCCTGCTGCATCATCTCGGAATATTCGGTGGCGGTGACTTCAGCCGAGACCGGACCCTTGACGATGTCGCAGATCTGCTTGGTGACCTCGGCGATCTTGCCGCCGGATTTCAGGATCAGTGACGGGTTGGTGGTGACGCCGTCAAGCAGGCCCAGATCGTTGAGCTCACGGATATCCTTGACGTCTGCGGTGTCGACAAAAAATTTCATGGCGGTCTCCTGACGATTTCGTCGTGCTGGGAAAGGCACGTTCAGCGTTGCCCTTTGATCTAGACCAAAGTCGGGGCAAGGTCACGCTTCATGATCGAAGATTCGCCCTTTGTCGCAGCCGCACCCGTGCTGGTGCCGATGCCCGCCGAACGCCCCTACACCTATGCAGTGCCGGCCGGCATGCGCGTGGTGCCGGGCTCGATCGTGCGCGTGCCGCTTGGCCCGCGCCAGGTCGCCGGCATCGTGTGGGATGGCGCGGTCGAGACGGTCGACGCGAAAAAGCTGCGCCCGATCGAACAGGTTTTCGATTGCCCGCCGATCGACCGCGCGATGCGCCGCTTCGTCGACTGGGTGGCGCAGTACACGCTGTCGCCGCCCGGCATGGTGGCGCGCATGCTGCTCAGGGCGCCGGAAGCGTTCGACCCCGAACCATGGATCGAGGGGCTGCAGCGCACCCTCTTGACGCCCGACCGGATGACGGGTGCGAGAGAGCGCGTGCTGGAGACGGCCGAAGGCGGACTTGCCTGGACGCGCTCCGGCCTCGCACACGCGGCCGGCGTGTCGTCGACGGTGATCGACGGCCTGAGGGCGCAAGGCGTGTTCGAGACGGTGATGATCCCGCCGCGCCCGGTGGTGGCCGCGCCCGACACAAGCTACGCCGTGCCGGAATTGATGCCGGACCAGAGCGACGCGGCGCGGATGCTGCGCGCCAATGTCGCGGCCGGTGTGTTCAATGTCGCGCTGCTCGACGGCGTCACCGGGTCGGGCAAGACCGAGGTTTATTTCGAAGCGGTGGCGGCCGCCCTCGACCAGGGCAAGCAGGTGCTGATCCTGCTGCCGGAAATCGCGCTGACGCACGCCTTTCTCGAACGCTTCCAGCAGCGGTTCGGCGCCAAGCCGGGCGAGTGGCATTCGGACCTGCCGCCGCGGATGCGCGAACGCGTTTGGCGGCAAGTGGCGGAAGGCGGCGTGCGCGTCGTCGCCGGCGCGCGCTCGGCGCTGTTCCTGCCGTTCAGGGAGCTTGGCCTGATCGTCGTCGACGAGGAGCATGACCCCGCCTACAAGCAGGAAGACCGCGTCTTCTACAATGCGCGCGACATGGCGGTGGTGCGCGGCCATATCGGCAGCTTCCCGGTGGTGCTCGCGTCGGCAACGCCATCGGTCGAAAGCCGTGTCAATGCCAGCCAGGGCCGCTACAACAGGGCGGTGCTTTCCGCCCGCTTTGCCGAGGCGGCCCTTCCGCATCTCAAGGCGGTCGACATGCGGCGAGCGCCGCCGGCACGTGGCGGCTTCCTGTCGCCGGTGCTGCTCGACCAGATGCGCCAGACGCTGGGAAGGAAGGAGCAATCGCTGCTGTTCCTCAACCGGCGCGGCTATGCGCCGTTGACGCTGTGCCGCGTCTGCGGCCATCGCTTCGGCTGCCCGGTCTGCTCGGCCTGGCTGGTCGAGCACCGGTTTCGCGGCCAGCTGGTCTGCCATCATTGCGGGCACAATGAACGCCGCCCCGAAGCCTGTCCGGAATGCGGTACGCTGGACCATCTGGTCGCTTGCGGACCCGGCGTCGAGCGCATTGCCGAAGAGGTCGTCGCGCATTTCCCGGACGCGCGCACCATCGTCTTGTCGTCCGACCTGATGGGCGGGGTGCGGCGTTTGCGGCTGGAGCTGGAAGCGATCGCCAATGGCGAGGCAGACATCGTCATCGGAACGCAGCTTGTCGCCAAGGGTCACAACTTCCCCAACATGACTTTGGTCGGTGTCGTCGATGCCGATCTCGGCCTCGCCAATGGCGATCCGCGCGCCGCCGAGCGCACCTTCCAGCTGCTGAGCCAGGTGACCGGCCGCGCCGGCCGAACCGGCAAGAAGAGCCTCGGCCTGCTGCAGACTTTTCAACCCGACCATCCGGTGATGCGGGCGATCGTCTCCGGCGACGCCGAGGCCTTTTACGAGCGCGAGATCGCCGAGCGCGAACGGGCGGCCCTGCCGCCGTTCGGCCGGCTCGCCGGCGTCATCGTCAGTGCGGTGACGCGGGCCGAAGCCGAAGGCCACGCACGCGGCCTGCGCCGCGCCGCGCCCGAGGCGACCGACCTGTTCGTGCTGGGACCGGCGGAGGCCCCGCTGTCATTGCTCGGCGGGCGCCACCGTTTTCGCCTGCTGATCCAGGGCGAACGGCGCGCCGACATGCAAGGCTTCATCCGCGCCATGTTGGCCAACGGGCCGAAACAGCGCGGCTCGGTCAGGGTACAGGTCGATATCGACCCGCAGAGTTTTTTGTAAGGGCGCGATTCCAGCGCTAGGCTGCCTCCAAGCCGGCAAGACAGGAAGATCACATGAAAACCCTTGGCCTTCTGGGCGGCATGAGCTGGGAATCGACCGCCATCTACTACCGTCTGCTCAACGAGATCGTGCGCGAGCGGCTCGGCGGGCTGCATTCGGCCAAACTGCTGCTGTGGTCGTTCGATTTTGCCGAGATCGCCGAGCGGCAACATCATGGCGACTGGGACGGCGCCGGCGTGCTTCTGGCTGACGCGGCACGCAAGCTCGAGGCGGGCGGCGCGGAGGGCCTGCTTCTGTGCACCAACACCATGCACAAATTGGCCGACCAGGTGCAGGCGTCGGTATCGATCCCGTTGATCCACATAGCCGACGCCACCGCGCTTGCCGTCAAGCGTGCCGGCATGCAGCGCCCGGCGCTGCTGGCGACGCGCTTCACCATGGAACAGGATTTCTACAAGGGCCGGCTCGCCGACAAACATGGGTTGCAGCCCATTGTGCCCGATGCCGCCGGCCGCGACATGGTGCATCGCGTCATCTACGAGGAACTGTGCCAGGGCGTCGTTACCGAAACGTCGAAAGCGGCCTACATCGCCGAGACCGAACGCTTAAGGCGAGAAGAAGCTGCCGACAGCGTCATCATGGGCTGCACCGAGATCACCATGCTGATCGGCCAGCCGGACTTCGACATACCTGTCTTCGACACGACGCGCATCCATGCCGAGGCGGCGGTGGCCTTCATACTGCCCTGAAGCAATTCGAAGGAAATCGCGCAGCGATTTCCCTTGGGAAGTCAGAGATCAGGGCTGGATGGCGACAGTGCCGCTGCCGACCACTTTCAGCTTCCATCCGTCTGCCTGCGTGCCGGCGAGATTGAGATGCCCGGCCAGGAAATACAGGCGATCGGTGTCGGGGCCCTTGGCGGTGCAGAAGCGATCCTGCAGATAGGACGGAGGCGTCGCCTGGTAGTAGAGGTCCGCCTCGATGCTGGCAGGGCGTGCGCCCTTCGGCAAATCGGCAAGCGGTATCGAGTAGCTCAGCGTGTCGCTGCCGCCGGATACGTAGTCGGGATCGTCCTCGACGGCGGTCCCGCCGACATCGACGGCGAGTTCCTCATCGGCCCCCAATGCCTTGGCGATTTCGAGCCGGCTTTCGACCGGGAGGAAGCCCGCCGGCAATATCCGGTTGTCCTTCACCTCCGTGCAGATCGACAGGAAGCTGGTCGTCAGTTCGCCTTCAGGCTTGGATTGCGCATTGCAGACCGGATTGGGCGTATTGGCGGGCGGCGTGGAGACCAGTTCCTGATAGATCTGAACCTGATCCTGTCGCGTGATCTTCTGGTAGTGTGGCTGATGCGGCCGTTCGCCAGGATGGAGGCGGCCGGAACAATCGTCCTTCCACCAGAGCTCACCATCAAGCGGCTTGCCGTCGGCGCCGACGATCACACCGGCAGCATTTGTGCGGCCGGAAACCCAAAGCTGTTCGCCATTCTGGTCGAGCACGCTGAAGGTGAGGAACGCACGCCGGAAACCCACCCCGGAGGGAAACTTGTGACCAGCCAGGTTCTTCACCGTCACCTTGGCATCTAGCGCGTCGGCGGTCATGGCAAGATCGCTGACGGCCACGGCGGCGGTTGCCTGCGAGGCCTGGTCCAGCATCGCCTGCTCGGTGACGACGAGAGGATCGAGCGCCTTCTTGCCCATCATCGGATCGCGCGTCCGGATGCCGAAAACTTCGGGAAACTGCTGCGCCATCTTGACCAGGAAGACGTTGAGACCGACGAGCGTGTGGCGGGCAAATCCCTCGCGAACCGAAAGATCCGGCGCGTTGCTGGACTCGGTCTGCGGGAAATTGAGATTTTCCTGGATGCTGGCGATCTTGCTCGTCGTCGGCGATCCGTCCTGTTCCGTCGATGGCATGTGACAACCCTGACAGCTGCGCGGCGTGGCACCGGCACCCAGTGGAAGCGGTCCGTCCGGCGTGCTGCCGGTTCGATAGGCACTGAAAGCCCATTCCGGATAGGTCGTCTGCTCGTAGATATGCGCCAGGGTGTTGGTGCCCTGCAGAACCGGCAAATGAACCGTGTGGCACGTCCCGCAGACCTCGGAACTCATGATCGTGGCGTCGTGGACCGGTTTGATGCCGAGCGCTGTATGCATCGGCCCGACTTCCGGTTTCTCGAAGGGGCCGATGAGCGTATCGGGCGAACCGACCATGAAGCTGCCGGTGAAGGTCTTGGCAAAGCCGGTCGCGTGCGGATTGAGCAGCGCCTGCCGCTCGTCGACGCAGGCGTTCTGCGGCTGATCGCCGAGCGGGCCGCTGGCCTTGCTGTTGAGCACCATGCGGTGACAGGATGTGCAGGTGATGCCATCGCGGGCAAGCATGCCATAATTGGCGTGCGCGGCACTCGGATTGTCGGCCGGCCAGGGCGTCGCATCGACCATGTCGCGCGTGAACAACTCGCATTTGCCCGAGCGCGCCTTCTCGTCGATGTGAAACTGCCGTTCCCCGGCGATGCCGTGGCAGCCAAGGCAAACGTCCTGCACCACACCGGACATTTTGGGGTGAAAGCTTTGCGTTTCGCTGGCGAGCTGCGCGAAGAATATCGGGTCGCGGCCTCCCAGCCCCATCGGCGAGGTTCGCCAGGTCGCCAGCGGAGACAGATTAATCAAGCCATCGCCATGTGGGTTTGGCTTGGTCATGTCGAACTGCAACCCGGTGCTGCCGGCATCATGACAGCCCAGGCATTGGCTTGAGGTCAGGAACGTATCGGACGCATCGGGACCCTTGGCCCCGACCCAGGTGTTGTCGTAGGTTTCGGAAGGCATCCGCGAGACCGTCTCATAGGTCGGCATCTCGCGGACATAGGCCTGCAGCGCGGCGATCACGTCGGCGTTGGGACTGTAGAGCGGTTGGCCAAGACGCGGGTTGGCATTGACCGGCAAAACGACGGTCTGGTGCAACGTTTCTGCCGGCGCTCCCTTGAAGAAATCCTGAGCGAGATAGTTGAGCGGCTTGCCTGGCTCGCCCGCGATGTTCTTGGGCGATGCGAAAGTCAGATTGTCGGCCGCCGAGGCGTGGCAGTTCATGCAGTACTGGGCGAAACCCATGTTGGGCAGGCTGTTGTTGTCGGCCGGCAGGGCTGGCCAATCCGGAGTCCAGCCGCTCTGGCTGCCAAAGCCGTACCAGCCCCAGAACCAGCCATCGTAAGAGGCGCTGGCATCGCGGATCATGATCGCGGCGCCGCTGGTTGGAAAAAGTTTGAGAGGATCGACCGTCCGGCAATCCGACGCCGGTTCTGAAAACATCTCCTTGACCATGATGGCACCGTCGGGAACCGGCGGCGGATGATCGACCTCGCCTTCGGCGGAGCGATTCTTGCGAAGCCAGTCCATCATCTCCGGCGAATACCAGATCATGACAGGCGCATGGGTTCCGAAATCCTTGCCTTGCCAGGCGCCGTTGACCAGGGTCGCGATGCGAGGCCCGGCCTGGCGCACGACTTTGTCGTGCACCCACCCGGCAGCTTCGTTGCGATAACAGTAACTGCCGAGATACTGGTTGAGCTTGTTCTCGTAGTCGCCCAGGGACAGCGCCGAAGGCTTCTTGATCGTGGCCTCGAGTTCATGGCAGACCGAGGGATCGGCGGGAGCCATGACCGTCGGCCGTTCGGCGATACAGTCCGCGCGTGCACCCTGCGCGATCCCGACAAGGGCGGTCGCTGCGATCCAAATGCTGGCCAGATGCAATGTCCGACAAAGATCCGGCATGATCGTCTCCGAATTTCGAGATCCTGCCTGCCGCACTTCCGTCCGCGCAGAATTCACAGGTGATCGCACAACATGTGAAGTTTCTAAAATAAACAAGAAGTCGACGAGAGGAACATTCGAAGCATAATACTTGCGTTACGCGGCCGCAAGACAGCGATCTATACTATCGAAGAAATTGTCCGCGTATCTCTTGTCCAAGAAATTGTTTCCCTGCCAACCGAATCGGCTTCCGAGCCGCGGCTTCCAAGCGTGAAGCTCGTATCAGGCGACGGCATCCCAAGGCGGCCTTGCCGAGCCCCGGCTTTCCGGGGGTGCGCTTGACTTCCTCCGCGGGCGACATTCAATGCATCCGGAATTACTGTGAGGGGGGTCGAGACAAGATGGATTTTGCGCTTCCATGGCCGACGAGTCAGGGCGAATGGCTGGCGTGGTCGAGCGCCGTCGTCACCGTTCTGCAAGGGCTTTTGTTTTTTCTGGCGCCCCACCTGGCCTTCCGGATTCTTCGCTTGCAGGTCAGGCCCGAGAAGGTGGCGGCGATCGCCGAGGGGCGCGGCAGGATGTCGGGCTTCTATCTCGGCGTCGGCCTGTGCTGTCTCCTGCTCGGCCCACAGCCCTTTCTCTATATGGCTCTTGGCTTCTCCTGGCTGTTCACTGCCTTCGGCCGGCTGCTGTCGATGATGTCGGATGGCGCTAATACGCCTTTCAATTGGGTGTCCATTGTGGTGGAATTGGCATTGGCGGCATTGCCGCTCGCCTTCGCCTTCGGCTTTCTGCCTTGAATCCAAGGGTATTCCAGGGCGGAAGAGGGGACTCTTTTGCCGGATGCGACAATAGTGCCTGAAAACCATGCGGAACGACGCATTGCGGTCTTAAAATGCCTGTGCTAGACGGCAATCGACTTTCGGCCGGGGATAGGGGAAGCCGCGTCTCCGTGCTTGGAAAAATGCAGTAAGGTCAAAGATTTAGCCAGAGTTTTTGCTCGCGCCAACAATCTGCGGCCTGTCAGACAAGAGAAAAGACGGTCCGTGGCCCAATCGTCATCGCCAATCTCAGGTGTCGCAGAACGCTACGCGGGTTCGCTGTTCGAACTCGCCCTGCAGGCAAATTCGGTCGCCAAGGTCGAGGCAGACCTCAACAGTTTCGAGGCGATGCTCGCGGGCAGTGCCGACCTTACCCGGCTGATCAACAGCCCGGTGTTTTCCAGCGAGGACCAGGCCAAGGCCATAGCGGCGATCGCCGACAAGGCAGGGATCACCGGCCTCACCGGCAATTTCCTGCGCGTCGTGGCCCGTAACCGCCGTCTGTTCGCCATCCCCGGCATGATCAGGGCGTTCCGCCAGATCGCCGCCGAACACCGTGGCGAGACCGCTGCTGAAGTGACGTCGGCGCACGAGTTGACCGATGCCCAGCAGAACGAACTCAAGGCGGCGCTGAAGGGCGTTGCCGGCAAGGACGTGGCCATCTCAATCACCGTCGATCCGTCGCTGCTCGGCGGGCTGGTGGTCAAGATGGGCTCGCGCCAGATCGATACGTCGCTCAAAACCAAACTCAACTCGCTCAAGCTTGCACTGAAAGAGGTCGGCTGATGGACATCCGCGCCGCGGAAATTTCCGCAATTCTGAAAGACCAGATCAAGAATTTCGGCAAGGAGGCCGAGGTCTCCGAAGTTGGACAGGTGCTGTCCGTCGGTGACGGTATCGCCCGTGTTTACGGCCTCGACAATGTCCAGGCCGGCGAAATGGTCGAATTCCCCGGCGGCACTCGCGGCATGGCGCTCAACCTCGAAGCCGACAATGTCGGCGTCGTCATCTTCGGCGCCGACCGCGACATCAAGGAAGGCGACATCGTCAAGCGCACCGGCGCCATCGTCGACGTTCCGGTCGGTCCGGGTCTGCTCGGCCGCGTCGTCGACGCGCTCGGCAATCCGATCGACGGCAAGGGCCCGATCAAGGCAGTCGAGCGCAAGCGTGTCGACGTCAAGGCGCCCGGCATCATCCCGCGCAAGTCGGTGAACGAGCCGATGTCGACCGGCCTCAAGGCCATCGACGCACTGATCCCGGTCGGCCGCGGCCAGCGCGAACTGGTCATCGGCGACCGCCAGACCGGCAAGACCGCCATCATCCTCGATACGATGCTCAACCAGAAGTCGGTGCACGACAACGGCCCTGAGAAGGAAAAGCTCTACTGCGTCTACGTCGCCGTCGGCCAGAAGCGCTCGACCGTGGCGCAGTTCGTCAAGGTGCTGGAAGAGCGCGGCGCGCTCGAATATTCGATCATCATCGCCGCCACCGCGTCCGACCCGGCGCCGATGCAGTACCTGGCGCCGTTCGCCGGCTGCACCATGGGCGAGTATTTCCGCGACAACGGCATGCATGCGTTGATCAGCTATGACGATCTGTCGAAGCAGGCCGTCGCCTACCGCCAGATGTCGCTGTTGCTGCGCCGCCCGCCGGGCCGCGAAGCCTATCCCGGCGACGTCTTCTACCTGCACTCGCGCCTGCTCGAGCGCGCCGCCAAGCTCAACGACGATCTGGGCGGTGGGTCGCTGACCGCTCTGCCGATCATCGAGACGCAGGCCAACGACGTGTCGGCCTATATCCCGACCAACGTGATCTCGATCACCGACGGCCAGATCTTCCTCGAAACCAACCTGTTCTTCCAGGGCATCCGTCCGGCCGTCAACGTCGGCCTGTCGGTGTCGCGCGTCGGCTCGGCCGCGCAGATCAAGGCGATGAAGCAGGTTGCCGGCTCGATCAAGGGCGAGCTCGCGCAATACCGCGAAATGGCGGCGTTCGCGCAGTTCGGCTCCGATCTCGACGCCGCCACGCAGCGCCTGCTCAACCGCGGATCGCGCCTGACCGAACTCCTGAAGCAGCCGCAGTTCTCGCCGCTGAAGACGGAAGAGCAGGTCGCGGTGATCTTCGCCGGCGTCAACGGCTATCTCGACAAGCTGCCGGTCAACCAGGTCGGCAAGTTCGAGCATGGCCTGCTCAGCCACATGCGTGCGGCGGGCAAGGACGTGCTCGATGCCATCCGCAAGGAAAAGGCGCTGTCGGACGGTCTGCGCGCCAAGCTGAAGGCCGAGATCGACGCTTTCGCCAAGACCTTCGCCTGAGCGAAGCGCCAGTCGGGATGAGACAAGACGGGATCAGGTTTGAAGCATGCCTTCATTAAAAGACCTTCGTAACCGTATCGCCTCGGTCAAGGCGACGCAGAAGATCACCAAGGCGATGCAGATGGTCGCCGCGGCGAAGCTGCGCCGTGCGCAAGAGGCTGCGGAAGCGGCGCGCCCCTATTCGGAGCGCATGGGTTCCGTGCTGGCCAACATCACACAGGCAATCGGCGGCGGCGGCGATGCCCCGGCGCTGATGACCGGCACCGGCAAGGACGACGTGCATCTGCTCGTCGTCTGCAGCGCTGAGCGCGGCCTGTGCGGCGGCTTCAATTCGCAGATCGCCCGCCTTGCCCGCGACCATATCCGCAAGCTTTTGGCCGACGGCAAGCAGGTCAAGATCATCTGCGTCGGCAAGAAGGGTTTCGATATCCTGCGCCGCGACTATGCGTCGATGATTCTCGATCGTGTCGATCTGCGGGAGGTCAAGACGCTCGGCTTCGTCAATGCCGACGCGATCGCCAAGAAAGTCGTCCAGCTCTTCAACGAGGGCGGCTTCGACATCTGCACTCTGTTCTATTCGCAGTTCAAGTCGGTGATCAGCCAGATCCCGACCGCGCAGCAGATCATTCCAGCCGGTATCGCTTCGGCTCCGGCCGAGGCGGTGGATGGCGGCAGCGCCGTCTATGAATACGAACCGGAGCCGGGCGAAATCCTCTCCGATCTCATTCCGCGCAACATCTCGGTGCAGGTTTTCCGGGCGCTGCTCGAAAACGCGGCCGGCGAAATGGGCGCCAAGATGAGCGCCATGGACAATGCGACGCGCAATGCCGGCGAGATGATCAACAAGCTGTCGATCACCTACAACCGCCAGCGGCAGGCGCAGATCACCAAGGAACTGATCGAAATCATTTCGGGCGCCGAGGCGCTCTAGGCGCGGTTTGCGGGTCATCGACCCGCGAGCGGACCGCGTGAGAAACAAAGGACGAAAAAGGGTAAAGACGATGGCGAAAGCAGCGACCCCCCAGAAGGTAACACCCAAGACGGCAGCCCCCAAGGCCGCAGCCGCGAAGACCGCAGCCCCCGCGAAGGCGGCAAAGGCTCCGGCAGCAGCCGCGAAGGCAGCTCCGGCCAAGACGGCATCAGCACCGGCCAAGGCCGCAGCGACCAAGACATCCGCAGTGGCCACCAAGGCAACCGGCGTTGTCGGCAAGGTCCGGCAGGTCATCGGCGCCGTTGTCGACGTGCAGTTCGGCGATCACCTGCCGGCGATCCTAAACGCGCTCGAGACGACCAATGTCGGCAATCGCCTGGTGCTCGAAGTGGCCCAGCATCTGGGTGAAAACACCGTGCGCTGCATCGCCATGGACTCGACCGAAGGTCTGGTGCGCGGCCAGGAAGTGCGCGACACCGGCGCGCCGATCACCGTTCCGGTCGGCCCGGGCATGCTCGGCCGCATCATCAACGTCATCGGCGAGCCGGTCGACGAAGAAGGCCCGGTCGACGGGATCGAAATGCGCTCCATCCACCAGCCGGCTCCGACCTATGTCGAGCAGTCGACGGAAGCACAGATCCTGATCACCGGCATCAAGGTGCTCGACCTCCTGGCTCCCTACGCCAAGGGCGGCAAGATCGGCCTGTTCGGCGGCGCCGGCGTCGGCAAGACCGTGCTGATCCAGGAGCTGATCAACAACATCGCGAAGGCGCATGGTGGCTACTCGGTGTTCGCCGGCGTCGGCGAGCGCACTCGCGAAGGCAACGATCTCTATCACGAGTTTATCGAGTCTGGCGTCAACAAGAAGGGCGGCGGTGAAGGCTCCAAGGCCGCTCTGGTGTATGGCCAGATGAACGAGCCGCCGGGCGCCCGCGCCCGCGTCGGCCTGACCGGCCTGACGGTTGCGGAATATTTCCGCGACCAGGGCCAGGACGTGCTGTTCTTCGTCGACAACATCTTCCGTTTCACGCAGGCGGGTTCGGAAGTGTCGGCTCTGCTCGGCCGTATCCCGTCGGCCGTGGGCTATCAGCCGACGCTCGCCACCGACATGGGCGCGTTGCAGGAACGCATCACCACCACCACCAAGGGCTCGATCACCTCGGTGCAGGCGATCTACGTGCCCGCCGACGACTTGACCGACCCGGCGCCGGCGACCTCGTTCGCCCACCTCGACGCGACCACGACGCTCAACCGCGCCATCGCCGAAAAGGGCATCTACCCGGCCGTCGATCCGCTGGATTCGACTTCGCGCATGCTCGATCCGCTGGTCGTCGGTGACGAGCACTATGCCGTCGCGCGCCAGGTGCAGTCGATCCTTCAGCGCTACAAGTCGCTGCAGGACATCATCGCCATCCTGGGCATGGACGAGCTGTCGGAAGAGGACAAGCAGACGGTGGCACGCGCCCGCAAGATCGAGCGCTTCCTGTCGCAGCCCTTCTTCGTCGCCGAAGTGTTCACCGGCTCGCCTGGCAAGCTGGTCGACCTGGCCGACACCATCAAGGGCTTCAAGGGCCTCTGCAACGGCGACTATGACCACCTCCCGGAAGCCGCCTTCTACATGGTCGGCGGCATCGAGGAAGCGGTCGAGAAGGCACAGCGCCTGGCGGCCGAAGCGGCATAAGAAGCGAATAGCGAATAGGGAGTAGCGAATAGGGGTTTATGAGACGAGCGAGTTTCTTCACTACTCGCTACTCACTATTCCCCGTTTGCTAGATTGATCATGGCCGAAGCTTTCAAGTTCGAACTGGTCTCGCCGGAGCGCCTGCTTGTTTCCGAGCAGGTCGAGTCCGTCGTCATTCCAGGTGCGGAAGGTGAGATGACCGTGATGGCGCATCACGCGCCGGTCATGACCACGATCAAGCCGGGTGTGGTCACTGTTAAGACCGCGTCGGGCGAGGAAGAGCGCTATGTCGTGTTCGGCGGCTTCGCCGACATCGTTCCGGCTGGCTGCACGCTGTTGGCGGAGTCGGCTGTGGCGGTGAATGATGTCGACCGCGCCGATCTCGCCCGCCGCATCCAGGAAGCCAAGGAAGACGCCGCCGACGCCAAGGACGACGAGGCCCGCAGCAAGGCGGAGCAGTTCCTTAGCCAGCTCACGACGCTGGAAGGCGCCATCCTGCCGGCGTAAGATTCGCTTCAGATGACTAGTGAAAAGCGGGGCCTTGCCTCGCTTTTTTGTTTGGCGGACAGTCCGGCTGCCTTGGGCATGGGGGTGGCCGATGACGGAAGAAACAGCTGCGCGAGAAACAACCTCGCGATCCCGATGGTCGACCGCTCTGGTATCGGCCTTCGGCGGTCCGTTCGGGGGGTTTCTCTGGATCGGCAGCGGCAGACTGGCGGTCGCCAGCTTGGTGGTGGTCAGCGCCTTCAGCCTTGCACTGATCTACATCGGATTTCCGGTGTTGCCGGGCGTCGATCTTGCCTGGTTGGCCAATCTTTCAGGTATCGGTTCGTTGATCCTGGGGGCAGCGCTTGTTGTGCCCTTCACACGCCGCTTCAGGCCAGGCAAGTGGTATTCGCACGGGCTTTGCGTGCTGGTCCTCGTTCTTCTGACCACGTATCCGGCTGCATTCGCGATACGCGCGCTCCTGTTCCAGCCGTTTTCCATGCCGTCCGTCAGCATGACGCCGTCGCTGGTGAAGGGTGACTATTTCTTCGTCTCCAAATTCGCTTATGGCTACAGCCGCTACAGTGTCCCTTTTGGACTATTGCCCGTCGATGGCCGAATATTCGGGGCCAAGCCAAGGCGAGGCGATATCGTGATTTTCAGGGTGCCATCTCAACCCGACATAGACTACGTCAAGAGACTCATCGGCTTGCCTGGCGACAGGATTCAGATGGTCGAAGGCGTGCTCCACATCAACGGTGTGGCGGTGAAGCTTGAGGCTGTCGGTGACTATTCCTCAGGCGAGGTACAATCGGCGAAGCTGCAGCGGGAGACTCTGCCTGAGGGGATTTCCTATTTGGTGATCGACTTGACCAACAATTCGGTCGGCGACAACACACGCGAGTTTGTGGTGCCTGCGGGAGAGTATTTCACGTTGGGCGACAATCGCGATAACTCCAACGACAGCCGCTTCCAAATGGGACTTGTCCGCTACGAAAACCTTGTCGGCAAGGCCGTGCGATTGTTCTGGAATTCACAAGGCGTGGATTATTCTTCCCGGCAGACGTTGGGCGGTTCGGATCCCAAATAGACCGCATCGGGTCCAACTTGACTATTCACTTCCTATGCCCAACGCGGCGAAGGCCAGTGTTGGACCATCCCGTCGCAGGTGAACGAGATGGACAGCCACGAGTTCAATCATCGTCTGGCGCTCGGCGTGGTCGCTGGCGAAGCCGGCGAGGTCGAACACCGCCGTCACGGTCTCATTCGCCGGTAGCTGCTGGCTCAAAAGCGCCGTTAATGCCGCATCGAGTGGGTCGGTGAAATGGCCCTCCGGCAAGGTCTTTCCCCGCGCTGCGCAGGCGGCGATCCAGGCGGCGACCACCAGCGTGAGATGGACCAATTCGGTGCCGGCTTCCAAGCACGCCAAGGCCGATGCGACGATGCGTTGCGGCAATTTCTGGCTGCCGTCATTGGCTATCTGCGCCGTACGGTGGGCAAGAGCGGTGTTCGAAAAACGCTCGGTAAGCTCGGCCGTATAGGCTGATGTATCGAGGCCGGCATCCTCCGGCAGCGTCGAAATGGCTTCGACCCACAATGCATCGACGAACTGCCGGATTGCCGGGTCGGCGAAGGCGCGATCGACGGTGGCGTGACCGCTGAGCAGGCCGAGATAGGCGATGCCCGAATGCGCGCCGTTGAGCAGCCTGAGCTTCATGTCCTCGAAGGGGCCGACATCGCTGACCATGGTGACGCCGAACTGTTCCCAGGCTGGTCGGCCCTCCGGAAAATTGTCCTCGATCACCCATTGGCAGAACGGCTCGGTCATGACCGGCCAGGCGTCCTCGACGCCGAGTTCGGTAGCAATCCGCGCCCGGTCGGCGTCTGTGGTGGCCGGCACGATGCGATCGACCATGCTGGAGGGAAAAGCGACCTGGTCCGCGATGTGACTGGCGAGGCCGCTATCGGCCTTCGCTGCGTGCCTGGCATCGCCTGATTGGGCGAGCCTGGCATCGCGCAATTCGGCGAATGCGATCAGCAGCCGGTGCAGCGTCGCACCATTGGCTGGCAGGTTGTCGCAGCAGAGCACGGTGAAGGGCGGCGTGCCGGCGGCGCGTCGCCGCGCAAGCGCCTCGGCGAGAAAACCATGCGCTGTCTTCGGCATTTGCGGATTTGCCAGATCATGGACGATATCGGGATGAGCGGTGTCCAGCCCGCCGCCGGCGGCCCTGAGATAGGCCTTTTCGGTGATCGTCAGCGTCACGATGCGGGTGCGCGGATCGGTCAGCGCGGCCAGCACCGCGCCCGGGTCCTCCGGCGCCACCAGCATCGACGCGATGGAGCCGATGACGCGAAGCTTTTCCTCGCCGCTGCTCCTGATCGCCAGCGTGTAGAGCCCGTCCTGCGGCGAGAGCGCATCGCGTGTGTCGGCGCTGCGCAGTGAAACGCCGACGATACCCCAACTCGTGTCTCCTGCCGCCAGGCAGTCGTCGACATAGGCTGCCTGATGGGCGCGATGGAAGGCGCCGACGCCGAGATGCACGATACCGGGGACGACGAGGCTGCGATCATACAAAGGAGTCGCGGCCGACGCCGGCAAAGTATGTGCCGTCATCGCGGAAAGGCGCCTGGTTGGCGTGGCGCGGCTAGTCTGGCTGGACGGCATGAGATCGCCTCTGAGATGGGTCGGCAAGCGACGTAACATCCGATTTCTTGCCACACAATGGTAGGAACAGTCATCATACAACAATCTAATTTTTGTATGTTGACATTATTTCTTGCCGACCCTACCGATAGCGGCCTTGGGAGGATCGTCGTGGCACTGACCAATGCGGATTTGCTGTTTCCCGCCGACGCGCATTCGCGCTCCATCGCCCGCGATCTCTATGCCGGGATAAAGGACCTGCCTATCGTCAGCCCGCATGGTCACACCGATCCGCGCTGGTATGCGCTGAACGAGCCGTTCCCGGATCCGGCGCAATTGCTCATCGTGCCCGACCATTACATCTTCCGCATGCTGTTCAGCCAGGGCGTTCGCCTCGAGGATCTCGGCGTGGCGACCTTGGACGGCGCGCCGGTGGAAACCGATGGCAGGGCGATCTGGCGGCGTTTTGCCGACAACTACTTCCTCTTCCGCGGCACGCCGACCCGGCTGTGGTTCGACCATGTGCTGGCGCATCTGTTCGGCATCGACGAACCGCTGAACGCGGCGACTGCCGACCGTCACTACGACACCATCGCGACGGTGCTGCAATGGGAGAATTTCCGCCCGCGCGCGCTGTTCGAGCGCTTCAACATCGAGGTCATCGCAACGACGGAAGGCGCACTCGACGACCTCAAATGGCACCAGATGATCCGCGACAGCGGCTGGGAAGGCAAGGTCATCACAGCCTACCGGCCGGACGCCGTCGTCGATCCGGACTTCGAAGGGTTTTCGGCCAATCTCGACAAGCTTGGCGAAATCACCGGCTGCGACACCGGCAACTGGACCGGCTATCTCGATGCCCACCGTCAGCGACGTGCTTTCTTCAAAAGCTATGGTGCGACCTCGTCCGATCACGGCCATCCGACGGCCGAGACCGCCAATCTTTCCGATGCGGCGGCCGAGGAACTGTTCAACCGTGTGCGCCATGGTTCGGACGACGAGCGCGAAAAGCGGCTGTTCCGCGCCCAGATGCTGACCGAAATGGCCAAGATGAGCCGGGATGACGGGCTTGTGCTGCAGATCCATCCCGGTTCATGGCGAAACCATTCGCCGTCTATTTTCCAGAAGTTCGGTCGCGACAAGGGTTTCGATATCCCGACCCGGACCGACTATGTCACGGCGCTGAAGCCACTGCTTGATTGCGTCGGCCTGGAACGGGACCTGACAATCATCCTCTTCACGCTCGACGAGACCAGCTATGCGCGCGAACTGGCGCCGCTCGCCGGCACCTATCCGGCGCTGAAGCTCGGGCCGGCCTGGTGGTTCCACGACAGCCCGGAGGGCATGCGTCGCTTCCGCGAGATGACCACCGAAACGGCCGGTTTCTACAACACCGTCGGCTTCAACGACGACACCCGCGCCTTTCCGTCCATACCGGCGCGCCACGATGTGGCGCGGCGGGTCGACTGCGCGTTCCTGGCGCGTCTCGTCGCCGAGCATCGGCTGCGCGAGGACGAGGCGCACGAGCTGGCGCGGGACCTTGCCTACACGCTTGCCAAGAAGGCGTACCGGCTCTGAACTGGGGAAGCGATGCGCTCGATCCGGCGCGAGTGCCGTGGTTCTCGGGCTTATGACCTATATTCCGGCCATCTCGCTCTGGTTGCCGGCGTGTTCAAATAGGGGGGCGACATGGCATCGGATACCGCAACCGACCTCAGGGTCGAGAGAAAACCAAAGCTGTCGGAGACCGTCGTCGCGGCGATACGCAAGCAGCTGCAGGCGGGCGAGATCCTGCCGGGCCACAAATTGCCGACCGAAGGCCGGTTGACCGAGACCTTCGGCGTCAGCCGCACCGTCATCCGCGAGGCCCTGGCCAAACTTGCCGCCGACGGGCTGGTCGAAGCGCGCCAGGGCGCCGGCGTCTTCGTCACCGAACACATCTCCACGATGTTCGGCGCGCTGGCCGCCGATATGGGCAGCAAGGATTCGATCGCGCTCAACGTGCTCGAAGTGCGGCTGGCAATCGAAATCGAATCGGCCGGGCTTGCCGCCATCCGCCGCAACGCCGCGCAGGAGGCGGCGATCCAGGAAGCCTTCTTCGAGTTCGAACGGCTGCTGCTTGCCAGCGAGCCGACCGGCCCGGCCGACCTCGCCTTCCACCGGGCGATCGCCAGCGCCACCAACAATCCCTTCTATGTCGAGATGCTCGACGTGCTCGGGCGGCGCGCCATTCCATGTGATGTGACCTCGCCCTGGTCGACCGAGCTGGTGCAATCCGACGCATATCAGCGCGGGCTACAGCGCGAGCATCTGGTGATCCTCAATGCGATCACATCAGGCGACGCCGAAGCCGCGCGCGAGGCGATGCGTGCACACCTCAGCGCCAGCCAGCAGCGCTATCGCGAGCGGCTGCACGCAAGGCAGGTCTTCTATGCCAGTTCGGTCAAGGGCGCCGCCGGTGAATGACCCATCTCAAGCCAGGACTGCAATGAGCCAGAACCATACCGACTACACATTACGCTTCGCCATCGACCCGGTCGCCACTGCGGCGATGGGAACAGACGAACTGCGGCACAATTTCCACATTGACGACTTGTTCCAGCCCGGTCGTATCAGCCTGACCTACACCCATTACGATCGCATGATCGTCGGCGGCGCCGTGCCGACTGAGGCACCGCTTCAACTGGAGGCGATCAAGCCGACCGGGACCAAGGATTTTCTCGACCGCCGCGAGCTGATCGCCGTCAACATCGGTGGCGCCGGTGTCGTCACGGCCGGCGGCCAACCTCATGAATTGCAGGCGCGCGACATGCTCTATCTCGGCATGGGCAGCAAGGATGTGTCGTTCGTCTCGGCGGACAAAGCCGCGCCAGCCAAATTCTACCTGCTCAGCGCGCCGGCGCATCAAGCCTGGCCGAGCCGGCTGATCCGCATCGGCGACGCCAAGCGTCTCGACCTCGGCAGCAAGGATAGCTGCAACGAGCGCTCGATCTTCCAGTTCATCCATGCCGAGGGTGCAAAAACCTGCCAGCTGGTGGTTGGCATGACCCAGCTGGCGCCGGGCTCGGTGTGGAATACCATGCCGTGCCATGTGCATGACCGGCGCATGGAAGCCTATCTCTATTTTGACCTGGCCGAGACGGCGCGCGTTTTCCATTTCATGGGCGAGCCGGACGAGACGCGTCATATCGTCATGGGCAACGAGGAGGCGGTGCTGTCGCCGGGCTGGTCGATCCACTCTGGCGCCGGCACTTCGAACTACGCCTTCATCTGGGCGATGGCCGGCGACAATGTCGACTATACCGATGTCGACCCGGTGGCAGTGGACGACTTGCGGTGAGCGACCTTTCCGCCTTCAGCCTGGCCGGCAAACGCATTCTCGTCACCGGCGCCAACACCGGTATCGGTCAAGGCATAGCCGTCTCGATCGCGCGTGCCGGCGGTGCGGTGATCGGCGTCGGGCGCTCGTCGATGGACGATACGGCAAGCAAGGTTGCCTCAGCCGGTGGGCAATTCGAGGCGGTAAGCGCCGACCTTGCCGACACGGCAGCCGCCGGTCCGATGCTGGACCGGATCTGGGACGAAAGCGGCCCGCTTGACGGGCTGGTCAACAATGCCGGTATCATCCGGCGCGCCGATGCCGTCGATTTGAGCGAAACCGACTGGGACGACGTCATGGACGTCAATTTGAAGACGGCCTTCCTGCTCTGCCAATCCTTCGCCAGACGCGCGCTTGCTGGCGGACGGCAAGGCAAGATCGTCAACATCGCTTCGGTGCTGAGTTTTCAGGGCGGCATCCGCGTCGCGTCCTACACCGCCTCGAAACACGGCGTGCTCGGCATCACCCGGCTGCTCGCCTGCGAATGGGCGGCAAAAGGCATCAACGTCAACGCCATCGCGCCCGGGTATATCGAGACAAACAATACGCAGGCGCTGCGTGCCGATCCCGACCGCAGTGCCGCTATCCTGGCGCGTATCCCTGCCGGGCGCTGGGGCGTAGCGGAAGACATTGGCGACGCCGCCGTCTTCCTTTTGGCACCGGCGTCGAACTACATGCATGGCGCGGTGGTGCCGGTGGATGGCGGCTGGCTGGCGCGATAAGGAGATGACGATGGCTGAGCCGAAGATTTTCGCGCATGCCGGCGAGGGCGGCTGGACGGCGACGCCGGACGGCAACAGGCGGCGCGTCCTCCTGCACACCGATGAACTGATGATGGTCGAATTCGGCTTCGACAAGGGTGGCGTCGGTGCCCTGCATTCGCACCCGCATGTCCAGGCAAGCTATGTCGCGGAGGGCCGCTTCGAGGTGACCATCGATGGCCGGACCGAAATCATCGCGGCCGGCGGCAGCTTCATCGTGCCGTCCAATCTGGTGCACGGTGTCAAGGCACTGGAGGCGGGGCGGCTGGTCGACAGTTTCACGCCGCACCGAGCCGATTTTCTCGCCTAGTCCACGACTTGCTTGGCCAAGGCCGGGTGATCGAGCGCGGGGAATGACCCGCGCCCCAAAGAGGCGCGGGTTGTTGCCTGGGCGCTTTTGGCGCCGCGGTACTCAAGACATGACCGCAGGATGTGGAGCCTGCCGTATCATCGTGAACATAGATTTAACGCGCCGTACAACCGATGGGTGTTCTCGTTCAGGTGATGTGCCGGAGCAGGGTGAAAATCCGCTCGAACGTCTTGCCATAGGGCGGACGCAGCAAGCCGCCCGCGCTCAGCCTCGACTGCAGGAAAACCGGCTTCTGCTTGCTGAAGGTGCGGAAACCCCATTCGCCGTGATAGGCGCCCATGCCGCTGGCGCCGACGCCGCCGAAGGGCTGGTTCTCCTGCACCAGATGCAGCATGCAGTCGTTGATGGTGACGCCGCCGGCGACCGTCTCGTGCAGGATGCGTTGACGGTTGCCGCTGTCGCGCCCGAACCAGTAGAGCGCCAGCGGCCGGTCCGCGCGGTTCACATGGTCGATCGCCTCGTCGACGGTGGCGTATTCGACGATCGGCAGCACCGGCCCGAAAATCTCCTCGCGCATCAGCCGCAGGTTCGGGCCGGCATTGCGGACCAGGGTTGGCAGCAACTTCCGGCTGGCGGTGCCGAGTTCCTCGCCGGCCGGGTTGATTTCGACGACATCGGCGCCGGTATCGCGGGCCTCAGTGATCATCTCGCGCAGGCGCTGGTGGTGCCGGTCACTGATGATGGCGGTATAGTCGGGATTGTCGCGCAAGGTCGGGTAGAGCCGCGCTATTGCCGTCGCGAGCTTCGCGGCGACGATGCCTGCCTGCCCTGACGGCACCAGCAGATAGTCCGGCGCGATACAGGTCTGCCCGGCATTCAACAGCTTGCCATAGGCGACGCTGGCTGCCGCCGCATCAAGGTCGCAGGACGGATCGAAGATCGCCGGCGACTTGCCGCCGAGTTCGAGCGTAACCGGGGTCAGGTTGGCGGCGGCGGCGATCGCAACCTGGCGGCCGACCGCGGTCGAACCGGTGAACAGCAGATGATCGAAAGGCATCGACACGAAGGCCTTTCCCATCTCCGCATCGCCGGTGATGACGCTGAGTTCGTCGGGCGCGAAATGCGCGCCGGCCAGTTGCCCCAGCAACGCCGAAAAAGCCGGCGTCAGTTCGGACGGCTTGACGAGCACGCGATTGCCGGCGGCGAGTGCCGCGGTTACCGGTGCGACGGCAAGCTGGAAGGGGTAGTTCCAGGGCGAGACGATGCCGACGACACCGAGCGGCTGCGCGACGAGGCGGTTTCTGCCCGGCAGGAACGGCATGGTGGTGGCAACGCGACGTTCGCGCATCCAGCTCTTCAGATGAGACAGCGCGTGGCGGATGCCGGCGCGCACGACAAACAGTTCCGCAAGGCGCGTCTCGTGCGCGGAGCGGCCACCAAAGTCGGCGTCGATCGCGGCGCAGATATCGGCCTCATGTTGCTCAGTCAGCGCCAGCAGGCGTTTCAGGCGGTCCTTGCGCACGCCAATGTCCGGGAAAGGCTGCGCCTCGAAGGCGGTACGCTGCAGCTGAAACCGCTCGCCGAGAGCATCTTGTCTGGTCTGCAGCATAGAGCGCCCTCCCTGGCCTTGGTCGGGACAAGCTTACATCGCAGCGGGTGGGGGAATCCAGCGGGGTGCAGGTGTCGCGGGGGAAGGGACAGCCTCTGTCTCCAACATGGGTCCATCGCCGCCATGATGCAGTCCGACGATGTCAACGAACCGGGGTTCCCGCAAAGGGCCGTTGTGGTTGGATGACGGCTGCGCTACTCCAAGGCGTCACGCGGAGAGTCGTTTTGATCGGTTTCCACATCCTCTCCAATTCACCAGAAATCGTTTCCGGCCCGGTATCCTACTGATGCAGGCACGGGCAGCGAGCGTTCGGGCCGAGGACCCCAAGCGGCGCGTCCTGAAGGACGTGTTCGGCTTCGACGATTTTCGCCCCGGCCAGGCCGATGTGATGGATGCGCTGCTGGCCGGGCGTCATGTGTTGGCCGTCATGCCGACGGGTGCGGGCAAGTCGCTTTGTTACCAGGTGCCAGCGCTGGTTCTGGGCGGGCTGACCATCGTCGTTTCGCCGCTGGTGGCGTTGATGCAGGATCAGGTCGCCGCCTTGCGGCTTGCCGGCGTTGCCGCCGATACGATCAATTCCTCGATCGACCGAGAAGCCAATGTCGCCGCCTGGCGTCGCGTCGCGGCGGGCCAGACGCGGCTGCTCTATCTCGCGCCGGAGCGGCTGATGACCGAGCGGATGCTCGATGCGCTCGCCAGGCTCGACGTCAGCCTGATCGCCGTCGACGAGGCGCATTGCATCTCGCAATGGGGGCCGGCGTTCCGGCGCGAATATGAAGATCTGTCGAGGCTGCGCGGCATCTTCCCCAACGTGCCGATCATCGCTCTGACGGCGACGGCGGACGAGGGCACGCGCACCGACATCGAGGCGCGGCTGTTCGCCGAGCGGGTCGAGACCCTGGTGCTGGGCTTCGACCGGCCGAACATCAAGCTTGGCATCGCGGCCAAGCAGGACAGCAAGCGCCAGTTGCTGAGCTTCGTCGAGCGCCATCCCGGCCGCAGCGGCATCGTCTATTGCCTGTCGCGCAAGAAGACGGAAGAGATGGCGGCCTTCCTCGAGAAGAACGGCGTCACCGCGCTCGCCTACCATGCCGGCATGAGCAAGGACGCGCGCGACGCCAACCAGAACAGCTTCATGACCCTGTCCGGTGTCGTCATGGTGGCGACCATCGCCTTCGGCATGGGCATCGACAAGCCTGATGTCGCCTATGTCTTCCACACCGATCTGCCGGGCAGCCTGGAGGCCTATTATCAGGAAATCGGCCGCGCCGGTCGCGACGGGCGACCAGCCGAGGCGCATATGCTGTTCGGCCTTGGCGATATCCGCATGCGGCGGATGTTCATCGACGACGAGGATGCGCCGCCCGAGCACAAGAGGCGCTCGCATGGCCGGCTCGACACGCTTATCGGCTATTGCGAGACGGCGCACTGCCGCCGCCAGGTGCTGCTCGGCTATTTTGGCGAGGAAGCGCCGCCTTGCGGCAATTGCGACACCTGCCTCGACCAGGCGCCACGCGCCGATGGCGGAGCGGAGGCGCGGATCATCCTGTCGGCTGTCGCGCAGAGCGGAGAACGCTTCGGTGCGGGCCATGTCATCGACATCCTGCTCGGCCATGAAACCGAGAAGGTGCTGGCCAGGAACCACCAGAGCCTCTCAAGCTTCGGCAGCGGACTGGCGCACAAGAAGGATTTCTGGCTGTCGCTGATCCGGCAACTCGTTGCGGGTGGTTTCCTGATACCGGATCCCAGCGGCCATGGCGGCCTCGCCATTGTCGAAAAAGGCCATGCGCTTGGCCGTGGCGAAATGCCGTTCCACTACCGCGTCGAAGTGCGCAGCCCCGCCTTGCGCGGCAAGATGCGGTCCGCCCAGGCCGCGGACATGGAAGGCGTGGATGCTTCGCTGCTGGCCGCGCTGAAGACGCTGCGGCTGCGGCTCGCCAAGGAGCGGCAGGTGCCGGCCTATGTGGTGTTTTCCGATCGCACGCTGATCGACATGGCCGAGCGCCGGCCAACCGATCTCGACGCCTTCGCCGAAGTGAATGGCGTCGGGGCGGCGAAGCTCAAGGAATTCGGCCAGGTTTTTCTTGCCGCAATCGCGGGCCACCAGTCGGGTGGCTGAGGGCTGAGGGCGACACGCGTCGGCGGCAGCGCATCTCATTATCGCACTCTTCGTGCATCCGACGGGAACAAGCGCACTGCGATTTTTCCGCCGGCTCAACGGATCCGTAAGCCGGCCATTTTCGTGGCCGCCTTACAAATCCGTAATGTCGCGGGGAAGCGCCGATAAGCTAAAGATTCCAACAATGAGGCACGGAGAATACGAAGGGTGAGCATTTGAATGGGGCAATGTCGCCATCGCCGCCGCGGGTTCATCGCAAACGGCAGACCTCCGGCTTTCGACGCGGACTGAACCGATGCGTCCACACGATCAAGTGGGCGGCGCTTCGTTGGATATTCCGGCCGCGACATCGCCGCCATCCAGTCCAAACTCGGTGCCGAACCCTTCGCGGCGATCCTTCAGAAATATGCGGACATTCCCCTGAAGCCCGTCCGATCCTACCTGACGACCGGGCTGAGGCGCGGGCATCGTCGTGTCGCCGTCGTTGGTCATTACGTCGCGGCGGCGCAACTTTTCACCGACGCGGCCCTGATCAGGAGCCACACTGGCGGCCAACAGCTGCTGGATCTCTCCACCACGGCGGGCAGCGTCACGGTAGAACTGACCGGCCAGGACAAGTTGTACCGGGAGGCTGAGTGTCGCCTGCTCCTGCGCCTGGCCGGGCGACCAATCACCGAGATGGGCCTTGCGATTGTGGATAGACCGCTCCTGCGGCTCAGCGGGCAGGGACAAGTGCTTTGGATAGGTGCGCTCAAGTCCGCATCAGTTGGAGTGCAAGGTCTTGATGATGCGCGCACGCTGACGAAGGCCATGGAAGGACTGCGACCCAAAACACTGTTGCTGCTGGTGGCCCAGGTGCTCGCACGCTCTCTGAACATTTCGGGTCTTGTTGCCGCGTCGAACGCGGGCCATGTCTTTGGAAACGACTTTGCCCTGCGCCACCGCATTTCCGCAGACTACGACAGCTTCTGGGCCGAATCCGGGGGCAGCCGGGTCCACCTGACGATGTTCGATCTGCCCCTTACGAAAACGCAGCGTGATCCGGCTGAATACAAACCGAACAAGCGGGCACAGCTACGCAGGCGTCAGCATCTCGAGCTGGAGATCGCCCGCCAAGTGGGCGAGGCGATCAAGCCATTGCGCCGCACCTGACAACCTTGCAGACCTCGCGAAATCGTACGCCGGCACCTGTTGGAAACCGTGCCCTGGTCATCAGGCCATTCTAAGCGCGAACGTCTGTTGTGATGCCTGCCCGATACAAAAGCACCGCCACGGTGGCGTCAACCGGTTACACAGGGCAGGAATTATCTCCGACCTTCTGGGAGGAGTGGCGTTTCAGCGTCCCCAGAGACTGCGTGGGCGTGTCGTCGGTTGGCTGTAGCGCGGCGACTGGAACGCTCCACGCCTTGAAAGCGGGATAGCGAAATCTTGTGAAGGCAAGGTCAAGCTGTGTTCTCCGTTCTGTATCGGCGACGGTCGGAGACTGGGAGAGATGGATACCATGCACGGGAGGCGTCTGGAAGTTGGCAGGGCATGGATGCGGGGCGGCCCGCGTGCAGGCGCCTGGCTGAGCAGTGAAATGACCACGCAGCGCCACCTCGCGGCGATCCTGGCTTGCGACGTGGTCGGCTATTCGCGGCTGACGGAGCGCGACGAGCGCGGCACGCTCGAGCGGTTGAAGATCTACCGTAAGGACCTCCTCGAACCGCTGGTCTCCGAGCACCAGGGTCGGATCGTCAAGCTCACCGGCGACGGCATGCTGTGCGAGTTCGCGAGCGTCGTTAACGCGGTGACCTCGGCGATGGCGATCCAGCAGGCCCTGGCAGAACACGAGGCGGAGGCGCCCGAGGAAGAGCGGATACGCTTGCGCATCGGCATCAATCTCGGCGACGTGGTCTGCGAGGAGGACGGCGACCTCTACGGGGACGGTGTCAACATCGCCGCCCGCCTCGAAAGCGTCGCCGATCCCGGCACCGTGGTCGTCTCGGGCACCGCCTACGACCACCTTGAGGGCAAGCTCGACTGCGGCTTCACGCCGCTCGGCGAGCTGCGCCTCAAGAATATCGAGCGGCCTGTGCGCGCCTACCGCGTCGAGACAGACGCCAGCGCCTCGGTGGCTGCACCGCCCGCCCTGCCCGAGAAACCCTCGATCGCGGTTCTGCCTTTCACCAACATGAGCGGCGACCCCGACCAGGAGTACTTCGCCGACGGGCTGGTGGAGGACATCATCACGGGATTGAGCCGGGTGAACTCCTTCTTCGTGATCGCCCGCAACTCGTCCTTCACCTACAAGGGCCGGGCGGTGGACCTGCGCCAGGTCGGGCGCGAACTGGGCGTCCGCTACGTGCTCGAAGGCAGCATCCGCAGAGCAGGATCGCGGGTGCGCATCAGTGGGCAGTTGGTGGACGCGATCAGCGGACACCATGTCTGGGCCGACCGCTTCGAGGGCGACTTGAGCGACATCTTCGACCTTCAGGACAAGGTGACCGAGAGCGTCGTCGGCGCTGTCGAGCCGAGCATCCGGCTGCAGGAGATCAAGCAGGCGCGCATGAAGCCGACCGACTACATCAGCGCCTACGACCTCTACCTACGCGCGCTGCCGCGCTTCTACAGCATGACGCGCGAAGGCTTTGCCGACGTGCGCCGGCTCATCAACGAGGCGCTCAGCATCGACCCTGACTTCAACTTGGCAAAGGGACTCGGCGCCTATATCCGCAGCCTGTCCGTGAGCCAGTGCTGGCACGAGCCCGACGATGTCCGAGTCGCCGTGCGCATGGCGCGCGAGGTACTTGCGGAAGCGCGCGACGACCCCACGAGCCTGCGCTTCGCCGCGCAGGTGATCGCCTACAGCGCGAAGGACTACGAGATGGCGCTGGGCGCAATCGAACGATCCCTACTGCTCAACCCCAATTCGGCGCAGGGCCATACCGGCAGCGGTTGGGTGAACGCACATGCCAGCCGCCCGCTCGTCGCGATCGAGCACTTTCACAGGGCAATGCGGCTGAGCCCGGTCGACCCCGAGAAGGGCATCGCGCTCTCCGGCATCGGAATGAGCTACCTGATGCTCGAGCGCTACGAGGAAGCGCTGGCATGGGGAGAACGCGCGCTGCACGAGATGCCGAACTACGGGTCCTCGCACCGGGTGGTGATCATGGCGCTGGTCAAACTCAACCGGCTGGACGAGGCACAGGCAGCGGCGCGGCGGCTGATGGAAGCGTTTCCGACCTTCACGCTCACCCTGCAGAGACAGATCAACCCGTGGCTGGACAAGGTGTTCGCCGAGCGCTACGTCGAGGCCTTGGGCATCTCCGGTGTGCCGGAGTGATCGTCGCGCCCGCTTGTCCGCGGGATGAGCGCGTAGAGCAGCCCTGAACAGCCGGCGAGCTCTCTGTTGGGTTCGCGTCGAACTTCCGTGCGGCACCGCCATTTGGCGGGAGCCTAGGAAGTGAAGGCTTTTCAGATGGTTAGAGGGCCTATTGCGAGACTGGCGGAGAGGGAGGGATTCGAACCCCCGATGGGCTTGCACCCATGCCGCATTTCGAGTGCGGTGCATTCGACCACTCTGCCACCTCTCCGCGGTCATGGTCGGCCGTTGCCGGCGCGGCGCACTAGATAACGGCTGAACGGGCAGGTTACAAGGCCAATCCGCGAGTTATTTGGCTTCCGGGACAAGCGGTGGATTTGCACTGGTGTCTGCGGTCAAGCCCACGCGGATTTCCGGCCGCCCGACGGATCCTCGCGTGCCGACGACGGCAATGCCGTGCGGTCGTGTCGACATGGCCAGATGCTTGCCGAGCTAATAACCGTCCCGGCAACGGCTTCGCCTTGACTTGCACCCAACCTTCGGTTAGGGACAGCGCGCAATCGGCGTGGAGGGTTCTTCCGCGCCGCTTGTTTTTTGAACCCGCAGACTGACAAAAAGACGGCCGGACCGCCAGAGGCGGTTCATCAAGGCCGACCGAACAGCGAAAGGCAAAAAATGTTCGCAGTCATTAAAACGGGTGGCAAGCAGTATCGCGTTGCCGCCAACGATCTCCTGAAGATCGAAAAAGTCGAAGCCAGTGTCGGCGATATCGTCGAGATCGGCCACGTTCTCGCGCATGGCGAGGGCGAGAATGTCACGTTCGGCGCGCCGTTCGTCGATGGCGCGGTGGTCACCGCCGAAGTCGTCGAGCAGGGCAAGAACCGCACCGTCATCGCTTTCAAAAAGCGTCGCCGGCAGAATTCGCGCCGCAAGATCGGCCATCGTCAGCTTTTGACCACCGTGCGGATCTCGGAGATCCTGCTGGGTGGCGCCAAGCCGACGAAGACGGCAGCCGTCAAGGCGCCGAAGAAGGAAGCCAAGGCAGAGGCCGCTACCGAAGCGAAGGCGGAAGCCGCGCCGAAGAAGGAGCCCAAGGCCAAGGCCGCCGAGACCGCGGCAGCGCCGCTGTTCAAGGCGCCGAAGGGCGAGCCGGACGACCTGACCGTGATCAAGGGCATCGGCCCGGTCGCTGCCAAGGACCTCGCCGAGCAGGGCATCATCACCTTCGCCCAGCTCGCCAAGCTGACCGACAAGGATGTCGCCAAGATCGACGAGCACATGCCCTTCAGCGCCGACCAGATCAAGGACTGGCGCGAGCAGGCCAAGGAATTGGCGGCGAAGTAATTTTCTGGCGACTGGGTCGCCGGAATCGGACTTGAAACGGAACGCGAACGCGTTCATAAGGCCTTTTAGGCGCCTTGCGGCGCAACGGAGTTAGTTAGATGGCACACAAGAAAGCTGGCGGCTCGTCGCGCAACGGTCGCGACTCGCATTCCAAGCGTCTGGGCGTGAAGAAGTTCGGCGGCGAAGCCGTCATCCCGGGCAACATCATCATTCGTCAACGCGGCACAACCTGGCATCCCGGCGTCAATGTCGGCATGGGCACGGACCATACCCTTTTCGCGCTCGAGACCGGCGCCGTGACGTTCAACAAAAAAGCCAACGGCCGAACCTACGTATCGGTCAATCCGATTGCCAAAGCCGCGGAGTAGCCGGTTCCGCACTAGAACACCGGCGCCCATCTCGGGAACCGGTGTCTGGCAAAGCCAGGAAAAGGATCAGGGGAGATGGGTTTCCATCTCCCTTTTTCTTGGCCTGGAGGACTTTCACATGGTTGCCGAAGCGGAAGACACCGAAGACGAAAGTTACGCGATAGACTGCCCGGTCCTGGTCACCGAGCGGCTGGTGATGCGGGCGCCCCGCGAAGGCGACATTCCGCAACTGGTCGAACTTGCCGACAACCGCCATGTCGCCGAAATGCTGGCCCGCATGCCGCATCCCTATGGTGAGGCCGAGGGCCGCGCCTTCCTTGCCATGACGAAGTCGCGCCGCGCCGGCATCGCCTATGCCCTGACGCTGGCCGGCACCGACACCTTTGTCGGATGCGCCGGTCTCAACACCACCGATCGCGGGCTGGAACTCGGCTACTGGATCGGCGAGCCTCACTGGAAGAAGGGCTATGCGACCGAAGCAGCCCACGCGCTGGTCGACCTCGCCTTCCAGAAGACGTCGATCCAGGTGCTGCATGCCTCGACGCGGGTCATCAACCCGGCCTCGCGCCGCGTGATCCACAAGTGCGGCTTCCAGTATGCCGGCCAGGGCATGTTGAACTCGATCGTCGCCGGCCAGGTGCCGGTCGAGCGCTACCGGCTCGACAGGAAGACCTGGACGAGCCTCAGGAACTGGGTGCATTTTTGAGATGCGTCGATATTCAGGTGAGGCCGGCCTGCGAATGGCGGTTTCCTGCGCTTCCGGTGCTCACGTACTTTAAGTACGCTCCGCTCCGGTTCTCGGAAGCCACCATTCTCGGCTCGGCCTGACCTGAATCTCGACGCATCTCGCGTCGCATGGAAATCATAGGTTTGAAAAAGTCAGCCCAGTTCGACCCATACCGGCAGATGGTCCGAACCGACAGCCTGGCGGTCGACCCACAGACGCTTCAGCGATTTGGCCAGCGAAGCGCTGGTGAAGACGTAGTCGATGCGCTTGTGGCGGGTGGCGTTGGCGGGCTGTTTGGGGTCGACCCAGCTGACCAGGTCGTCGCCGGTGACGTTGAGGCGCATGGCGGCATCGACGGCAAAGTCGGCGGTCAGCGGCATGCCGAATTCATGGTCCGGCCTGCCGGCGAGTTCGACATATTCGGGTGAGCCCGCCAGCATGTTGAAATCGCCCATGCCGACGAAGGCTTCGGGATGCGGCAATTCCGGCAGGCCGATCTCGGCGACGCCGGACAAGGCGCCGCCTTCGAGCGCATAGTTCAGCAGGCGTCGGCGCAGGAACTGGATCTGGCGGGCGCGTTCGACGGGGCTGCGGTGATCGAGATGGATGGAATAGAAGCGGATGAAACCCAACGGCGTCTCGATCAGCGCTTCCAGCGCGCCGCGCTGGAAATTCATCATCTCGAAGCTGCGGCTGCGCGGCAAAAGCAGGTTGCGCGACAGATGAATGGGCGTTTTCGACAGCACCATATTGCCAAGCTGGAAGGTCGTGGTGATGGCGCGGCCGTTGTCGATGCGCGAGCCGATATTGGCCTCGAAATTGCTGCCATAGACAGCGAAATAGTCGGGCAGCGCCTCGCCGATCTCCGCGACCATGTCGCGGCCGCCGTTCCGGGGATTGTTGCGGGTGACCTCCTGCAGCGCGATCACGTCGGCGCCGCGCACGGCGTCAGTGATGCGACCGACATCGTACTGCCCATCGAGGCCGATGCCGTATTGGATGTTGTAGGTTACAAGCTTCATTCCGACATCTCTCCAGCCGGTCCCAAGCGGCCATTGTCACAAAACGGCCTCGCCCTTCGCCGCGCCTTGGTTTAGAGCAAGGCGCTAGATTTAGAGCAATGCCGCAAAGCCACTAGCAGAAACTGCACAGCCCATGAAATTTCTCGATCAAGCCAAAGTCTACATACGCTCCGGTGACGGCGGCGCCGGCTCGGTGTCGTTCCGGCGCGAAAAGTTCATCGAGTTCGGCGGACCGGACGGCGGCGATGGCGGCCGTGGCGGCGATGTCTGGCTGGAGGCGGTCAACGGGTTGAACACGCTGATCGACTATCGCTACCAACAGCATTTCAAGGCCAAGACCGGCGTGCACGGCATGGGCCGCAACATGACCGGCGCCAAGGGTGCCGACGTCACGCTGAAAGTGCCGGCGGGAACGCAGGTGTTCGAGGAAGACAACGAGACGCTGATCTGTGACCTGACCGTGGTCGGCCAGCGCTTTCTGCTCGCCAAGGGCGGCAATGGCGGCTTCGGCAACCAGCATTTCAAGACCTCGACCAACCAGGCGCCGCGCCGTGCCAATCCCGGCCTGCCGGGCGAAGAGCTCAACATCTGGTTGCGGCTGAAGCTGATCGCCGATGCCGGGCTGGTCGGGCTGCCCAATGCCGGCAAGTCGACTTTCCTCGCTGCGGTGACTGCGGCGAAGCCAAAGATCGCAGACTATCCCTTTACGACGCTGCATCCCGGTCTCGGCGTCGCCCGCATCGACGCGCGCGAATTCGTCATCGCCGATATTCCCGGCCTGATCGAAGGCGCGCATGAGGGTGTCGGCATCGGCGACCGCTTCCTCGGCCACGTCGAGCGCACGCGCGTGCTGCTGCACCTGGTCTCGGCGCAGGAGGAAAACCCTGGCAAGGCCTACAAGACCGTGCGCGCCGAACTCGACGCCTATGGCAACGGCCTGACCGACAAGGTCGAGATCGTCGCGCTTTCCCAGGTCGACACGCTCGACGCCGATGCGCGCAAGAAGAAGGTCGCCTCCCTGAAGCGTGCCGCCGGCCGGGCGCCGATGCTGTTGTCGGCCGTCACCGGCGAAGGCGTCGAGGCGGTGCTGCGGGCGCTGATGGCGGTGGTGGCCGAGGCGCGAGCGCAAATCTCGGCCCCGGTCGAGACGCGCTGGGACAAGTAAGGCCATGCAGTCGCTGAAGAGATACCGGCGCATCACCGTGAAGATCGGCTCGGCGCTGCTCGTCGACCGCGCGACGGGCCTGAAGCGCGACTGGCTGGCCTCGCTGGCCGACGACATTGCCGTGCTTGCCCAGGGCGGCGCTGAAATCCTCGTCGTCTCCTCCGGTGCCATCGCGCTTGGCCGCACCATCCTTGGGCTGGGCAAGCGGGCCTTGAAGCTCGAGGAGAGCCAGGCCGCAGCCGCCGTCGGACAGATCGCGCTGGCCGGCGCCTGGTCAGATGCGCTCGGCAAGGGAAGCCTGAAATCAGGGCAGATCCTGCTGACGCTCGGCGACACCGAGGAGCGTCGCCGCTACCTCAACGCGCGGGCGACGATCTCGACACTGCTGAAGATGAAGGCGGTGCCGGTCATCAACGAGAACGACACGGTGGCGACGTCTGAAATCCGCTATGGCGACAATGACCGGCTGGCCGCGCGCGTGGCGACCATGATGGGCGCCGACCTTTTGGTGCTGCTTTCCGATATCGACGGGCTCTACACGGCGCCGCCGGCGCGGGACCCCGGTGCAAAGTTCATCCCGGTGGTCGATCGCATCACGCCCGACATCGAGGCGATGGCGGGAGCCGCCGCTTCGGAACTGTCGCGCGGCGGCATGCGGACAAAGCTCGATGCCGGCAAGATTGCCACCGCCGCCGGCACCGCCATGATCATCACGTCGGGCACGCGATTGTCGCCGCTGATGGCGATCGAACGCGGCGAGCGCGCCACCTTCTTCCGGCCGAGCAGCAATCCGGTCAAGGGCTACAAGACCTGGATCGCCGGCCAGCTCGAACCGGCCGGCCGGCTGACGGTCGATGCCGGCGCCATCGGTGCGCTGCTGTCGGGCAAATCGCTGCTGCCGGCCGGCGTCAAGCTGGTCAGCGGCAATTTCTCGCGCGGCGACACCGTGGCGATCCTGTCGCCCGAGGGCCGCGAGATCGCGCGCGGGCTGGTTGCCTACGATGCCGCCGATGCCGTAAGGATCGCAGGGCTGAAGACGGCCGAGATCGAAACCGTGCTCGGCTACGAGGCGCGTTCGGCGATGATCCACCGCGACGACCTCGTGGTGAGCCATCCTGGCGACCAAGTACGGGCTGGCGACCAAGTACGGGCCAGTGACGAACTACGAGCCGGTGACGAAGTATCGAGCGGAGGATGAGCCATGCTGAAGCTGCATGAAAAATCCGGGGACGACACGGTGGCGCTGATGGCCGATATCGGCCGCTGCGCCCGCGCTGCCGCCCGACCGCTGGCCATCGCCACCACCGCCGCCAAGAACACTGCACTTGTCGCCATGGCCGAGGCAATCGTCGCCGGCGAGCAGGATATTCTCGACGCCAACGCCATCGATGTCTCGAACGGCGAGGAGTCCGGGCTTTCCGCTTCGTTCATAGACCGGCTGAAGCTCAATCCGGCGCGCATCCGCGCCATGGCTGATGGCATCAGGGAAATCGCCGAACTGCGTGATCCAGTCGGCGACGTCATCGCCGCGTGGGACCGGCCGAACGGCCTCAATATCGAACGCGTGCGCACGCCGCTCGGCGTCGTCGGCGTCATCTATGAGAGCCGGCCGAATGTCACGGCCGATGCCGGCGCGCTTTGCCTCAAGGCCGGCAATCCGGTGATCCTGCGCGGCGGCTCGGATTCGCTTAATTCGTCGGCGGCCATCCATGCCTGCCTGGTCGAGGGGCTGAAGGCAGCCGGCCTGCCGCAAGACGCCATCCAGCTGGTGCCGACCACCGATCGCGCCGCTGTCGGCGAGATGCTCAAAGGGCTCGGCGGCACTCTCGACGTCATCATTCCGCGCGGCGGAAAGAGCCTTGTCGGGCGGGTGCAGACTGAGGCGCGGGTGCCGGTGTTCGCCCACCTCGAAGGCATCTGCCATCTCTACATCGACCGCTCGGCCAAGCTCGACATGGCGGTGCGGATTGCGGTCAACGCCAAGATGCGGCGCACCGGCGTCTGCGGCGCCGCCGAAACACTGCTGGTCGACCGCGCTTCCGCCGCCACGCATCTGGTGCCTATCCTCGACGCCCTGCGCGCCGCCGGCTGCGAAATCCATGCCGATGCCGAGGTGCTGAAAGCATTTTCCGACGCCAAGCCGGCCACTGATCTCGACTGGGTGACCGAGTATCTCGATGCCATCATCGCGGTGAAGCTGGTCGATGGCGTCGCAGGTGCGATCGACCACATCGAGACCTTCTCCTCGCATCACACCGAGGCGATCGTCGCCGAGGACGCGCAGGCGGTGGAAAAATTCTTCAACGAGATCGATTCGGCGATCCTGTTGCACAACGCCTCGACGCAGTTCGCCGATGGCGGCGAGTTCGGCATGGGCGCCGAGATCGGCATCGCCACCGGCAAGATGCATGCGCGCGGGCCGGTCGGCGTCGAGCAACTGACCTCCTTCAAATACCGCGTGCACGGGTCGGGACAGGTGAGGCCTTGAAGCTTTTCGTCGTTAGAGCCTGAGGCCCTTGCGCCCAGCCACCCCCCTCTGTCCTGCCGGGCATCTCCCCCTCAAGGGGAGAGATTGGCTGTCATGTATGATTTCGCCCATTGCCGGCCTTGCAGGATCCCCCCTTGAGGGGGAGATCCCCCGCAGGGCAGAGGGGGGCGACTAGCGCCATGCTGTCATTGCCCCAGCCCATTATTTCTTCCCGCTATCTCAAGATGCCGCATGCCGAAAAGGGGCTCGCTGTCGGCCTGTTCGGCGGCTCGTTCAATCCGCCGCACGCCGGCCATGCCCTGGTCGCCGAAATCGCGCTCAGACGCCTGGCGCTCGACCAGTTGTGGTGGATGGTGACGCCTGGCAATCCGCTGAAGAGCACGCGTGAACTGGCGCCGCTCGGCGAGCGGCTGCAGCTCTCGGAGCAGATCGCCAAGAACCCGAAGATCAAGGTCACTGCGTTCGAGGCGGCGCATCACGTTCGCTTCACCGCCGACGCGCTGACGCTGGTCAAGGCGCGCAATCCTGGCGTCGACTTCGTCTGGATCATGGGCGCCGATAGCTTGCGCGATTTCCATCGCTGGCAGCGCTGGCGCGAGATCGTCATGACCTTCCCGATCGCCGTCATCGACCGTCCGGGCGCGACGCTGTCGTTCCTGTCGTCGGTCGTCGCCAAGACCTTCGACTATGCCCGCGTCGACGAAGGGGATGCGCCAAGGCTCGCCCGCATGAAGGCGCCGGCCTGGACCTTCATCCACGGCCCGCGCTCGTCGCTGTCGTCGAGCGCGATCCGCAAGCTGGCCAAGGGTTGAGCCGCTCACCCGGCGATGTCGCTTTTATCGCTTCCTTTGCCCGTTTCATGGGCAATCCTGAGCAGGCATGTCGATCCCCAGGAAACACCGCACCGAAGCCGGGCAGGACCATGAGCCCACGCCGCTGATCGCGATTGCCAGCGTCATCGCATCGATGGCGCTGATCGCCGTCGGCAACGGGCTGATGTTTGCCTATATCCCGGTCCGGCTTGGCGCCGAGGGCTTCGATCCGACCTGGGCCGGGCTGATCATCACCGGACTCTCGGCCGGCGGCCTCGCCGGCTGCATCCTGACCGGACCGCTGGTGCGAAGGGTCGGCCATGCCCGCGCCTTCATGGTGCTGTCGGCGCTGATCGCACTGGCCAATGCCGCGGTCGGCGCCGGCCCGCATCCGTTGCTCTGGATCGCTGCCCGCGCGCTCTACGGCTTTGCCATATGCGGCCTGTTCATCGTCGCGCAGAGCTGGCTGAACGATGCCGTTGCCAATGCCATCCGTGGCAGGGTGATGGCGTTCTTCTACGTTGCCTATGTCGCCGGGCTCGGCGTTGGCTATGCGACGCTGGCTTTTGTCGACATCAGAACCGCGGACGCGCCGCTGATCGGCATCGTCTTCACGGCACTGTCGATCCTGCCCGTGGGGTTGACCAGGCTTGCCCAGCCGCCGCCACCGCAAGCGGCCTCGGTGGCGCTCGGTCGGGCCTGGCGGATTTCGCCTGTCGGCGTCGCCGGCATGCTTGCCGTCGGCGGCCTGTCGATGTCGATCGCCGGCTTCGCGCCGATCCATGCCACCGCCAAGGGCTACAGCCAGGCCGACGTCGCCCTGCTGCTTTCGGCGATGCCGGTCGGCACGCTGATCCTGCAGATCCCGCTCGGCTGGATTTCCGACCGAACCGACCGCCGCTATGTGCTGATCGCCGCAGCGGCGCTCGCCATGGTCGCCGGCCTGCTCGCGCTCGGGTTCGATGGTGGCGCGCTGGCGGCTCTGGTGGTGATCTACATCGTCTGGGATGGCGCCTCGGAATCGATCTATTCGCTGGCCAGTGCGCATGCCGCCGACCGCGCCGGCAAGGATGACCTGGTGGCGCTGTCCAGCTCGCTGTTGTTTGCCTGGTCGCTTTCGGGCTTCATCGTGCCCGGCATCGTGACCGCGCTGTCGGCCGTCTTCGGGACGCAGGCCTTCATCTATGTGGCGATCGTCATCGCCTGTGCTTTCTGCCTGTTCGTGCTTTTGCGCGTGGTGACGACGCGGGCCGTTCCCGCCGCCGAAACCGGCAGTTTCGCGCCGATGACAGCGCAGGCGCCCTTGCCGGTCGAACTCGCCTTCGGACCGGACGAGCAGCCCCGGAACCGGGGCAACTGACTAGAACTTGATCCTTTCCGAAAACCGAAAGCCGCCGTCGGGATCATGCTTTATTGCCGGCGGGCTTCCGGCGCCGGCGCTTCGGGTGGCGGGAGCGGGATCGATATGCCTTCCGCGTCGAATTCCTGCTTGGCGCGCTTGGTGAGATCGGCTTGGGTGGCAAAGAAATCCGCGGCCGATGTCCAGTAGCGCAAGGCGATGGAGACCGTGCTTTCACCCAATGTCGCGACGAAAGCGATCGGCGCCGGCTCGCGCTTGACCCGGCGCTCGGTGGTGGCGATGGCAAGCAGCGTCTTCTGGGCGCGGTCGATGTCGTTCCAGGAGCCGATCGAGAGCGTGATGTCGCCGCGGCGGACGCCGTTGCGCGTGTAGTTGCGCACCGGCTGGTTCCACAGCGTCGAATTGGGCGCCAGGATGTAGACGCCGTCGGCGGTCCTGAGCCTCGTCGCGAAGAGGCCGATCTCCTCGATCGAGCCGGCAATCGAACCGACCTCGACAGATTCGCCGATACGGAACGGTCGCAGCGCCAGGAGCATGATGCCGGCCGCGATATTCTGCAGCGTGCCTTGCAGCGCCAGGCCGATGGCAAGACCGATGGCGCCGATGGCGGCAATGATCGATGCTGTCTGCACGCCGAACTGGCCGAGCACCATAATCGTGACGAGGATCAGGATGGCATAGCGGACGATCTTGGAGAAGAAATGCCGCAACGTTGCGTCGAAACCGTGGATGTGGCCGAGACCAGAGGAGATGGAACGCTCGGCAAGGCCGGCAACGACATAGCCGACAACCAGGAGGATGACGGCGCCGATGGCCGAGAAGGCGTAGGAAACGATCAGCGTGCTGAGTTGCGCAAGGCCGGCCTGGACGGTGAGAAGGGTGTTCTGCGGGTCGATAGGCATGGGGAAAATCCGGTTGGTGGGCGACCCGATAACCCACGCAGGCGCCATGGGTTCCGATCTTTTTCTGCATGCGGTGGAACCGCGGGACCGACAATACGTTCGTGCGCGACAGGGCGCCGTCTTGAAACTGCAACGGAACTCTGCCTATTTAAGCGGTGTCACCTGCTTTTGGGGGTGATTTGGTTGTTCTTGCTGCGAAAGGAAATACACTGAGAACAGCACTGCGGAAGAAGGCCGATATCATGCCTTCGCCGGCCGGGATCAGCGTAAACGACGCCGTGTCCCGCGCCATCAAGACAGTCCTTGCCAGTCTGGAAGACTCCAAGGCCGAAAATATCGTCTCAATCGACATTCAGGGGAAATCGAGCCTCGGCGACTACATGGTCGTCGCGTCGGGCCGATCGCACCGTCATGTCTCGGCTGTCGCCGATCACCTGCTCAAGGCGCTCAAGGATGCCGGTCTCGGCACGGCGCGCGTCGAGGGGCTGGCAGGCGCCGACTGGGTCCTGATCGATTCAGGCGACATCATCGTCCATGTCTTCCGTCCCGAAGTCCGCGAATTCTACAATCTCGAAAAGATGTGGCAGGCGCCGGACCTCGAGGAAGAGACCATCCACTAAGCCGCCTTTGTTTTGATGCATGTCATGGCATGCATTGGCGGCTTATAGGGGCGAGGATGAAGGTATCAGTTCATGCCGTGGGCCGGATGAAAGCCGGCCCCGAGAAGCAGCTCGCCGACCGCTATTTCGAGCGCTTTGCCAAAAGCGGCCCGGCGGTGGGGCTCGAATTTGCCGGCGTGGCCGAAATCGCCGAGGGGCGCGCGCAGACTGCCAACGAGCGCCGGCGCGACGAAGGCCAGAAGCTGCAGGGGCAGTTGCAGCCCGGCACCGCACTGATCTTGCTCGACGAACGCGGCAAGAATTTTTCCTCCGAAGACTTTGCAGGGCGCATCGGCCAGCTGCGTGATGGCGGCCGCAAGGCGCTGGTCATCGCCATCGGCGGCGCCGACGGGCACGATCAGCCGCTGCGCGATCAGGCAGAATTGGTGATGTCGTTCGGATTACTGACCTGGCCGCACCAACTGGTCCGCGTGATGCTGGGGGAGCAGCTGTACCGGGCCGCGACCATTCTTTCCGGCCATCCCTATCATCGTTCGTAACCGGTGGTTTGGCGCGACCATACGGATTTCCGCCCCAATGCGCCACCAGACTGCGCCAATTGGGGCTCTCGCACATGGTTTAGGGGGCTTTCGAACATGGTTGATTGTTCGTTAACGAAGCCACGCATAGAGTCGGGCTTCAATGTCTGAAGACGGGAAATCATCAGGGACGGCCTCATGGCGCGCGCGCTGCGGCATCGCGGCAGCGGTGCTCGTGCTGTCGTTGCATGCGGTGCGGGCTGAGAACACGCTCGACCTTGCCCCCGATCCGGACCAGAGCCGCGCCGAATACGAACAGGTCTCGAAGGAGATCACGCTGTCGTCCGAGCGCCTGGCCAAGCTCGCCGCCGACATCGCGACGATCAAGAAGGACCATGCCTCGATCACCGCCGCCTTGATCCAGTCGGCCATGACCGAGCAGAAACTCGGGCTGGACATCGAGGATATCGGCGCCAAGCTGGAAGGGCTGAAGGGCCAGGAACAGAAGATACGCACCTCGCTTGCGGCACGGCGCGACGTGCTGGCCGAAGTGCTGGGAGCACTGCAGCGCATGGGGCTCAACCCGCCGCCGGCGATCCTGGTCAAGCCCGAGGACGCGCTGTCGTCGGTGCGTAGCGCCATTCTGCTCGGCGCCGTGGTCCCGGAACTGCGCCAGCAGACCGATAGCCTGCTGGCCGATCTCAAGGAGCAGTCGCGCGTGACGGCTTCGATCGAGGCCGAGCGGGCGCGGTTGACGGCGGCGGTTGGCGACCAGACAGCGGAAAAAAAGCGGCTCGGCATGCTGCTGGAGGCCAAGCAGAAACTCGAAGCCGACACGCAAACGCAAATGGCCGCTGAAAAGCAGCGGTCGGAAGCGCTGGCGGCCAAGGCCGGCAGCCTGAAGGACTTGATCGCCTCGCTCGAAGCCGACAAGAGCCGCAAGGCGGCCGATGCGGCCAAGGCCGCCGAGCAGAAGACGGCGGACGGCGACAAGACGTCAGCGCCGGCGGAGACCCCAGCGGAATTGGCGTCCCTGCCTGTACCGGAAGGCAATCGACTTGCCGCAGCGGCACCCTTTTCTGCACTGCAGGGGCAGATCGCATTGCCGGTGACCGGCCGCATCAAACGGCGATTCGGCGCCGAGGACGGTAACGGGGCGGTGATGCTTGGCGACATGGTTGCGACACAATCGGGAGCCATCGTCACCGCGCCGGCGGATGGGAATGTGCTTTATGCGGGGCCGTTTCGCTCGTATGGTCAACTCTTGATCCTGAACGCAGGCGACGGTTATCATGTCGTTTTGGCGGGGATGAGCAGAATCAGCGTCGCGACTGGCCAATCAGTGCTCGCAGGAGAGCCGGTCGGCGCGATGGGAGAGGCCCGGGTGGCGAGCACCTCGGTTTCGAAGAATGTAAATGCCACACCGGAACTCTATGTCGAGTTCCGCAAGGATGGAAAACCCGTCGATCCGGCCCCATGGTGGGCGGACCGTTTTTCTGGAAGGACGTGAAATGATGCGGAAACTGTCGCTTCTGTTTGCCGGTGCGCTGATGGGCGCGTCCGCCATGAGCCTTGTTTATGGCACACCCGGCTCGGCGGCGAACGCTGCAGGGTCGGAGACCTACAAGCAACTGGCCATCTTCGGCGATATCTTCGAGCGGGTGCGGGCGCAATATGTGACGCCGCCCGACGACAAGTCGCTGGTCGAGAACGCCATCAACGGCATGCTTGCCTCGCTTGACCCGCACTCCTCCTACATGAATGCCGAGCAGGCGCAGGATATGCGCGTGCAGACCAAGGGTGAGTTCGGCGGCCTCGGCATCGAGGTCACCATGGAAAACGACCTGGTCAAGGTGATCACGCCGATCGACGACACCCCGGCCGCCAAGGCAGGCGTGCTGGCCGGCGACTATATCGCCAAGATCGACGGCGAGGAGGTTCGCGGCCTGACCCTCAACGACGCGGTCGAGAAGATGCGCGGCCTGGTCAACACGCCGATCAAGCTCACCATCCTGCGCCAGGGCGCCGACAAGCCGATCGAACTGACGGTCGTGCGCGACATCATCAAGGTCAAGGCGGTCAAGTTCCGGGTCGAGAACGACATCGGCTACATGAAGATCACCTCCTTCACCGAAAAGACCTATGACGACCTCGAGAACGCCATCGACACCATCAAGAAGCAGGTGCCGAACGACAAGCTCAAGGGCTATGTGCTCGATCTGCGCCTCAATCCGGGCGGCCTGCTCGACCAGGCGGTGAGCGTCTCCGATGCCTTCCTCAACCGCGGCGAGATCGTCTCGACGCGCGGTCGCGATCCGAAGGACGTCACCCGTTTCGACGCCAAGCCCAAGCAGGTCGACGACATCAATGGCAAGCCGATGATCGTGCTGGTCAATGGTGGCTCGGCCAGTGCGTCGGAAATCGTCGCCGGCGCGTTGCAGGATCTGCGCCGCGTCACGGTGGTCGGCACGCAGTCCTTCGGCAAGGGCTCGGTGCAGACCATCATTCCGCTCGGCGAAAACGGTGCGCTGCGGCTGACGACGGCGCTCTATTACACGCCGTCCGGCAAGTCGATCCAGGGCAAGGGCATCACGCCCGACATCAAGGTCGACCAACCGCTGCCGCCAGAACTGCAGGGCAGGGACCTGACGCGCGGCGAATCCGATCTCAAGGGCCACATCAAGGGCGCCGACGAGAGCTCGACCGGTTCAGGCTCGGCAGCCTATGTGCCGCCGGATCCGAAGGACGATCTGCAGCTCATCTATGCCGAGCAACTGCTGCGCGGCCAGAAGACCGATCCGGCTTTCCCGCCCAATCCGGAAAAGGCCGTTCTCAACCAATAAGGGTTGCGGCCGACGGGTCTGGCCGCCTGATGGAAGCAATGCGATGCTGCCGGGACCGAAAGGTTCCGGCAGTTCGATTCGGGGCAAGGCGAGGCCCTGGGTTGCGGGCGCCAGCGGTGCGCCAGGATTGATGAATTCGCGCATGTCTTTTCGAAGCGATTTCGTCTTCGGAGCATGCGCCCGGGGATGCAGCTTGGCTGACATAGGCAAGGACATCGAACGCCCGCTTGGACAGACCGTCCGATCGCCGCGCGCGGCCGGCAAGGTCAGCGCCGGCGCGATCGCGGCAACCGTGGTCGTTCTGGCGGTGTTCGGCGTCTCCGGTGCGATCGCGCTCAGGGAAAAGCCGTTCCGCAAGCCGCAAGAGGTCGCCGTTTCGACCCCGAAAGTGACGGCGGCGGCCGAGCCTGCTGCCGCGCCGGCCGCATTGGCCCCGGTGGCCGCAGCCAAGCCGGAGTCGCCCGCCAAAACCGACGGGCCGCAGATCATCCATGTGCAGACGGAGGAGGGCGACGGCCCGCCCAAGGCGGGGATCGTCATTCGCGACCCGTCAACCATGGGCCAGAACCTGAAGATCGCCCATATTCCCGACAAGGCGCTGATCGAAGCCAGCGAGACCGGGCCATTGCCTGCCCGGGCAGCCGATGGCCGGCGCCCGTTCGACGTCTATGCGCGGCCGTGGTCGGGCGCGCGTGGTGCACGGGTGGCGATCGTCATCGGCGGGCTTGCGGTTTCGCAGACAGGCACCCAGGCGGCCATCGCCAAGCTGCCGGCGGAGGTGACGCTGGCCTTCGCGCCGCAAGGCAACAGCATCGGCCGCTGGATGCAGGCGGCGCGGCAGGGCGGCCACGAGATCGTCATGCAGGTGCCGCTCGAACCGTTCGACTATCCGAACATCAACCCCGGCCGCAACACACTGACGGTGGCGGCGAGCGCGGATGAGAATTTGAAGAACCTGCACTGGGCGCTGTCGCGGACGACAAACTACACCGGTGTCATGAACTACATGGGCGCGCGTTTTTCCGCCGATGCTACGGCGATGGAGCCGTTCATGGCCGAACTCGGCAAGCGGGGCCTGGCCTATATCGACGATGGCTCGTCGGCACGTAGCCTGGCGCCGGACTTGGCGTTGAAGGACGGCGTGCCCTTCGTCTCCGGCGACACGGCGATCGATGCCGTGCAGGATCGCGGCGCCATCCTGAAGAAACTCGACGGGCTGGAAGCCACCGCGCGCGCCAAAGGCTTTGCCGTCGGCATCGGCTCGGCCTTCGACCTGACGGTCGACACCGTGTCGACCTGGGTCACCGAGGCCAAGAAGCGCGGCATCGAGATCGTGCCGATTTCGGCGGTGGCCATCGATCCGCAAAAAGGCTAGCGATCCTCCCAAGTATCGAATTTCCAGCAACGGCCGGAACGAGGGCAAGATGGCTAAGAAGACTGTTGATCGCGAAACGCTGCCCTACCGTCCCTGTGTCGGGCTGATGATCCTCAACGCCGACGGCCTGGTCTGGGTCGGGCATCGCATTGCCGAACCGGACAGCGAATTCGCCGGCACGACACAGCTCTGGCAGATGCCACAGGGCGGCATCGACAAGGGCGAGGAGCCGTTGCAGGCAGCCGAGCGCGAGCTCTACGAAGAGACCGGCATGCGCGGCGTCTCGCTGCTCGCCGAGGCGCCGGACTGGATCAATTACGATTTGCCGGACCACCTCGTCGGCATCGCCTTCAAGGGCAGGTATCGCGGCCAGACGCAGAAATGGTTCGCCTTCCGCTTCCACGGCGATGTCGGCGAGATCCAGATCAATCCGCCGCCGGGCGGACACACCGCCGAATTCGACAAATGGGCATGGCGGCCGATGCAGGACCTGCCCGACCTGATCGTGCCGTTCAAGCGCCATGTCTACGAGGAAGTAGTGGCGGCGTTCCGGCATCTGGCGCAATAGCCTCGACACGAAACGACCGCAGTTGCCGCGCCGGCCTGGCGGACCTATTGATGTCTAATGCGCGTCGCGTTTGAACGGATTCAAGCGACGCGCTTCAGGCTTTTGTTTTATGCATGTCGTTCTCCCAATACCGGGACCACTTTTGGGCGACATGCACTATCCGCCACGAGAAGGGTCGCCATGAACGACGCCCCCAAGAGGTCGCTGCCCGAGGACATCGCTGCCACAAGCGAAGCGGTGGCTGGCGCCATTCTGACCATCGACCTTGGCGCGATCCGTGAAAACTACCGGCGGCTGAAAGCGCACCTGGGCAGCGGGCGCTGCGCCGGCGTGGTCAAGGCCGACGGCTACGGCCTCGGCGCGAGCCAGGTGGCGGCGGCACTCGTCGACGAAGGTTGCGATATCTTCTTCGTCGCGCTTCTGGGCGAAGGCATCGCCTTGCGCCGCTCGCTCGGGCCGGCTTCCGCCATTTTCGTGCTGAACGGCATTCCGCCCGGCGCCGAGCCCGACGCCGTGGCGGCAAACCTTTCTGCCGTCGTCAACAGCCCCGGACAACTGGCGGCCTGGCGTGCGGCGGCTGGCCGCGCCGGCCGAAGGCTGTCGGCGGCGATCCAGGTCGATAGCGGCATGTCGCGGCTCGGCATGGCGCCCCGGGATGTCGAGCGCGTTGCCGCAGATCCACGTGCCTTCGACGGCATCGATGTCCGTTTTGTCATGAGCCATCTGGCCTGCGCCGACGAGCCGGAGCATCCGGCCAACGAGCGGCAGCGACTGGCATTCGAGCGGCTGCGCGCAATGTTGCCCGAGGCGCCGGCCTCGTTCACCAATTCATCCGGCATCTTTCTTGGGCAGCGCTTTCACTATGATCTCGCCCGGCCGGGTGCCGCGCTCTACGGCATCAATCCGACACCGGCCCGACCAAACCCGATGCTGCCAGTGGTGCGGCTGCAGGCCAAAGTGGTGCAGACACGCATGCTGGAGGCCGGCGTTGGGGTCGGCTATGGCCACACCTTCCGCACCACGGCTCCGCTCACGGCCGCGACGATTTCGCTTGGCTATGCCGATGGCTGGCATCGCCGCGCGGCGTCCGCGGCCTGGTTCGAGGGCGTGCGGCTGCCCTTCCTTGGGCGGGTGTCGATGGATTCGATCATTCTCGACATTTCCGCTTTGCCACCCGGCAGGCTGGGCGAGGGCGATCTCGTCGAACTGCTTGGCCCCTCGCAAAGCGTCGACGACGCGGCCGGCCATGCCGGCACCATCGGCTACGAAATCCTGACTAGCCTCGGCCACCGCTTTCATCGGCGTTACGTCGACGGTTGAGCGGTTTGGCCACGCTTGACAAGCATGCGCCTGTCGGCAAGGGTCGGTGCATGAGCAACCTCGCCCATATCAGAACCTTGTTCAGGGTCTGCCCGATCGCGGGATCGTAGCCCCGGCGCGGCCGCCTTCTTGGCGTCCGTCCGAACCGGGGCATCCATACATCCAACACCGCCATCAAGCCTGACAGTCCTCGCGGCTGCCGGCTTTTCATCAGGCGCCGTCAGTACGGCGGCAAGCGCGCATCTATTCGATGCGCCAATCCAAGAGGTTTGCCATGCAACATGCAACAGGACTGCACCCACAGAACCAGCTCACGGTCAGCGATGCCGACCATGACAGGCTGACAGGCCTGGCGAGAGCGTCGCTCGACCGCACGCCTGAGACTGCCGAAGAGCTGCTTTCGGAAATGGACCGGGCCGTCGTCACGGAAGCGGCGGCGATGCCTGCCGGCGTGGTGCAAATGGGCTCGACAGTGACGATCCGTGGCGAAAACGGGGACACCCAGCGCATCACGCTGGTCTACCCCGGCGATGCCGATATCACCGAAAACAGGATCTCGGTGCTGACGCCGATGGGGACGGCGCTCATCGGCGCAACCGTCGGGCAGGCGGTGTGCTGGAGCGGCCGTGGCGGCCGGGAACTGTCGGTGACCGTCGAAGCCGTCGACACGCCCGCCTCCGGCCCGCAGCGGTCCTGATCGTGGAGATGATGATGACAGGCACGAATTGTTGCTTGACGAGCAAGGACTTTGCCGTCCTCGAAGTCATGCTGGAGCGTCGGCGGGCATTCGCGGACCCGATGGTGGATATGCTTGAACACAAGCTTGCAAACGCCGATCTCGTCTCGATCGATGTGGTCGAACCCGATGTCGTGACGCTGAACAGCAGAGTGGTGTTTCGCATCGACGCCGGCCCTGCCGAAACGCGAACCCTGGTGCAAAACGAGGTGCGCGGACCGGTCGGCTCCAGTCTGTCGATCGCCACGAGGCGCGGGCTTTGCATGCTTGGCATGGCCCAAGGCCAGACGGCCATGATCGAACAGGCCGACGGCAGGCAGGAGTCGATCCTGATCAAGGCGGTGCTCTACCAGCCCGAGGCTGCGCGACGCGCAGTCAAGGAGAAATCCCTGGCCGAGGTGAGGCGACCATATGGGCTCACCCTGGTCTACAGCGCCGCGGCCGACAGGCGGCCTCTTGGCGAGACGGCTGGAATGCGGCAGACAGAGGACGACGACCCCGGTCCCTCGGCGGCGTGAACGGGCAACAGTGCATGGTCTCGAAAATCGGAATCGATTTTCGGAAAGGATCATGCGCAAATCGAAAATGCGGCCGCGTCTATGGGCGTCCGGAAGGACGCGGCACGGCAAGGAGTGAACGATGAAAATCATGGTGCTGGGCGGTGGCGTCATCGGGGTGACCACGGCGTACTATCTCGCCGAGGCCGGCCACGAGGTGACGGTGGTCGATCGCCAGAAAGGCCCGGCGCTGGAAACCAGCTTCGCCAATGCCGGCGAGATTTCGCCCGGCTATGCCTCGCCCTGGGCCGGGCCCGGCATTCCGTTGAAGGCGATCAAGTGGCTGCTGATGAAGCATGGCCCGCTGGTCGTGCGGCCGGCCTTCGATCCGCATATGTGGACATGGCTGGTCAAGATGCTGCGCAATTGCACGGCCGAGCGCTATGCGATCAACAAGGCACGCATGGTGCCGCTGGCCGAATACAGCCGCGACACGCTGAAGGCGCTGCGCGAGGCGACCGGCATCGCTTATGACGAGCGTGCCCAGGGCACGCTGCAGCTATTTCGCACGCAGAAGCAGCTCGACGGCACCGGTGGCGATGTCGAGGTGCTGAAGAAATATGGCGTGCCCTATGAGATCCTCGACCAGGACGGCTGCATCGCGGCGGAGCCAGGCCTGGCCGGAGTGCGCGAAAAGTTCGTCGGCGGCCTCAGGCTGTCGCGCGACGAGACCGGCGACTGCAAGATGTTCACCGACCGCCTGGCCGAGCTGTGCGTGGCTCGCGGGGTCAAATTCGAATATGGTCTGACGGTTTGGCGCGTTATCCGCAGCCGCAACCGTATCGCCAATCTCAGCACCAGCAAGGGCTGGCTGACCGCCGACGCTTATGTCATGGCTATGGGCAGCTATTCGGCGGATTTCATGCGTCGGGTGAAGCGGCCAATCCCGGTCTATCCGGTCAAGGGCTATTCGATCACCGTGCCGATCCAGGATGCCGCCGTGGCGCCGGTGTCGACGGTGATGGACGAGACCTACAAGGTGGCGATCACCCGGCTGGGGAACCGCATCCGGGTCGGCGGCACGGCCGAGATTTCCGGCTTCGACCTCAGGCTGCACGAATCACGACGGCGCACGCTGGAACACTCGGTCGGCGATCTCTTTCCGGGCGCCGGCGCGATGCGGGACGCGACGTTCTGGTGTGGGCTGCGGCCGATGACGCCGGATGGTCCGCCGCTGATCGGCCGCACCGAGCTTTCCAATCTCTATCTCAACACCGGCCACGGCACGCTCGGCTGGACCATGGCCTGCGGCTCGGCCAAGGTGCTGTCCGATATCATCTCCAGCCGGGTGCCGGACATCGATGTCCGAGATCTCGCGCAGGAACGCTATCTGCGATAGGGCGCCGCGACGTCGCCCAAATTCGTCAAAACGCCTGCCTGACCCAGTCTTCGTCGAACAGCAGCCGATAGGCCCACGGGATCGTTACGTTGGTGGGAACCGGGTTGGAGTGGGCGAGATAGTCGTCATAGATCGCCTTCATCCTGGTGTAGAAGGCCGGGTCCAGCACCATCATGCCATTCTCCGAGTCGTGGAAGAAGCTGCGGTTGTTGAGATTGACCGAGGAGATGGCGACCAACCTCTCATCGATCATCATGATCTTGGAATGCAGCACGACATCGGGCGCCTTGAACTCGCGAATGTCGATGCGGTCGCCATACTTCTCGACGAACAGCTTGTTGAGCGCGGTGAGGAACCTGCCGCCAATGTCGCCTTTGAGATCGATACGGCCGACAATGTCGATCTTGACGCCGCGGGCGAGCGCCCGGTCGAACGCGTGGTTAAGTTTCGGCGTCAGGTTGAGATAGGGATTGACGATCTGGATATGGTGCTGGGCGGCGTCGACCAGCTCGACGAAATAATCCTCCAGCGCATGGCCATCCGCGTAGGGCACGGAGATGAAGTGCCGCGCGGTGCCTGACGGGCGGTGGCCGTCGGACCGAACCGGAATGGAGAAAGGCCGCGCGATGTTGGTGTCGGCGTCGCGAAGCCACACTGTCGAGAGATGCGCGGCGAGCGCCTCGACCGTGGTCCGGTCGGTGAACTCGATGTCGAAGTCGCTCCAGTTCGAATAGTAGTTCAACGAAAAGCCGTCGGTCCTGCCATATTGCTCCAGATCCGGATAGCGCGACAGATCGATCGGCTGGTGGAACAGGAAGCCGTCATGGATGTTGCGGCCGCCGATGATGACGCGCGAGCGCCCGGGATCCTCAGCCAGCGTCGCCAGCATCTTGATGTGGTGGGTCTTGTGAAATTGTGAGATCTGCTCGTCGATCGGTGCGCCCCGATCGGCCCGCCAGCGGTACTCCTGCAACTCGACATTGGGGAACTCGGCCGCCAGCCGGTGCAGCAGCGCGTCGTCCTTGTCGCGCTCCAGCACGTCTGTGACCATGATGCGCACCTTGGTGCCGAGCGCGGCATGGTGGCGGATCAGCCGTTCGATGATGCGGCCGGAAAAATCCGCCTTGAATTCGAGCGAGGACAGATAGATCAGCTTCAGCCTTGGCGCCTTCGAGAAGTCGAGCGGCAGCTCCGGGTCGCCCCTGTCGATGGCGCTGTCGGGCAGCGGCGTTCCCATCAGCGCCTCGACCTTGGCGTTGAAGCCGTCGCGCGACTTGCGCAGCAGGCGCGGCTCTCCGATCGGCAAGGCGCAGGTCTGCGACAGCCAGCGGCTGGCGTAGAAGGCGCGGCTGAGCGGGTCGAGGCCCGTGGGGTCAGGCGTCGGGCAACGCTCGTAGCGGCTGTCGAAAGCGGCGAGCGCCGGGTCGGCGGTCTCTTCGCGCCGGATGGTGAGGGGCGCGCCGGCCGGGACAAGGCTGGAGCGGATTCTTGCGGTGCAGCGGTTCAGGCTGTCACTTGGGAACAGGCTGACCGTGTCGTCCTCGCCAGACAGGCGAAAGCGGAATGCCATGCCCGCGGCAATGGTTCGCGAACCGGCACCGTCGCGCAGCGCCAACGCGCCATCGCATGAGCCGTCGATCTCGGCCGGTTGCTTGCCCGCCTGGCGCAGCACGATCTCGACGCTGCGCGCCTGCAGGCCGGAAAAATCGAATGTCTTGGGCGCCGAAGGCCGTGCCGCGGCGTCGATGTAGAGCGTCTGCCGCGACACCCGCCAGCGCCCGTCGAAATGGCCATCGCCGCTGCCACCACCGGCCGGCGGCAGATGCGTTTCGGCAACCGGACCGGCCAGGTGCTGCAGCGTCCGGTAGGTCGCCTGGAAATCGCTGGTGCGGATGTCATGGCGGTCATGGCCGAAAGGGCCGGTGCCGTTGGCCCGGTCCATGGCGCCGAGCTGGTGGTCGGCGAGCAGCGCCAGGAATCGCTTTTCATAGTCGCTTGTGCCGGCGTCGCCAAAAAACTGAGCGGCGGCAACCTGGGGCCCCGGAGTCCTGGCCGACAGCGAGGGGCGAGCGCAGGCCTCTTGGCCCTGCAGCAGGTCACAGGCATTGCGGCCGGGCGAGCCGGCACAGCCGGCAAGGACAACGAACGTCAGCCCGGACAGGGCCACGATAATGGCTGCGCGGCGATTCACCCGGTCGCCCCGGCCTTCAGGACGCTCAGTTGTGCCGGGTCGCGCGGCGGCATGAAGCCCTGCGGGAACACCTTGCAGACGGGGATGGCGAAAGTGGCGATCAGCAGCTCCGCCTCGCCGCGCATCTTGCGGGGTGCTGTCTTGTCGTCGCGTATCGTTTTCGCCGAGGCGACGAGGGCACCATCGCAATCGCAATGATTGTGGCGAGCGATGTAGCAGGCATCATGGATCCGGCAGGCTGCGTCGAGGCGATCGACCGGCCGCGCCGACAGATCGCCGGTGCGGGTGCCGGGGCCGCAATAATTGCCGAAGACGAAAGGCGAAGGGCGGGCCATGGCGTAGCGGATCGGCTTGGGCAGGTCGGCCTCCGGCACTTTGGTCCATGGATTGGCGCATGCGGAAAGGAAGACCAGCGGCAGGATGGCAAGAACGGCTCGCATGTCTATCCGCGCCAGCTTTCTGAAAGATTTCCCACCTGGCGGTCTGCCCGTGGCGGCGCCTGCGCGCCTGATGCCACACTGGCCGGTTTTGTGGCAAGGAAAAGGCGGCGTGTCTAGACGAACAGGCTTCTCTCCTGCTCCACCGCCTTGGTGATGAAGCTGGCGACGATCTGGACGCGGCGCAGCGGCCGGACCGATTCGTGATAGACCAGCCAATAGGCCCGGCGGATGGGTGCGACCACGTCGACGGACACCAGTTCCGGCATCGAGCGGGCGACGAAGGTGTGCAGGATGCCGATGCCGGCGCCCGAGCGCACCGCTTCGGCCTGGCCGAGCGCCGAGGAGATGGCGAAGCTGGTGCGCCAGTCCGGGCTGAACTCGGCCGCATAGTCGAGCGACGGGCTGACGATCAGGTCCGGCACGTAGCCTATGAGCGTGTGCTGATCAAGCTCGGCGGCTGTCTTGGGCAAGCCATGCGCCTCGGCATAGGCGCGCGAGGCAAACAGGCCGAGCGAATAGTCGACTAGCTTTCCCGCCACCAGCCGCCCCTCCGTCGGCCGCTCGACGGTGATGGCGATGTCCGCCTCGCGTCGCGACAGGGAGAAGGAGCGCGGCACCGGCACAAGCTGGATCGTCAGTTCGCGGTGCAGGCCCGTCAGTGCGCCAAGACGCTTGGCCAGGAAAGCGACGCCAAACCCGTCCGGCGCGCCGATGCGGACCGTGCCGGAGACATCGTCGCCCTCGCCGGCGACGGTCGAACGCGCGGCGATCATGTCGCCTTCCATGCGCTCGGCAATGTCGAGAAAGCGCTCGCCGGCCGGCGTCAGTTCGCTGCCGGTGGTCAGCCGGCGAAACAGCTTCGTCCGCAGCGCATCCTCGAGTGCGGCGATGCGGCGCGAGACGGTGGCATGGTTGAGTTCCAGCCGCCTGGCTGCGCCAAGGATCTGGCCGGCCCGCGCCACGGCCAGGAAGATGCGGACGTCATCCCAGTTCATGGGGATGGTCCGATCTAATCGTGAACGCCGCGTTCCCGCCCACCCCCCTCTGTCCTGCCGGACATCTCCCCCGCAAGGGGGGAGAGTGGCAGCTCCGCCGGCGGCATCTTTGCGGCGTCGAAGGTTTCCGAAGACGAAAGCAACATCCGATCTCCCCCCTTGCGGGGGAGATGTCCGGTAGGACAGAGGGGGGTGGGAAGAAATGCAATCTTTCAATCCTTGGAACGATCGAAGTGCCGGATATTTGCGGCAATTAATGCACAGTCGGCCTCCGTTGTCTATTTCATGCACAACGGTTGCGTTCTGGCTCGCGTTGCCATCCGCCGGGCAAAGGCGGACAATGCGCCATCACAAACCCAGGGAGAGAAATCATGATCGACTACGGTCATTTCATCGGCGGCAAGCATGTCGCCGGGACCAGCGGCCGCAAGCAAGATGTCATGCAGCCGATGGACGGTTCCGTGCGTGGCACGGTGGCGCTGGCTTCGCAGGCTGAACTGCGCGCGGCGGTCGAGAATGCCAAGGCGGCACAGCCAAAATGGGCGGCAACCAACCCGCAGCGCCGCGTGCGCGTGCTGATGAAGTTCCTCGAACTCGTCGCCCGCGACTATGACGAACTGGCCGATATCCTGGCGCGCGAGCATGGCAAGACGATCGCCGACGCCAAGGGCGACATCCAGCGCGGCCTCGAAGTGGTCGAGGTCTGCATCGGCGCACCGCATATGATGAAGGGCGAATTCACTGACGGCGCCGGCCCCGGCATCGACGTCTATTCGATGCGCCAGCCGCTCGGCGTCGTCGCCGGCATCACGCCGTTCAACTTCCCGGCGATGATCCCGCTGTGGAAGATCGCGCCGGCCATCGCCTGCGGCAATGCCTTCATCCTGAAGCCGTCGGAGCGCGACCCGGGCGTGCCGATGCGCATCGCCGAACTGTTCATCGAAGCCGGCCTGCCGGCGGGCATCCTCAACGTCGTCAATGGCGACAAGGATGTGGTCGATGCCATCCTCGACGATCCCGACATCAAGGCCATCGGCTTTGTCGGCTCGACGCCGATCGCCCACTACATCTATTCGCGCGGCACCGCCGCGGGCAAGCGCGTGCAGTGCTTCGGTGGCGCCAAGAACCACATGATCATCATGCCCGATGCCGACATGGACCAGACCGTCGACGCGCTGATCGGCGCCGGCTACGGCTCGGCCGGCGAGCGCTGCATGGCGATCTCGGTGGCTGTCCCGGTCGGCAACGACACCGCCAACCGGCTGATGGAAAAGCTCGTTCCGCGTGTCGAAAGCCTGAAGGTCGGACCTTCGACCGACTCTTCGGCCGATTTCGGCCCGCTGGTGACAGCGCAGGCGCTGGAGCGCGTCAAGGGCTACGTCGATACCGGCGTCAAGGAAGGCGCCAAGCTGGTCGTCGACGGCCGCGGCTTCTCGATGCAGGGCTACGAGGATGGCTACTACATGGGCGGCTGCCTGTTCGACAACGTCACCGCGGACATGCGCATCTACAAGGAAGAGATCTTTGGACCGGTGCTCTCGGTGGTGCGGGCGCCGACCTATGAGAGCGCGATCAAGCTCGCCAACGACCACGAGATGGGCAATGGCGTCGCCATCTTCACCCGTGACGGTGATGCGGCGCGCGACTTCGCCTCGCGGGTCCAGGTCGGCATGGTCGGCGTCAACGTGCCGATCCCGGTGCCGATCGCCTACTACACCTTCGGCGGCTGGAAGGCGTCCTCCTTCGGCGACCTCAACCAGCATGGCCCGGACGCGTTCCGCTTCTACACCAAGACCAAGACGGTCACCTCGCGCTGGCCGTCCGGCATCAAGGACGGGGCCGAGTTCGTCATCCCGACGATGAACTGAAATCCGACAGCTATTTCACAGGAAAGGGCGCGGCCTGGTCGCGCCCTTTTTGCGTTGGATCATACGGTCAGAATGGCACTGGTCCGGAACAAGGAATCTCACCAGCTCCGCAACTTGGCAAATTCCTGATCGTTGAACCGGGAATTTCCCAGGATGGTCATGCACCGATCTCCAGCCGCGTTATCCGGCCGTCGGCCAGTGTGAAGTTGTAGTGCAGCGTCGCCGGGCTGCCGGGGAAATTGCCTGACACGATGCCGGCGATCCGCCATGCATCGCCATTGACCGTCGCGTCGACGACCTCAACGGTCACCCGGTATTTTCTCGTCGTTGCTTCCATCCAGTCGCGGATGGCGGCCGAACCCCGATGGGTTTCACCTTCGTCCTTGACCGTGGCGTCCGACGAGAAGGGCACGAGCATCGCGTCGATGTCGTGCCTGTTCTTAGCGGCAAAATAGTCTGTCAGCGGCTGCGGAAGTTTCGCGATCATGGTTTCATCTCCGGTTCCAGGTCCTGCCGTAGACGCGAAGGTCCGCGGCCTTGTCCGGCTCCTAAAATGAGATATGCTGAAAAAATGGCAAGAACCGACGAAAAAGTAAGGTACTTACCCGAAAGTAAGGTCATGTCAGAAAGGAAGTCTGGACCCGAAAGCAAGGTTGAGGCGCTGACGCCGGTGTCGGCAGCGAGCGGCGTGGAAAATGTGCTGCGCATCCTTGAAGGCCGCTGGAAGCTGGTGATCCTGTTTCACCTGTTCGGCGGCAAGGTGCTGCGCTTTTCCGATCTCGAACGGGCGATCCCGGCGATCTCGCAGAAGATGCTGATTCAACAACTGAGGCAGATGGAAGCCGACGGGATCGTGCGCCGCATCGTGCATCATCAGGTGCCGCCGAAAGTCGAGTACCGCCTGACCGACTGGGGGCAGGCGCTATGTCCGGCTCTCGACGCCCTGCTGAAATGGGCGGCGCTTCGCGACCCCGCGGAAACCTGACGCGGATCGAAGCCGTACGGCTCGCCGCCAGGGTTGAGATGCTGCTTGTTTTCGGATCGGGACCTCACCATATCGAATCCAGGGAATGCGATAAGAATTCCCTGACGACAGACCGGAAACCAGAAGGAGTGACGTGATGAAGACGTCGGACCCGGCCTGGAACGCTCCGGCATATTGAGGCTGCCCATGTGCCTCCCTTTGCCGGAACGTGAAGGCGAAGGAGGTGCCAGATGGCACACAAATTTTCATTTCTATGGATCAGGATGGCCGTGATCGGCGCCGCGCTGGCGTTGTCGACGCTGTCGGCACAAGCGCAATTCATCTGCGGCGGCCACAGCGACCTTGTCGCGGGATTGGCGCAGGCCTTCCAGCAGAAGCAGATCGGCTACGGTGTGGTCGGGCAAGCTGCCATTGTCGAGATCTATGTCTCGGCAAGTGGGACATGGACCATGCTGGTGACCGACGTGCAGGGCCGAAGCTGCATCTTCGCGACCGGTGACGGATGGGAGAATACCGTCTCCATCACCGCAACGGCGCAAGGGATCTGAACCGCCCGATCAGCGGCGGGTAGCGGCCACCTCGGCGTGGCCGCGCAGCAGGGTTATCAGCCGCTTGGCATCCTTGGCCGCGGCTTCCTCGTCGCCGTCGAGGATCGAGCGGATCAGCGCGACATGATGCTCGGCCGATTCAGCAAGCCCGGTGTCGGCCTTGTAGCGGAACCAGAAACGGCGGCTGTGGGTTTGCAAGGGAGCCGCCAGGCGGGCGGCGAAAGGATTGTCGGCGGCCAGCGCCAGCGCTTCGTCAAGCGCCTTGTCGGCCTGGATGAAGGCAAGCACGTTGCCCGAGATCACCGCCTTCTGCATGGCCAGGGCTGCTTCGTGAAACATGTCGGCGGCTTCGCGGGTGACGAAGCGGGCGGCCGACCGGGCCAGCACCACCTCGACCCCGCGGCGTGCATCGAGCACGCGCAGCCAGTCGCCGGGATGCAGCGGAGCGATTGCGATGCCGGCGCGCGGCCGCACGTCGAGCAGCCCTTCCCAGGCCAGCCGCTGGATTGCCTCGCGCACCGGTGTGCGGCCAAGCGCCAGCCTTTCGATCAAGGCGCCCTCGGTGACGAAGCTCGCCGGCGCCAGTTCGAGCGTGACGATCATGTGCTCGAGCACACGGTAGGCCTTGGCCGCCGCCGGCTCGAATGCAGTGCTTGAGTCAATGGATATCAAAGGCGATCTCCTGATATATCCAGGATATATCATAAGAGATTCCGCATTGACAGATGGTTTTCTAGCAGATATACGGCTGATATATCAGATGGAGACATGACCATGTGGACCGGAGTTTTCCCCGCCGTCACGACCAAATTCACTGCCGACGATCGTCTCGACCATGCCGAGATGGAGCGCTGCTTTGGCCTGCAGATGGAGGCCGGCTGCGACGGCATCATCGTCTGCGGATCGCTCGGCGAAGGCCCGATGCTGTCGCCTGACGAGAAGATCGAGGTGCTGAAGACCGCGCAGAAGGTCGCCGGCAAGAAGCCGGTGCTGCTGACAGTCAATGAGGCCGGCACCCGCGAGGCGGCCAGCATTGCGCGCCGCGCCGCCAAGGAAGGCGCCAACGGCCTGATGGTGGTGCCGAGCCCGATCTATCACACCAATGCGGAGGAGACGGTCGCGGCGCTGCGCGCTGTCGCGGAGGCTGGCGACTTGCCGGTCATGATCTACTCCAACCGGCTCGCCTACCGCGTCGACGTCACTGTCGACCAGATGGAAGAGCTGGCATCGGACAAGCGCTTCGTCGCCATCAAGGAATCCTCCGACGACATCCGCCGCTCGACCGAGATCATCAATCGCTTGGGCACTCGCTACGACCTGTTCACCGGCGTCGACAATCTCGCTTTCGAGGCGCTGTCGGTCGGCGCCATCGGCTGGGTCGCCGGACTGGTCACCGCGTTTCCKCGCGAGACTGTCGCCATCTACCAGCTGATGAAGCAGGGCCGACGCGAAGAGGCGCTCGCCATCTACCGCTGGTTCCGGCCGCTGCTCGATCTCGACGTCTCGACCTATCTGGTGCAGAACATCAAGCTTGCCGAAGTGTTCGCCATTCAAACCAATGACCGCGTGCGCATGCCGCGCCAGCCGCTGTCGGGCGAGCGCCGCAAAGCAGTCGAAAAGATCGTCAAGGACGCGCTGGCGGTTCGGCCGACACTGCCGCGGTTCTAAAGCTTTCTTCTCCCCTTCATGAGGAGAAGATGGCGGCAGCCAGAAGAGAGGCAGCGCCTACGTGCACGGAAGTTCGAAGTCGACAGAAGAGGGGCGCCGCCCCTCCGCCCTTCGGGCATCTTCTCCCCGTGAACGAGGACAAGGGGAAGACATAGCCATCATCGGTGGCGGCATCATCGGCATCTGCGCCGCCGCCTGTCTTGCCGAGGCGGGGCGCAAGGTCACCGTCTTCGATCGCACCGGCATTTGCGAGGAAACGAGTTCCGGCAACGCCGCTGCTTTTGCCTTTTCCGACGTGCTGCCGATGGCGCACAAGGGCATGATCCGGCAGCTGCCGAAATGGCTGGCCGACCCACTCGGCCCGCTCAGCATCCCGCCCGCCTATCTGCCGAAGCTTCTGCCCTGGCTGTTCCGCTTTTGGCGTGCCGGCACACCGGCAAAATATGAAGCGAGCCTCGCCGCCCAGGCGGGCATGATGAAGCTTGCCGAAGCCGAATGGATGGGTTTGCTCGATCGCTCCGGCACGCGCGGCATGCTTCGCGAGGACGGCTCGCTCGAACTCTACGAGAGCGAGGCCGAGTTCCGCGCCTCGCTGTCCGGCTGGGCCGCGCGGGAGCGCTTCGACATTGGTTTTCGCCATGTCGAGGGCGATGAACTTGCAGCCCTGCAGCCTGGGCTTTCGCCACGCTTCGTCAAGGGCACGTTCGTGCCGGGATGGAAGACGGTCGCCGATCCAAAACTGCTCGGCAAGGCGGTATGGGCCTACGCGCAGACCAGGGGCGCGCGCTTTGAAATGGCCCGGATCGAGCGCGTCGGGGCGGATGAGGATGGCGCGACATTGACGCTGGCCGACGGAACGACCAGGCGAGCCCGACATCTTGTGGTCGCCGCCGGCGCCTGGTCGCATCTGCTGGCGAGGCAATTCGGCGATCGCATTCCGCTGGAGACCGAGCGCGGTTACAACACCACGCTGCCGAAGGCTGCCTTCGACGTGAAGCGGCAGCTGATCTTCTCCGGCCACGGCTTCGTCATCACGCCGCTCGAAACCGGCCTGCGCGTCGGCGGCGCGGTCGAACTCGGCGGCATCGAGCGGCCGCCCAACTATGCGCGATCGAAGGCGCTGCTGCAGAAGGCGCAAAACTTCCTGCCGGGGCTCGATCCGACCGGCGGGCGCGAATGGATGGGGTTCCGTCCCTCGCTGCCGGATTCGGTGCCCGTCATTGGTCGCGTGTCGGGAAACCGGCCGGTGGTCTATGCCTTCGGCCATGGCCATCTCGGCCTGACCCAGGCGGCAGCCACCGGACGGTTGATCCGCGATCTCGTCCTGGGGCAGACTCCGCCGATCGATCTGGGCCCCTTCAGTCCACAACGATTCTGATTTTTTCGGGTTTTGATTTTTCGAGGAGCGTCATGGCCAAGAAATCCTTCTTCTGCATAGACGGCCACACCTGCGGCAATCCGGTGCGGCTGGTCGCCGGCGGCGGCCCGCTGCTGCAGGGGTCGACGATGATGGAGCGGCGCGCGCACTTCCTTGCCGAGTATGACTGGATCCGCACCGGGCTGATGTTCGAACCGCGCGGTCATGACGTGATGTCCGGCTCGATCCTCTATCCGCCGACGCGCGAGGATTGCGATATCGCCATCCTGTTCATCGAAACCTCGGGCTGCCTGCCGATGTGCGGCCATGGCACCATCGGCACGGTGACGATGGCGATCGAGCACGGGCTGATCAAGCCGAAGACGCCTGGCGTGCTGAGGCTCGACACGCCGGCCGGCCTGGTCATCGCCGAGTACAAACAGGTCGGCGACTATGTCGAGGAGGTGCGCATCACCAACGTGCCGTCCTTCCTCCATGCCGAGGGCTTGACGGTCGAGTGTCCGCAGCTCGGCGAAATCACCGTCGATGTCGCCTATGGCGGCAATTTCTACGCCATCGTCGAGCCACAGAAGAACTATCGCGACATGGCAGACTATTCCGCCGGCGACTTCATCGCCTGGAGCCCGGTGGTGCGGCAGCGGCTCAACGAAAAATATTCCTTCGTGCATCCGGAGAACCCGGGCATCGACCGGCTGTCGCACATGCTGTGGACCGGCAAGCCGACCGTGGAGGGCGCGGACGCCCGCAATGCCGTCTTCTATGGCGACAAGGCGATCGATCGCTCACCGTGCGGCACCGGCACCTCGGCGCGCATGGCGCAGCTTCATGCCAAGGGCAAACTCAAGGCCGGCGACAGCTTCGTCCATGAATCGATCATCGGCTCGCTGTTCAAGGGCAAGGTCGAAAAGGACGTCACTGTTGCCGGCAAACCGGCCATCATTCCCTCGATCGGCGGCTGGGCGCGGATGACCGGCTTGAACACCATCTTCATCGACGACCGCGATCCGTTCGCGCATGGCTTCGTTGTCAAGTGATATCGACAGGATTTGCATGTCGCCAAAAGGGGGCGCCGGCTTAGGCGAACGACATGCAGGACCTAAGGCCGATCCGCTTCGGCATCGACCGAAACCTCCCGGCGAAACCAATCGGCGAAGGTAAACGCGGCGGGCGAGGCATCCACCGACATCGTCAGGAAGTAGCCCTTGTCGCGGTTGGTTGCGAGCTGTGACAGAACAATCAGATCGCCCCGCTTCAGTTCGTCCCGAAAAACGTCCACGGGACAAAGCGCCACGCCGTGGCCGGCGATGACCGCCGTTGCCAGAATGTTGAAGTCGGCGAAGACGGGTCCGTTGCCAATGTCGACATTGGGCAGCCCGGCCTCGGAGAACCACTCGCGCCAGCCGTGACGGGTCTCGTCATGCAGCAGGTCCGCGCCCGCTATTCCCGCGGCCGTTCGCAGATGGTCCTTGCCGGCGAAGTAATAGGGGCTGCACACCGGTCGGTTCAGGCGTGAAAACAGCTTGAGGCTGGTGACGCCGGGAGTGGAATCAGCCCCAAGCATGATCAGCACGTCGTTCTCGCCATCGCCGAGCCTTTCCTCGGCCCGGGCATAGGCCACCCGCATGCCGATATCGGGATGGCTGGCGGTGAAGTCAGGCAGGCGGGGCACGAGCCAACGGCTGGCAATGGAAGGTATGCAGCCTACCGATACGGTCGCCACGGCCGCATTGCGCCTGATACGCCGGCATGTGGCGCCGAGTTCGGCAAGTGCCCCGCTCGCCGAGGCCTGCAGGATAACCCCGGCATCCGTCAGCCGTACCTTGCGCGCATCGCGATGGAAGAGCGGCACGCCCAACCACTCCTCCAGTCGCCTTATCTGGTGACTGATGGCCGGGTGAGTGACGTGCAGCTCCTCTGCGGCAGCGGAGAAACTGAGATGACGCGCAGCGGCCTCGAAAGCACGGACGGCGTTCAGCGGGATGTAGTATGTAAAATTTACTAACATATCGGGTGAGAAGCAATCATTTGAAGACGCGCATACCTTGCGGCATTTCTGCAATCGGACTTCGGGGCAAGCCCAGATGCAACCGAAGATTCCGCGCTTTTGACGATATGCAGGGAAAACGATCATGTTCACCAGACAATTGGCTGATGTAGAAAAATCTGACTTCTTCGTGGATTGGGGCAATGGCACCAGCACCGCCTGCTGACACAAAAGGACGGCATGGGGTTCACCGTCTGCCACACCGTTGTGCGTGCAGGCAGCGAATCGCGCCTCCACTATCGACGGCATTTCGAGGCCTGCTACTGCATCGCCGGCGCCGGCGAGGTCGAAGACATGTCCGGTGGAGTGCATCGTATCGAGCCAGGCACGATCTATGTGCTCGATGAACATGACGATCATTATCTGCGTGCCGATGCCGCCGGCGACATGATCCTGGTCAGCGTCTTCAATCCTCCGCTTGATGGCACCGAGCGGCATGTCCTGAGCGAGAGCGGCGGATCCGCCTACTGAGTCCCGAGGCGCCATCGTTGCCTTGATCGGCGGCCGGTCGCCGATGACCGGATGAACACCAGCTTCATCGACGACCACGATCCGGTTCGCGCATAGTTTTGTGGTCAGCTAAGGGGAATCCTGACCCAGGGGAAAGCAACGGAACGAAAAACGGATCGTGTCAGGAACGCAACGATTCCTCTCATCACCTAGTTTTGACGGTGATTTCTTCGAAATGGGGCGCATGATGTGGTCGAATCGTCAAAGACATTGCGTTATGCCAATGGTAGGGTCCGCGATAGTCCAAGGGGCCGGATGGGAAAAACGGGCAATCGAACGGCGTGCCGGCAAAACACGCATGACGGTTGAAAAATGACGTTGCAATCCGGGCTCGAAACTTTACGACTAGGGGAAATACGAAAAGGAATGCGTCTGCATGGGCGACATTCCAGGGGAGCCACGTACACATGCAGTACTTTGTCCAGCAGCTTATCAACGGGCTGACGCTGGGATCGATCTATGGGCTGATCGCGATCGGCTACACGATGGTCTACGGCATCATCGGCATGATCAACTTCGCCCATGGCGACATCTTCATGGTGGGCGCCTTCACGGCGCTGATCGTCTTCCTCGTCCTCGGTGCACTGTTCTATTCGGTGCCCGTCGTCATCGCGCTGCTGGTCATGATGATCGTGGCGATGCTGCTCACCAGCCTCTACAACTGGACGATCGAGAAGGTGGCCTACCGGCCGCTGCGCGGTTCGTTCCGGCTGGCGCCGCTGATCACCGCGATCGGCATGTCGATCGCGCTGTCGAACTTCGTCCAGGTGACGCAAGGACCGCGCAACAAGCCGATCCCGCCGATGGTCAGCCAGGTCTACAACATCAACGGCATCAGCGTGTCGCTGAAGCAGATCATCATCGTGCTCGTCACGGCGGCGCTCCTGGCGCTGTTCTGGTACCTGGTCAACAGGACATCGCTGGGTCGAGCGCAAAGAGCGTGCGAGCAGGACCGCAAGATGGCCGCACTGCTCGGCATCGACGTCGACCGCACGATCTCGATCACCTTCATCATGGGTGCGGCGCTCGCCGCAGTCGCTGGCACCTTGTTCCTGATGTACTACGGCGTCATTGCCTTCTCGGACGGCTTCACGCCGGGTGTCAAAGCGTTCACGGCGGCGGTGCTGGGCGGCATCGGTTCGCTGCCGGGCGCGGTGCTCGGCGGGCTGATGATCGGCTTCATCGAAAGCATGTGGTCGGCGTATTTCTCGATCGACTACAAGGATGTCGCGGCGTTCTCGATCCTGGCGATCGTGCTGATCTTCCTGCCTTCCGGCATTCTGGGCCGGCCAGAAGTCGAAAAGGTCTGAGATCATGGCGGTTACCGTATCTCCGGAAAGCGACGTCGTCGCCAGCCCTGTCCAACGCGGCCTTAAGGAAGGCTTCTATGCCGGCGCCATTTCGCTCGGCCTGTTCGTGCTGTTCATTGGCCTGAAGACCGGCCAGAACATCTCCAATGAACTGGTCGTCACCACGCGCTGGGGCTTGCTTGCCGGCGTGGTGGTCGCCACGGCTGTCGGACGCTTCCTCTATGTCGCCTATGGCCAGCCCTTCATGGCCAACCAGAAGATCGCCGACGTCGCCACCGGCCTGTTGCCGGGCAGCGTGGCGTCGCGCTTCTTCCAGGTGCCGTGGTTCATCGCGGCCGTCATCGCGGCGGTGTTGCTGTTCGTTTTTAACAACTCGCTCGCCGGATGGGTCGGAGCAGAACCGGCCGGCTATCTGCAATTCCTGCGCGCCCTGGCGATCATCTATGTGCTGGCCAGCGTGATCTACTATTTCAGGGCCTTCATCCACGCCAACTTCACCAAGCTCGGCATTGCCGCGCTTGTGCTGTACCCGATCCTCGTGGTCACGGTTTTGTCGCTGAACGCGTGGTCGATTGTCGGAGGGCTGCAGGGCTCGCTGAAATGGGTCGATAATTTCGGCATCCAGATCCTGATCTATGTGATGCTGGCCTGGGGCCTGAACATCGTTGTCGGCCTCGCCGGCCTGCTCGACCTCGGTTACGTCGCCTTTTATGCACTTGGCGCCTATGCGTATGCGCTGCTCGCCACCGAATACGGCCTGTCGTTCTGGATCCTGCTGCCAGCCGCTGGCGCCATGGCCGCCCTCTGGGGCGTGCTGCTCGGTTTCCCGGTGCTGCGCCTGCGTGGCGACTATCTGGCTATCGTGACGCTGGCCTTCGGCGAGATCATCCGCCTGGTGCTGATCAACTGGCGTGAGGTCACCAACGGGTCGGCCGGCATTTCCGGCATTCCCAAGGTCAGCTTCTTCGGCCTGATGTCCTTCAACGTGTCGGATTCGAACTACATAGCCAAGGTGCTGCACATCGCTCAGTCAGGTGCCTACTATAAGATCTTCCTTTATTATCTGATCCTCGGCCTGTGCCTGCTCACCGCCTTCGTCACCATCAGGCTGCGCCGCCTACCGGTCGGCCGTGCCTGGGAAGCGCTGCGCGAGGACGAGATCGCCTGCCGGTCCCTGGGCATCAACACGACGACGACCAAGCTTACGGCCTTTGCCACCGGCGCCATGTTCGGCGGCTTCGCCGGCTCGTTCTTTGCCGCGCGGCAAGGCTTCGTCAGCCCGGAATCCTTCGTCTTCCTGGAATCGGCCATCATCCTGGCCATCGTCGTGCTCGGCGGCATGGGTTCGCTGGTCGGCATAGCGGTTGCCGCAATGGTAATGATCGGCGGCACCGAGGCGCTGCGCGAACTCGACTTCCTCAAGCAGATCTTCGGGCCGGACTTCACCCCCGAACTCTACCGCATGCTTCTGTTCGGCATGGCCATGGTCATCGTCATGCTGTGGAAGCCGCGCGGCTTCGTCGGCAGTCGCGAACCGACCGCCTTCCTCAAGGAGCGAAGGGCTGTCTCCAGTTCCTTCACCAAGGAGGGCCACGGCTGATGAATGCGAGCACACCCATGAACGAGGCCATCCTGCAGGTCGAGCACCTGTCGATGAAGTTCGGCGGCCTGGTCGCCATCGGCGACCTGTCCTTCACCGCCAAGCGTGGCGAGATCACCGCGCTGATCGGACCCAACGGTGCCGGCAAGACCACCGTGTTCAACTGCATCACCGGCTTCTACAAGCCGTCGGAAGGCATGATCACGCTCAACCGTAACGACGGCTCGAGCTATTTGCTCGAACGTCTGCCCAACCACGAGATCCCGGCGCGCGCCAAGGTGGCGCGCACGTTCCAGAACATCCGCCTGTTCTCGGGCATGACGCTGCTGGAGAACCTTTTGGTTGCCCAGCACAACAAGCTGATGAAGGCCTCGGGCTATACGGTGCTTGGCCTGTTCGGCTTCAGCGGCTATCGCAAGGCCTCGGCCGAATCGGTCGAGCTTGCTAGGCACTGGCTGGAGAAGGCCGATCTCGTCGACCGCGCCGACGATCCGGCCGGCGACCTGCCATACGGTGCGCAGCGGCGCCTCGAGATCGCCCGCGCCATGTGCACGGGTCCCGAGCTTCTGTGCCTGGACGAGCCGGCGGCCGGCCTCAATCCGAAGGAATCGGCGTCGCTCAACGAACTGCTGATAGACATCAAGAACACATCAGGCACGTCGATCCTTTTGATCGAGCATGACATGTCGGTGGTCATGCAGATATCCGACCACGTCGTGGTGTTGGAATATGGCCGCAAGATCTCTGACGGCAATCCGCAATCGGTGCGTACCGATCCGCGTGTCATCGCCGCCTATCTCGGCGTCGACGACGAGGAAGTCGAGGCGGTCCTCACCGAAGTCGGCGACGAAGACGTCATCGAACAGCTCGATACGGGGCCTGATGCCGCGCACGGTCCGGGGACATCGTCCTCGTATCTCGCCGGGCCGGTTACCGACACGGTCGGCCATAGCGAGGGCGAGCGGGTCACCGTGTCGAAGGGCGCCTCCAAGGCGGCGCAGGTCGACGCAAGATCGATCGCAGCGGCAAACAAGGGGGCCTCGCTGGCTGCTGTACCGGCGGCGAAGCCCGCTCCAGCGGCAAAGGCAAAGCCTGCTCCGAAATCAGCGTCAAAGGCGGCAACTGGGGCGGCAGTGAAGTCGACCGCGGCGCCCGCACCGGCAAAGCCGGCAGCCAAGGCTCCAACGGCGAAGGCTCCTGCGGCCAAGGTTGGGGAAATCTCCAACCGGCTGGCGGCACCGCGCGGCGGCAAGGCCGACAATCTGACCCGCATCAAGGGCATCGGCACGGTCAACGAGAAGAAGCTCAACGAGCACGGCATCTTCCACTTCGACCAGATCGGCGCCTGGAAGAAGGCCGACGTCGAGGCCGCCGAAGCCTATCTTGCCTTCGATGGTCGCATCGCGCGTGAGGAATGGGTCAAGCAGGCCAAGCTGCTCGGCCAGGGCAAGGACACGGAATTCTCGCGCCGCGTCGACGCGGGCAAGGTGGCGACCAGCCATTCTTCTGGAAAGACGGCAAGTGCGGCTTCTGGGAAGACCGCAAGCGCGGCTTCTGGAAAGACTGCGGCTGCCAAGCCTGTGGCGGGCAAGCGCGGAGGGGGCAAGTGATGGCCGGGACAACGCTGCTCGATATCAAGGGCGTGCAGACCTACTACGGTAACATCCGGGCGCTGAACGGTGTCGATGTCACCGTCAACCAGGGTGAGATCGTGGCGCTGATCGGCGCCAACGGCGCCGGCAAGTCGACGCTGATGATGACCATCTTCGGCGCGCCTCGTGCGCGGGCCGGCACCATCACCTTTGCCGGCACCGACATCACCCAGATGCCGACGCACGAAATCGCGCGCATGCGCATCGCCCAATCGCCCGAAGGCCGGCGCATCTTCCCGCGCATGACGGTGATGGAAAACCTGCAAATGGGCGCCAGCCTCGACAACCTCAAGCACTATGACGAGGACGTCGAGAAGGTGTTCACGCTGTTCCCACGGCTCAAGGAGCGCATCGCCCAGCGCGGCGGCACGCTGTCGGGCGGCGAGCAGCAGATGCTGTCGATCGGACGTGCGCTGATGGCGCGGCCGAAGCTGTTGTTGCTCGACGAACCGTCGCTGGGTCTGGCGCCGCTGATCGTCAAGCAGATCTTCGACGCCATCCGTGAATTGAACCGCACCCAGGGGCTGACCGTGTTCCTTGTCGAGCAGAATGCCTTCGGCGCGCTCAAGCTCGCCACGCGCGGCTACGTCATGGTCAACGGCAATGTGACGATGAGCGGCACCGGCAAGGAACTGCTCGCCAATCCGGAAGTGCGCGCTGCCTATCTCGAAGGCGGACACCACTGAGTTTGGAGCGGAACGTGTGCATCCAATATTCCGCTCCAAGTTGTTTGTTTGTCGCATGATCCTTGTCCGAAAAGTCTGCAACTTTTCGGGGTCATGCTAGGGAGACTTCACCATGCAGGGCATTCTTTACGAGGAGCCGTCGATCTGGCAGTTCTTCTTCGTCACCTGCCTGCTCGGCGGCTGGGCGGCCTGGATGACGGGCAAGGCCAGTGCCCAGACATGGCGCAGCTTCATCCATCTGTTCGTCTATATGCTGGGCCTCGGCATCGGCATCCGCTTTATCCATCACGCGCTGTTCGGCGGCACGATGTTCTCGCTGCACTACTATATCGTCGACACCATCGTGCTGATGATCCTTGGCTTCGTCGGCTATCAATACACACGAACAAACCAGATGGTGACGCAGTATAATTGGCTCTACGAAAGAGCTTCAATCTTGAGCTGGAAGCCGAAAGGCTGAGGTTCATCATTAACGCCGCTTCGGGGATGAATCGGCGTGACAAGTGCCTGAAAATCGGCAAACTATGCTTTCTGCGATAAGGGTGGGCATCGCATGAAAGCTTCATCCACGCCCACTCCGTAAATGGGAGCGTTTAAATGAAAAAATCACTTTTGTCCGCCGTCGCCCTGACCGCGCTCGTCGCGTTCGGCGGCAGCGCGTGGGCTGATGTACTGATCGGCGTTGCCGGTCCGATCACCGGTCCGAACGCAGCCTTCGGCGCACAGCTTCAGAAGGGTGCGGAAGCGGCTGTCGCCGACATCAATGCCAAGGGCGGCATCAATGGCGAGCAGATCAAGCTCGAGGTTGGCGACGACGTCTCCGATCCGAAGCAGGGCATCTCGGTCGCCAACAAGTTCGTCGGCGACGGCGTCAAGTTCGTGGTCGGCCACTTCAACTCGGGCGTCTCGATCCCGGCATCCGAAGTCTATGCGGAAAACAACATCGTCGAGATCACCCCGGCTGCAACCAACCCGCAGTTCACCGAGCGCGGCCTGTGGAACGTGTTCCGCACCTGCGGACGCGATGACCAGCAGGGTAGCATTGCCGGCGCTTATCTCGCCGCGAACTTCAAGGACGCCAAGATCGCCGTCGTGCACGACAAGACCACCTACGGTCAGGGCCTTGCCGACGAAACCAAGAAGGCGATGAACGCCAAGGGCGTGACGGAAGTCATGTATGAAGGCATCAATGTCGGCGACAAGGACTTCTCGGCGCTGATCGCCAAGATGAAGGAAGCCGGCGTCTCCATCATCTATTGGGGCGGCCTGCACACTGAAGCCGGCCTGATCATCCGCCAGGCGGCCGACCAGGGCCTCAAGGCGACGCTGGTCTCCGGTGACGGCATCGTGTCGAACGAACTGGCTTCGATCGCGGGCGACGCGGTTGCGGGCACGCTCAACACGTTCGGCCCGGATCCGCGCCTGATCCCCGCGAACAAGGAACTCGTCGAGAAGTTCCGTGCGCAGGGCTTCGAGCCGGAAGCCTACACGCTCTACGCATACGCTGCAGTGCAGGCGCTTTCGGAAGCGGCGGCAGCCGCCAAGTCGAACGACCCGCAGGAAGTTGCTAAGGCGCTGCATGCGAATGGCCCGTTCAAGACCGTGCTGGGCGACCTGTCCTATGACGCCAAGGGCGACCCGACGTTGCCCGGCTACGTCATGTACGAATGGAAGAAGGGCGACGACGGCAAGTACACCTACATCCAGAAGATGTAAGCCTGTCGGCCTTGATCTCTACGGAATGCCCGGCGCTTTGCGCCGGGCATTTTTCGTTTGAGCCCCGCTCCTTCCGGGCGATCCGGCAAGCCGATAAAGCCGGCGTTTAGCCGGAAAAAGATCAGGCCTTGAATGGCCGCGCCGGGGCTTTCTTGCGCGTTCGACCGAATGCGACCGACTTTGGCGCAAAGATTCCGTTTCAATCGATTTAATTCAGCGTCAATTTTGTTTGCACTGCAGCATTTTCGCGCTAATCATGACGCCAGTTTCGTCCCCGACACTGTCCGGAGTTCGTCCTTGGCCATTACGAAGATCCTCGTCGCCAACCGATCCGAAATCGCCATTCGCGTCTTTCGCGCGGCCAACGAACTTGGCCTCAAAACCGTGGCGATCTGGGCCGAGGAGGACAAGTACTCGCTGCATCGCTTCAAGGCCGACGAGAGCTACCAGGTCGGGCGCGGACCGCACCTGACCCGCGACATGGGACCGATCGAAAGCTACCTGTCGATCGAGGAGGTGATCCGCGTCGCCAGGCTTTCAGGCGCCGATGCCATCCATCCCGGCTACGGGCTTTTGTCGGAAAGTCCCGAATTCGCCGAAGCCTGCGCGGTCGCCGGCATCACCTTCATCGGCCCGAAGCCGGACACGATGCGCCGGCTTGGCAACAAGGTTGCCGCGCGCAATCTGGCGATCGAGGTCGGCGTGCCGGTGATCCCCGCCACCGATCCGTTGCCGGACGACATTGAGGCGGTCAAGAAACTGGCCAAGGAGATTGGCTATCCGGTGATGCTGAAGGCATCGTGGGGCGGCGGCGGGCGCGGCATGCGCGCCATCCGCTCCGAGGCCGATCTTGCCCGCGAGGTCATGGAAGGCAAGCGCGAGGCGAAAGCCGCCTTCGGCAAGGACGAGGTCTATCTCGAAAAGCTGATCGAGCGCGCCCGCCATGTCGAGGTGCAGGTGCTGGGCGACACGCATGGCAATGCTGTACACCTGTTCGAGCGCGACTGCTCGATCCAGCGCCGCAACCAGAAGGTCGTCGAGCGGGCGCCGGCCCCCTATCTCGAAATGTCGCAACGCGAGGAGCTTTGCGGCTACGCGCTGAAGATTGCGCGCGAGACCAGCTATATAGGTGCCGGCACGGTCGAGTTCCTGCAGGATGCCGATACCGCCAAGTTCTATTTCATCGAGGTCAATCCGCGCATCCAGGTCGAGCACACCGTCACCGAGCAGGTGACCGGCATCGACATCGTCAAGGCGCAGATCCACATCCTCGACGGCTTCGCCATCGGCACGCCGGAATCGGGCGTGCCGGCGCAGACGGACATCCGGCTGAACGGCCATGCCTTGCAGTGCCGCATCACCACCGAAGACCCCGAGCACAATTTCATTCCCGACTACGGTCGCATCACCGCCTATCGTGGAGCAACCGGCTTCGGCATCCGCCTCGACGGCGGCACCGCCTATTCCGGCGCGGTCATCACCCGCTTCTACGATCCGCTGCTGGAGAAGGTGACGGCCTGGGCGCCGACGCCGGCCGAGACCATCGCCCGCATGAACCGGGCGCTGCGCGAGTTCCGCATCCGCGGCGTCGCTACCAACCTCACCTTCCTCGAAGCGATCATCAACCACCCGAGCTTCGCCGACAATTCCTACACGACCAAGTTCATCGACACGACGCCGGAACTGTTCCAGCAGGTGAAGCGCCAGGACCGCGCCACCAAGCTCATCAACTATCTGGCCGACGTGTCAGTCAACGGTCATCCCGAGGCGCGGGGCCGGCCACAGCCGAAGGCCGACGCGGCCGCACCCATCGTGCCTTACCTCAACGGCAATGTGCCGGGCGGCAGCAAGCAGAAGCTGGACGTGCTCGGCCCGGAGAAATTCGCCGCCTGGATGCGCGCGCAAAAGGAGGTGCTGGTTACCGACACGACGATGCGCGACGGCCATCAGTCGCTGCTGGCCACCCGTGTGCGCACGCATGACATCGCCGGCATCGCCGGCACCTATGCGCGCGCCCTGCCGCAGCTTCTTTCGCTCGAATGCTGGGGCGGCGCCACCTTCGACGTCGCCATGCGCTTCCTCACCGAAGATCCATGGGAGCGGCTGTCGCTAGTGCGCGAGGCAGCGCCCAATCTGTTGCTGCAGATGTTGCTGCGCGGCGCCAATGGCGTCGGCTACACCAATTATCCCGACAATGTCGTGCAGCATTTCGTCAAGCAGGCGGCCAGCGGCGGCATCGACTTGTTCCGCGTGTTCGACTGCCTGAACTGGGTCGAGAACATGCGCGTCGCCATGGACGCGGTCGGCGCCGAAGGCAAGCTGATTGAAGCGGCGATGTGTTACACCGGCGACATACTCGACCCGGCGCGAGCCAAATACGATCTCAAATACTATGTCGGCCTGGCCGGCGAATTGCAGGCTGCCGGCGCCCACATCATCGCCGTCAAGGACATGGCCGGCCTGTTGAAGCCTTCCGCCGCACGCGTGCTGTTCAAGGCGCTACGCGACGCGACCGACCTGCCGATCCATTTCCACACCCACGACACGTCGGGTCTGTCGGCGGCGACGGTGCTGGCTGCGGTGGAGAGCGGCGTCGACGCCATCGACGCGGCGATGGATGCCTTCTCCGGGAACACATCGCAGCCTTGCCTTGGCTCGATCGTCGAGGCGCTGAAGGGCACCGAGCGCGACCCCGGCCTCGACCCGCAATGGATTCGCAAGATCTCGTTCTACTGGGAAGCTGTGCGCAACCAGTACGCCGCCTTCGAAAGCGACCTCAAGGGACCGGCCTCGGAAGTCTACCTGCATGAAATGCCGGGCGGCCAGTTCACCAATCTCAAGGAACAGGCGCGCTCGCTCGGGCTCGAGACACGCTGGCACGAGGTGGCGCAGACCTACCACGACGTCAACCTGATGTTCGGCGACATCGTCAAGGTGACACCGTCGTCCAAGGTCGTCGGCGACATGGCATTGATGATGGTCAGCCAAGATCTGACCGTCGCCGATGTCGAAAATCCGGCCAGGGATATCGCCTTTCCGGATTCGGTCGTCTCGATGCTGCGCGGCGATCTCGGCCAGTCGCCCGGCGGTTGGCCGGCAGCGCTGCAGAAGAAGGCGCTGAAGGGCGACAAGCCGATCACGGTGCGGCCGGGCTCGCTGCTCAAGCCGGCCGATCTCAAGGCCAGCCGCAAGGAGATCGAGGAGAAGCTCGAGCGCAAGCTCTCGGAGTTCGAATTCGCCTCTTGGCTGATGTATCCGAAAGTGTTTTCCGACTTCGCCGGCGCGCAGGAGACCTACGGCCCGGTCAGCGTCCTGCCGACGCCGACCTATTTCTACGGCATGAAGCCAGAGGACGAGATCTTCGTCGACATCGAGAAGGGCAAGACGCTGGTGGTGCGCTGTCTGGCCATCGGCGATGTCGACGACAAGGGCATGGTCACTGTGTTCTTTGAGCTCAACGGCCAGCCGCGCCGCGTCAAGGTGCCCGACAGGGCGCATGGTGCGTCCGCCGCCAAAGCCCGCCGCAAGGCCGAGCCGGGCAACGAGGCGCATGTCGGCGCGCCGATGCCTGGCGTCGTCTCGGCGCTTTCGGTTGCCGCTGGCCAGGCCGTGAAGGCCGGTGACGTGCTGCTTTCCATCGAGGCGATGAAGATGGAGACGGCGTTGCACGCCGAGCGCGACGGCACGGTCGCCGAGGTGCTGGTCAAGGCCGGAGACCAGATCGATGCCAAGGATCTGCTGATCGCCTTCAATTGAGAGCTGGCAAAGAACGGGCAGGCTGTCGGCTTCTGTCGGCAGCCTGGAGCGTGTTCCATCCCGATGGAATCGGGTTGGGGCTCCATCTCTGTGTTGGGGCATGAACTCCAGGGAAAACCGGTACCCACTTTTCGGGATCATGCCCCTGTGGCTTGTTCGATAACAGCTTGACCCGCCGCCGCCGGTCAGGCATCGAACCGGCTCAAATTTGCCGCCGTAGTTCCCCGAGTCGCGGCGCAGAAACGATGTGGAGAAAACATGGCCGACGATATCACCGAGACCAGCCAGACTGTTGCCGCCGGCCAACTGCGTGCCTTCATCGAGCGCATCGAGCGGCTCGAGGAAGAGAAGAAGACCATCTCCGACGACATCAAGGAAGTGTTCGCCGAAGCCAAGGGCACCGGCTTCGACACCAAGGCGATGCGTACGATCATCCGGCTGCGCAAGAAGGACCAGGCAGAGCGGCAGGAGGAGGAAACCATCCTCGACCTGTACAAGGCCGCGCTCGGCATGGTGTAAGACTAACCGGCCCGGCGCCCCATGCGGTTGCCGGAGATACGGTTCGAAACATGAGCGAATTCGACTTCGGCGCCCGCCGCGCCTCTGAATTCCGCCAGCGCGGTTTCTGGACGCTGTTCGAGGAACGGCATCCGGAGGAAAAGGCTCTGTTGGCGAGGCGCGGACCCTGGTTCTGGCAGCGCGGGCTGCCCGACTTCGCATTGGTCCTTTCCATGTATGTCGCGCCGGCGCAGAACCATGTCGGCGTCTTCTTTGGGCGCAACGAGAAGTTCGGTGCCACGGGAGCGTGGGCGCGGTTGAAGCCGTTCCAGCCGGCGATCGAAGGCAAGTTGAAGCTCAGGCCCGAACAGAGTTGCCAGGGGCTCGGCATCAATTCGATGTGGCGGGTGAATTGCTTTGCCGAGGACAACTGGCCTGCGATGGCCGACTGGTTGGTGACGGAGGCCTCGCGCATCGAGCGCGCGGTCACCGAGGTTCTGGCGGACGAAGTCGGAGCGTGAGCTCGCGTCCGCCGACCGATGAGCGAGACGGGGCTTTTGCGATCAGCTCGCCTTCGCCGTATCGCGGCCGATCTCGTCCAGATGGTGCTGCAGGGTCATATGGTCGAGCGTGCCCACCGGCAGATTGACGAACAGCGAGATGCGATTGCTGAGCATGCGAAAGGCATCGGCGAAGGCGAGGTGCATCTCGGCGTCGGTGCCGTGGGCCTTGGCCGGGTCCGGTATCGCCCAAAGTGCCGTCATCGGATGGCCGGGCCATATGGGACAGGCTTCGTTCGCGGTGCTGTCGCAGACGGTGAAGACGAAGTTCATTTCCGGTGCGTCGGGCGCGGCGAATTCGTCCCAGCTTTTCGAGCGGGCGAAGCCGGTGTCGAAGCTGAGGGTTTCGAGCAGTTGAAGTGCGTAGGGATTGACCGTGCCCTTCGGTTGAGAGCCGGCGGAAAAGGCTCTGAACCTGCCGGCGCCGATCCGGTTGAGGATGGCTTCCCCCCATGATGGATCGTGCCGAATTGGCGTTGCAGAGAAACAGCACATTGTAGAAATTGTCGCTCATCTCAAGACCTCCCTGGCAGGCGACTGGATGATTGAGCGGCAAATTCCGTCGGGACGTCGCCGCTTGGCAAAAGTATATCGAAAAGAAGCGGCGTAGAAAGGTTTCGCGACCGTGTGATGACATCCGGTCAGGTCACGATGTCCATCGTCGCCTGGTGTTGACTGTTTGTTGCGTTTGACGTTCCTGCCGACGCCGAAGCGAGGGTTGCGCCGATGAATGTTTCAAAGCTCCCCGAAGACGAGAACGACAAGGCCAGCCGGGGCTTCTTCCGCGCACGCTGGCAAGGCCTGGTGCCGCTCGATCGGCTGTTCTGGCGCGACCTCGTCCTTGTCGGCACGGCGATCAATGTCGTATCTTCGGTGGCCGCGCTCATCCTGCTCGGACTGAAGCTGCCGCTCGCGCTGGTTCTGGCGGTTCATTTCGCGCCGGTGCCCTACAACATCTTCCTGACCTTTGCCGTATGGCGAACCACGGAAAAGGCCACCGGCGCCAAGGCCTCGCTGATGACGCTCGGCGCCATATTGTGGCTGATCCTGTCGGTCGTGGTCTGACAGTGCGGATACGGGGCACCTGTCGCGCAATGAAAAAGGGCGGCCGCAGCCGCCCTTTCGATTCATCCGACGATCGGGTTAGGCCGTCGGCTCGAATTTCAGCGCCACGCCGTTGATGCAATAGCGCAGGCCGGTCGGCGGCGGGCCGTCCTCGAAGACATGGCCGAGATGGCTGCCGCAGCGGGCGCAATGGCATTCGGTGCGGACCATGCCGTAGCTGCGGTCGACGGTGTTCTCGACCGAGCCCGGCACCGGGTCGTTGAAGCTCGGCCAGCCGGTGCCGCTCTCGAACTTCAGCTTTGATTCGAACAGCGGCTGGTCGCAGCCGACGCAGGAAAACGTGCCGGCGCGCTTCTCGTAGAGCAAGGCGCAGCTTCCCGGCCGCTCGGTACCGTGGCCGCGCATGACGGCATATTGCTCCGGCGTCAGCCGGGCGCGCCATTCGGCGTCGGTGCGGGTGACGGGGTAGGTGTGGGTGTCCATTTGATCTCCTCAGCCTTGCCGGCTCGTTGTTGATTGCAACCTCATATTCGCACCAAGATAGGCATTTGTTACGAGATTTGCCCGCATTTTCGATCGTGCCTTCACGCGATGGCTGCAAGATAGCGTGCGACCGATATATCGAATGCCGCTTTTGCGTCCCCAATCACATTCTGGTTCCACCATGCGCCGTAGATGTGGTTGAACTGGAACGGCTCCAATGCCTTCGCGATGCGGCGCACGGCGGCTGCGTTGAGCGGGATATAGTTGGGATAGCTGTACATGAAGCTGACATGGCGGCGCGTCGGCGTTACCTGCAATATGTCGCCGGACAGCAGGGCGTTGCCGCCATCGCGTTCCCAATGGAGCAACTGGCCGCCGGCAAAGTGGCCACCGCAGCGGACAAGTGTCAGCGAAGGGTTGATAGGCAACGTCTCGCCCTCCCAACTGACGATCGCCTTGTGCGGCCGCATGATCCATTGGCGGTCATCGGCGTGGAGAAAGATCGGCACACCGCCAAAAGCCTCGCTCCACTCGACCATCACCGAATAATAGTGGCAGTGCGAGATGGCTATCGCTGTCAGGCCGCCGCGGCGGTTGATCTCGGCCACCGCCTCGTCGCTGACCATCGAGATGCAGTCCCACAGCACATTGCCGTGCGGCGTCTGCGCCAGCAACGCGCGCTGGCCGATGGCGAAGCGCGGCTCGATGCCGAAGGCGAGAACGCCGGCGTCGTCCTTGACCACGACCCGGTGTCCGTCAGCGAGCTCTTCCGGTGTGATCCAGGCCTGGCCTTCCCAGCGAACATATTGCCGCTCGTCCTCGCAGATCGGGCAGCGGTTCGGCGGTGCCTCCGTTGCCGCGAACTGGACGCCGCATTGCAGGCAGAGAAAGCAGGTCATCGTTTTTCCTGTCTGTTCAATGCTTCCTTGAAAGCTGCCTGGTCGCGCCTTCGAGCCCGGCCAGCGTCAGCGGGAACATGCGGCCGCCGAAGATGTCGCGGATCATGGCAATCGAATGGGTATAGCCCCAGTTCTTCTCGTTCTCGGGGTTCAGCCATACCGCGTTTGGCCATTGCTGCAGCAGGCGGCCGAGCCAGACGGTCCCGGCCTCCGGGTTCCAGTGTTCGACCGAGCCGCCGGGTAGGGCGATCTCGTAAGGGCTCATCGAGGCGTCGCCAACGACGATCACCTTGTAGTCCGGCCCATATTTATGGATCAGGTCGAAGGTCGGGATCGTCTCGGCATGCCTGCGGCGATTGTCCTTCCACACACTCTCATAGAGGCAGTTGTGAAAATAGAAATATTCGAGCTGGCGGAATTCGGCGCGGGCGGCCGAAAACAGCTCTTCGACGCTCTTGACGTGGTCGTCCATCGAGCCGCCGACATCGAAGAACATCAAGAGCTTCACCGCGTTGCGCCGTTCGGGCCGCGTCTGCACGTCGAGATAGCCATGCTCGGCGGTGGCGTGGATGGTGCCCGGCAGGTCGAACTCCTCCTCGGCGCCCTCGCGCACCCAGCGGCGCAGGCGCTTCAGCGCGATCTTGATGTTGCGGGTGCCGAGTTCGACGGCATCATCGAAGTTCCTGAACTCGCGTTTGTCCCAGACTTTGACGGCGCGGCGGTTGCGGCTTTCGTGCTGGCCGATGCGCACGCCTTCGGGATTGTAGCCATAGGCGCCGAAGGGTGAGGTGCCGCCGGTGCCGATCCATTTCGAGCCGCCCTGGTGGCGGCCTTTCTGCTCCTCCAGCCGCTGCTTCAAGGTCTCCATCAGCTTTTCGAAACCGCCGAGCGCCTCGACCAGTTTTTTCTCTTCGTCGGTCAGGTGCTTTTCGGCGAGACGGCGCAGCCATTCCTCGGGAATATTGGCGACATCGACAGCGTCCGGCCCACCCAGCGCCTCAACGCCCTTGAAGACATGGGCAAACACCTGGTCGAAGCGGTCGATGTGGCGTTCGTCCTTCACCAGCGCGGTGCGGGCCAGATAGTAGAAACCCTCGACGTCGTAGTCGACCAACCCGGCTTCCAGCCCCTCCAGCAGCGACAGATACTCCCTTAGCGAGACGGGAACACGCGCTGCCTTCAGTTCGAGGAAGAAAGGGATGAACATCGTCTATCTACAGCAGATCATACTCGATGAAGCCGGTCCGGCGCGCCACATAGTCGTAGAGCTTGCGCGCGGTGGCGTTGGTCTCGTGCGTCATCCAGTAGACATTCTTGACACCGATTTTTGCAGCTTCCAGCTTCACCGCCTTGATCAGCTCAGCACCAATGCCCTTGCCGCGCACGTCCGGATCGGCGAACAGGTCCTGCAGATAGCAGTTGCTTTGTTCCGCCCAGCAGGAGCGGTGGTAGAGATAGTGGGTGAGGCCGACAGCCTTGCTGTCGAGCGTGGCGATGAAACCCTTCGGCTCGAACTCGCCTGCCGTGAACAACCGCTTCCAGGTGACGGCGTAGACCTCTTCCGGCAGCTTGGTTTCGTAGAAGGTCAGATAGTCGGTCCACAGGCGCCGCCAGTCGGCATGGTCGGACTGCGCAAGCGGGCGGATAGTGATCTCGGTCATTTCGATCCCCGTGAAATCTGGAACCCGATCCATATCAACAGAATCGGGATCGGGAACATCCTTGCCTATCCCGCTGGCAAATCATACTCGCGAAAAGCGGTGGCGAGCATGTGCAGCGCTTCTCGCGCCCGCGGCGCCAAGGCGCGCGAATGCAAGACGATATCGGAAGAGGGAATGGGCGGCAGGCCGAGCTTGCGACCCACCTCGATCAAGCCAGGGGGAGCGACACGTTGGGCGAGGGCGCAAACGACGAAGCCGGCCGATACCGCGATGTTGACAGCCGCGCCGCCGCCGCCGACGAAAGCCTCGCTCCAGGCGATGCCTACTCTATCCAGCGCCTCGACCGCTCTCAGACGGTCCGGGCAGTTGCAGACGGTGCTTAGAAGAGCGAGGCGCAAGGGCGTTCCGGGCCGCCATTCGAAGGCAGGGGCCGCGAACCAGCCATAATGGGTGCGCGACAAGGCTTCGCCCCGGCGACTGTCGTCTTCCTGGTGCACGATCACCGCATCGAGTTCGCCCCTATCGAAAGCCTCCTGCAGCAAAGAGCTGGTATCGATCCTGATGTTGAGGGCAAGCGACGGATCGTGGGCATGAAGCTGGGCTATCAGTATCGAGAGCTCGGGCCCCGCGACGTGGTCGACAAAGCCGAGAGCAAGGCGACACGGCGCCTCGGAAAACTCCGCCATGGCGCGTTCATGGGCGGCAAGGAATTCGCGGGCTGCCGGGAGGAAAACCGCTCCCCTTGCCGACAGCCGCACGCGGCGCGGGGTTCGTTCGATCAGACGCGCGCCGAGCTTTTCTTCGAGCCGGCGCAGTTTGACGCTGATCGTCGCCTGGGTGCTGCCGAGCGCGGCAGCCGCACGGGTGAAGCTCTGCAAATCGGCCACCATGACAAAGGTCCGCACAGCGTCGACATCAAGGCTTGCCATCTCGATCATTCCTTTTTGTCATCTCTGAAATAGAAATGCATAGTCTTTTTTCATGGTCAAGCCTCGTCTATGTCACCTCCATCGCAGTTTTGAAAATCACCCGCCCTTGGCTCACCTGCGAATGCTCCGATGGAAAGTGATTGATATGTTTCAAATCGACCGAAACACCGTTGCGCTTGCGGGGGCTTGTCTTGCCTCGCTGCTGTTCGGCCTCGAAATCTCGAGCGTACCGGTGATCCTGCCGAAACTGGAAAGCGTGCTCGCCGCCGATCTCAAGGATCTGCAGTGGATTATGAATGCCTACACCATCGCCTGCACCACGGTGCTGATGGCGACGGGGACACTGGCGGACCGGTTTGGCCGCAAACGGGTGATGGTGACCACCACCATCGCCTTCGGCTTTGCCTCCCTGCTGTGCGGCCTCGCACCGAGCGCGCCAATCCTGATCATTGCGCGTTTTTTGCAGGGGCTTGCAGGAGGAGCGATGTTCACCTGCAGCGTGGCCGTGCTGTCGCACCAGTTTCAGGATGGTGGTGAACGCGGCAAGGCCTTCGTTGCCTGGAGCGTGGTCTCGGGCATCGGGTTGGGTTTCGGTCCCGCCATTGGTGGATTGATCGTCGCATTCTCGAGCTGGCAATGGGTGTTCCTCATCCACGTGCCGCTGGCGATCCTTGCCCTGGTCTTCATCGTCGCCGGTGTCACGGAATCACGCGATCACAACGCCCAGAAGCTCGATCGGGCCGGCATCCTGACGCTTTCGCTGGCGGTGTTCGGCTTTTCCTATCTGATCACGCAAGGCGCCGATCTCGGGTCCGGCGCCCGTGTCGGCGTGATCGTCGCGGCGATAGCGGCCTTCATCGGGTTTCTTGTTGCCGAAAGGGTCAATCCCTATCCGATGTTCGACTTCTCCGTCTTCCGCATCCGCCAGTTTTCAGGCGCGATCATGGGCGGCATCGGCATGAATTTCAGCTACTGGCCGTTCATCATCTATCTGCCGATCTATTTTTCTGGCGTTCTGGGCTATGACAGCACCACGACCGGCCTGTTGCTGCTCGTCTACACGCTTCCCCTGATGCTGATGTCCTCAACCGCCGAGCGCCTGCGCGCGCGCTATCAGGCGCGAATTGCGATCCCGCTCGGGCTTTTGACATTGGGGATCGGCTTCATCGCCATGAGGATAGGGTCCGGGCTCGAGGGAGCCAATTGGGTGACGATGCTGCCTGGTACGCTGATCGCAGGCATCGGCATCGGCCTGACCAATTCACCGACCACCAACACCACGACCGGGTCGGTATCGCCGGATCGTGCCGGCATGGCCTCGGGAATCGATATCAGCGCACGCCTGATCACGCTCGCCATCAACATCGCGGTGCTGGGCCTGCTGTTGACGCAGGGGATCGTTTCTTATCTGCGGAACGCATTTGGCGGGGCATTCGACCCGAGCGAATTGCGCGCGCTGGCGGAAAGGATCGCCACCGGAAACCTCGACAGCCTGACACAGGACTCGCCCAGGCTCGCGACCCTCGACCCATCCGGCGCTATCGCGCACGCAGCCCTGGTCAACGGTTTTGGCTGGGTCATGCTCTATAGCGGGATCGGCGTTCTTGCTCTCGCCGTCATCAGCTTCATCATCTTCGGCGCGAAGACTGACGCGCCGCGGGAGGAAAGGGGGCAGCGTTCCGCTCAGGCAGCAGGCGAGGTTCGCTCGTAGCGGACACCTGCACGGACAGTCTTAGCCCTGCCGCCTCGCCATGAAGGCTAGCCGCTCGAACAGATGCACGTCCTGTTCGTTCTTCAGAAGCGCGCCATGCAGCTTGGGCAATGCGTTCTTCGGGTCGGCGCGCAGGTCTTCCGGCGCGATGTCGTCGGCGACCAGTAGGCGGATCCAGTCGAGCGCTTCCGAGGTCGACGGCTTCTTCTTCAGGCCGGGCACCTCGCGGATCTCGTAGAACTGGGTCAGCGCCGCCCGCACCAGGTTCTGCTTGATGCCGGGATAGTGCACGTCGACGATTTTGTGCAGCGTCTCGACGTCGGGAAAGCGGATGTAGTGGAAGAAGCAGCGGCGCAGGAAGGCGTCCGGCAGTTCCTTCTCGTTGTTGGAGGTGATGATGACGATCGGCCTGACCGCGGCGCGAATGGTCTCGCCGGTCTCGTAGACGAAGAACTCCATCCGATCGAGTTCCTGCAACAAATCGTTGGGGAACTCGATATCGGCCTTGTCGATCTCGTCGATCAGAAGCACGACCTTCTTGCCGGCCGAGAACGCCTCCCAAAGCTTACCGCGCTTGATGTAGTTCCTGATGTCGTTGAAGCGCTCGTCGCCGAGCTGGCTATCGCGCAGCCGCGACACGGCATCGTATTCGTAAAGGCCCTGCTGCGCCCTGGTGGTCGACTTGACGTGCCATTCTATCAGGTCGAGGCCAAGGGCTGCCGCAACTTGCCTGGCGAGTTCGGTCTTGCCGGTGCCGGGCTCGCCCTTGACCAGCAGGGGCCGTTCCAGCGCGATCGCGGCGTTGACCGCCACCATCAGATCCTTGTCGGCGACATAGGCCGCCGTGCCTTCGAAACGCATTTTTGCTCCTTAGAGTGGTTCGCCGTTTCACGGAAACGTCGAACCGCTCTATCTCTTTGTTTTGACGCAATTCCGGACGGAAAACCGTCCACACTTTTCCTGGAATTGCTCTTGGTTGGTCATGACGACCGTAAGGACGCGGCTCCGCCTGTGCAAGGGTGGCTTGTCGGCGGCGGCGAGGGGCGCGGATCCGCCACGGAAAGAATGTCATCTCTCTGGTGCTTGGCTGGCTAGCGGCCTATATATGTCGGGACGGTCTGTGCTTCCCGGCAGGAGAACATTTTCCCCGGGGCCTTAACGATCCTTAGGGAGCTGTCCCTGGGAAGACCCGTGGGTTTTCTCACACGGCGCCCACCTACTTTGTAGGTTCCCGGGATCGCTCTCTCCACCGGTTGTGTGGATCGTCACTTTTCGCAACGCATCCATGTCTTTCGGTGGATGATGCGGTAGAAAACGTCGCTCCTAAAACTCCACCCAAATCTGACTTTTTCTATCGTCTGCGCATGACATCCTCAAAACACCTGAAAAAGCAGCTTCGCCTCGAGGCACTCGGGCGTCGAGACGCGCTCGATGAATTCTGGCGGGTGGAGATCGCCCTCGAAATGGCCGAGACGGCACGCGATCACCTCGCTGTCGAGCCGAGTCAGATCGTCTCGGGCTTCTGGCCGATGCGCTCGGAAGTCGACGTCCGGCCGTTGATGTTCGCGTTGCGCGAGAAGGGAGCCAGGCTTTGCCTGCCGGCGATCCTCGACAAGACCACCATCGTCTTTCGCGAGCTCGTGCGGGGCGCGCCGATGGTCGAGATGGGTTTCGGCACTGTCGGCCCGCATGAGGAGGCCGAAGTGCTCGACCCCACGGTGATGCTGGTGCCGCTCGCCGCTTTCGACGCGCGCGGCCATCGCATCGGCTATGGTGCCGGCTACTACGACCGCGCCATCGCCAAGCTGGTTGACAAGGGGCTGCCGCCCAGATTGATCGGCATTGCCTTCGATTGCCAGGAGGTGGGGCTGGTGCCGGATGAGGACCACGACGTCATCATCCCGGAAATACTCACGGAGAGTGGGTTGCGCCGCTTCGCGCCAAAATTGTAGACAAGCAAAATGGACGCATGATCTTTTCACAGACGTCATGCAGCTTTTGCTTCGCTGACATTCGGTGCGGGATCATATGAGACTTCTCTTCCTCGGCGACATGGTTGGAAAAACGGGACGCACGGCAGTGTGGGAACAATTGCCGGGACTGATCTCCGATTTCAAACTCGATTTCGTCATCGTCAACGGCGAGAATGCCGCCGGCGGCTTCGGCATCACCGAAGAGATCTTTCGCGAAACGATCGCGGCGGGCGCCGATGTTGTCACCACCGGCAACCATGTCTGGGACCAGCGCGACGCGCTGGCCTTCGCGCCGCGCGAAGAGCGCTTTCTGCGCCCCTCCAATTTCCCCAAGGGCACGCCCGGACGCGGCTCCGGCGTCTACATCGCCAGGAGCGGTGCGCGCGTGCTGGTCGCCAACATCATGGGCCGGGTGTTCATGCACCCCGAACTCGACGATCCGTTCCAGGCCGGTGAGCGCGAACTGGCCGCCTGTCCGCTCGGCGAGCAGGTGGATGCCGTAATCATCGACTTCCACGCCGAGGCAACCTCGGAAAAGATGTGCTTTGCACATTTCGTCGATGGGCGCGCCAGTCTCGTCGTCGGCACCCACACGCACCAGCCGACCGGCGATCACCAGATACTCAATGGCGGCACAGGGTACATTTCCGACGCCGGCATGTGCGGCGACTATGATTCCTCGCTCGGCATGGACAAGGAGGAACCGCTCAACCGGTTCCTGTCGAAAGTGCCGAAAGGGCGTTTCGAGGCAGCAACCGGACCGGCGACATTGTGCGGCGTCGGCGTCGATATTTCCGACCGCACCGGGCTGACCGAGAGGATCGCGCCGTTTCGTCGCGGGCCGCGGCTGGAGGAAACCGCACCGTCCTTCTGGTCGTGACATTGATATGGACGCAAGCAGTACCTAATTGCCGGCGACACTGCTCTAGATCGTAGAGGGGACGACCTCCATGCAGCTCATCGAATTCCTGGCGCCGCATTTTCACTTTGTGTCCGATCCAACGGCCTGGGTCGCGCTGCTGACGCTGGTGGTGCTGGAGATCGTGCTCGGCATCGACAATCTGATCTTCATCTCGATCCTGACCAACAAGCTGCCGGAAGTGCAAAGGGCGCGCGCCCGCCGGCTTGGCATCTCGGCGGCGCTGATCATGCGGCTGGTGCTGCTGGCCACGATTTCGATCATCGTCCAGCTGACGACGCCGGTGTTCACCGCCTTCGGTCACGGGTTTTCCTGGCGCGACCTGATCCTGATTGCCGGTGGCCTGTTCCTGGTGTGGAAGGCGACCAAGGAGATCCATCACACGGTCGATCCCGACGATCACCAGGACACGATGCTGGGTGAGACTCTGCAGATGAGCCTCGCCGGCGCGATCTTCCAGATCCTGCTGCTCGACCTCGTCTTCTCCATAGATTCGATCATCACCGCCGTCGGCATGACCGACGAGATCGCCATCATGTACATTGCCGTGATCGTCGCGGTCAGCGTGATGATGCTGGCGGCCGGACCGCTGGCAAATTTCATCGCCAAGAACCCGAGCATCGTCATGTTGGCGCTGGGCTTCCTGCTGATGATCGGCATGACGCTGATCGCTGACGGCATGGGTTACCATGTGCCCAAGGGCTACATCTACGCGGCGATGGGTTTCTCGGCCTTGGTCGAAGGGCTCAACATGCTAGCGCGGCGACGGAGAAAAGCGAAGTCCGGCGAGGGGCATTGAGGTTGGCAAGAGCATAGCCGCGCCACGAGACCTTGGAATTTGTCGCTGTCGCGTAGGATCGCTGGATCAGCCGGTATGCCAGCCATGCGATCAGCATCATCGACCGGCTGAAGTCCGACCTGGAGGCGTGAGCGATTGCAGCGGCCTCGCGGCTGGACGAATTGAGCCGATTTATCTATAAGCCGGCCATTCCGACAGAGAACGCCGTGCTTCCACGAGTTGCACCTGGGACGCTCTGAAATTTTGAATTCGAGCATTTTGCAGAAGACGAGGTGAGATCACCTCGCTTCGGGATGCTCTAGCCGAGAAGACGACAGGGGTGCCATGGCTGGCCATTCACAGTTCAAGAACATCATGCACCGCAAGGGCCGCCAGGATGCGGTGCGGTCGAAAATGTTTTCCAAGCTGGCGCGCGAAATCACCGTTGCCGCCAAAAGCGGGACGCCCGATCCATCGATGAACCCGCGCCTGCGCCTGGCCGTGCAGAACGCCAAGGCGGTGTCGATGCCGAAGGACAACATCCAGCGCGCCATCAACAAGGCCTCGATGGGCGATGCCGAGAATTACGAAGCCGTGCGTTATGAGGGCTACGGACCCGGCGGCGTCGCGGTCATCGTCGAAGCACTGACCGACAACCGCAACCGTTCGGCCTCGAACGTGCGCGCCGCCTTCACCAAGGCCGGCGGGGCGATGGGCGAAACCGGTTCGGTGTCGTTCATGTGGGATCGTGCCGGCGAGATCTATTATCCGGCATCGGCCGGCAGCGCCGACAAGGTGATGGACGCGGCGATCGACGCCGCCGCCGATGACGTGGAATCCGATGAGGAAGGCCACACGATCTACTGCGCTTTCGAGAATCTCGGCGAAGTGTCGAAGGCGTTGGAGGCCTCGCTCGGCGAAGCTGAATCGGTGAAGCCGATCTGGAAGCCGCAGAACAGCGTTCCGGTCGACGAGGATCGGGCACAGTCGCTGATGAAGCTGGTCGCCACGCTCGAGGATGACGATGACGTTCAAAGCGTCTACGCCAACTTCGAAGTCGACGACGAGACGATGGCCAAGCTCAGCGCGGCATGAGCGGAGCTCAGCCAGAGACATGAGCGAAGCTCAGCTTCCCGCCATCCGCATCACCTATTGCACGCAGTGCCAGTGGCTGCTGCGTGCCGGCTGGATGGCGCAGGAGCTGCTGTCGACCTTCGGCACCGATCTGGGCGAAGTGACGCTGGTGCCTGGCACCGGCGGCATCTTCACCATTTCCTGCAATGATACGCTGATCTGGGACCGCAAGCGTGACGGCGGCTTTCCGGAAGCGGCCAAGCTCAAGCAACTGGTCCGCGATGTCATCGACCCGGATCGCGATCTCGGCCATTCCGACCGGAAGGGTCATACGCAAAAAGACCCCGCCTGAGCGGGATCTTTTGCTTTTCGTAGGACGCTTCTCTCTTTGTCTCGACGCAAATCCGGACGGCTACGCACTTTTCCTGGAGTTGCTTAGAGCAATGAGAGAATGAAGCAGGCCATCGCCATGATGGCGGTGATGGTGCGGACGTGGTTCCACATCACCCATTGGCTCAGATGGTTCGCCCACACAGCGGCGCCGTTGCTGCTGGCCGGGTCGACGGCGGCGAGCGCATCGTTGAGCGGCACGTTGAAGACCATGGTCACGATCGGGTTGCCGATCAGGTAGATCACCGCGCCGGCAAGCAACCAGTAAGAGCCGGACTGGCTCCAGCCCATGATGGCGGCGGCGATGAGCACCAGACAGAGCAGGCCGGTACCGAAAAGCGCCGTCATGAAGGTCGGGGTGATCACCGTGACGTTGATCGAATTCATCGCCGCGATGCCGCTGGGGACGGGCAGTCGGGCAAGCGCCGCCATGACGAAATTGGAAAAGGCGAAAAACACGCCGCCGACGACCCCCGAGCCGATTGCGGCAATGATGGTAAGGGTGGGAAGAAGCTTGATCATGTCAGTTGCTCCAGATGCCGGTTGCTGCGGTTTCATATGCGTAGGCGGAGAAGTCTCTTGGCTGGCGGCCAAGCACGCGCTGGACGCCGTCGGCTAGCGTCTCGTTGCGGCCGTCAAGCACTTCGGTGAACAGCTCGTTGAGCAACCAGGCGAATTCGGGCGGCAGGTCGTGCGCGGTCACGGCGGCGGTGAATTCGTCATGCGAAATCCTGACAAAGCGGATGTCGCGCCCGGCGGCCTTTCCGATCTCGGCGACGGCGTCGGCGAAGCTCAGCAGCCGCGGCCCGGTCAGTTCGTAGAGCTGGCCGGCATGCCCCGGCTCAGTCAGCACGGCAAAGGCGACGTCGGCGATGTCATCGGCATCGACAAACGGCTCGCCGACATTGCCGACCGGCAAAGCCACTTCGCCCTCAGCCAAGGGCTCGACAAGAAAGCCTTCGCTGAAGTTCTGCGAGAACCAGGCGCAGCGCAGGATCGTCCAGTCGGCGCCAGAAGCCTTCAGCATCTCTTCGGAACGTTGGGCTTCTGCCTCGCCACGCCCCGACAGCAGCACCAGCCGGGTGATGCCGTTCTGTACGGCAAGCCTGGCGAAGGCGCCGATCACGTCGGCGGCACCCGGCACCGCTAGATCGGGATAGTAGCTGATGTAGACGGCGCTGACGCCCTGCATTGCAGGGCCCCAGGTCGCCGGGACTTCCCAGTCGAAGCGCGGGGTGCCCGAACGCGAGCCGATGCGCACCGGCACGCCATGCGCCGTCAGTCGCTCGGCAAGGCGGCGGCCGGTCTTGCCGGTGCCGCCGAGGATCAGGATGGGGTTTGGTGTCGTGTTGTTCATGGCTGGTTTCCTCTGTTTCAAAACATGAGTAATCCTCACATTTGCAAAACGTGATAAACCCTCGTATTTTGCGAGTCAAGCGATTTTGTTGGCACTGGAGACAGACATGGAAGACACAGCGCCGGTTTCGTCACAGGAGCAGATTGCTTCGCCGCGCCGGGCGCCGAGCCAGCAGCGCAGCCGCGAGCGGGTCGAACGCATGCTCGCCGCTGCCTCGGCACTGATTGCCGAGCAAGGCAGCGACGCCATGCGCATGGGCGAAGTGGCGGAACGGGCAGGGGTGTCGATCGGCTCGCTCTACCAGTTCTTTCCGGACAAGCGGGCGATCGTCTGGGCGCTGGCCGAGCGCTACACCGCCGAAAGCCAGGCGTGCATCTCGGCGGCACTCGCCGATGTCGGCGACGCCGAAGGCCTGCGCCAAGCGTTTTCGGAGCTGGTCGATATCTACTACGGGCTGTTCCTGGCCGAGCCGGTGATGCGCGACATCTGGTCGGGCACGCAGGCCGACAAGGCGCTGCGCCAGCTCGAACTCGCCGACAGCCGGGCCAACGCCGAATTCCTCACCGCGGTGCTGAAGCGGCTGCGGCCGGCAGCCGATCCGACGGCGCTGGAAACCACGGCGTTCCTGGTCTGGCAGATGGGCGAGGCCGCCGTCCGGCTGGCGATCTCGGTCGACAGGCAAGAGGGCGACAGACTGGTCTCGGCTTACAAGCGGATGGCGCTGCGGGAACTGTTGGCGGAGTAAGGCTAGCGGCCGAGATAGTTCCGTAACATTTCAGCGCGCTCGTCCTCCGTGCACATTGCCATCCGGGCTAGGCCGAGACTGCCTCGATGAAGCGCAACAACAGCCAACGCATATGTCACTGTCGCTTCGTCGGCCTCAGTTTCCAGATCTCGCAACGCCAAATGGAAAAACAACTGCCAGGCGGCTTTGTAGTGCGGTTCGATCCAACCTGGAATTGGCGGGTTTCGGCTGTCGAGCAATCGCGCTTCTTCGATTACCGCGGCCAGACCGTAGACTCCCCAATTCACTGGAGAGCGTTCTGCAGAGATTCGAACGATTTCTGGGATTGCGGCGTAGGATGCGTCTCCGACATCGCCTTGATGATGCAATTCATTCCAAAGTTCGTCCCACGCCGTCTCGTCATCATACCGAAGGGTCAGCGCTCGCAACGCCGGTCGGGGATCATAGACAACCTTGTACCCACCCGTGAGACCGGACCACCGCTTGTCGTTGAGCATAGACATATCGCTCTCCCTGGCCGACTGCGTCCCACTACGGCGACTCGCGGTCAACAAAAAACCCGCCACAAGGGCGGGCTTTTCGATCTGCGAAAAGGTCGTCGGGCTTAGAGGCCGAAACCTTCAAAACGCTTCTTGAACTTCGACAAGCGACCACCGCGGTCGAGCAGGGTCTGCTGGCCGCCGGTCCAGGCCGGGTGGGTGGTCGGGTCTATATCGAGGTTCATCGTATCGCCTTCCTTGCCCCAGGTCGAACGGGTCATGTATTCGGTGCCGTCGGTCATGACGACCTTGATGGTGTGGTAATCGGGATGGATGTCGGTCTTCATGGTTCGGTTCCTGGCTTGCCGGCGCTGCCGACGGGCATAAGCCTGCGTCGATGCGCCCCTTTTTAAAACTCGAAGCCGCAGCTATTGAGGAGCCACGGCTTCTAAAACGGTCGGCGAGCCTATACATCAGCCGGAATTGAATCACAAGGCCGCGGCAAGCGCATATATTGAGGCGCATAGCCGAGAGGCGGCTAGAGGAAACGCAGGAATGGCGCAAACCAGCAGCGCAGACGAGCGCCGGCGCTCGCTCAAGCCGCTCAGGCGCCTGTTCCCGTATATCACGCATTATCGCACGCTCGTCGTCGGCGCGCTGATTTCGCTGGTCATCGCCGCGGCAACGACGCTGGCGCTGCCGCTGGCCGTGCGGCGCATGATCGATCATGGTTTCTCGTCGGCCAACACCATCTTCATCGCCGAATATTTCGCAGCCTTGGTGGCGATGGCCGCCGTGCTGGCGGCCGCCTCGGCCAGCCGCTACTATTTCGTCATCACGCTCGGCGAGCGAGTCGTCGCCGATATCAGGCGCGATGTTTTTACCCATGTGACGACGCTGTCGCCGTCCTTTTTCGACACCGCCCAGTCGGGCGAGATCGTGTCGCGGCTCGCCGCAGACACGACGCAGGTCAAGTCGGCGGTCGGGGCGACGGCATCGGTGGCGCTGCGCAACGTCATTCTCGGCCTTGGCGCGTTGGGGATGATGGTCGTCACCAGCCCGAAACTGTCCGGCCTGGTCATTGCGGCCATTCCGGTCATCGTGCTGCCGCTGGTCGCCTTCGGCCGCTCGGTGCGGCGCAAGTCGCGGCAGGCGCAGGATACACTTGCCGATGCCACCGCCTATGCCAGCGAACAGATCGGCGCGGTGCGCACCTTGCAGGCCTTCACCAATGAAAAGCTCGTCACCGGGCATTTCTCCGGCGCGGTGGAAGCCGCTTTCGAGGCGGCGCGTACCTCGATCTTCGCGCGCTCCTTCCTCACCTTCTTTGCCATTTTCACCATCTTCTCGTCCGTCGTGGCGGTGCTGTGGTTCGGCTCGCGCGACGTGCTCGACGGCAATCTGTCGCCAGGCACGCTCGGCCAGTTCCTGCTCTATTCGGTGTTTGCCGCCGGTGCGCTCGGCGCGCTGTCCGAGGTCTGGGGCGAGCTGGCACAGGCGGCGGGTGCTGCCGAACGGCTGACCGAGATCCTGGCCGAGAAGCCGGCAATCCAGGCGCCGGCCGATCCGAAGCCGCTGCCTGCCGTCGCCAAGGGCGCGATCGCCTTCGATGACGTCTCCTTCTCCTATCCGGCAAGGCCCGACCGCGCTGCCGTGCACGGCTTGAGCTTTCAGGTCATGCCCGGCGAGACGGTGGCGATCGTTGGTCCATCAGGGGCCGGCAAGAGCACGGTCTTTTCGCTGATCCTGCGCTTCTACGATCCTGAAACCGGCAAGATCCTGATCGATGGCGTCGATGTGCGCGAAGCCGATCCGGTTTCGGTCCGCGAGCGCATCGCCATCGTGCCGCAGGACGTCACCATTTTCGCGGCAAGCGCGCGCGACAATATCGGCTTTGGCCGGCCGGGTGCCAGTGAGGCCCAGATCGAGACGGCGGCGAAGGATGCGCTCGCCGACGAATTCATCCTCAAGCTCGAGAAAGGCTATGACAGCCAGGTCGGCGAGCGCGGGGTGACGCTGTCCGGCGGCCAGCGCCAACGGGTGGCGATCGCTCGCGCCATCCTGCGCGACGCGCCGATCCTGCTGCTCGACGAGGCGACCTCGGCGCTCGACGCGGAAAGCGAGACGCTGGTGCAGATGGCGTTGGAACGCCTGATGCAGGGCCGCACCACCATCGTCATTGCCCACCGGCTGGCGACGGTGCTGAAGGCCGACAGGATCCTGGTCATGGATGGCGGCCGCATCGTCGAGGAAGGCACGCATCAGAGCCTCGTCGCCAAGGGCGGCATCTACGCGCGGCTGGCCAAGCTGCAGTTCGAAACCGGCGCCAGCGCCTTCAGGGGCGCGGCGGAGTAGTCGCAAACATCTGCCTCCTGATGTGCCGACCTCCCCTCAAGCCGCTCCGTATCGCTGCTTCAGATGGTTGACGAAATAGCTGGCGTCGAGCTTTTCGCCGGTGGCGCGTTCGAGCAGGTCCGGGGTCGACCAGCGAGACCCCTGCGACCAGATTTTTTCGCGACGCCATGCGTTGATTGACGCGAAATTGCCTTTGGCGAGATCGTCATCGGCGGCAGGATGCTCGCGTGTCAGCGCCGCCCATTGCTGCGCCGCCATCATCGCGCCCAGCGTGTAGGAGGGGAAGTAGCCGAAGGCGGCACCCGGCCAGTGCACGTCCTGCATCGGCCCGTCGGCCGGATTGTCGATGGTCGAGAGGCCGAGATAGTCGCGCATCTTGGCGTCCCAGGCTTCTGGCAGTTCTGCCACCTCCAGCCTGCCCGAGACGAGCTCCTGCTCCAGCTCGTAGCGCAGGATGACATGCAGCGGGTAGGTCACCTCGTCGGCATCGACACGGATCAGGCCGCGCTCGACGTGATGCACATGCGGCAGGATGTCGTCGAGCGACCAGGCTTCGCCGAGATGCTTTTCGACCACCGGCAGCGCCCAGCGCCAGAAGGCCGGGTTGCGGCCGAGCTGCTTTTCGACGAACAGGCTCTGGCTTTCATGCACGGCCATGCCGCGCGCCTTGCCGAGCGGCCAGTGCGCCCATGCCTTCGGCAGGTTCTGTTCATACAGCGCATGGCCGGTCTCGTGCAGCACGCCCATCAATGCCGACAGGAAGTCCGAGGTCTTGTAGCGGGTGGTGATGCGCACGTCGCTCGGCACGCCGCCGCAGAAGGGATGGTGCGACACCGACAGCGACCCATGCGTGAGGTCGAAGCCGACCGCCGTCATCATGGCAAGGCCGAGCTCGCGTTGCCGGTCGATCGCATAGGTGCCCGAAAGCGGCTTCAGCGGGCGCTTGCGCAGCCGGGCTTCCTGTATCGCCAGCGCCTCCGGCACGAAGCCTTTCAGGAAAGCCTTGAGGTCGGTGAAGACAGGCGTGATGTCGGCGGCGCGGTTGCCGGGGTCGTATTGCTCCATGAGCGCGTCATAAGGGGCAAGACCGAGCACGTCGGCACGCAGCGCCGCCTCTTCGCGCACCAGCGCCACCACGCCCTCCAGCGCCGGCAGGAAGCCCGCCCAGTCGTTCTTGGCGCGCAGGTCGCGCCACAGCTGCTCGCAACGCATGCGCGCGGTGGTCTGACGTTCGACGAACTCGACCGGCAGGCAGGTCAGGTTGGTGTACTGTCGCCGCAATTCGGCGACCGCGGCCCGTTGCTCCTCACTCAACGCTTCCTGTTCGGCCGCGGCGAGCCAGTCGGCGATTTCCGGGGCCGTTGCCCTGGTGTGGTACATGCCGGCCAGCGCCGACATTGCCTCGGCGCGCTTCTCGCCGCCGCCGACAGCCATGTGGGTGGCCTCGTCAGCGCCGAGGATGGCCAGCGCATGCTCAAGCGCTTCGAGCTTGTGACCGAGATCATCGAGTTTCTGAAAGGACATGGCGGCTTCCGTGATTGAGGACGGCGCGAAAAGATACCAACGCAAAAGCGTTTGCAAGCCTGCGGCACTGTGCGGCGGATGCATCTTGCACAGGTGAGGTCACGCGTGAAATGCTGCTGGCCTCGCCTGAAGGGGGAACAACATGATCGGCAACATCCTGGTCGGACTGGTGGCCTTGATCCATGTCTACATCGTCTATCTCGAAATGGTGCTGTGGGACACGCCGCGCGGGCACAAGGCGTTCAATCTGAAGCCGGAATTCGCCAGCGCCTCGAAGGTGCTCGCCGCCAATCAGGGTCTTTACAACGGCTTCCTCGCCGCCGGCCTGATCTGGGGGCTTTTCCTCGGGACAGCCGGTTTTCAGGTCAAGGTTTTCTTCCTGTTGTGCGTGGCCATTGCCGGCCTCTATGGCGCGGCAACGGTTGGCCGCAAGATCCTGTTCATTCAGACCGTGCCGGCGGTCGTCGCCCTGATTGCGGTCTGGCTTGGTTGGTAGGAAACTGGGCTGGCAGGAACCTGGGCTGGTAGCAACCTGGGCTGAGGGAAAAAGGACGCCCGCGGGAGAGGGGGCCCCGAGGGCGCCAGGTGGTCCTTTCCTGGCGCAGGATCTCGGAAGGAATCATGCGCGAGATCGAAGTGCTAGAGCTTGGTGTCCAAGCTTTCAGCCGTTCGGATAGTTTCCGCCGTCGGAGCCATCGCCCATCAGGAAATCGCTGCCAATACCGGCCCTCAGGCGCTGGTCGACATTGTCGAGACGGCGCAGCAGCTCATGGTATTGCGCGGCCGGTATCCTGCCGTGATCCGATGCCGCTATCTTCTCGGCCGCCTGACTGATGCGGACCGTCCGCATTTCCAGGCGTTCGGCGACGGCGGGCGTGATGTTGTTGGCCTGCCTTGCATCGACTATGCCCTGGCGGACGCCTTGAACCTGTTGGATGAGGCCTTCGACGCGCGGCCCCGTAAAGTCGGTCGGATCGCCGGCGTCCAGAGCGCCTCTGTGATGGCCCGCGGCATAGGCGCCGGCAAGCGGAACGGCGATGAGGACCGCCGTGAGTGTTGCAGTTCTAAGCGAGGTGCTGGGAAAAAAAGAGCGCATCGTCGCGTTCTCCTCCTGAAGAGGAAGGCGGCGATTGTCTCGCCTGCCCTCCGGCTGCGGGCCGTCCGGTTCCGTCGCGTCGCGATGGGGTTCATCGCCGGCGGTTCTCGGCCCAGGCGGGGAAGCTAGGACCGCAATTCGACGATGTGTAATTAAAAAAAGATAATCTTTTCAGGCCTTGTCGGCCTCGCTCTACGCCCTAGAGTTGAGCCGGCGAACAAATTCGCGTGATGCCGCGTGATGATGGATCAACGTTCGGTGAGCTTCAGTTCAATACGCCGGTTCTTGTTGCGCGCCTCTTCGGTGTCGGCGGGGTCGAGCGGCTGGAACTCGCCGAAGCCGGCGGCGACCAGGCGGTTGGCCGGCACGCCGTTCTCGATCAGGAACTTCACCACCGAGGTCGAACGCGCCGTCGATAGCTCCCAGTTGTCGCGGTAGCGGCCGGTGCCGGAGAGCGGCTTGTTGTCGGTATGGCCGTCGACGCGCAGCACCCAGTTGATCTCGGGCGGGATTTCCTTCTGCAATTCGATGATGGCGTCGGCAAGTTTCTTCATCTCCACCTTGCCGGCATCGTTGATCACTTCGGAGCCGGTCGGGAACAGCACTTCGGACTGGAAGACGAAGCGGTCGCCGACGATGCGGATGTTCTCGCGGTCGGCGAGGATCTCGCGCAAGCGGCCGAAGAAGTCGGAGCGGTAGCGGTTCAATTCCTGGACGCGCTGCGCCAGTGCGACGTTCAGGCGGCGGCCGAGATCGGCGATCTTGGTGTTGGAATCACGATCGCGGGTTTCGGAGACGTTGAGCGCATCCTCGAGCGCCCCGATCTGCTTGCGCAGTGCTGCAATCTGCTGGTTGAGAATCTCGACCTGGCTCAGCGCCTGCTGACTGATCTGGCGCTGGCTGTCGAGTTCGCCCGAAAGTGCTACGGCACGCTGGTTGGCGGCGTCTCCGGCGCCGGCACCTTGCGCCAGCAATTGTTCGAGCCGGCTCTTTTCCGCTTCCGCCGCTGACAGCGATGCCTGCAGATTGGCGAGCGAATCTTCCTTGTCCTGTGCCGTCGAGCGCTCCAGCGCCAGAAGCTGGGTCAGCTCGTTGATCTGCGAGTTGAGTCGCGAGAGCGCCGTATCCTTGCCGGAGATTTCGCGGCCCAGCAGGAACTGCGCCAGCACGAAGACGGTGAGCAGGAACATGATCGCCAGAAGCAGCGTCGACAGCGCGTCGACGAAGCCCGGCCAGTAATCGATGCGGCGATCGGTGCGCCGTCCACGCGCCAGCGCCACGTCAATGCACCCCGGGCTTCTTCAGGGCGTCGGCAATCTTTTCCAACGTGTTGCGCATCGCCTTCTGTTCGTCGGACTGGGCCTCGACCCAGTCGCGCATGATCTGCTGCTCCGAGCGCATGTTCTTGACCAGGCCGGAAATGCCGTCGGCGAGATTGGCCATGGCGGTGGCGACGCGCGGATTGGAGCCGCCGCCATTCTCCTGCATGCTGCGCAGCCTTTCCGACAAGACCCGGATCTCGTCCGAGGATTCGGTCTTGGCCTGGTCGGAGACGACGATGTCGGACGACAGATCGGTGACCGAGGACAGCCAGTTTTCCAGTTCAGTGTAGAAGCGCGTCTGGGCGCGGCCGGCCTGCAGGTCGAGGAAGCCGAGCACCAGCGAGCCGGACAGGCCGAACAGCGAGGACGAGAAGGCCGTGCCCATGCCGGCCAGCGGCGCCGAGAGGCCTTGCTTCAGCGAATCGAGCACCGCGGCGGCATCGCCAGTACCCGGATCGAGCGATTCGATGGTCTCGCGGATCGAGGCGATGGTGTTCAACAGACCCCAGAAGGTGCCGAGCAGGCCGAGGAACACCAGCAGGCCGACGAGATAGCGCGAGGTGTCACGGCTTTCGTCGAGGCGCGTGGCGATGGAATCGAGCATGGTGCGCATTGAACTGGTCGAGAAGGCCGTCGCCGAGGAGCGGCCGATCATCGCCTTCATCGGCGCCAGCAGCACCGGTTCGGTGGTCTCCGAGCCGGCACGGAACGAATTCACCCAGCGCACTTCGCGAAACAGCCGTCCGACCTGAGCGAAGGCCAACAGGATGCCGACCACCAACACGCCGACGATCAGGCCGTTGAGGCCGGGATTGCTGCCAAAGGCGGTCGAGATCTGGCGGGTCAGGATGGCGGCTATGAAGGCGACGATGACCAGGAAGATCATCATTGTCAGCAGAAAGACCTGCGGGCTCGACAGTTTATGCGGATCGTAGATCAGGACATCAGAGCGTCTGCCCATGCCGAAGGATCTGAGAAAAGCCATCCGTGCCCCGTTTCCGATGCCGCCGCCGATCACGTAGACCGCGACTCTAAACGGAATTGTGACCAAATTGAATGGCGCTTGGCAATATTGCCGCGTCTATAAGTCTGTGTCAGAGGCGATTGATGACCAGACAGTCGACCATGGCGGCCAGATGCAGGCCGGCGCCGGTGACGACGAAGCCGTGCCACAGCGCGTTGTGGAAGCGCAATCCCTTCCAGGCAAAGAAGATGACGCCGCAGGAATAGACGATGCCGCCGGCGACGATCAGCGCGATCGACGTCGTCGGCAGGGTCTGGACAAGCGGCTTTACCAGGACGATGCCGCTCCAGCCGATGGCGAGATAGAAGACGATCGCCAGCCGGTCGAAACGGCCGGGAAGAAACACCTTGATGGCGATGCCCAGCGCTGCTGCGGTCCAGACGAGGACGATCATCCAGCGCGCCAGCGGCGAGCCTTCGAGCTGAGCCAGGAAAGGCGTGTAGGTCGCGGCGATCAGGAGATAGATCGCGGCGTGGTCGAAGCGCCGCAAGATCCATTTCGCCGGCGACGACACCGGCCACAGATTGTAGGTGAGCGACACCGACAGCACGGTGAGCAGCGAAACCACATAGAAGGCAGCGGCGATGTATTCCCCCGGCCCGACGCGAAAGGCGGCCAGCGCCAGCAGTGCCGAACCCGCCGAGATCGCCAGCACGATGCCGACCGCATGGACGATGCCGTCGGCGATCATCTCGGCGCGTGAATAGTGCCAGCGTCCGATGAACGGGATGTCGTGGTGGGGCTTGATGTCGTTCACTGCCGGGTTCCTGCGCCGCGCACTATGATCTGGGCGCTCGCCGGGCAGTATTTCAAGCTTCCATTGCGGTTTTGCGACTGCGGCGCATCAGCGCGGCGTGTCAGTCAGCGTGCCGAGAGCGGCTTCTTCACGGCCTTCAGCAAAGCGCGCTGGATGACCTCGTTGCCGGCGACCACCGAGCCGTTGTCGAGCATGTCCTGACCACCGTCCATATCCGAAACGAAGCCACCCGCCTCGCGGATCAGCAGCAGGCCGGCGGCGACGTCCCAGGCCGACAGGCCGGTTTCCCAAAACCCGTCCATGCGGCCGGCGGCGACATAGGCGAGATCGAGCGAGACGGCCCCCAAGCGGCGCACGCCGGAGACCTCAGCCATGACGTTGCGCAGTTCGACGAGGAAATTGCCGTGGTGGCCGCGGCCGAGATGCGGCACGCCGCAACCGATCACCGTGTCGACCAGCTTGATGCGGCCGGCGACGCGTAGCCGGCGGTCGTTCATGAAGGCGCCGCCGCCGCGTTCGGCGGTGTAGAGCTCGTCCATTGCCGGATTGTAGATGACGCCAGCAACGATCTGTCCCTGGCGTTCCAGGGCGATCGAAACGGCAAAGAGCGGGATGCCGTGCAGGAAGTTGGTGGTGCCGTCGAGCGGGTCGACGATCCAGCGGTGCTGGCTGTCGTCGCCTTCGACCACGCCGCGCTCCTCCATCAGGAAAGCGTAGCCCGGCCGTGCCTTCGACAGTTCGGCAAAGACGATCTCCTCGGCCTTGCGGTCGGCCTGGCTCACATAGTCGCCAGGGCCTTTCATCGAGACCTGCAGGTTCTGCACCTCGCCGAAGTCGCGCGACAGCGATCGGCCGGCTTTCATTGCGGCCTGGACCATAACGTTGAGAAGGGCTGAGCGTGCCATCGTGCTTCTTCCTGCTGCTGCGCTTCAAGCGCTGTCTTGATGCATGTCGGTGACCCAAAACCGGGGCCACTTTTGGGCGACATGCATCAGTCTGCGCGGCGCACGTAAGTGATTTCGTTGGTGTCGACGATGATGCGTTCGCCGGCGCCGATGAAGGGCGGTACCAGCACACGGATGCCGTTCTCCAGTACTGCCGGCTTGTAGGAGGACGCGGCCGTCTGCCCCTTCACCACGGGATCGGCCTCGGTGATGGTCAGCGTCACATAGTCGGGCAGAGAAATGCCGATCGGCCGCTCTTCATAAAGCTGGACCGTGACCATCATGCCGTCCTGCAGGAAGGCGGCGCGGTCGCCGACGAAATCCTTCGCCAATTCGAGCTGCTCGTAGCTCTGGGTGTCCATGAACACCAGCGCGTCTTCCTGCGCGTAAAGGAAGGAAAAATCCTTGAGATCGAGCCGGATCTGCTCGACGGTCTCGGCCGAGCGGAAGCGCTCGTTGAGCTTGGTTCCGTTGATGAGGTTCTTCAGTTCGACCTGGTTGTAGGCGCCGCCCTTGCCTGGCTTGACGGTGTTGGTCCTGACCGCCACCCACAGGCCGCCGTCATGCTCGATGACGTAGCCGGGACGGATTTCGTTGCCATTGATCTTGGCCATAGTGATCTGATCCGGGAATGAGATGTTCGCTGGGAAAGCGATTTCGGGCTCCCAAGACCACAAATCGCCAGAAGAGGCAAGGGAGCGGGCAGGCTGGGGCCAAGCGGCAGGGATGAACAACTGGGTCGGGGGCCTGGAGATACCGACGGATTTGGCGGACGCATCGGCAACGAGCATCACGCCCTTCGGCAGATGCTGACGGGGTAGATGCATGGGCATGAGGCCGAGCCCGTGACCCCGGCGCACCCTCTCCATCGGCATGGCCGGGTCTTGGATTCCCGATCAGGGCAGGCGGTTCGCCTTCTGCAGCGCCTGCTTGGTCTGGTCGTCGCCCAACCCCTGCAGGAAGTCGTCCATCTGCGGGTCGATGAGACCGGCGCGGCGGGCGACGATGTACCAGGCCGCGGCGAGGACAAGATCCGGATCGGTGCCGATGCCTTGCATATAGAGCTTGGCAAGGCGGTTCTGCGCGGCGACATTGCCGCCCTCCGCCGCTCGCTTCATCCAGCCGAAGGCGGATTTCAGGTCACGGCCGCCACCGCGTCCCTCGATCATCCAGGCTGCGAGATCGATCTGCGCGGTGTCGTAATTCTGGCGTGCAGCCTGCGCCAGCAGGCGCCTTGCCTGCGCGTCGTCGCGCGGCTTGCCGCCGACGCCATTGGCATAGATCTGCGACATTGCATATTGCGCGTCGGCGAGACCGGTGGCGGCGGCACGCTCGTAGTAGGAGACCGCCCTGGCGAGGCCGGCGTCGCCGGGGTCCTGCTGGACCAGCATCTGCGCGAAATTGAACTGCGCCAGCTGGTTGCCGGCTTCCGCGGCGGCCTGCATCAGCGCATAGGCCCCTTTCTCGTCCTTCTTGACGTAGCGGCCATCGAGCAGCATCAGCGCGTATTGGAACTGCGATTCCGGCACACCCTGCTCGGCGGCAAGCGCGTACCATTTCGCCGCTTCCGCGGCATTGAGCGGTACTCCCAGCCCGCGCGACAGGATCTCGGCGACCAGCGTCTGCGCGGCCGGGTCGCCGTTTTGCGCGCGGATCAACGCGAGATTGTAGGCCGTCTTGTATAGCCCGCGCTGGAAAGCGCCATAGGCGGCGTCGGCAGGTTTTGCGCCGAAGCGATCGGGGTTGATGGCATCGGCCGATGGCAGCGGCGCCGGCTCGGCCGTGGTGGCGGGCTGCGGCAGCGGCTTGTCGATCGGCTTGTCCGTATGCACGCCGGCTTCCGGGTTGGGCTGTGGCAGCGGGATGTTTTCCGCGGCCGCTGCCTGGACCATGAGCACCGCAAGCAGAGCCTGGATGGGAAGCGTCGCCGAAGGCACGTCAGTCCTCGAAACGCGGCGCGGTCTCGTCGAGCAGCGCGTTGGCGCTGGCGACCGCTGTCCTGGGGTCGGCGGCGTCGGCGAACACGGCGCTCGACAGTGCCACGAATTCGGCGCCGGTGGCGCCCACCGCTTCCACCGAGGCGATGTCGGATCCGGCCATGACGATGCAAGGTATCTGGATCATATCGGCCCACCATTTGCCGAGCGACAGGTTGCGCGGGTGCGGTTCGGGCTTGTTGTCGTAGCCGAAGCGGCCGAAGAAGATGTAGTCGGGCCGTGTCTCGCCAAGCTCGAGCGCGTCGTCACGTGTCTTGGCGCCGCCGGCGCCGACCATCATCTTTGCCTGGAAATGTTCGATCGTCTCGGCGAGTTCGGCCTTGGAGACCTCGACATGGATACCGTCGGCCTGGACGCGACCGGCTATGCGGGTATCGCCGGCGATGACGACAGCGACGCCCGCGGCCTGCGCGGCCGGCACGATCTGTTCGGCGAAAGCCTGGAAGGAGGCCTCGTCCATGCCGTTCTCTGGCAGGATCAGCGAGGCGACATCGCCGCCTTCGAATGCTGCGACGATACGGGCCGCCGGCACGCCGGGCGGCGCGATCAGCACGATGCGACAGCGGTTGGGGGGCGTTGCGTCATTCATGGTTCTTCGATCCCGCGTTTCGCCTATGCCGGGCGAAGATGGTTGGATTGCGGCATAGAGCAAAGTGCCCGCTTTGAACAGGCGGGCAGCCGGGATCGCGATTGTGACCCGCCGGGCCGCCGACGGGCCTGTGTCACTTGATCGGGTGCGAGCTCGCGACGGGCGCCTTCGACTTCCACAGCGTCCAGCCGAGATTCATGCCGGCGGCGGCGATCAGGATGGCGGTGGCGCCGATAATCTGGCTCAGATGCAGCCGATGGCCGAAGGCCACGACATCGACCAGGATCGCCACCACCGGGTAGATGAAGGACAGCGACCCCTGCAGATGCGTCGGCAGCTTCTGGATGGCGCCGTACATCAGGATGTACATCAGGCCCGTGTGGACGATGCCGAGCGTCGCCAGCATGGCCCAACTCCACGCATCGGCGGGAAGCTGGGAAAGGTTGGCGAAGGGCGCCAGCATGACGACGCCAACGCAGACCTGGATCAGCGCGATCAGGTGCGGCGGCGTGCCCTTGAGCTTCTTGGTGACGATGGCGGCGACGGCCCAGAAGAAGGCCGCGCCCAACGCCATGACGATGCAGGTAAAGTAATCCGTGCCGACATCGCCGGCATCAGGGGCGGCCTGCACGATCAGCACCATGCCGGCGAAGGCAATGGCCAGCCAGGTCACCTTGGTCAGGGTCAGCCGCTCGGCGAAGAACAGCGCGCCGAAGCCGACCAGCATGAAGGGCTGCGTGTTGTAGACGGCGGTGGCGATCGAGATCGACGCGCGCGAGAACGCGCTGAACAGCAGCAGCCAGTTGACGACGATGGCGACGCCGCCGAGCGCGGCGAAGCCGATGATGCGCAGCGACAAGCTGTTGCGCAGCAACCCCAGCCCGGCGCAGATGACAAGCAGCGTCAGCGCGCCGAACGCGCAACGCCAGAACACCACGTCCATGATCGGCTGGCCGGACATGACGACGAACCATCCGATCGTCCCCAGGATCGCCATTGCGGCGGACATTTCGACCGTACCGCGCACTGTATCGTTCACGACAAACCTCCGAACCCGTTGAGCCGGTATAATCTCATGCGGCAACGAAGCTTTCCATCTGATGAGAAAGGTAGTATAGACGATTGACCTAATTATATTAGGCCTCGCCTCCAAACTTGCGGGAAATGTAAAATGCTTGACGATCTCGACCGACGCCTCCTTGAAATTCTGATCAAGGACGCGCGGACTTCGCTGAAGGAATTGGCTGCCCAAGTCGGGCTGTCATCGCCGAGCGTCTCGGAACGGCTTCGACGGCTCGAGGAACGCGGCGTCATCCGGGCGTTCACCGTCGAGATCGATCCGCTGGCGCTCGGCTATACGTTGCAGGCCATCGTGCGCATCCGGCCTTTGCCGGGCAAGCTGCACATCGTCCAGAAGCTGATCGAGGAGATCCGCGAATTTGGCGAATGCGACAAGGTGACGGGCGATGACTGCTTCGTCGCCCGGCTGTTCGTGCGCTCGATCGGCGATCTCGACGGCATTCTCGACCGCATCGCCGACAAGGCTGAGACGAGCACCGCCATCATCAAGGCGCAGCCGATCCGGCGGCGGCCGCCACCTCTCGACGCAACCGCCTCGCATGACAGGGCAAAGATCGTGCAGGCTTCCTGATCGCCATCGGGTGAAACGCCGGCGGCCGGTGGGGTATATTTGCTGTCGCTCCGCTGGGGAATCTGGGCTATTCAGGCGTCGATACGCTTTCCCTCCAGCCCAGCCCCTTCCCCATGTCAGGCCTGCTTCTCGATCCGTGGTTCTACGCGGCCGCCATTCCGGCGGTCATTCTGGTCGGCCTGTCCAAGGGCGGCTTCGGCGGCGCCGTCGGTTTCGTCGGCGTGCCCTTGATGGCGCTGACCATGCCGCCGGTGCAGGCGGCGGCGATCCTGCTGCCGATCCTGTGCCTGATGGACATCGTGTCGGTGTGGACATGGTGGGGTGTCTACGACCGCAAGATGCTGGTCGACATGATGCCGGGCGCGGTCGTCGGCATCGGACTCGGCTGGCTGACGGCAGCACTGGTCACCGAGGAGGCGGTACGGCTGATCGTCGGCGCCGTCGCCATCATCTTCGTCCTGCGCTGGCTCTATCTGCAGTTTCGCCATGGCGCCGACCACGCGGCCGCGCCCAACCGCGTGGCTGCCGCCATCTGGGGAACGGTCGCCGGCTTCACCAGCTTCGTCGCCCATGTCGGCGGGCCGCCGTTTCAGGTCTATGCCTTGCCGATCCGGCTCGATCCCAAAATTCTGTCGGGCACCGCGGCGATCTTCTTTGCCGCAACCAATGCGCTGAAGCTCATTCCCTATTTCGCGCTCGGACAGTTCGACACCGCCAATCTGACGGCTTCGGCGGTGCTGATGCCGCTGGCGCCGCTCTCGACCGTCGCCGGCGCCTGGCTGGTGCGGCGGATGCGCCCGGAAACCTTCTATCCCTTCACCTACGCAACCGTGGCGGTGGTGGCGCTGAAGCTGCTGTGGGACGGCATCGCCGGCCTCATGTAGAAGGCCGCCGCATCATCACGGCGGTGTCAGGCGGCGCTCGGCACGAGGCGACGGTCGACGCCAAGGGCCAGTGTGGCGCCGACCACGACGACCAGCACCATGCCAGCAAGAATGCCGATGTCATGCACACTCGGCTTGAACACCATGTCGGCGATGACTACCAGCATCACTGCGTAGTCGAAGCGTGCGGCGCTCATCATGCGCTGGCCGATGGCCAGAACAGCAGGCGTGATACCATCCTTGGCGATCATCGCTCCCATGCGCTCGCCCGTTGGCTTGAAGATGAACATGCCGATCGAAAAGGTCGTCGCGTAGCCGACCAGACCGATGATGATCCATAGATCCGAGAAGCCAACCCAGAAACTGCACATGATGAGGCCGAAGATCAGGGTCAGCATCGACATCGGCGCGAAGAAACGGCTACCCAACTGCCCRCTGGCGCGCATCGCCTGCAACTTGTCCTCGATGTTGCCGGCGCGCTCGGCAAGCACGCCGAGGAGGAACAACACGAAGCCGCCTCCGACCCATAAAATGGCCGTGACGACATGGAGGAATTTTACGATCGAGTACCAGTCCATGGTTGCTCCTGGAGTGTTCTGGAGGGATGCGGCAGGGGGCGATTTGCGCCGGCCGTCAGAGGAGCGAGCGTTTAGCGCCGCGCCCGTTTCGGAACGATGTCGCGAAAGAGCCGGTTCTGTTTCCGCCTGCCGCCAGCACACGCAGCCACTGAGATGGCGAATGCGCTGCCTGGTTTTCTGCTATGGGGAGAAGTGTCGGGAGGGGTTGGCGCGACATCGTCTTGAAACAGTGCCAATGCTAGTGCGCCAATGCCGGGAGCCCGGTGGCGACAAGATTCGCCTGACAACAACCCATTCCCGCACACGGGAAGAGGCATTCGAGGGGACATTATGCAAGGGGTAGCACGGAATTTCTTCACGCTGGCCATCATCTATTCGCTGTGCGGGATGGCGCTCGGCCTGCACATGGCGATCAGCCAGGACCATAGCCAGATGCCGACCCACGCCCACACGATGGTGGCCGGATGGCTGATGTCGGCGGTCTTCGCCTTCTTCTACCATCTATTTCCGGCAGTCGGACAAAAGATGCTCGCCACCATCCATTTCTGGCTGACGGCAATCAGCGGCATCGGCCTGTTGATCGGTCTCTATTTCCTGCTTGCCGGCAATGCCGCGATCGAACCGCTGGTCGGGATTTCTTCGATGGGCTTCTACGCGGCCATGCTGCTGTTTGCCTTCATCGCCTTGCCGGCCGTCTGGAAGAAAGCCTGAGCCGAGAGCCCGTCTGGAAACTCTACTCTGGCGGCCATCTGATGGGGTTTTCTGCGCCTCCGGTGCTCACGAACCAAATGTCCGCTCCGCTCCGGTTCTCGAAACCACCGCCATGTGACTCGCCAGAGCGAATTTCGAAACGGACTCTGGAGGTGAGGTTCGGGCTGTGCTGTTCCGGCACAGGACGGCGGCTTTGGATCAAAAAACACGCGCGCCGTTAAGGCTTCATTAAGCTTTACAGGTGTTTACTATGTCCATCCAGTGATCTGGATTCTTACCGAGTGGTTGGAGCCACTTTGTTTGACGCCTCCCTGTTAAACTCCTGAGAGCCGCCTTATCCGCGGCTCTTTTTTTGTCTGGATTCCGGGGGCGTCCGATGTCGGCTCGCCGTTAACCTTCTGTTAAACATGTGCTTGCCATCGCGGGTGACGAAGCGCATTTTGAAGCTTCAGTCATATAGGCTGCCGGGTGTATCGGCAGTGAGCCGAATCAGCCGGCTGTAGGTGCAGGGGCGTAGCAATGAACGAGCCTTCGACGGGCAGTGCGAAAACCGTCAAGCTGGCGGAGCGCCGGGTTTTCACGCAATCCTTCAAGCCGCTTTACCAGGAAGGTATGGGCCTGGTCGAACAGGCGGCGGAGTATCTCGACGGCAAGGGCCGGGCCGAGGCAAAGAAATTGTCCAGGCTGGGGGCCACGCTCTATGCGGCCGAATCGATGCGGCTGACCACAAGGCTGATGCAGGTTGCCTCGTGGCTGCTTTTGCAGCGCGCCGCGAATTCCGGTGAGATGACCCGCGACCAGGTTGCGTCTGAGAAGTCCAAGGTGCGCCTTGACACCGCTTCCGCCCATGACGAAGCCGCGGGCTGGGCCGAACTGCCCAAGGATTTCCTCGACCTCGTCACCCGCTCGCTGCGCCTGCAGGCGCTGGTGCGCCGCATGGACGAGGAGATCTACGGCTCCGACGGCGTGGTGGACATGCAACCGGCGGCCCGCCGCCCCAATCCGGTTTCCGACCAGATCAGCCTGCTGAACACGGCTTTCGCTCGCGGTTAAACCTGGGCGGCCATTCGTTTCCGGTTTGTTCACATTTCGCTGGCATCGCTGTCCGTCGGAGGTAGACTGACAGCATGGGGGAAGCGATTCGCATCATCGGTATCGATCCGGGGCTCAGGCGCACCGGTTGGGGCATCGTCGAGAGCCTCGGCAATTCGCTGCGCTTCGTTGCCTCAGGCACCGTGCGCTCCGACGACAAGGCGGCACTGGCGACGCGGCTCTGCCAATTGCATGACGGGCTCGCCGAAATCCTGCACACCGCCATGCCGCACGAGGCAGCGGTCGAACAGACCTTTGTCAACAAGGACGCGGTGGCGACACTGAAGCTCGGCCAGGCGCGTGGCATCGCCATGCTGGTGCCGGCGCGCGCTGGTCTCGTCGTCGCCGAATATGCGCCCAACGCCGTCAAGAAGGCGGTGATCGGTGTCGGCCATGGCGACAAGAAACAGATCCACATGATGGTGAAGGTGCTTTTGCCAAAGGCCACCTTCGATACCGAACACGCCGCCGACGCTCTCGCCATCGCCATCTGCCATGCGCATCACCGCCAAAGCGTCGCCTATCGGATGGCGCTCGCCGGGTAGCAATGTTCTTGACTTGTTCCCGTGCCTGCGATAAGTAATACTTCCGAGGTATTACCATGCGCGTGACCACCAAGGGGCAAGTCACAATCCCCAAACAGATAAGAGACCATCTGGGAATCGGCCCGGGCTCCGAGGTGGAGTTCGTGGCCACCGACGAGGGCGCTCGTCTTGTCGCCGTCAACGAAAACCTGTCCGAGGAAGAGGCATCCCGCAGGTTCAGTGATGTCCTTGACCGGATGGAGGGGACGCTGGATCTGGGAGGCATGACGACCGACGAGTACATGGACTGGCTGAGGGGGCCGCGTGAAGATCTCGACGTTGATTGACACAAATGTCCTGATCGATGTCTGGGGACCGGCCGGACCGCTGACAAAATGGTCGGCATCGGCGATTGCGTCATGCCGCCGCGATGGGGCCTTGGTGATCAATACGATCATCTGGTCTGAGCTCGCGCCGCTCATAGCGACAGAGACAGCGCTTCGAAAAGCAGTCGACATGCTCGAGATGGATCGCGAGTTCCTGCCCTGGGATTCGGCATTCCTTGCAGGCGTCACGCATTCCCGCTATCGCCGTGCTGGCGGGGTTCGCGAGCGGACGTTGCCAGACTTTTTCATCGGAGCCCATGCGACCGTTGCCGGACATCGTCTGCTGACCCGCGACGCTGCCCGCTATCGCAGTTACTTCCCGGATCTCGACATCATCTCTCCTGAAACGCACCCATGAAGGCCCATCTTCCATGAAAGATCTGGCATGATCGGCAAACTCAAGGGCACGCTCGACGAGATCGACGAGGACCATTGCCTCGTCGATATCCATGGTGTCGGTTATGTCGCCTATTGCTCGGCGCGTACGCTGGCCGCATTGCCGGCGCCGGGCGAAGCGGTGGTGCTGTTCATCGAGACCTATGTGCGCGAGGACATGCTGCGGCTCTACGGCTTCCAGTCGCAGCTGGAGCGCGAATGGTTCCGGCTGCTGATGAACAATGTGCCAGGCGTCGGCGCCAAGGTGGCGCTGGCCATCCTGTCGACATTGGCGCCGGCCGATCTCGCCAACGCCATTGCGCTGCGCGACATCGCCATGGTCTCTCGTGCGCCTGGTGTCGGCAAGAAGGTGGCCGAGCGCATCGTCACCGAGTTGAAGAACAAGGCGCCGGCCTATGCGGGCACCGCCTCCGGCACCATCGGCTTGAAGCAGGAACTCGGCGAAGGCGTCGCTCCCGCGCCGATCACCGACGCCGTCTCGGCGCTGGTCAATCTCGGCTATTCGCGCGACACAGCCGCCAATGCGGTGGCGGCGGCGCTTAAGACTGCGGGCGAGGATGCCGATGCACCGAAGCTGATCCGTTTCGGTCTGAAGGAACTGGCGCGGTGAGGCGTCGCTTGTTCAGGTCCTTGCCGCGTGCAAGGAAGGTGCCATGAGCCTGTCACCCCGTCTCATTACGCCCGAAAAACGCGGCGAGGATGCCGAGCAGACCTTGCGGCCGCAGACACTTGACGATTTCGTCGGCCAGGCGGCGGTGCGGGCCAATCTCAAAGTGTTCATCGAAGCCGCCAAGGGCCGCAACGAAGCGCTCGACCATGTGCTGTTCGTCGGGCCGCCGGGTCTCGGCAAGACGACGCTGGCGCAGATCATGGCGCGCGAGCTCGGCGTCAATTTCCGCTCGACCTCCGGCCCGGTCATCGCCAAGGCCGGCGATCTCGCGGCCCTGCTCACCAATCTCGAAGAAGGCGACGTGCTGTTCATCGACGAGATCCACCGGCTGAGCCCGGCGGTGGAGGAAATCCTCTATCCGGCAATGGAGGATTTCCAGCTCGACCTGATCATCGGCGAGGGACCGGCGGCGCGCTCGGTCAAGATCGACCTTGCTCGCTTTACCCTGGTCGCCGCCACCACGCGGCTTGGCCTGCTGACCAATCCGCTGCGCGACCGATTCGGCATTCCGGTACGACTGAATTTCTATACGGTCGATGAACTGGAACAGATCGTCCGGCGTGGCGCCCGCATCCTGCAAATGCCGCTCGGCGACGATGGCGCGCTGGAGATCGCGCGGCGCGCACGCGGCACGCCCCGCATTGCCGGACGGCTGCTGCGCCGGGTGCGCGATTTCGCCTCGGTCGCTGGCGATGGCCATGTCGATCGCCAGATTGCCGATGAGGCGCTCACCCGGCTGGAGGTCGACGCGCTCGGCCTCGACGCCCTCGACCGCCGGTATCTGTCGATGATCGCCCGCAATTTCGGCGGCGGCCCGGTCGGCATCGAGACGATCGCAGCCGGCCTGTCCGAGCCGCGCGACGCCATCGAGGACATCATCGAGCCCTATCTGATCCAGCAGGGCTTCATCCAACGCACGCCGCGCGGCCGGATGCTGACGGCCAATGCCTGGCGGCACCTCGGCCTCGATGTGCCGAAGGATCTGGCGCAGCAGCAGATCAACCTGTTCCAGGAAGAGTAGCGGTCCGGACGATTGGACTGGGATCGGCGATCAAGGATCCGTGACCGTCCTTGCGCAAAATCTCCTCAGCTTCGCCGGTTTGCCGGCGCAATCATGGACTTTAACGCGGCCTTGGCGACTGTCGCCGCGATCTTGTCCGGAGCCGAGCATGATAACCAGACGCGGGTTCCTGCGCTTCGTCGGCGGGTCGTTTCTGTCGGTCGCCGCGCTCAGCGCCTATGCGGTCGGCATCGAACCGATGCTGCTGACGCATTTGAAGCGCTACGCGCTGACGCCGCCGCATTGGCCGGCGGGATTGAAGCTGCGCATCGTCGCGCTCGCCGACATCCATGCCTGCCGGCCGTGGATGACACCGGAGCGGATCGCTTCGCTTGTCGAAGACGCGAATGCGCAGCAAGCGGACCTGATCGTCCTGCTTGGCGACTATATCGCCGGCATGCCCCTGGTGACCGGGCCGGTGACGCCGTCACAATGGGCATCGGCGTTGTCGGGCCTCGAGGCACCGCTCGGGGTGCTGTCGATCCTTGGCAACCACGACTGGTGGGGCGATGGCTTCGCGCAGCGGGCCGGCGCCGGCCCGACCATAGCGCGTAAAGCCTTGGAGAAAGTCGGCATCCCGGTCCTGGAGAACGACGTCATGCGCCTGGAGAAGGACGGGCATGGCGTCTGGATCGCCGGGCTCGCCGATCAGCTGGCCCTGCTGCCGACTAGGGCTCGCGCCGGCTTCAAGGGGCTTGACGATCTTGACGGCACGCTGGCCAAGGTCACCGATGCCTCGCCGGTCATCCTGCTCGCGCATGAACCCGATATTTTTCCCATCGTACCGTCGCGGGTGTCGCTGACCCTGTCGGGCCACACCCATGGCGGACAGGTACGGCTGTTCGGCTACTCGCCGGTCGTGCCGTCGCGGTTCGGCAATCGCTATGCCTATGGCCATGTCGTCGAGAACGACCGCAATCTGATCGTCTCGGGCGGGCTTGGCTTCAGCATTGTGCCGGTGCGTTTCGGGATGCGCCCTGAAATCCTGTCGATCGACCTTGGCTGAGCGGTCAATGCAGGGCGCGGATCACATCCATCACCTCGGGCTCGGCTCTGTCGCCGTTGAAGGCATCGACGATGCCGAAGGCGCCGCCATAGCTCCACACCGACCATGAGAAGCCGTGCGCTTCGGCGCGTGCGATCATGTCCCTGACATAGGCGGCGCGGTACGCGGCCGGCATCACATAGGCGTTGCCATATTCCTGGCGGATCATGCCGAACTCGCCCAGCGTGACGTTCTGCGGCTTGATGCCGTTGGCCTTCGCCCACGCCTCGACTTGTCTGAATGGCGCATCCATCAGGCCGAGCAGCTTGTCGGGGCTATCCATGCTGGCGACCTGTTCGTCGAGATAGGCAAGCAGGCCGCTCTGCCGTGTCCATGGGGCCTCTGCCTTGATCCTGGCGCGGATGGTGTCGAGCGTCACCTCGAGCTGTGCCTGCGGCACCGCGGTCAGCGGATAGGGCAGGCCTGTCACATAGGGGATGAAGTCGCCGGCCCAGGTCGCGCCCTGATGGGTGAGCAGGAACGGATCGTAGGAGTGGAAGGTCCAGATGACATTGTCGTCAGGGATCGTCTTGGGATCGATCTTCTCGAGTGAAGTCGCGGCCGAATAACAGGCGCCGGTCAGCACCAGGGTCAGTTTCGTCGCCGAGGAGCGCGCTGCCGCGAACAGCTTCTGCTGGCGCTCCGGCCAGAGGCTGGTGCCGTCGCTGTCGCAGTCGACGATCGGCTCGTTCATCGGCTCGAAGGCGACCTTTTCGGGATCTTCGCTGGCCAGCGTGCGGGCCATCTCGCGCACCATGTCGACATAAGCGTCGAAGGTCCGCGGGTCATCCATCACTTGGCTCATGCCGATCTTGCGGCTGCCGCCGGCCGGGATCAGGTGCATGTCGACGATCACCTTCAAGCCGGCGCGGTTGATCATGCGCACAGAGTCCAGCACGCTGGCATAGAGGTCGTCGCGCAAGGCCACGGTCTGGCCGGACAGGAAAGGTGACGGATCGACCGGCATGCGCAGGAAATCGAAGCCCGCATCCTTGAGCGCCTCGAGGTCGTCATCCCGAAGGAATTTGCGCCATTCCGGATAGGGCAGGATCGCCTTGGCATCGCCCCACCGGTCCTCGCCCGGCCACGTCGTCCACTGGTCGAGATTGAGGCCGCGCTTCATCGAGAAGGTGGCCGCTTGGCCAGGCAGCGACAGAGCCACCAGCATGAACAGCGCCGCCATCAAGGTCTTGATCATCGCCGTCAACAGTGCCATCCGATGCTATGTCGCGCGGAAAACACGTGCCCGGTCGGGACTGAAAAAGGAAGCGCAATGGACGATCATGGTGAATCGGCGGCGTTGCTGGCAGGGCTTTCCGGCGCGTTGACGGAGTTCGGCCACCGGCTGATGGCGCGCGTCTATTACGCCGACACCGATTTCTCCGGCGTCGTCTACCATGCGCGCTATCTCGAATTCTTCGAACGCGGCCGCTCCGACTATCTCAGGCTGACCGGCGTGCATCACACCGAACTCGCCGACGGCAAGCATGGCGAGAAGATCGTCTGGGTGGTGCGTCGCATGGAGATCAATTTTCGCGGCCCCGCCCGCATCGACGACATCCTGACGATCGATACCCGCACCGAGGACATTTCCGGTGCGCGCATCTTCATGGCGCAGCAGCTCAAACGCGGCGACGAGGTGCTGGTCGAGGCCAAGGTCGAAGCGGCGATCATCGGCGAGAATGGCAGGCCAAGGCGCTTTCCCCGGGAATGGGTGGCGGCATTCATGCCACGGGTACGCTGATATTCAGGTGATGCCGGCCTGCAAACGGCGGTTTCCTACGCTTCCGGTGCTCACGTACTTCAAGTACGCTCCGCTCCGGTTCTCGGAAACCACCGTTTTCGGCTCGGTCTGACTCGGTCTGACCTGAATCTCAGCACACCCTGGTCCAGGCATCGAAGCGACGGCATTGCGATGGCGGGACGCGGCAATGCGCCGCGCCTTATGGACTAACCCATCCTTAACCATAACGGTTCATGAAGAGATTGGTGAAGTTTGGCGCTATCGAGCGCCTTCCTTTCACCAATATTTGCCCTGAAAAGGCCACCAACGGCACGGTTTGGGGTTGTTCCGGTAGCTGCGTGCGAACCGACCACAAGGGATGCCAGGGGCCAGCCGCCAGCTTCGCCCGGAAAATCTTAAGGACGATAACGATGGAAAATATCGCACTCGCCGAACCGGGCGCGCAATTGTCGATTTGGGCGCTGTTCATGCAGGCCAGCTGGGTGGTCAAGCTGGTCATGATCGGTTTGCTCTGCGCTTCGGTCTGGACCTGGGCAATCATCGTCGACAAGTTGGTTGCCTATGCCCGCATGCGGCTGTCACTCAACCGCTTCGAGCAGGTGTTCTGGTCCGGGCAGTCACTGGAGGAACTTTACCGCACGCTCGCCGACCGCAAGACCACCGGCATGGGCGCCATTTTCGTGGCGGCGATGCGCGAGTGGAAGAAAAGCTTCGAGAAGGGCGCCAAGTCCCCGCTCGGCCTGCAGACCCGCATCGACAAGGCGATGGACCTGGCGCTGACCCGCGAGATGGAAAAGCTGGAGGGGCGCCTCGGCTTCCTCGCCACCACCGGCTCAGCGGCACCCTTCATCGGCCTGTTCGGCACGGTCATCGGCATCATGACCTCGTTCCAGGCGATCGCCGGCTCCAAGAACACCAGTCTCGCGGTGGTCGCGCCCGGCATTGCCGAAGCGCTGCTGGCGACGGCCATCGGCCTGCTCGCCGCCATCCCCGCCGTCATCGCCTACAACAAACTGTCGTCCGACGCGAGCAAGATAGCGGTGCGCATGGAAGGGTTCTCCGACGAGTTCTCCGCCATACTCTCGCGCCAAATCGATGAAAAAGTGGCCCCCAAGGCCTGAGGAGTAACTGATGGGTATGTCCGTTGGCATGGGAGGACGCGGTGGGCGCGGCCACAGGCGGCGCGGCCGTCACCATGCACTGATGTCTGAGATCAACGTCACACCGATGGTCGACGTGATGCTGGTGCTGCTGATCATCTTCATGGTCGCGGCACCGATGCTGACGGTCGGCGTGCCGATCGACCTGCCGGACACGCAGGCCAAGGCGATGAACGCCGACACGCAGCCGATCACCGTCTCGATCAACGCCGCCGGCCAGATCTATCTGCAGGAAACCGAGATCCCGATCGAGGAACTGGTGGCCAAGCTGCAGGCGATCTCGAAGACCGGCTATGAAGAGCGCATCTTCATCCGTGGCGACAAGACCACCGACTATGGCACGGCGATGAAGGTGATGGCCCGCATTTCGGCCGCTGGCTACAAGAATATCGGCCTGGTTTCACTGCAGGAACAGGATCAATAGACGCGAGATGAAGACCGGCCTCACCACATCGGTGATCTTGCATACGGCGGTGCTGGCCTTCGGTCTGTTCACGCTGTCGGCGCCGGCTGCACTCCCGTCCGCCGATGTCGAGTCGGTCGCGGTCGACATCGTGCCGATGGAAGCTATTGCGCAGACGTTGCAGGGCGACAAGAAGGCCGTGATGCATGAAAAGCCGGCCCCTGTGCCGACCCAGCGCCCGGACATCGTGCCGGTATCGCAGAAGGTCGGCGAGAACAGCGTCGACACCGACAAGCCGGTAACGCCGGAGGCCAAGCCGAAGCCGGTGGACATGACTTCGGCTCCGCCGCCGGCGCCGACCCCGGTCGAAAAGCCGAAGCCCGAGGACGTGCCCAAGCCGCAGGAAAAGCCGAAGCCCATTCCGGCAACGGAAGTGGCGCCGGCGCCGACGCCCAAGGAAGAGGTGAAGCCCGAGCCTGTCAAGCAGGCGGACCCCAAGCCGACACCGGCCAAGCCGGCGCCGACCCCGCCGCCGCAGGACAAGACCGCTGCCATCGATCCGACGCCCGAGGTCAAGCCTGACGCAGTCGCCGAAGCCATAGCCAAGGATCCGCCCACCGAAGAGACGCAGCTGCCGAACTCGGCGCCCGCGCCGGAAGCGCGGCCGAAGCCGCAGCCGGCGCAGGCCGAAAGCGCCAAGGCGCCGGAGCGCAAGGATGCCGACAAGCCGGTCAAGGAAGCCTCGTCGAAGCCGAAGTCCGAAGACAAGCAATTCAACGCCGACGAAATCTCGGCTCTCCTCGACAAGCAGAAGCCGTCCGGCGGCGGCGCCAAGCGCTCGACCCAGCAGGCCTCGCTCGGCGGCGACAAGGATCAGGGCCAGAAGCTGTCGAAATCGGAAATGGGCGCCCTTGAGAGCCAGCTCGGCGGCTGCTGGACCCTTCCGGTTGGCCTTGAAGGTTCGGAAAACTTCGTCGTCGTCGTCCGCTTCAACCTGGACGCCTCCGGCAAGCTGGATGGCCGCCCGAATGTCGAAAAGTCGAGCGGAAACCGCCAGTTCGACGAAAGTGCCGTTCGCGCCGTGCAGAAATGCGATGTCACCGGCCTGCAGGTCCCCGCGGGCAAGCAGGACATCTGGGCCGACGTCCGCGTCACCTTCGATCCAAGGGAGATGCTGGGCCTGTAGGCCCGAGTATCCGAAAATCAGTACGAGAAGCGAGAAGACATGAAATCAATCCTCAAGCCGCTCCTGATGATCGCAGCTATGGCGATGGGCATGACTGCTGCCGGCACGTTGCCGGCCCTGGCGCTCGTCGAGCTCAACGTCAACAAGGGCAATGTCGAACCGCTGCCGATCGCCATCACCGACTTCCAGGGCGGCGACGCGCTTGGCGCCCAGATCTCCGAAATCGTCACCGCCGATCTGAAGCGCTCGGGACTGTTCGCGCCGATCGACAAGAGTGCCTTTATCGAGAAGATCTCCAATCCGGATGCAGCACCGCGCTTCGACGACTGGAAAGTGATCAATGCGCAGGCGCTGGTCACCGGCAGCGTCGGCAAGGAGGCTGACGGCCGCATTCGCGCCCAGTACCGGCTGTGGGACACCTTTGCCGGCCAGCAGATGTCCGGCGAGCAGTTCTTCGCCAACGATGCCAATACGAGGCGCGTCGCCCACATCATCGCCGACGCGATCTACGAACGCCTGACCGGCGAGAAGGGTTATTTCGACACCCGCGTCGTCTTCATCGACGAATCCGGCGCCAAGAATGCGCGCAAGAAGCGCCTCGCCATCATGGATCAGGACGGCGCCAACGTCCGCTATCTCTCCGACGGCAAGTCGATCGTGCTGACGCCGCGCTTCTCGCCGAACCGCCAGGAAATCACCTACATGTCCTATGAAAGCGGTCAGCCGCGGGTCTACCTGCTGCAGATCGAGACCGGCCAGCGCGAACTGGTCGGCAATTTTCCCGGCATGACCTTTGCGCCGCGCTTTTCGCCCGACGGCCAGAAGGTGATCATGAGCCTGCTGCGCGACGACGGCAATTCCAACATCTTCGCCATGGACTTGCGGAGCCGTTCGACGACGCGGTTGACCAATTCGACCGCCATCGACACCTCGCCGTCCTATTCGCCCGACGGCAGCCAGGTGGTGTTCACCTCCGATCGGGGCGGGCGCGCGCAGATCTATGTGATGGGCGCCGATGGCTCGGGCCAGAACCGCATCTCCTTCGGCGACGGCGTCTATTCGACGCCGGTGTGGTCGCCGCGCGGCGACCTCATCGCCTTCACCAAACAGACAGGCGGCGAATTCCAGATCGGCGTCATGAAGACCGATGGCTCGGGCGAGCGAATCCTGTCGTCCGGTTTCCAGCAGGAAGGGCCGACCTGGGCGCCGAACGGTCGCGTGCTGATGTTCTTCCGGGATTCCGCCGGTGGACCGAAGCTGGTCTCCGTCGACCTCACCGGCCGCAACGAACAGTCGATCCCGACGACGAATTTTGCTTCGGATCCGGCCTGGTCGCCCTTGCTCGAATAGACCAGGCTGGGTTTTCGGTCGAGCATCCGCTCGCTTCGTTGCAACTTGGCAACAATACCTCAAAAGCCCCATTTCGGGGCTTTTTTCACGCCAAGGTCGCGTTTTGGCCGCATTTCCGCCTACGGTCCGCACGCATTGTGGCGCTCTGTTCCCCTCGGGACGAGACAGCTGCGGACGGGCAGCCTAAACCAATTTTTAACCGTGTTTCTTGAATGCCGGTTAACCCAAACGTGGTTACTGGGTGATCAACGAAATCACTCGAAATGCGAAGGAGAGGCGGCATGGGCCGTATCGCAGCACTTACCAGAAACCCGGTCATGATCGCGTTGGTGGCGATGCTCGCCATCGCCGGTTGCGCCTCGAAGAAGACGCCTAACAATGCCGCCGACCTTGGCCTCAACGGCGCCGGCGCGGCAACGCCCGGCTCGGCGAAGGACTTTACCGTCAACATCGGCGACCGCATCTTCTTCGATACGGACTCGACCTCGATCCGTGCCGATGCGCAGACGACGCTTTCGCGCCAGGCGCAGTGGCTGAACCAGTACAAGCAGTATGCCATCGTCATCGAAGGCCATGCCGACGAACGCGGCACGCGCGAGTACAATCTGGCGCTCGGCGCCCGCCGCGCCGCCGCCACCCGCGACTTCCTCGTCGCCAAGGGCGTTTCGGCGAGCCGGTTGAAGACGATTTCCTACGGCAAGGAGCGTCCGGTCGCGGTGTGCGACGACATCTCCTGCTGGTCGCAGAACCGCCGCGCGGTCACCACGCTCAGCGGCGCGGGTTCCTGAGCCTTCGTGCTGCCGACCGGAGCGTCAAGGAGGCGCGACGGTCTAGCGGCAGAAATGCCACACACCTATGCGAAAGGCGGCCCCAGGGCCGCCTTTTTCATATCCGGATGCCCGAAACAAAATTTGGCCGAAGTCTCGGCTCCTGCTATGAGCCGAGGGCGCTTGGCTGGTCCCACTCTGATTGGAAGGCGCGAACAAGCTAACGAAATCACGGCGAGAGGCACATGCATTTGAGATCGGTTCTAAGCGGCACCCTTGCGCTGTTGCTCCTATCAGGCGTCACCGCCCTGGCGGGCACAGGGCAATCGACCGACAGCGGCTTTTCCTTCCATCTGCCCAGCATCGAATTGCCCGGCATTTTCGGCCAGAAGAAGAAACCGGATCAGGTCCAGCTGGTGCAGTCCGACGGTACCGCCGTGACCGGGCTGGAAGAGCAACTGCGGCAGATGAACGGCAAGATCGAGGAACTCAATTTCCAGGTCCTGCAGATGCAGGAGCAGATCCGCAAGCAGCAGGAAGACAACGAGTTCCGCTTCCAGCAGCTTGAAGGCGGCACGCAAGGCGGGCAGCCGCCGGCACAGAAGAAATCGGACGCCACCACCACGACGGATAGCAACACCGATGTGGCAGCGGCTCCGGCAACGCAGGCGCCGGCCGATGCGGGCACCGCGCCCGCCGCCGGCCAGGAGGTCATCGTCGAATCGCCCACTGGCGACCCCGGCAAGGTGATTCCCGGAACGGGAGCGCCGGAAAAGACTTTCGGCACCATCACCGTCGACAAGAACGGCAATGTCATCGATGCCGGCGGCAGCACCCAGGCGACCGCGCCGGTGCAGGACACCGCGCCAGCCAGCGGCGCTCCGGCCAAGGCCGGCAAGTCCGACGGCACGGTGGTGGCGGCATTGCCCGCCACCAACGACCCCGAGGAACTCTACCGCAACTCCTATCAGTTCATCCTCTCGGGCGACTACAGCACCGCCGAGCAGGGTTTTCGCGATCATATCTCCCGCTTCCCCAAGGATGCGAAGGCGGCGGATGCGCATTACTGGCTTGGCGAGTCCTTGCTCGGCCAGCAGAAATATCGCGACGCGGCCGAGACTTTCCTTTCCGCCAGCAAGGACTATCCCAAGGCCAAGAAAGCTCCCGACATGTTGCTGAAGCTCGGCGTTTCGCTGGTCGGCCTGAAGCAGCATGACGTGGCCTGCGCCACCTTCAGCGAGATCGGCAAGCGCTACCCCGACATCTCCGGCGCGCTCAAGGAACGCGTCAAGCAGGAAAAGGCGCTGGCGGCGTGCTGATCCTTTCCGTGCATGTCGTTGCCCCGAAACCGGGACCATCTTTGGGCGACATGCATTGATGCTCGATATCGAGCCTGACCTCTCGAAGAGCCTTTTTTCGCATATCGATTTTACCAGCGGCGCCGTGGCGGCCGTGTCCGGCGGCAGCGACTCGACCGCCCTGCTCCTCCTTCTCAAACACCATCTCGATCGCACTGCGCCGGCAACGAAGCTGCTGGCAGTGACGATCGACCACGATTTGCGGCCCGGTTCGGCAGCGGAAGCGCAGGGGATGGCGAGGCTGTGCGCCAAGCACGCCATTGCGCATCGCATCCTGACATGGTCCGGCCCCAAGCCATCGACCGGTCTGCCCGCCGCGGCCCGGGAAGCGCGTTACCGGCTGCTGGCCGAGGCGGCACTGGCGCAAGGCATCGGCCTGATCCTGACCGGCCATACCGCCGACGACCAGGCGGAAACGGTGTTGATGCGGCAGGTCCGTGATGAGGGCCGGGGCCATGCCGACACGGCAGGTCGCGGGCTTGCCGGCATGGCGCCGGCCACCTTGTATGACTGGCGCAGCTGGATCGTGCGGCCGCTTCTCGGCACGCGCCGCGCGGCCTTGCGCAACGTCCTGCGACGTCAACATGTCGACTGGGCCGACGACCCGACCAATGTCGACGAGGCGTTCGAGCGACCGCGCCTGCGCGCGACGCTAGCCGACGAGAACGGCATGCAGCGCATCGACGATGCGCTGGCGCTGGCCGCGCATGAGGGCAACGCGCGCTGGCAGCTTGGCCTGGCTGCCGCGGACCTGATCCGCCGTTTCGCGACCCAGCCGGCGGCGGGGCTCATTCGTCTTGATCCTGGCTTGCTGACCGCCGGGGAGGAGCATGCGGCCGTCTACGCACTGCGCCTTCTGCTGGCCACGACCGGCGGGATTGCCTTTCTGCCGGACCAGGCCCGCAGCGAGGCGCTGTTTGGCCGGCTGAAGGCCGGATTTCTTTGCGCCACATTGTCGCGGACGGTGGTCGATTCCCGGCGCGCCGGCATTTTCCTGCGCCGCGAGGCGCGCGGCCTGCCGCCCGCCGCCGCAGTCACCGAGGGCACCCTCTGGGATGGCCGCCGGCGCATCACATTGAACGACAGCAGCGGCGCATTGTTGATCGCCCCGTTCGGCGCAGCAGCAAAGCGGCCGCCGATCGGCGAGGGGCAATCCCCGCCAAGCCTGATGCGCGCCGCGCTCGCCGCCGAGCCGGCGCTATGGCGAGCCGGTGAATGCTTGGGTTTGCCGGGGAGCATCCGGGCCCCTGCTGTGGTCGAGGTACGGCCGGCCGTTGCCCCCTTTGCCCGCTTCCTGCCGTCCTTCGACCTGGCACCGGCGCGGGCCGTCGCCAGGCTGATTGGCGCGGCCCCGCTTCCCGCCTTGCCTTTCAGTGGCCACAGTGCCTGACGATGTTGGGCGAAAGCTTAACCCAGACCTGCTGTTCTGCTTGGCAAGGGGAGGCGCTCTCCCTATGTTAGGCGCAAGTTTCCTCTCATGACGTGTGTCCGACGCGCGGACGCCAACGGGACAATTGATGAATCCGAACTATCGCAACCTCGCGCTCTGGGCGATCATAGCGGTCTTGCTCATCGCCCTGTTCAATCTGTTCCAGACGCCGCAGACGCGAGGGGCTTCCAGCGATGTGCCTTATTCGCAGTTCCTGCAGGACGTCGCGGCCGGCCGGGTCAAGACGGTGACCATTGCGGGCGCTCGCATCACCGGCACCTACACCGACAATGCCAGCGGCTTCCAGACGTATTCGCCCGGCGATCCGTCGCTGGTCTCGCGGCTGCAGGACAAGAACGTCACCATCAATGCGCGGCCTGAGAGCGACGGTTCCAATTCGCTGTTCGGCTATCTGATCTCGTGGCTGCCGATGATCCTCATCCTCGGCGTCTGGATATTCTTCATGCGCCAGATGCAGTCCGGCTCCGGACGAGCCATGGGCTTCGGCAAGTCGAAGGCCAAGCTTTTGACCGAGGCGCATGGCCGCGTCACCTTCCAGGACGTTGCCGGCGTCGATGAAGCCAAGGAAGATCTGGAAGAGATCGTCGAGTTCCTGCGCGATCCACAGAAGTTCCAGCGGCTCGGCGGCAAGATTCCGCGCGGCGTGCTGCTTGTCGGCCCTCCTGGAACCGGCAAGACGCTGCTCGCCCGCTCGGTTGCCGGCGAAGCCAATGTGCCGTTCTTCACCATCTCCGGTTCGGACTTCGTCGAGATGTTCGTCGGCGTCGGCGCCAGCCGCGTCCGCGACATGTTCGACCAGGCCAAGAAGAACGCGCCCTGCATCATCTTCATCGACGAAATCGATGCCGTCGGCCGCCATCGCGGCGCCGGTCTCGGCGGCGGCAATGACGAGCGCGAGCAGACGCTGAACCAGCTGCTGGTCGAGATGGACGGCTTCGAGTCCAACGAAAGCATCATCCTGATCGCCGCCACCAACCGGCCCGACGTGCTCGACCCGGCGCTGCTGCGGCCGGGCCGCTTCGACCGCCAGGTGGTGGTGCCGAACCCCGACATCGTCGGCCGCGAGAAGATCCTCAAGGTGCATGTGCGCAACGTGCCTCTGGCACCCAATGTCGACCTCAAGGTCGTCGCTCGCGGTACGCCGGGCTTCTCCGGCGCCGACCTGATGAACCTCGTCAATGAATCGGCGCTGATGGCCGCGCGGCGCAACAAGCGCCTGGTGACCATGGCCGAGTTCGAGGACGCCAAGGACAAGATCATGATGGGCGCCGAGCGGCGTTCGTCGGCGATGACCCAGGCCGAAAAGGCGCTGACCGCCTATCACGAGGCCGGCCACGCCATCCTGGCGCTCAACGTGCCGTCGGCCGATCCGCTGCACAAGGCCACCATCATCCCGCGTGGCCGGGCGCTCGGCATGGTCATGCAGTTGCCGGAAGGCGACCGCTACTCGATGAGCTACAAATACATGATCTCGCGGCTCGCCATCATGATGGGCGGCCGTGTCGCCGAGGAGTTCAAGTTCGGCAAGGAAAACATCACCTCGGGCGCTTCCTCGGACATCGAGCAGGCGACCAAGCTGGCGCGCGCCATGGTCACGCGCTGGGGCTTTTCCGACAAGCTCGGCCACGTCGCCTATGGCGACAACCAGGAGGAAGTGTTCCTCGGCCATTCGGTGGCGCGTACGCAGAACGTCTCGGAAGAGACCGCGCAGATCATCGACGCTGAAGTGCGCCGCCTGATCGACGAGGCCTATTCGACGGCAAAATCCATCCTGACCAAGAAGAAGAAGGAATGGATCGCGCTGGCGGAAGGGCTGCTCGAATACGAGACGCTGTCGGGCGAAGAGATCAAGCAGTTGATCGCCGGGCAGAAGCCTTCGCGCGACCTTGGCGACGACACGCCGCCCAGCCGTGGCTCGGCGGTGCCGAAGTCCGGCGGCCGGCGCAAGAAGGGGCCGGAGCCCGAAGGTGGCATGGAACCGCAGCCGTCAAGCTGACAGGGGCCACTGATTTCAGAGAAACAAACGCCGCGGCTTCAATCCGCGGCGTTTTGCTGTTCGGCGTTGGTCACAGGCCGTGCGGCGCGAGCGCGCTTGCCTTGCCGTGGCCTTGCCCGTCGGACCGGCCGGCATGTTGCTTGCCCCATCTGGCGAGCGGTATCAGCGCATTGTCCAGCTCGATGCCGAATTCGGTGATCGAGTATTCGACCCGGGGCGGAACTTCGGGGAAGACCTCGCGGTGGACGATGCCGTCGGCCTCCATTTCGCGCAGCTGCTGGATCAACATCTTTTCACTGATGTCAGGCACCAGCCGCTTCAGTTCACCGAAGCGCGCCGGCGCCTTGTGGATCTGCCAGAGCAGCAAAGCTTTCCATTTGCCGCCGATCACCTCCAGCGCCGGTCCCAATCCGCAACTATCTGGCTGTTTCTTTCCCATATTTCATCCAATTCTGAGCAATCGGTGGGTGGCTTACATTTTTGTCGGTACTTGAGAAAACCCAAGCCGGTCCATAACTTCAAAACAGATCGCCGGCACCGGCAAACAGCACAACAACATATCGGTACCTTGCTTCGGCCTGCAAAGGCCGTCGGTGGTCGAATTTTGGCGAAAAGGATGGATCATGACACGATACGCAAGCAAGAAGGCCGTGGTGATCGGCGGAACGCACGGCATTGGGCTTGCCGTGGCGGAGGCGCTGGTCGAAGGCGGCGCCAACGTGCTGGTCACCGGCCGCGATCACCGCAACATCGAAGCCGCCCGCACGAAGTTGTTTTCGCGCGCCCATGTCGTGCAGTCGGACATCGGCGACATGGCCGATATCGTCACGCTCGGGGCGGAAGTAGGACAGAAGCTCGGCCAGATCGACTTCCTCCACATCAATGCCGGGGTTGCCAATCTCGAACCGGTGGAGCGGGTCACCGAGGACAGCTACGACCGCATCTTCAGCGTCAACACGAAAGGCGCCTTCTTCACCGCACAGCGCCTGCTGCCGCTGATCAACGATGGTGGTGCGATCGTCTTCACCTCGTCGATCGCAGATGAATCCGGCAACGGCGGAATGAGCGTCTATTCCGGGTCGAAGGCAGCACTTCGCGCTTTCGCCAAGGTCCTCGCCGCCGAGCTCCTGCCGCGCCGGATCCGCGTGAATGTGGTCAGCCCCGGCTTCATCGATACGCCGACAATGGGCGTGGCGAGCGCTTCCGCCGAGGAGCGGGCGGCCTTCATGGCGATCGGCGACGCGGTCACACCGATGAAGCGTCACGGCACCATCGATGAGGTGGCGCGTGCGGTGCTGTTCCTGGCTTTCGACGCAACCTTCACCACAGGGGCGCGGCTGACCGTCGATGGCGGCCTTGGCCAGGACCTGAGCCCCTTGCCGGCGTGACCTGGCAAACCCGAACCACGGAGAGACACAAGATGAGCGATATGACTGTAATCGGCCTTGGCGCCATGGGCACGGCTCTCACCGAGGCCTTTCTCGACAAAGGCCATGTGGTGACAGTGTGGAACCGTTCTCAAGCAAAGGCGCACGCTTTGGCGGCCAAGGGCGCTGTCGTGGCTGCCAGCGTCGAGGACGCTGTCAGGTCGAGCCCGCTGATCGTGGTCTGCCTTCTGGTCTACGACACGGTCCACGAGGCCCTTGCTCCCGCGCGGGAAGCGCTGTCTGGCCGCACACTGGTCAATCTCACCAACGGCACGCCCGAGCAGGCGCGGGCGATGTCGCAGTGGGCCCTCACGCACGGCGCCAATTATGTCGATGGCGGCATCATGGCGGTGCCGCCGATGATCGGCGGGCGGCACGCCCTGATCCTCTATAGCGGCTCCAGGCAGGGATTCGACATGCACTCGGGACAACTCGATGCGCTGGGAACCAGCAAATATCTCGGCGAGGATGCCGGCCTGGCACCGCTCCACGATATCGCGCTGCTGGCGGGCATGTATGGCCTGTTCGGGGGTGTGATGCAGGCGCTGGCGCTGACGGGTTCGGCAGGAATTCCAGCCGGCGAATTCATGCCGCTGCTGATGTCATGGCTGCAGGCGATGCAAGGTGGGTTGCCGAAATGGGCCGAGCAGATCGACGCCGGCGACCACACCAGCAATGTCGCCTCCAATCTCGGCATGCAGGCCGAGGCCTATGTCAATCTGATCGACGCCAGCAAGGCGGCGGGCATCGGCACCGAACTCATGCTGCCGATGCAAGGCCTGATGAAGCGCGGCGTGGCGGCCGGCAAGGCCAACGCCGATCTCACCAGCCTGGTCGAGCTTCTGCGGTCAGCGAAACAGGTCGATTGAGACTGCTTGAAGGCAACAAAAAGGCCCGCGAAGCTGACGCCTCGCGGGCCTTTGTGTTTGTCTGGCTATGCGGCGCTCAGGTCTTCAGCTTGGCGTTGCAGAGGCTGTAGAAGCCGCCGCCCTTCTGGATCCACTTGAGGCCGCCAAGCGCGTTTGCGTCCTTGAGGGCATAGTACTGGTCGAGACAGGTATGCATGCGGCCCTTTCCGGGGGTCTCGCTGGCGTATTTCGGCGAGATCGCCGACGGGAAAGTGACGCCCTTCGGCGCAGCCGTCGTCGGCTTTGCCGGCTCTTTGGTGTAGTTTGCCTCACTCGGAGCCGGCACCGTGTCGTCATCCGACGCGGCGGCACCGCATTCGGTCTTGCGGAAGTCGTTCCACTTCATGCCTTTCAGCGTGTTGGCCGTCTTGGCAGCCTGATACTTGGTGCTGCATTCAGCCATGGTCAGACCCTTGCTGTCGGCGGGAGCCGCGGCAGCCTTGGTGGTTGCCGGCTTGGTGTCGGCGGCGGCAGACGCGCCGGCGGCGCATTCGGCCTTGCGGAAGTCGTTCCACTTCATGCCGTTCAGCGTGCCGGCAGCCTTCGCCGCCTGGTACTTGGCGCTGCATTCCTTGGCCGTCAGACCCTTGGCGGTGCTGTCTGTTGCCGCGGCGGTGGTCGTTTTGGCTGCCTTGGCCGGCTTCGTTTCAGCTGCCTTCTTGGTGTCGGCTGGCTTGGTATCGGTGGTCGCGGCGGCATCGGGGCCGCACTGCGCCTTGCGGAACTGGTTCCAGGTCGCCCCGGCGAGTGTCCCCGCGTCCTTGGCGGCGTTATACTTCGTGCTGCACTCGGCCATCGTCAGCGCGTTGGCTGGCGAAGCCAGGAACAAGGTCGCGACGGCGAGGCCGGTCAAAGTGGCAAGTCGGTGGATGAGCATAGCGTTTCTCCGTTGCAGCAGCCCATGATATGTCCCTGCAAATCAATAACGCTCAACGGTCGGTTGCGCCAGATGCTAAGTGGCGTATATACCGCCCAAAGCTGGCTCCTCCCGACAAGGTGATGAAATTGTTGCCTGTTGCTGGATTGCGAGCAAGATTTTTCCAGGTGCATCCGCGCTGAAATGCTCGCATGACTGGTATATTGCAGCGTGGCAGTCTCAGCAATTGGGTTGCAGTCATGTTGTGTGCAGTGCACAACAATGATTTTCTAAGGATTGGTAACATACAATCACACAATGTGATCATGGCGCCCTGGCCAATTGTGGCATGACGTGCCAGCAAAGAACTGTCGAGGAATCTGGTAAGCATGGCAGGGAATTATTTCGGCACGGACGGCATTCGCGGGCGCGCCAACAAATTTCCGATGACCGCTGAAATCGCGATGCGGGTCGGCATGGCCGCCGGCCTCTCGTTCCAGCGCGGCAGTCATCGTCATCGCGTCGTGCTCGGCAAGGATACCAGGCTTTCGGGTTACATGATCGAGAATGCGATGGTGTCCGGCCTGTGCGCCGCCGGCATGGACGTGTTCCTGCTCGGCCCGATCCCGACGCCTGCGGTCGCCATGCTGGTGCGTTCGCTGCGCGCCGATATCGGCGTCATGATATCCGCCTCGCACAATCCCTACTACGACAACGGCATCAAGCTGTTCGGCCCCGACGGCTACAAGCTCTCCGACGAGATCGAAGAGCGTATCGAGGGCATGCTCGACAAGGACATCGAACTGACGCTCGCCGATTCCGACGGGCTTGGCCGCGCCAAGCGCGTCGACGGCGTGCATGACCGCTACATCGAATTCGCCAAACGCACCTTGCCGCGCTCGATGTCGCTTTCGGGCCTCAGGATCGTCGTCGACTGCGCCAACGGCGCCGCCTACAAGGTGGCGCCCGAGGCACTGTGGGAGCTGGGTGCCGAAGTCGTCGCCATCAATGTCGAACCCAACGGCTTCAACATCAACAAGGAATGCGGTTCGACCCATCCCGCGGGCCTGCAGAAGAAAGTGCACGAAGTGCGCGCCGACATCGGCATCGCGCTCGACGGCGATGCCGACCGTGTGGTCATTGTCGATGAGAACGGGGCGATCGTCGATGGCGATCAGATCATGGCACTGATCGCCGAATCCTGGCACCAGAGCGGGCGGCTTGCCGGCGGCGGCGTCGTGTCGACGGTCATGTCCAATCTCGGGCTCGAGCGTTTCCTCGGCGACATGAAGCTGCAATTGCACCGCACCAAGGTCGGCGACCGCTATGTCGTGGAGCATATGCGCGCGCATGGGCTCAATGTCGGCGGCGAACAGTCGGGCCATATCGTGCTGTCGGATTTCTCGACCACCGGCGACGGCCTGGTTTCGGCGCTGCAGGTGCTGGCCTGCATCAAACGGCAGGGTCGGCCGGTCAGCGAGCTGTCGAAGAAATTCGAACCTGTGCCGCAGCTTCTGAAGAACGTCCATATTTCCGGCGGCAAGCCCCTCGAGGAAGCGCCCGTCAAGGCAGCCATCGAGGACGCCCGTCACCGCCTGGGCAAGGCCGGGCGGTTGGTCATCCGGCCATCCGGCACCGAGCCGCTGATCCGCGTCATGGCCGAGGGCGACGACCCGCAACTGGTCGAGGCGGTCGTCAACGACATCGTCGAAGTCATCTCGGAAACACGCAGCGCCGCCTGATCCCTAGCGCGCCCGAAGGGCGTCGCGCCTAGCGCGCCCGAAGGGCGTCGCGCCTAGCGCGCCCGAAGGGCGTCGCGCCTAGCGCGCCCGAAGGGCGTCGCGCCTCAGCATATCCACCCGCAAAAAAGGCCCGCCCTTCCGGCGGGCTTTTTGTTGGCCAGCAGTCGCTCCCGGTCTCGAAAGTCGCGCCCCGATTCCTCGAAGTGTAGAGATTCGTGGTTAAGCAACAGGGTTAAACGCCTTTTAACCTTTGCAATTCATTATCCACGACTGAAAGCAATCGCATTTCGGACACGATCGCCGTTCCGAACTTCCTAGGGGTGACAAGCATGTTCAATACAGCAAGAAAGGCCCTGCTCGCTGCGCTGTTCGCGGGGCTGACCGGGCCGGTTTTCGCAGCCGACCTCCCGGTGGTCGAAGAGGCTCCGCCGCCGGTCTACGAGCAGCCGGCCGATATTGGCGGCTGGTATATTCGCGGCGATATCGACTATCACAAGTCGGATGTGCGCGGCGTCGACTACATGACTTACTCCATCGATCCCTGTAATTGCCTGATCACACCCGGCAACAAGAGCTTCGATTTCGCCAATCTCAAGGGCGGTTTCTCGCTCGGCGGCGGTGTTGGTTACAAGGTCAATGATTACTTCCGCACGGACTTGACTGCCGACTACTGGTTCAAGTCGAACTTCGACGGCGGCACTTCGGATGCCGTCTCGACATCGACCGAAGAGTCAAAGATGAGCGCCTTGCTCCTGCTGGCAAACGCCTATGCCGATCTCGGCACATATCATGGCATCACGCCCTATGTCGGCGCCGGCATCGGCGGCGCGCATGTCAAATGGGATGATCTCAGGGACCCGAACACCACCGAGTTCAACCCCGGCTCGTCCAACTGGCGCTTCGCCTACGCTCTGATGGCCGGTGCTTCCTACTGCCTGACCGACAAGATCATCCTTGATGCCGGTTATCGCTACAGCCACATCCAGGGCGGTCGCATGTTCGAATGGGACGCAAGCAGCGCCGGCCCCGGCTTCGACGGCGGCATCAACACCCACGAGGTGCGCGGTGGCCTGCGCTATCAGTTCGGCGGGAACAACGGTTGCGCGGCGCCGGTGGTTGCCTATCAGCCCGAACCCGAGCCGGTCTACACCAAGTAACGCCAGCATTCCCAGCAAGTTCGCGAACCGCCCGGCATCGACCGGGCGGTTTTCGTTTGAGCGGTTCTGCGTTTCATGGAAACGCAGAACCGCTCAATCTCTTTGTCTTGACGCAATCCGTTTGACACTTTTCCTGGAATTGCTCGTGGGTCGCCTGCAATGAAAGTTTCCGCCGGAAATGAATTTGCTAACGCTCTGTTAGCCTTAACCGGCACTTAACCACTATGGTTAACAATGCTTCCTGAAACGATGGCTGCCGTTGCAATAGCTGGCGGCGCCAAATTCGGGAGTCGGGTCCATGACAGTTACTTCGCGTATAGCGCTGGCGCTCGGCGCACTTGCCCTTATGCCGCTGACGCCCACGCTCGCCGCCGACTATGATCCGCCGATCTACGTCGACCAGGCGCCGGACTATGTGCCCGTCGAGGTCGGCTCGGGCTGGTATCTGCGCGGCGATGTCTCCTATCTGGTGCAGAAGAGCTTCGAAAATGAGGATTTCACCTTCACGCCGGCGAGCTACGACGACAAGGAAGATCCCATCTTTGTCAGCATCGGCTTTGGCTACCATTTCAACGACTATCTGCGTGCAGATCTCAATCTCGGCTACCTGCCCGGCAACAAGATCAGCGTCGGCTATGACAATTCAGCGATCGTGACGCCGCCGGTAGAGTCGACCGTGGCATCGGCATCGCTGAAGAACTACGCCTTCTCTGGCATGCTCAACGGTTATGTCGACCTTGGTACCTATGTCGGGATCACGCCCTACCTCGGCGCCGGTATCGGCGTTGTCCGCAGCACGCGCAAGCTTTCGGCTAGCTTCATCGACAACAATGACCCGACCAGCGAGTTGATCCAGCAGGACGACCAGACCAAGTACTCGCTGGCTTACACGTTGAATGCGGGCCTTGCCTATCAGGTGTCGAAGAACGTTTCCGTCGATCTGGGCTATCAGTATTTTTCCGCCCCCGACGCCGAATATGTGACTGCCGAAAGCCTGACCTCCTTCCCGGTCCACAAGGGGATCAGCAATCACCAGCTCAAGCTCGGGCTACGCTACGATCTCTGGTAGCAGGCTCGGTACACATCAAAACACCGGCGGCGGATCTTCGGATCTGCCGTTTGCGTTCGAGGTCGCGACATCCTGATCACGGATCGCCGGTATCCTGCCAACGACAAAAACTTTCCTCTTGACGCCCGAAGCCTGAACGCATATCGCCGTCCGTGGGCCACCCCTCCCCAACGAGGGGCCACTATCTGGAAGGATAGACCACGATGACGACACATACGAAGCCCGGACTCCGTCCGGCAAATCCCAATTTCTCCTCAGGTCCCTGCGCAAAACGCCCCGGCTGGTCGGTCGAGGCGCTGAAAGCTGCTGCGCTCGGCCGTTCGCACCGCGCCAAGATCGGCAAGGCCAAGCTCGAACAGGCGATCGAGCTGACGCGGGAAATTCTCCAGGTTCCGGCGGACTACCGCATCGGCATCGTGCCGGCGTCGGACACCGGCGCGGTCGAGATGGCGCTGTGGTCACTGCTCGGCGAGCGCGGCGTCGACATGGTCGCCTGGGAGAGCTTCGGCTCCGGCTGGGTCACCGATGTGGTCAAGCAGCTCAGGCTTGCCGACGTGCGCAAGATCGAGGCCGGCTACGGCCAATTGCCCGACCTGGCGAAGATCGACTTCGATCGCGATGTGGTCTTCACATGGAACGGCACCACGTCGGGCGTGCGGGTGCCTAACGGCGATTTCATTCCCGCGGATCGCAAGGGCCTGACCATCTGCGACGCGACTTCGGCCGCCTTTGCGCAAAGGCTCGACTTCCACAAGCTGGATGTCGTCACCTTCTCCTGGCAGAAGGTGCTGGGCGGCGAGGGCGCGCATGGCATGCTGATCCTGTCGCCTCGCGCCGTCGAGCGGCTGGAGACCTACAAGCCGGCCTGGCCGCTGCCGAAGATCTTCCGCCTGACCTCGGGCGGCAAGCTTATCGAAGGCATCTTCAAGGGCGAGACCATCAACACGCCGTCGATGCTGTGCGTCGAGGATTATCTCGACGCGCTTCACTGGGCGAAGTCGATCGGCGGCCTCGAGGCACTGATCGCCAGAGCCGATGCCAATGCCGCCGTCATCGATCGCTTTGTCGGCAAGTCCTCATGGCTCGGTCATCTCGCCGTCGAACCGGCGACGCGGTCGAACACCTCGGTCTGCCTGTCCTTCACCGACCCGGACGTGTCCGCGCTCGACGCCGACGGGCAGGCGGCTTTCGCCAAGGGGCTGGTCTCAGTGCTCGACAAGGAAGGTGCCGCCTATGACATCGGCGCCTATCGCGACGCACCGCCCGGCCTGCGCATCTGGTGCGGCGCGACGGTGGAGACCGCCGATCTCGAAGCGCTGCTGTCCTGGCTCGACTGGGCCTTTGCCGCGCAAAAGGCCTCGCTCAAGGTCGCGGCTTGACTCCGAAGGGCTGGGTGGGGTCGCCTCCACCCGGCTCAACGATCCAACATCCAGAAGATCAGGCCATCCGGCCAGAAGGACCCCATCCCGGCGCTTACGCGCCGACCCTCCCCTCAAGGTGGAGGGACGCCAATCGCAAAGGATCAAATCCATGCCTCGCGTTCTCGTCTCAGACAAACTTTCTCCCACCGCCGTGCAGATCTTCAAGGATCGCGGCGTCGAGGTCGACTATCTGCCCGACCTCGGCAAGGACAAGGAAAAGCTCGCCGAAGTGATCGGCCAGTACGATGGCCTCGCCATCCGCTCGGCGACCAAGGTCACCGAAAAGCTGATCAATGCCGCCACCAATCTCAAGGTCATCGGCCGCGCCGGCATCGGCGTCGACAATGTCGATATCCCGGCGGCGAGCCGCAAGGGCATCATCGTGATGAACACGCCCTTCGGCAATTCGATCACCACCGCCGAACATGCGGTGGCGATGATCTTCGCGTTGGCGCGCCAGATCCCGGAAGCCAACGCCTCGACCCATGCCGGCAAATGGGAAAAGAACCGCTTCATGGGCGTCGAGATCACCGGCAAGACGCTGGGCATCATTGGCTGCGGCAACATCGGCTCGATCGTCGCCACGCGCGGCGTCGGCCTCAAGATGCATGTCATTGCCTTCGACCCGTTCCTGTCGGACAAGCGGGCCGAAGAGCTTGGCGTCGACAAGGTCGAGCTGGATGAGCTTTTCGCCCGCGCCGACTTCATCACGCTGCACACGCCGCTGACCGACAAGACGCGCAACATCATCGACGCCGCCGCGATCGCCAAGATGAAGAACGGCGTGCGCATCATCAACTGCGCGCGTGGCGGGCTGGTCGTCGAAGCCGACCTGATCGCGGCGCTGAAGAGCGGCAAGGTGGCTGGTGTCGGCATCGACGTTTTCGAGGTCGAGCCGGCCGAGCAGAACGCGTTGTTCGGCATGGAGAATGTGGTTGCAACGCCGCATCTCGGCGCCTCGACGGCGGAAGCGCAGGAGAATGTCGCGCTGCAAGTCGCCGAGCAGATGGCCGACTACCTGATCAAGGGCGCCGTCTCCAACGCCATCAACATGCCGTCGATCACCGCCGAGGAGGCGCCGCGGCTGAAGCCCTTCGTCAAGCTCGCCGAAGTGCTCGGCGCCTTTGTCGGCCAGGTCACCGAAGACCCGATCACGGAGGTCGAGATCCTGTTCGACGGCTCGACCGCGACGATGAACACGCGCGCGCTGATTAGCGCCACCCTTGCCGGGTTGATCCGGCCGCAGGTCTCCGACGTCAACATGGTGTCGGCGCCGATCATGGTGAAGGAGCGCGGCATCATCGTTGCCGAGGTCAAGCGCGACAAGTCCGGCGTGTTCGACGGCTACATCAAGCTGACGGTCAAGACCGAGCACAAGACCCGCTCGATCGCCGGAACCTGCTTCTCCGATGGCAAGCCGCGCTTCATCCAGATCAAGGGCATCAATCTCGACGCCGAGGTCGGCCAGCACATGCTCTACACGACCAATGCCGACGCGCCGGGCATCATCGGCCTGCTTGGAACGGTGTGCGGCGAGAACGGCGTCAACATCGCCAATTTCCAGCTTGGCCGCAACCGGCCGGGCGGCGATGCCATCGCGCTGCTCTACCTCGATGCGCCGTTCCCGGAAAACGTGCTGGAGCAGGTCAAGGCGCACAAGTCGATCGACTCGGCCAAGCGGCTGCACTTCGACGTCAACGCGATGTGACGCCGCGACCTGTTGCGAAAGATCGAAAGGCGCGGCTGGTCCGCGCCTTTCGTCTGTTCAGCGTGTTCTGGCTGACCCCAGCGCTGCCTTGCGCCCGCTGTATTCGGCAAGCCCGATGCCGCCCACCACAAGCACCAGAGCCAGCGCCTGGTAGAGTTGGAATGTCTCGCCGACGATCAGCACCGAAAGCAGCGTGCCGAAGATCGGTACCAGGTTGATGAACAGGCCGGCGCGGTTGGCGCCGATCAGTTCGTTGCCCCTGATGTAGAAGATCTGCGAGATGGCCGAGGCGCCGACCGCGGTATAGACAATGACCAGCCAGCCGCGCGCGTCGGGCACGATGACCTTGCCGGCGGCGATCTCCCACACGAAGAAGGGCAGCGAGGTGACAAGTGCGGCAACCGACAGGGCCAGCATCAGGCTCTGCCAGTGCATCACCGGCTTCAGCCGCAGCCCGACCGAATAGCCGCTGTAGAGAAACACCGCGACCAGCATGATGGCGTCGCCGAAATTGAGCTCCAGCGTCAACAGCCGGCGCGGGTCGCCGTGGCATGCGGTCAGGACCACGCCGGCGATGGTCAGCACGACGCCGACAATCTGCGCCCAGTTCACGCGCAAGCGGAAGAAGACGAAATTGGCGACGATGATCAGGATCGGCATCGCCGCCTGTTCGATCGAGACGTTGATCGCCGTCGTGTAGTTGAGCGCCGTGTAGAAGATCGTGTTGAACAAGGTGAAGCCGCTGGCGCCAAGGGCCGCCAGCACGAGCCAGTGCTTGCGCACCACCGGCCAGTCCTTGCGGATCGTCTGAAGGCCGATCGGCAGCAAGATCGCCACGGCCAGCACCCAGCGCAGGAAGACGAGTGTCATCGGCGAGACGTGATCGACCGCCAGCTTGCCGGCCACCGAGTTGCCGCCCCACAGCAAGGTGGTGAGCAACAGAAATATGTAGGCGCGTCGATGCATGGCGGGATTCCGGCCGCCAGAGGTGAGCTGCGGTGTTTGCCGGCCTATTGCCCCCGTCTGCCCAAGTAAATGATGTCAAAGCCGAAAATTGTTGTGCCTCAGCGCAATTTTGGCGGCAAAGAAAGGTCGCGCTCACGAGGTCTTGACGTTATAGAGGCCTGTCGTTTCGAACCATATTCAAGCCGCTTGGCGGCGTCTCAAGGGAAAAGAAACATGGCCAATGTGGTGGTCGTCGGCTCGCAGTGGGGCGACGAAGGCAAGGGCAAGATCGTCGACTGGCTGTCGGAGCGCGCCGATGTCGTGGTGCGCTTTCAAGGTGGCCACAATGCCGGCCACACGCTGGTCGTCGACGGCAAGGTCTACAAATTATCGTTGCTTCCGTCCGGGGTCGTGCGCCAGGGAAAGCTGTCCATCATCGGCAATGGCGTCGTTTTCGACCCGCATGCTTTCGTCGCCGAAGTGGCGAAGCTCAAGGCGCAAGGCGTCGAAGTGGCGCCGGATCGCCTGAAAATAGCCGAAAACACAGCGCTTATCCTGTCGCTGCATCGGGAGCTGGATGGATTCCGCGAGGACGCCGCCTCCAATTCCGGAACGAAGATTGGCACGACCCGTCGTGGCATCGGCCCGGCCTATGAAGACAAGGTCGGCCGGCGCGCGGTCAGGGTGATGGATTTGGCGGATTTGGAAACGCTGCCCTTGAAGGTCGACAGGCTGCTGACGCACCACAATGCGCTGCGTCGCGGACTTGGCCATGCCGAAGTCACGCATGAAGCGATCATGCATGAGCTGACCTCGGTCGCGGCCGAGATCCTGCCCTACATGGACCGGGTCTGGAAAATCCTGGACGACAAGCGCCGCGCTGGCGAACGCATCCTGTTCGAGGGCGCGCAAGGCACGTTGCTCGATATCGACCACGGCACCTATCCGTTCGTCACCTCGTCGAACACGGTCGCCGGGCAGGCGGCCGCCGGCTCTGGCGTCGGCCCGGGCGCCATCGGCTATGTGCTCGGCATCACCAAGGCCTACACGACGCGCGTCGGCGAAGGCCCGTTCCCGACCGAGCAGAAGAACGAGATCGGCGAGTTCCTCGGCACGCGCGGCCATGAATTCGGTGTCGTCACCGGCCGCAAGCGCCGCTGCGGCTGGTTCGACGCGGTGCTGGTGCGCCAGGCCGTCGCCGTCAACGGCATCAAGGGCATTGCGCTGACCAAGCTCGACGTGCTCGACGGGCTGGACGAGATCAAGGTCTGCACCGGCTACCGTCTCGACGGCGAGATGATCGACTATCTGCCGGCCAGCCAGGGCGCGCAGGCACGCGTCGAACCGGTCTACGAGACCCTGGAGGGCTGGAAGGGCACCACCGCCGGCGCACGCAGCTGGAACGATCTTCCGGCCCAGGCGGTCAAATATGTCCGCTACATCGAGGAGCTGATCGGCGCCCCGGTCGCGCTCCTGTCCACCAGCCCGGAACGGGATGACACGATACTTGTGACCGATCCGTTTCAAGACTAGTTTCTCAGCCTTTCCGGGCATCGCGGCCGATTTGCGGGGGCCGGCCCGGGAGCAAAATACAGGTCGACCGAAGCATGGCAGATTTCGTTTCTGTTCTGAAAAGGCAGCTCGACAAGCACGGCGAGCCGGGACTCGATACGCGCAAGCGGATCTATGACGGTGCGCGTACCGCACTCGAAAAGAGGCTTGCGGAATTTTCGCCGCCGCTGTCCGCCGAGGTCATAGCCAAGCAGAAGCGCTCCCTGGAAGACGCTGTCGCGAGTGTCGAGCGGGACTACGCCAAGAGCGCGCCGGACACTGATCCGCTTGCGGAGCTGGAACACATCTTTTCCTCGATCGACCGCAACAAGAACCAGCCGAGCCATGCACGGCAACCGACGAAGGAAGAACCAACCTGGCCGGCACCGCCCGCGGCCAAACCGGAACCTTATCGACCGGCGCCACCACCTGCCGCCAAGGTCGAGCCAAGCTRGCAAAAGCCGACGCCAGCGCCTGCTCGCACAGAAACGCCCCTTCCGGGGATGGACAGCGAGGAGGCCGAGGACGACGGGGTCGATGTCTTTTCAAGCAACGAAGAGCCGGTGTCGGACACTTTCCAGCGCCTGAGGCCCGCCGAACGCAGGCGCAGCTATGGCGGCTTGATCGCTGTCGTCGTCGCCTTGCTGGTCGTTGCCGGTGGTGGCTATGGCATCTGGCTGAACAAGGACGCCTTCGGCAAGATGCTGGGGCTCGACGGCAGCACCAAGGTCGTGAAGACGGAACCGGTGAAGCCGGCGCCGGCCAAGCCGGCAACAGATGCCGCGGCAGCGCCGCCAGCACCCGCGGCCGGCGGCACCGAAAGCGAAGCCCCGAAATTCACCCAGCGGCTGACGCCGCAGGGCAGCGAAGTCGACCCCGGCCCGGCCGGCGGACAGAGCGGCATCGGCGAAGGCGAATCGGTCGCCGCACTGACCACGCCGCCCTCGGCGACGAACGCGCCAGCGGTTTCTGCACCGGCTGCCGCCACTCCGCCCGCGGCCGCACCCGCCACAACGCCGCCACCGGGTACGGCACCGGCGACGCCTCCTGCAGCGGAGGCCGCACCTGCGGCGACCGCTGCAGCCGCCACTCCGCCGCCAGCCCCAGCAGGCGCAACGCCGCCAGCATCGGCAGGCGC